>JBBIJI010000014.1:16181-74705 GCA_037446055.1 Nitrospiraceae bacterium
ACTCAGTCGAGCTGCGCTCGACACGGGAGGGGGCCCGAACCAACTCCCCTCCCGTCTTCACTCAGTCGAGCTGCGCTCGACACGGGAGGGGGCCCGAACCAACTCCCCTCCCGTACCCACCAGTGAATCTGAACTTCACACGTCACCCCGTGGCCCCATGTTGAAAACATCTGCCAGGGAAAAACCGCGGGGTGGTACCGAAATCAGAATCGCGCGGCTAACTGTCCGAAAAGTTGGGCCATTCTATACAGAGAGGGAACCTGTATCAAGAAAAATGGTTGGGGCTGCGTGGCGGACAACATCAGGCCGGTTCCGGACGGACGCGCGAAGGGGAAGGATGAACATCGGCACTCACTCGAAAACGAGAACGCAAGCCGGCGTGGGTGGAGGGGGTCCGAGCAAGATGAGAATTGGACGGGACCGGCCATGGCAGACATCAGGTTTACGAGGATCGACGACTTTGCTATAGTGCGCGCCTGAGGCCCGAACAATGGGACTAGAACCGAGTTACATCGTCGTGGACGGGCACCAGTTCAGCAAGGCGAAGCTGGCGCTGGACAATCATGTGTATAAAAACTGCATGATCGACGACTGCGATATCTACTACTGCGGTGGGCAGTACGAATTGATCGACACGCATATCACCAACTCGCGTCTGATTCTCAACCACCCCGCCAAGGGCATCTACGCCGCCATTCAGATCTTCAAGACCAAGTCGCCCGGCAGTCGTATCGTCGCCGAGTGAAGCGTCGGGCTGGGCAAGTTGTCAGTCTTCAGTGCTCAGCGTCCGGGACCTGATAACTGAGAACTGCGTACCGAGAACTTATCTCTTACGTTTCACGCGTCACGACTATTTGAGAGGGATATTCTCGACCCGCTTGACGATTTGGATAGGTTGGAAGACGGGGTCCTGCGCCCCTTTACTGGACTCCGCCTCAATCCGCTGCAGGAACGCCGGCGGGCCGGTGACCGGAGCGTAGCTCAGGGTGGCTTCGACGTCAAAGGATCGGGTGTCCTTGGGAGTGGGGAAAGTGAAAATTTCGACTCGGGTCTCCTCCGGTCTCAGAACCGTGTCTTCGAGCACCTTGACCGCCTCGAAGTCGAAGCTGGTCTTCTGTCCTTTCGCATCGGCATAAACGCGGCCGTAGACCCGCTGGTCGCTGAAGACCGTCTTGAGATTCTTGCCCTTGATGTCGAGGTTCAAGACCACGCTGGCCCAAGCCGGATGGGTCGTGGGCAAGTTGTGCGGCACGAGACTCTGCACCTTGACCGTCACAGTGGTTTTTTCGCCCTCGACCTTGGTGAGCAGCTCCAGCTTCGCCGCTTCCTGCCGTAACTTGCCGATCCGTCCGGGGAACGTGTGGTTGGCGACCTTCCGCTTGTTTTCTCCGTTCGCCGACTCGCCGATTTGCTCCGGCATATGACAGGTCTGGCATTCTTTGCCCGATCTGACCGCCTTGCTCTGATCCCAGTTGCCGAGCAAGTCATTCGACTTCCCCAGATTCGCCGCCGCCGGTACGCTCTGATGACAGTTCAAGCAGAGGTCGGACTTGCGGAACAGCTCCGAGTCCTGCGATTGATGGGCCTTGTTGTGAACGAAATCTTTGTAGGGACCATAGAGGGTCTTGTTCCCCAGGTCGTATTTGGGCTCCGGCGGCTGTTTGCTGCGGTCCACTTGTTTGATCAAGTGGCATTGGGCGCAGGCGACCCCGTCGAGGGTAGGCTCCCCCGCCTGGGCCTGGGTCACGAACACCTGGGCGTGATCGGGAAACTCGCGCACGTGCGGCGCATGACAGCGAAAGCAGAGGGCCTTGTCCTTTCCCCCGGAGAAGGTGAGGTACCCGTCGAGCGCGGCGCGGAACGCGGGCGAATGAATCGAGCGCGAGAGCGGGGATGTTTCCCATTCCTCGAACACCCGCTCGTGACACCGCTTGCATTTGTTGGAGTTGGGAAAGGCCTTCTCGATCAGCGCCTGCGCTTGGGACCCGTCCTGGGCGATCCCCAGCCCGACCTCTCGTTGCCCCACCGCCACCAACAGGATCACCCCGGTAGCGACCAGCCCCCTGAGCGCCCATCGCCCACTCTTCACAAGTCGATCTCCTTGGGCATCCTGCCCTTCTGTCTCGCCCCTGTCATGCTGGGGAAGCTCTCACAGCGACTTCGCGCGGAAGGTAAGCACGCGGGGCAGAGTGTATTCCTCCAGAATCTTCTTGGCGGCCGCCCGCTCTTCGTCCGACTTGAGCGTCGCGAGATATTTGTCCTTGAGCGCGGTTTCCGGTTCAGGAATCAACGTATAGGTCAGCACCGCTTCCACGCTGGATGCCTCCGCTCCTGCGAGCGTGAACGGCACCTTGCGTGTCGTCCCTCCTTTGACGAACGGATCAGGAATCGGGCCGCGTAAGATTTTGTCGTAGGGGAGCCCGAACCGCTTGACCTCCTGGCTCAAGACCTTGCCCTGTTTGTCCTTGACCGTAATGGTCACCATGAATTGCTTCAAGACCGGATCGCCGTCCGGAAAGCTGTGTGGCAACGCCCCTACCCGTACCAGCACGGTCCCTTCGACGCCGGACCCCGTTTTCGAGGCTTCGATATCGACCCGCGGCATCCATTCCGCCTGGAGATTTCGGTTTTTCAGCAAAGTGCCGGGAATGACGATCCCGCGGAACCAATGTCGCCCGATCGCCCGCGTGAGCGCCCCGCGCTTGGATGTGGAACTGCCGGTCGAGGGCTCCATGTGGCAATCCTGGCAGATCGTTCCTTGCAGAATTTCTCCGGGGAGATCCCGCTGCGTCGGATCCTTCACCTTATCAAAATGACAGGAGGCGCAGTAGTGGGCCCCCCGGAACAGTTCAGACTGGCTGGCGGGATGCACCAAGTTTTCTTCCGGGTCCGCATATGGACCGTAGAGCGTCGTGCCCGGCTTTAATTTGAAGGTCGGCGGGGGCGCCGCGGTGTTTTCGACTTCTTTGATGAGGTGACAGGACGTGCACCCGATCCCTTCGACCTGGGGCTTTCCGGCCAGAATCGAGGCGGTAATCTTGTCGGCATGCTGGGGGAACACCGTGACGGCCGGCGCATGGCAGGCGAGGCACCGCTGGCGCTCTTCAGCCGTCGGGTTAGTCTGCATCCAGACCCCGAAGACGGTGCGGAACACGGGCGATTCCAAGGCAGTGCCGTGCAGCAGCGCCGCGTCCACACGACCGAACGTCTTCAGGTCGGGGGTCTGCTCCCGCATGCCCTTCCACTCTTCGTAATGCCGATCGTGACAGAGCTTGCACTCCTCCGAGCGGATGAACACCTTTTCGATCTCCGCGACCCACTCCGGCGGAGCCTCGCCATCCGACTTTTGCGCGATCGCGCGCTCGTGAAAGAATGCAGCGACGCCGAGAAGGGTAAGAAACAAACCCGCCAGGCTGAGAGCTCGAAAATGCGGTATGCCCACGCTGCCTCGTGTGAACGGTCGCTCAATCGCGTTTGCAGCCGACGAAGTGGAAGTTCACGCCCCATCCCACGGGATTACCAGGGTCCGCCGTTTCATAGGTGCCGACGGTAAAGTTGCATTCTTTGATGGCCCGTTTCAACGCATTCCCGAAATCGACCAGGCTTCGCACCTCGACTTTGTCGATCTCTTTGATCACCGAACGGACCTTGATGCCGGCATAGTCGGCTCTGGAATTCCCGATGACTTCGAAGACGGCCACGCCTTCCGCTTTCTGCAGCATCAGTTCCTTCCGAATCTCCTCATCGACCTTTCCCACGATGATCCCGAACTCCTCACCCAGGCGAACCGCTTCCTCCTCCGTCATCGCTCCGTTGTCGACCGCCCATGCCACCGAGCCGGTCCAGACCATTGCCAGACCGAGAACCAGACACAAGGCTTGTCCGAACGAAAGGATTGCGCTCATCACTCGCCTCGATATGGAGGGCTCGCTCTGCATCACGCTCCGTCACTGAGCCGTGGGAACGACTTGCGGCGCTTGAAGCGAGCCAGAAGAACCCTGGCTGACTTGCGTGGCCGGGTCGATCAACAATTGAAACCAAGGAGCGACGGCCTTCTGGCCGTTGCGTTCCTTGTTCTCGCCGTTCCAGACGGCAAAGGAAACCGTTTGAATGCGGCCGGGAACAAGTTTCGCTTCGTTTTCTTGCTCCTCCGTCGAAAGGGGCCGCCGCATCACCACACGCCACACCCCGTCCTTCCACGTAGCCTTCCCTTGGATCCGGCCCTGCTTCTCCTTGGTCGTCAACGTGCTGAACCCTCCCCCGATGAGGTCTTCCACGGAGGACACTCGTCGGGGAATCACTTCAAACTTGCGAGGCCCGCTGTCACCGCCTTGTTTCTCCGCCGCTCTCGCCGCGCGGCGATCGATATCGCTCTGCCAATCCGCTTTCCAATGCCAGATGTTGATGTAATGATCCAATTGTCCCATGCAAAAGAAGGCGGGCGCGTCGCCCAGCGGCAGACCGATGGCGACGCCGTCCCGAAACGTCCCGGGAGTGAGCCGATCGTTCTTGGTATTGTCCTGCCATTCCAGCAGGAACGCGATGTCTGTTCCGTTATGCACAGACCGGACGGTCAGGGCTTTGGCTGTCGGCTCCGGCCAGACCGGCCGCGTAATGATTTGTCCGCTCAGCGGCAGGATCATCGGGGGAATCTTCGACCAGGCTGCATCCTCGGGAGCGGTCGGCACCTCGGCTGCCACGAAGTGGGAACGGATCACCATGCCCCCTGAACCCACCGCCGGGACACCGAAGCCCCCGAGGATCAGCGCGCCGACGACCGCCGGAAAGAGCGCGAGAGAAACACTCGAGGGGGGCCACCAGACTCGGATCAACCGCGGCATGCGAGGCCTCGAACGACTTTAGGGTTCAATGCGGATGATTCAGAATACCATACATAGGGTCGACCACAAACGGCGAGGACGTGATCGATTATCCGAGCTTCACTCGGCGGATCTTGTTTTCCCCTCGTTCGCAGATGTAGAGATGGCTCTGGGAATCCAACGCAAGGCCGACGGGTGAATTGACCACGGCTTCGACCGCCAGCATGCCGTCGCCGTGCTTGAGCTGCCCGGCGGCCTCTTTCGCGACGAAACGCGCCGCCCCGCAGCCGCCCATGTTCTTATCCTCGTACCCACTGTCGCCGTTGCCCGCGACCGTGGTGATGAGGCCGGTCTTGGCGTCGACCTTCCGGACGCGATGGTTCATGGTGTCCGAAATGTAGAGGTTGCGGTCCGCATCGATGGCCACTGCCTCCGGGGCATGCAGCATCGCCTTGACCGCCGGCTTGTCGTCGCCGTCGTACCCGTACCGACAGACGCCGGCGACCGTCGAAATGATGCCGGTACGCATGTCGATCTTGCGAACCCGGTTGCTGCCCTTGTCCACCACATACACATCCCCGGCGCCGTCGACTGCAATTCCCACGATGTCGTACAGTCTCGCCTCCAAGGCCGGCTTCCCGTCGTCGAGATAGAGCGAGAGGTCCAGCCCGTCTGAGCAGACCGGCATGAGCCATCCATGGTCATCGCTGAAATCGATGCCGATGGCGTCGCCCGACAGAACCACGAGATTTCTGGCCACGAGCGGCTGCTCGCGGGCATCGTCCTCGGCGGACCACGTCCCCGCGATCGTGGTGACGAGTCCGGTCCTGGGGTCGTAGCGGCGGACCCGATGGGCCTGCGTGTCCGCGATATACATGACGTCGTCGCGGTCGAAGGCGATCGCCGCCGGCCACGTCAGGTTGATCTCGTCCGCCGGGCCGTCACCGTTGTACCCGTGCTGACCGGTACCGACGACCGTGGTGATGATCCCCGTTTTTTGGTCGACCTTCCGAACACGGTTGCTGCCCGAATCGCAAATGTACAGATCGTTGTTCGAATCGAAGGCGACATCCAGCGGCAGATAGAGCCCCGCTTCTCCGCAGGCTCCCGAGTCTCCGCTGTAGCAGGTTTCGCCGATCCCGGCGTAGTTGTGGATCGTCCCCTCTTGAAGATGAATGCGTCGTACCCGATCTGAGCCGGACTCCGCGACGTACAGCCACTGTTCCGTCTTGTCGAGGGCAGCGTGGTGAGGCAGTGGAATCCCCGCCTTCACGGCGCGCTTGCCGTCGCCGGTGCTGCGTGCCTTGCCGTTGCCGGCGAAGGTTTGGATGTAGCCGGTGGCTAAGGGAAAATCCGTGCCGATGACTGCGCCTTCAGGAGCGTCTGATTTCACGGGGACCTCCGCGTTCACCTAGGCGCGAGGCGCCTGCGACGCGGCCGCCGCCGGCTGCTCCACCGTCGGCATGGCGGTCGGTGCCGGCTGAGCCGGCAGCGCCTGGGCAGGAGCCGCTGCCGCTTGCTGCGCTTGTGCCTGGGCCTCGGCTTCGATTTGATCCGCCTCGTGCACCGACTTCTTGAACCCCTTGATGGCCTTCCCCAGCCCTTCTCCGAGCTGCGGCAGCTTCCCCGCCCCGAAGATGATCAACACGATGACGAGGATCAAAATCAGTTCTGTGAATCCAAGACTCCCAAACATAGTGTCGTTCTCCTTGTGGCCAAATGGTCAGTGGGACGTTCCCTCTTTGGTTCTCTTCGCAAACCGTTCTTTCAACCGCTGCCGCGCTTCTTCGGCTTGCTCGAACATCTTGCACTTGTCATAGACACTGATCAAGTTGTAGTAGGCGAGCGGTTCATCCGGGTTGTGCTCGACCGCGCTTTCCATCACTTTGATGGCCAGGTCGCTCTTCTTGTGATTCATCGCGATCTCCATCAGCTTGAAGCTCGAGTCGAGGTGCTTGGGATCGAGCTCCAGCGTGCGGAGGTAGCACTGAATGGCCATGTCGATCGTGTTGTAGTCCGACACCTGGGGATTGTCGAGCTCCACGTATACGTTCGCGAGGTTGTACCACACGATCGGGTCTTCGGGCGTGATTTCGATGAGACGCTCAAAATACTTGCGCGCCTCCATATGCTGCTTCTTGTCCGCGCACAGCCGTCCCAAATTGAAGAGGGCCAGCACATCGTGGGGAAACACATCCAATGCGTGCTTGAATTCCGCCTCGGCCTCCTCGCTCATGTTCTTGGTCGCATAGATGGTGCCGAGGTTCGAATAGTACATGGCCAGCGAGCGATTCATCTCGCTCCGCAGCCCCTCGGCCATCTCGATGGCTTTCTTGACTTCCACCAGGGCATCGTCGAGACGGCCCTTGCTGAAGTACAGCTCGCCGAGCCGACACCGCGCCTGGAAGTCGTCCGGCTCGGTGGCGAGCAGTTTCTCGATCTCGGCGATTTCCTCGTCCGGTGACAGAGGCTGATCGCCCGGATCCGCCGCGGTGGTTTTCTGCTCCACATTCGATGATGATGAGGACTGATCTTGTATGCTCATAGCGTATCCTTACTGCGCGAGAAGCCTCGTCACGTGGTGTGTTCCGCGGCCAACGGTCCTGTCGGCTCGGTCAGAGGGGCTTCTCTCCGGCTCTCCTGCTGCGGAGCGACAGCCGGCCGCCGGTCCATATTGATCAGCAGCAGGCCGAGCACCACCATCAGGGTTAAATGAGAGAGTTGAAGCGCATAGCCGGCGATGAACATCAGGCCGAGGCCGTAGCCGGCGAGCAGTCCCGTAGTCACCAGCTTGATGACGGTATACGCCCAACATAACAAGCCGGCGACATAGAAGGCAAAAGGCAAATAGAACGTATAGCCCATGCCCATCTGGAAGATCCAACTGATCCCTTGCCCGCCCTTGCGAACCGCGAGGGCCGTGGAGGGATCGTACAGTTCCAACATATAGTCCAAAAACAGCAAGGCCACAAAGACCAGGCCGCTGACGGTCCAGAACCACACGGCACGTCGGCGTTGCTGCCGATTCTTCGTGCGAAACGACAGACCTCCCCCGTAGGCCCAACATACCAAGACACTCGCGAGCACCATCAACGCTTCGCCCGCTCGATTGAACTCATACACCAGAGGGGGCGGCGTATAAATGCCCTGCCATCCATAGAGCGTCGACATGGTCTGGTAATAGAGCCATCCGGAGATGCCAAGGAAATAGGCGAGGATGAAGGCACGTTGGCTCCACTTTGCGTGCCCGCCAAGATAGTCGACCGCCAAGAGCGTGACGATCGCAAAGGAAACAACGTTGTAGATGATCGAGCGGACCATGCCGGAAGCGAAATCGAGCTGCAGCAGCTCGACCGCGAGGAATCCGACCGTCAACAACAGGAGCAGCGCGACCAGCGGAACCAGGATCCGATCGAGGCTGTGCCTCGTCCTCGCCCAGCCTTTGTTGACCAAGAGGATTCCGAGTGCTAAGAAAATCGATAACGCCGTCAGGTTCAACAGCGTAAACCCGAGCGAAGACAGAACCTTGAACCCCACGCGCACTGTCTCGTACTGCTGGGCGACTTTACCAAAATGCATGCCCAATCGTGAGACCAGACGGTAGAGGGTCAGCTCAAACAGTCCCGCCAACAGCACCAGCTTGATGGTGTATTCGAACAGCAGGCCCTGCTCGTCGACCCGGCCTGTTCCTCGCTCTACGGTCGCTGTGCGAAGCATCACCGAAATCGTCCTCCCGGACCGCCCGTACTGGGGCAAAGAGTGAATATTATAACGACGGCGGAAAAACTCGGTCAACGCCGCGCGGGCCTGACCTCACGAGCCCGCCGGCTGGGGGATCCGTCCCGCTTGGCTCCCGGCTCGTGCAATGTACAACAACCCGTCCGCCATCGAATAGTTGAAGGGCAGCTCGCAGATCACCTCGCTGATTTTCTCGTAGACGTATTGATACAACTTTTCGGCTTGGTCCGGCGTCATCCCTTCCTGCACTTCATAGAAGAAGCCGAGACTCAGATCCTCCGCCGAGGGACGCATGATGCGTCTGACGCCGTACGACGCCGGATCGCTCATGATCGGCGCTTCCTTTTCCAGATCGAACAGGCACGGCTGACACGAGAATCCGAAGGATTCATTGAGCTTCGTGTTCTGGACGATGAAGTTCATCGTCTCCAGCGCTTCCTCTTCCGTCTCCGTCGGGAACCCGACGATGATGTAGCAGTGCACCGCGATGCCCAGATCGACGCAGTCCTCGGTGATCCGGCGCACGTTCTCCTGCTTGATGCCTTTCTTCATGAAATCCATCACGCGTTGATTGAATGATTCGAGACCGAACACGATCTTCAGGCAGCCGGCGTCCTTCATCAGGGCAAGCAGCTCCCGAGAGAGGTTCTTCTCGAAGCGCATCTCGCAAGTCCATTGCGCGTTCAGATTCCGCTGAATCATCTGCTGGCAGAGCCGCTTGGTCGGAGACAGCGCCAGACATTCGTCCGTAAAGAAGAAGAAATTGGCGTTGTAGCGCTCTTGCAACCAGGCGAGATCGCTGACCGTTCGATCCGGGTCCTTTTGGCGGAAGTTTTGATGATCCAGCGTCAACGCGCAAAACGCGCAATCTTTGTAGTAGCAACCTCGGGAGAACTGCACCGGCAGCACCGGCTCGGGCGACAAGTAGCGGCCGAGCGGAAACCCGTCGTAGTTCGGAGCGGGCAATTGGTTGATGTTCTCGGAGTAGAAGGGCTGATTGACGCGGATCTTCCCGTCCTGCCGGTAGATCAGGTTGGGAACTTTGCTGAAATTCCGGTGCCCTTCCATCTGATTGACCAGCTCCAACAGGGCCGTCTCTCCCTCAAACACGACAAAATCGTCCGTCAAGTCGAACAATCCCGGGCTGCGCCGGAGGTTGTCGACCAGGCGCGTGAAAATGCTGCCCCCGATCGTCAAATGCAGGCCGGGATTGGCCTCCTTGATCAGCCGACAGAGCGTGAGCCCTGGAACGATCTGGGACGTCGCTGTAATCGAGACGCCCACCAGATCGGGTTGATCCGCCAGGATCGAGGCCAGGAATCGATCGCGGAAGAGACTGATGTAGGGGTTTTGCTCTTCGTCGCGGATCGCTTTCTGCAGGTCCTTCGAGGAATAGATCGAATAGGAGCTGAACTGGTTGTCGACCACCGTCAGGCGGGTCGGAAAGTAGAGCGTCGAGATCAGCTCGAGCCATTTGTCGATCAAGAACAAACTGTCTCGATACTGCTCAAGATCGTAGAATGCCTCGCCCCGGAGCGTGCCCTTGGCTATCTCCACGCGCTCGACGAGATAGGGGAATCGCTCCAAGGATTCCGTGAGGCGCGCATAGTGTTCCTCGCTCGAAGGCCCTGTTTCCCCGGATCGACGGCGTTCGAGCGCGCGCAATTTCTCCACCAGGCGCGGATAGAGCTCTTGGCCGAATGACCTGGAGACCACGGTGTCGAGCAACTCGATACCCAAATCCCGCTGGCTGACGTTTTTCACCCCAGCCTGTGAGAGGAAGCCCGTCAACGAAGGCAAGCTCAAATAGGGTTGTGACGGGTGCCAGGTCGGAGGAAACAACAAGGAGATCTTCATGGGTTCCTCGAAGAGACAGGCGAGTTCATGCCTGATTGAAGAAGAAAATCCCTTCTTCAATCGTTGGTTTATACACTCCGCTCTTCTCTAAAAGCAATCCTGTCTCCGGCCGACAGGCACCAGACAAGCCACTGGAAAACAAAAGAAAAAGCCCCGAGCCTTCGACCTCTTGAGAGAGGGAGCCCGGGGCTTCTTCGTTCTATCTTCAGCCTCGGAACGAACGAGGCTGTTACGAGCTCACGGAAGCTTCAGAGTGAACCAGGTCGAGATCCCCTTCATGCCGTTGCGTTCGACGTTGGTCCCGTCCCACACGGCAAACGCCACTGGGACCGACGCTCCTGCCTTGAACTGGACGTCGTTCGGATCGCTGGTTTCCAACCCGCGCTTCACGACCACGCGCCAGGTTGGACCGGAGAAGCCACCGCCCTTGACCGAGCCGGACGGTTCCCAAACGCCGTTCCCGATCACATCCTGGTGGGCCTGTGTCGTCAGTGTGCTGAATCCGTTCGCGTTCAGGTCCTCGACAGAGCTGACCCTCAACGTCGGATCCGACATGATGTTGCCGGACCAAATGCCTGGATTGAAGGGACCAAGGCTCCGACCGATCCGGTCTGGATAGGTGACACCGCCAGCCGGCTCTTCAAAGTAGTAGTCCCAGAAGATGCCGGGGTATTGATCGTCCACGTCCCAGATCCCCGCGCTGTCTTTGCCCAGATCCTTCTGCCACTCCGCGTTCCACCGCCAAATATTGACGGTGCCGCCGGACTGCCCCATACACTGGAAGGGAGGCGCTCCCGACGTGCTGACCGGGAACTGCACCGCGACTTGATCCCGGAAGTCCTGCGGACCAATGGTCGTGTCGTTCTTTGTTTGATCGTTCCACTCCAGGCGGAAGCCCAGCTCTTTACCGTTGGTCATGGCCTTCACGAACACCGACTTCACCGAAATGTTCGGATGCATCGGGGTGGTGATCGTCTGCCCGCTGAGCGCCACAATCACGCCGGGTACGGCCTCCCAGATGGGGTTTGCCCCGTCCATCGGGATCGGTCCCTTGATCGCCTTGACCGGGATCGTCACCGGCTGACTGACCGCCAGAGGCACCTGCCCAAGAGTCAGCATGAAGCCGACGATTAGAGCGGAGAGAAGAATGCCAAACACCAGACCTTTGTTGCGTGTTTGCACCAGCCTCATACGATTATGCCCTCCTCTCATGACATGAAGATGAAAATCAAACGTCCGTTTGATTGAATGAAAATAGGACTGCGGACCCTGTGTGCCCTCGAAGTCGTATCCAACCTCCGATCCGTCAGGCCGTGCCAACCGGCCCGCTCTCCTCCTTGTCCTTGTCTTTCGGATCTTTCGTGTCCATGAACGATTGCGCCCCAACTTCGCTCAAGAGCATGCTCAGCTCATTGCCCTGATCTTGAGCGCCGCATTCGTACGTCTGCCCTTCCGGTGCGTTAAACGTGGCGGGACGATAATCGGCTTCGGAGTACGGTTGCGGATTCACGGAGAGGAACGCCGTCTCGAATTCCATCCAATCCGCCATCGCATCCGCCACGAGCTTGAACAGCCCGACATCGGCTTTCTTCCCTAGCATGCGACAGAAAAGCGGCACCCAACGGCCGATGTGGTTCTTGACGAACTTCTTCTGAGCATCCACGACGATGTCGGTTTTTTCTGCGCCGGCATGACAGCGGGAATAGGATTCTTTGTAGGCGAGAAAATGCATGAACTCCAGCTCGACACTCAGGTGATCGAGGCGCTCGTGTATATCCTTGGAAAGCTCCACTCCGAACGCCCTGTAGAAACCGGCGATGTCGCCCATCACGTGAGACTGCGCGAACACGTGGTCGTTGCCGAACAGCGTTTCATAAGGAGGGCAGTCCAACGTAATGACGTTGCTGAAGACCCGCCGATGCTCGGCTTGCAAGTCACTCAACTGCCAATTCACGCATTCGGACGAAACCAGCGCTTCGACTTGGTCGAACGTCTTGAGCATCCCCGCGAGTTTTTGCTTCGCGCGCTCTCCTCCGATTCCGTCCAGCGCGGCGCGCAATCCTTCGAGCGCCGCCCGACCGTCCTCCACAAATTCTCCGGATTGCAGGTAATCCAAGAACTCGTCGTCCTCCGGGTACAGGAGGCTCCACGAGATCAGGAGATAGATCTTGCTTCGACTGAGGGCACGTTCAACGGCGGGTGAATCTTTGATCGCGACAGGCTGCGGAATGACGGTGGGTTGACTCACTGCCACACTCTGCATCGTCTGCTTGGTTGCCATATGTCAGCTCCTCAAGTCCAATGTCCAGATCTGCTGAGGGCAGACGATCAATCCGCCTGCTCCAGACATCAAACCCGCGGCACAGGCTCGCGTATGATAGGTAATGGGATAGGTGATGTCAAGCACGTTCTTTGCCTCGCCGGCGGTACGTGTCTCTTATTGATTCATGCTGAGTTCTCAGCCACTTATGAAACCCAAGCATGCGTAAAACCGGTGTGGCTTTCGGGACTATTTTCATCCACGCCGATCCTCTAGATCAACCCGTCGTGAGCCACTGTGCCGGCGTCACTTTGATGGCGATGTGATCGTTTACCGTCTTGCAAATCTGCTCACATTGTCCGCAGCCCACGCATTTTTCCGAGGCCACGAGGAGGCGGAGCGAGTCAAAATCCATACCGAGGGCCTGGGTCGGGCACTGTGAGGCGCAGGCATGGCATCCCTGCCCGGCCGTACAGAGTCGATGCGAGACCACCGCGAGCCCCATGCGGACGTCCTGCGCCCTCGCCACAGGAGACAGCGCTTCCGTGCCGCACGCGGCGATACAGGGGAAATCGTGACAGAGGTAGCACGGCACCTGATCCGGGAAAATGACCGGCGTTCCGTTCCGTTGGTCGAACGTGATCGCCCCATAGGGACATGCCTTGGCGCAATCCGCGCAACGTGTGCATCGCTCGAGAAAAAGCGCTTCTTCGACGGCGCCCGGTGGACGAAGTCCGTCCGTTCTCGGGGGAGTCGCGACTTGTTGAGGAGGCGCATCTTTCTGCGCCGCGAACTCGCGTGCCGCCTTGGCGACGGAGATCAGTGAATCCTTGAAGAAATCGCGGCGTCCGTATGTCGGATCAGCAGCCACGGGAGCTTCGACCGTTACACCACGCCGTCGGCCCGCAACTTGTACACTTCCACGCAACGATCGCACGCGCCGAACTCCACATCCCAGCCGGGATGGTTCTCCCGAATGAAATCCAGCACGTACTTCTCGACAGTCTGCTCGAGGTTCTCGACCCAGGTGTAGGTGGGAAACCGGCAGAGGGGGCAGGGGAAGCCCGGCATCAGCATCACTTTGTTGGTCGTCTCCGGGACTTCTCCTCCTTCCACGTCTACGGCGCGGTCCATCACCCGCAACGTATCGGTCGCCATTTCGACCAATTCAGAATGGGTGAAGAACCCGGTTTGCCAGAGCCCCTCGAAAACCGACTTCAACTGAACGGGCGGGATCTTGCGGTACCATGAGCGGAACTCCTTGAATCGGTCCTCCTTCCCCAGCATCGGCTCCTTGCCGGCTTCGATGAGGCGGCTATCGATGCTGAGGCACCAAAGCACACGGTACCGGTAGAGGATCAAGGTTTCTTCCCCGGGATTCAGGCCGACCTTCGTATCCGGGTCATACCCGAACGCAGAGTCAAGCATGTCGGCGATGTGCATGAGCTCGTGGCGGCAATAGCGGGTGAGCGCCGGATCGTAGAACCGGCGGGGGATCAGCTTGATCCCAACCCCTTTCAGGCCTTTCTCCTCGAACTGCTTCGCCAGCTCCTGCTCGACCGACCCCCACTTCCTCAGGATGTCGACACCTTCTTGATCTTCTTTGAGTACACCCTTCACGAGCACGATGCCGGTCTTCTCCTTCAAGGCGGGAAACTCGTTGAAGGCATCGCGGATGATGTCTGAAAACCCCCAGGTTCCGAAGAGGTATTGATAGAGCTTCTTGAACTCGCTTTCCCGGTCATCGAGTGTGAATTTCTCGTAGATCGGGTCGGCGAGTTCGTGGAACTCCTTATAGTAGGTGGGATCGCCTTCCCGTTCCGTTTTTTCGACGAAGGAGTCGATCACCTCTTGCAGCAACGCGGGCTGGAATCGGATTTCCATACAAGACCTCGATGGATAAACGGGTTTGGCAGAGAGCGCCGGTTTTTTTTGATTCCGTGTCTCGGCCCGTCACGGCAGCCGTCTTGACGCTTCGACGGTGCCTCTGACCTCGCTCAGCGTCAACCCTGAGCAAGCGCCGCGCCTGCAGATGGGCGTTCGCGCCTTCGACCCTGCTCCCCTTGGCCTGAGCTCGCGACCAAGGCAGGCTCGACCCCGATCGCTCGACCCAGAGGCCCTCGACGGGGCAGGTCGAGAGGCCGAAGTGTTGACTTGGGCGACGGGCATCTTTTACGATCACGCCCGAGCGACGAATTATACTGGCCGCGCGAACCGATTTGCAAAGGGGAGCCAAGCGGCCTGGCTCCCGGTACACAGGGTATAGAACCATGGCTGACACCGTCACAACGCAACCTCAACCCACGTCTTACCAACCCCTCGGACCTCAGCAAGCGGGAGCGCCACCGGTCGTCGATTTTCTGGAGTACTGGAAGGCTGATTGCCGGGAACTGCGCACCTTCCGCGGACATTCGCACGGAGTCTGGGCCGTCGCGCTCGCTCCCGACAACCAGACGCTCGTCAGCGGCGGGGTGGACCGATTGATTCGAGTGTGGGACATCGAAACGGGCCGCATGCTGCGCACGCTGAGAGGGCACACCCACGATATTCGCGCGCTGGTGTTCACGCCGGACGGCCAGACCCTCGCCTCCGGGAGCGAAGACCGGACCATTCGTTTATGGAATCCCAAGACCGGCGAACCGACGAAGCTCCTGTTCACCCGGTACGATCACAACGTCTGTAGCCTGTCGCTCTCGCCCGACGGCTTGATGCTCGCGCGAGGCAGCCACAACAAAGACATCAAGATTTGGGAAGTCACCACCGGCACCGAGCTGATGACGTTGCTGGGTAAGGACCAATACGACCACCATTGGTCGGTGTGCGTGGCGTTTTCTCCGGACGGGATTCACCTTGCCAGCGGGACCGACATCGGGAAGATCAAGCTGTGGGAAGTCCTCCCCAGCGGCGAGGAGAAGATCCTGCACAACGGTCACTGGCAGGACAGCGCCGAAGATTCAACCGAGACCCGCGGCTACTTCATCGAGGACGACGGCGGTTTCCAGAAGGCGATGGATTATTGGATCGGGGCGATGGTCTTCACGCCTGATGCGAAGCTCCTGATCACAGGCAGCCGCGACAACACCATCAAGTTCTTCGAGATGCCGACGGTGTCCGAGCTGCGGACCCTTCGCGGTCACACGAGCTGGGTCCGGGCACTCGCCGTGTCGCCCGACGGCAAAGTCCTGGTCAGCGCAAGCGACGACCAGACCGTGAAATTCTGGGAAATCGCCACCGGCAGGAACTTCCGAACCCTCAAAGGCCACGCGGGAGCGGTCCGTGCCCTAGCCTTCTCGGTGGACGGCACGAAGCTGGCGACCGGTTCGTGGGATCGGACCGTCAAGCTGTGGGAAGGCGGAGCGCCACCCAAGGAATAGCCCCACTCGCCCTCGCCGTCCATATCCTGAACAAGACAGTGGCTGCCGAAGGGCGAACGGAGACATGCGGCCTCTCGCTTCCGCGCCTCCCGCGGCACCCCCTCCACGGCGCTCTGAAGTGGAACCCTTCAGAGGCCGGGTGGGGCCCCGCCGCTCCGGCGAACGTTCGCTCGATCTCGCATGCCTTCTTGTGGAGAAGAACCCTTCCAGCCGCCGTGAAGAAAAAAATAGAAAGGCGACAGGGCGCCTCCAAGCCTGTCGCCCTAGCCCGCATGATTCATGCGGGTTCATGCTTCGCCACGCTCGGTGAGGACAACACACCTCCCTTAAGGTGCCTGTCAAACCCGGGCTAGCTCGGGCTTTCTCAATACTCTGCTAGAGCCCTAACCAGAGACGAAACGCCTGTTCCAAGTCATCACGGTCTGCGTCCGAGAGTCGCCCCAGGCGTCTGATCAGGTTACCTTTCTCCAAGGTGAAGAGGCCTCATTTGATTGCCGAGGGGAATAGCAACCCCGCTTCCTGCCAGTCCCGGAGAAGGAACTCACCGGGAAGAAGCGTGCCGGTTTGAGAAGTGAGGGGAAACAGAAACACGTCCACCGAGGGATGAGGGACGCTCACAATGACTGCCGGGCGTCGTTTGATTCCAGAAAGGTCCGAAAATGCCAAACCGGCCAGGACGACATCGCCCCGGTCATAGCTTGACATACTCGGCGTCCCGCGGGTTGGCCCAAATCCTGCTCAGACTGGGGAGGCTAGCGAGAAATGCATTGCGTGCAAGGTCTCGCCATTCCTCCTCGGAGTCAGGAATCACGACCTCTAACGGGGTATGAGGGGGGATGGACACCGGTCCATCCAGCACAACCTTTTCTCCGTCGAAATGAGCCGGCACGTGTCGCATCGTGTTCAACCTCTTTACTGACGATGCCATTGTAGCCTGAACCCTGCGCGCGGGCAAAGCGAGGCTCCAGAAAGCCGGCGGGGTGGCATGCTCTTCCGGTTCAGCGCCTCTTCAGATGCGGGTTGACGAAAGAAGGCGCGCTACGAGAAGGTTCGTATGGCAGCAGGTTCTCACTCCCTCGCCCAAAAGGCAGTGAGCTGGCTGCCCGGTCTCCCTTCTGTGCTCGCGCACCCCACAGGTTCATAGGGTGGCGAGGGTCTCGCATCCTCGCCTCTCGAAGACAGGCATAGGGCAAAGCGGCAGCCCTCCGGCTCACGCAACGCGCACACAAGAGGTTGGGGACTGCCCCCGCATTGGCTCTTTGCTCCCGGAACATCGAGGGAAGTGCAGGTGGCCTCCGGGAATCCTCCGTGCTCACGCACCCCGCACATCTGATGCTTGAGATCAAACTGTCGGTAGACGATGTGCTCGGTGGACGCGCGCAGTACAGGATTCCCGGAGGCCGCCCGCATGGCGGGCCATCAACAAGCGAGCTTGGAGGGAGCGTCGTAAGTCCCTCGACGGCCGCAGTAGAGCCAACGCGCGCGTCAGTCCCAGGCAGGGAACAGGCGAGCAAGCTCGGAAGGAGCATCAAAAAGGACGCGTGGACTTGAAGGGAAACCGAAAAGCAAGACCTGGAAAGCTTCGCCACACTCAGCCAATCACTGTCCTACTTAATACCTTCGCATCCTCGGTACCTCTTCGCGACGCACGGAGTGATTCCCACTGTGGCAGCGGCGATCGACTGCCGCCCACAAGTTCAGCACCGTAACCCAGACTCCGAATAGGGCGAATAGGGCTGAGGGAACTCTGGCGACCGAAACTGGAATATCATCGCACCCACATGCTGCCTAACGCGCGCGGTGAGCAGCCGCGGCGAGCGAAGGCGAGCCAGCGGCCTGCTCCACTGCGGGGTTAGGTGTCAACAGTTTAGTGGCCAAAGCACCCACTCCCTGACCAATCTGAAACTTATCTCAGGGAACTCAAACTTTTTCGAGCCAACTGCAAGTGACGGCATGCGCAATCGACACTCGGAACACGTGACACCTTCAAACGGCACGATGACATAATAAGGGTGGTCCAGCGCTCTGCCGAACCAACGCGGTGTTACGAACCAATCTGGCTGAGACAACCCTGTAAGAGGCTCGCGGATGTCGATCCGGTGGACCCTGGATGAGTCGTCGCCGGATTGCATGGCGGCAACCGGGCCATCGAGAAGCACTCTCGCATCCACGTAGTCGAGGACGCTCACCGCCTCGTATTGATGAACTGTGTGTGTCACCTGATTAGTCAGAAAGAACGATCGTGAGGCAAATCGAACGGTTTGCCCGGCGGGGATATGCAGTATGACACTGAACTCTGTCCCCACCCTCTCAGAAGGCGATGTGCTTGGCGGCCGACTAGCGCGCACGATCACGCTCACCTCCTCGAGCGAGTAGCTCTCAACACCGATCATGACGCCATCAGGACCAGCTAGAACGAGCCGATCCTCAGGGCCGGCAGCGCCAGCGCAAATGCTTCTCGTGTACTGTCCACCGACGGCGAAGGGCTTCAGATAGGTGGTGGGCGCGGGAGCACATGCCGAGGCCGCAAGACTCAGCAAAACCAATGCGGCAGTGGGCGATTGTGCCATGTCCAATTCCCCTGCTGATCGTTGAGGCCTAACTATGTATTATCTGGTTCAGTATAAGATGACAGAAGTCGTGTGATGCTGGATAAGACCCGTGCGGTAGTCTGCCAGGATTGCGACCTATGTCCAAGTGCTTTCGTCTCGGATCATCTCTGCATCATATCCACGCGTGGTCTTATCTGGTTCCGTATAAGACGCTGCACCCTTCACCAGCGTCACAAGCCGTCGGCTGGGCTCCGGACTCCTCGCGGGCCCCGGTTGAGGACATGGTATAGAGCATCGTGGTCTTGAAGTCTTTGTGGCCCAGCGGTTCTTGGATGATCCTGATGTCGCAACCGTCCTCAAGGAGGTGGATCCTGAACGAATGACGGAACGTATGGCAGCACCGGGCTTGGGAAGAACAACGGGGACACCATTGCGGGTTCTTGTCCGAGTGAGGGACAAGGCTTCGGGCGCCTTGTCCCTCACCCACTCTATCTTTCTGACAGCGAATCGGCCCACCTTTTCTTACGAGCGCGGCCCGGTCTCCCTTCAACTGCGCGCGTCCACCGAGCACATCGTCTACCATAGCTCCATCTCAAATATCAGATGTGCGAGGTGCGCGAGCACAGAAGGAAGACTGGATCGCCACGCTCCTTATCTCGCTAGCGCGCATTATTCATGACGGTTCGTCGCGAAATTGCGGAGTCGCCAAGCGAGACGGGCGCGTGGAGGCGCGAGGGAGGGAGGCATACTTGAAACAGTATGTTGACCGACCGAGCGGCGAGCCCGCCCGCCTGCTGAAAGGCCGCACGCAGGCTTGTCGCAGCGGCGAATCCGCGATTGCAGCAGAAGCGTTCATGAATAATGCGCGCTAGGCTAGTTCCCGCAGGATGGCTTCCACTTTGCGCTTGAGATCGGGCAGATCGCGTTCAACCACATCCCATACCAAGTCCTTATCGATATTGATAATAGTCATGGACCAGGATATGGCGCATGCCGATGATTTTGGACCATGGGATATCTGGGGCCTTGGCGAGCATGTCCAGCGGAAGCCCGCGCGCAGCTTCGCCGATGTTCTGAAGGTGGCGACCAGTTCTGAATCAGCTCGTCCCGTTCAAAGGCCTGGCGCCCATGAACGGCGTAACGTTCGATATGGTCGATGGCTTCCAGCATGTCCAGGAACCGTTCGCGAGGATCCCTCATAGCGCGACGGCTTCATTCAACACGCGAGTGCGGATACGAGGTTTTAATCCCCGTTCAGTGACTACGTCAACATGTCGGCCAAGTAAGTTTTCAAGGTCAATGAGAAGACCGCCGAGGTCAAATAGACTGCGCCCTGACTCCATTTCGACGAGGAAATCCACGTCGCTTTCTTCGTCTGCTTCCCCCCGCGCCACGGATCCGAAGACACGCACGTTATGCGCACCGTGCTTGGCCGCAATGCGGAGAATCTCATCGCGCTTGGACTGTAAGAGTTCCTGCACTCCCATGGCTCGCCCCGTCCGATTATCAGTCTAGCGAATTCCCCCAGGCAGGGCCATGGAGAACCAGAACCGTTACGGGGGATTCGAACATTTCGGCCACCCGCGATCATCCCTCTCCCAACCGCCTAGCGGTCAAGGGAAAAGGCAGGAGGGCGTCTTTTCCCGCCTTTCTCTAAAAAGTAGGGTCGCGAGGTAAGCGGGCCCCTGATGGCGCTTAAAGAAAGCGGGCCCTTCGACAGGCTCGGGGTAAACAATTTTTTTGAGAGCACTGGCGACTGAAGCGGCTCACCAACCGTAGCGAAGCATTAAAGGCGACGGGCTTGGAAGCGGCCTGTCACCTTTCTATTTTTTTATTTGCTGAAGCCTGAATGACAGGGATGGCATGCCCTGGAGCGTAATTCGCCGGAGAAACGGGGTGCCCATCGAGACTTTGCCGGGAAGGAAAGCGGAAACCGGGTACCCGCCCGGCGGGTGCGGAGTCCGCGAAGGAATTTCCGAAGGATTCCGCCGGGTACCCATTGCGTTTCCAGCCTGCGATGGGTGATGAGTCCGAAAGGGCCGTTCCGGGAGGCGCTGGAGCGGAAGGGCATGCCACCCCGCCGCCTTCCCTACTCCCCCTCGTCCTCTGCCTCTTGGCCGTTCCGCTCCGACGGAATGCCGTAGCGCTTGCACTTCTCCCACAGCCCCTTGCGGGACAACCCTAGGATCTGGGAAGCGGCTGTGCGATTGCCCTCCACGCGCGCCAGCACCGACAGGATGTAGTCCCGTTCAAACTGTTCCCGAGCCGTCGACAACGAGGTCAGGGGCACGTCGATTCGTTTCTTGCCCCCCGTCAACCCCTCGGCGCAGAAGCCGCAGGATTCCTGAGGGTCCCCTCCTCGGAAGGGACAATTCTGAAAGCCGCACAGGTCCCAGGGTTGGATCTCTTCGTGGTCCCGCCCCAAGGCCACGGACCGTTCGACGATGTTCTCGAGCTCCCGGACATTGCCGGGGAACGAATATCGAGACAGCAATTCACTGGTGGCTTGGGAGAAGCCCTTGAGCGTCTTGCCCATTCGAGCGGCGCGGTTCAGTAGCACGTGGGACGCGATCAGAAGGATATCTTCCTGTCGTTCCCTCAGGGGCGGGATCACCACCTGGACGACGTTCAGCCGGTAATACAAATCCTCCCGGAAGCGCCCCTGCGCCACCTCCTTTTTCAGGTCCTTTTGCGTAGCGCAGACCACACGCACATCGACCTCGATCGTCTGGTTGCCGCCCACCCGTTCGAACTGACGCTCCTGCAGGACCCTGAGAAGTTTCACCTGCACCACCGGTGAGATCTCACCGATCTCGTCCAAGAAGAGTGTCCCTCGATGTGCCAGCTCGAAGCGGCCCCGTCGCTGGCGAAGCGCGCCGGTGAAGGCTCCTTTCTCGTGGCCGAAGAGCTCCGCCTCCAGGAGCGTCTCCGGCAGAGCCGCGCAGCTCACCTTGATCAAGGGCAGATCTTTTCGGGAGCTGTGCTGGTGCAACGCATTGGCCACCAACTCCTTCCCCGTCCCGCTTTCTCCCACGATGAGGACGGTGGAGTCTGTGGACGCCACGAGCTTGATCGTCTCCAACACACGGCGCATCTTCTCGCTGCGGCCGAGAATCCCTTCGAAACTCGCCTGCTCTTCCAACGCTTCCCGCAGTCGGAGGTTCTCGCGTCGCAGCGCGATGACTTTGCCGACCCGCTCGACGAGGAGCAGCAGCTCCTCCATTTGAAACGGCTTCGTGATGTAGTCGTAGGCGCCCGCTTTCATCGCGCCCACGGCGGTCTCGACCGATCCATGCGCGGTGATCATCACCACCTCGGTCTGCGGCGCGCGTTCCTTGCACCGGCTGAGCACCGTCAGGCCGTCCGCCCCGGGCAAGCGCAGATCGGTGATCACCAGGTCGAAGGAGCGCGTGCTCAGCGCTTGCAGCCCTTCGGTCCCGGTCGCCGCGGCATGGACCTCATAGCCCGCCGCCTGGAGAGCATCCACGATCGAAAGCCGCATCAAGGGCTCGTCATCGACGATCAGAACGCTCAGATTCATCCGGCAGATCTCCCAAGGGCGACACGCTCGCGGGTGACCGGCAGGCACAGCGTAAACGTGGTGCCGTTCCCGACTTCGCTCTCCACCAGGATCTTACCGCCGTGACGTTCCACGATGCCGAGGCTCACCGACAACCCCAACCCGGTGCCTTCTCCCTCGCTCTTCGTCGTAAAGAACGGATCAAAAATTCTCGGGAGCACCGATGCCGGGATTCCACACCCCGTATCTTTCACTTCCACGTAACACTGGCCCTCCGCGGCCGTCGTGCGGATCCAGAGCGTGCCGCCGCTCTTCATGGCCTGGACGGCATTCAGGATCAGGTTCATCAGCACCTGTTCGATCATGTGCCGATCGACCATTACATCCGGCAGATCCCGTCCCAAGTGTTTCTCCAACGCGATCTGGTTCGGAGCGAACAAGTGGTTCGTCAGCACCAAGACACGTTCGACCACGTTGTTGATCCCCGTCAGCGAGAGCTCCGGTTCATGCTGCTGGGAAAAATCGAGGAGCTGCCGGACGATCTTCTGAACTCGTCGCAAGCCGTCTTCCATCGAGACCAGGTACTCTTCTTGCCGCGCCGGGGTGAGCACGCCCTTGCGCAGGTTATAGAGGCAATTCAAGATTCCCCCGAGGGGGTTGTTGATCTCATGAGCCACCCCGGCGGCCAGCTTCCCGATCGAGGCGAGCTTCTCCGCGCTGAGAATCTGTTGCTCCAATTGTTTCTTCTCCGTCATGTCCCGGGCGATTCCGAGCACGCCGAGAATCCTCCCGTCCGCGCCGAACAGCGGCGACACGCTCACCATCGCCGTCCGGTGTTCACCCGTCCGCGTGACGACTTCGACTTCGTAGACCTGCTTGGTCCCGATGTCGAGGGTGTTCTTCAGTCGACGGCCACGATGACGCTTTGAAAGGAGCGACAGGTAGGGTCGTCCGATGAGATCCTCTTTCCGATACCCCCAGGCTGCCACCTTGCTGTTGACGTACGTAAAGCGTTGATCCGCGTCGAGCGTGTAGATGACGTCGTTGGCGTTTTCGAGGAGGTTTTCGAGATAGCGCTTGGTCTCTTCGATTTCCCTCGTCCGCTCCCTGACCTTCAGCTCCAGCTCCTCGCGGTACGTCTCCATCTGGCGTTCGAGACGTTTGCGATCCGTGATGTCCCGCATCTGGACCATGATGAGCGGCTTCTGGTCGCTGCCGACGCGGATCAAGTCCATCTCGACGGGGGTTTCGCGGTGCACGACGTCCCAGACACGCACCTCGCAGGTGGGGAGCTGCCGCTGTCCCTCCGCGATCTTCGTGAGCAACGCACGCATGTGGTCATGGTACGGGGGAAGGATGATATCCAGGACGTTCTTTCCGAGCATGTCCTGTTCCGGGTAGCCCAGGGCCTGTTCTTCGCGCTTGTTGACGGCCTCGATGGTTCCCGTGGCATCGACCATGAAGACGGAGTCGGCCACCAGGTCGAAGAGGGCCTTGTAGCGCGCCTGCGATGCGACCAACTGTTCGGTGCGCTCCTGCACCGCCTGCTCCAGCTTCGTCGTATAACGCTCAACTTGCTTTTCCAGTTGTCTCCGCTGCGTGATGTCACGGACGAAGGCCCGGGAATGCAGGAGCCCGCCGCCTTCCTGGTCGAACAGCGCCGTGGCATGGATCTCAACGTCGATGAGCTTTCCATCCTTCGCGACAAAGACCGTTTCGATCGTGCTGTGGCCCTGGGACATCAGCCGCTCCAGATAGCCGAGGATTTCCAACTCACGGCCCCGCGGCACGATCTCCCAAAGACGCAGTCGCAGCATCTCATCAAGGCGATAGCCCAGCTTCTCAAGGCCGGTCTTGTTCACGTGCACGAATTGCCCGGACTTGTCGAGCTGGCAGATCATCTCCGGCGAATGCTCGATCAAATCCCGGTACTTCTCCTCCAGGCGACGGATTTCGGTGATGCGTTGTTCGAGCTGATTGAACGATTGCCTCAGATTGGCCGCCATCCGGTTGAAGGCCTCGGCCAAGTCTTCGATCTCGTCCCCCGTCCGCAAGACGATCCGTCGGTCAAGACGCCCATGCCCGATCTCTTGGACGCCCTCGTGCAGGGATCGAATCGGTCTGGCGATTCTCCGGGCGACCACGCTTCCCGTTCCCAGCAACACGGCCAGCACCACGAGGCCGTACCACGTCACCTTCCAGACCAAGAGCCGGAGCGGGGCGTACGACTCTTCCGGGTCCTGCCGAACGAGCGTGACCCATCGCTGGCCCCCGAGGCTGTCCGGCAGCAACGAGTCCCCGAGACGCACCGGAGCGAAACCGACCAAAGAATTCCGGCCTCCATGTGTATCGTCCCCCGCCACCGCCCAGCCGGGAGAGTTCCCGGCCAACGCCTCGACCAACTGCGGGGTGATGGAATGCGCCTCCAACGCCAACACGGGACACAGGAGCGGGCTCCCTTCCGAGTTCATCAACATGGCATGTCCCGTGCGACCGATCGACACATCGGAAATGGCATGGAACAGCGTATCCCGCCGGATTAGGATGGTGACGACGCCGATCACTCCATGGCGGTCTTCGGTCATGATGGGCGCCGACACGTTGACGACATGGGTTCCGAACATCGGCTCGAAGTGGATGTCGCTCACATAAACGCGCCCCGCGTTGTCCTTGGCCACCGCCTGCCACCAACTGCTCTTGCCGTAATAATACTCGACCTGGGGAATCGAGCTGAGAACCAGTGCGCCATGATCATCGATGACCAAAATACCCACGTAGTCGGCCCGCCTGATGTCGTGCCAGCGAATGAGGTAGTTGGTCACGATCTGATTGATGAAGGCGGGAAACTCGCTTTTCCGATCACGCGCTCGCCATCGCTGTTGCCAATCGCGAATCATCGCCTGGACCTGGCTCGGTCCTTTCCCTTCGTACGTGCGATTGGCTTCGGTGACCGCGGTACGGAGAAACGGCGTCGTGGCAAGCTGCTGGGCTTCGTTCATCGCCCTCGTCACCTGCATTTCGACCCGGCGCGCGGCTTCCTCCGCCACTTCCCGGAAGTTCGCCCCGATCGTCTCGCGGAGGGCGCGGCGTTCTTCCACGTAGGTGATGGCAAGGGACAGGGACAGAGGGAGGAGACCGACCAGGACGATGGCCGCGATGATCTTGCGCTGGAGACTGTGAGACCGACTCCAGATTGGCATGTGGGTGATGAAGCTAGGTAAACTCAGCCTTGATTCTATCGCCCCAGCCCCCTCCCGTGCAGCCCGGTCTGCGGCCGATTCCTAGCCGCGTTTGAGCAGCCGGCCCGGCCCCCCCGGCCAGATGATCAGTAAGGGGCTCGCGACGAACACGGAGGAGTAGGTGCCGAAAATGACTCCCCAGAGCAGCGCCAGGGAAAAATCATGCAGCACTTCGCCCCCCGCGAGCGTCAGCGGAATCAAGACCAGCACGACCGTGAGGCTGGTGACGATCGTGCGGCTCAGCACTTGATTGATTCCGTTGTTGATCACGGTCTCGATGCTGTCCCGTCGCCGCAATCGAAGGTTCTCGCGGATCCGGTCGAACACCACTACCGTGTCGGTGAGGGAATAGCCGGCCAATGTGAGCAAGGCCGTGACCACCAAGAGCGTGATCTCCTTGTCGAGCACGTAGAAGGCCCCCAGGACCGCCAGGACGTCGTGGAAGGTGGCCAGGGCCGCCGCCACGCCGAACCGCAGCTCGAACCGCGCCGCAATATAAAGGATGATGCCGGCGAAGGAAATCACGATCGCGATCAGCGCGTCTTGTTGCAGCTTCTGCCCGATCGTCGGGCCGATCTCCGTGCTGGAATCGACCACGAGCAGGTTGCCCGGGAACTCTTTGCCGAACAGGGCGACCACCCGGTCGGCCACTTTTTCCTCGATCGTCGTCGAGGTTTTGACCCGGATGAGCAGCTTGTTGTCCTGGGCAAACTCCTGCAGTTCCGCGTCTCCCAGGCCATTGGCCTCCAACGCCTTCCGGGCGTCCTCGATTCTGAGCGGTTGGGAGAACTTCAACTGGACGGCGGTGCCGCCGGCGAAATCGATCCCAAGGTTGGCCGCCCCCCGCCCGACTTGCACGAGAGCGATCAGGCCCAGGGTGACCATGATGCCGGAAAACACGAACGCGATGTAACGCTTCCCCATGAAGTCGATGTTCGTCTTGCCGAGAATCTCGAGCATACATTCCCTCAGAACAGCGCGCGCAGCTAACAGCGAGTAGCGAGCAGCTTTTCCGAACTCCTCTGCTCAGCTATTCGCTGTGTGCTGTTCGCTCTTCGCTATAAGGTCCCCTTGCTAAATGCTCAGCCGTTCCACCTTCTGCCGCTGATTGATGACATCGAAGACCACTTTGGTGCCCACCAGGGCCGTGAACAGGTTGATGGCGATACCCAAACAGAGCGTCACGGCAAACCCTTTGATCGGCCCGGTACCGAACAAGAACAGGGCAAAGCCTGTAATCAACGTCGTGACGTGCGAGTCGATGATGGTCAACAAGGCCTTGTCATACCCGCCGTCGACGGCCAGGCGGACCGGCTTTCCTTGCCGGATCTCTTCGCGGATCCGCTCGAAGATCAAGACGTTGGAGTCCACGCCCATCCCGATCGTCAGGATGATGCCGGCGATCCCCGGCAACGTCAGGGTGGCGTTGAGGGCGGCCAGCGAGCCGATGAGGCAGATGAGATTGAGGACCAGTGCCGCATCCGCGATCACGCCGGAGAGCCGATAGTAGATCATCATGAACAGCACCACCATCGCGCCGGCAATCAGCGTCGAGAGCAGACCTTTGTCGATGGAGTCCTGCCCCAAGGACGGCCCGACCGTGAGGTCCTGGACGATCTTCAGCGGTGCTGGAAGCGCCCCGGCCCGCAGGACGATGGCTAAGTCGTTGGCCTCTTGCGTCGTGAAGGTGCCGGTGATCTGAGCCCGGCCTCCGCTGATCCGTTCTTGAATGACCGGCGCCGAGTAGATCGTATTGTCAAGCACGATCGCCATGCGTTTCTTCACGTTCTCGCCGGTGATCCGGTCGAACTCCTTGGCTCCCTTGGCATCGAACGTGACCGACACGTACGGGTCATTGAATTGACCGATGGCGACGCGGGCGTCGCTGAGCACGTCGCCGGTCAGCAACACCCGCTTTTTCACGAGAAACGGGATGAGATACTCGGATCCTCCCGTGTCCTTATCGACCACCCGCTCGAAGAGGATCTCGTCCCCTTCCGGCACCTTGTCGGCGAACTGTCGCAGCACGTCTTCCTGCTCCTTGCCCTTGCGCACGCGAGCGGGCAAGTTCAGCTTGAGCAGATTGTCCTCGTCCAAGAGCTTGAATTCGAGGAGCGCCGTTTCTTTGATGAGATCTTTCGCCCGCTTCGGCTCCTTGATGCCCGGCAATTGGACGACGATCTGCTTGAGCCCCTGACGCTGGATCAACGGCTCCGCTACGCCGAACTGGTCGATACGGTTACGAATGGTCTCCAGTGCCTGGTTGATGGCCGAGTCTTTGATGCGTTTGATTTCAGTATCCCGCAGCTCCCAGACGAGGGCGTTGGCGGTCGCGGCCGATTCAATCTCGAAAAACGTCGGGAAATCGTCCAAGACCTTCTGGATCTGGGGCTTGAGATCGACGTTCTGGAACGACAGGGTGATGTGGATCGGACCGGTGCGCTTTACCGACTCGACCGGCAGCTTCTTGTCGACGAGCTCGTCCTGGATGGCCACGACCGCGCGTTCGACGGCAATCTCGACCGCCCGGTCCTCCTCCACCTCCAGAACCAGGTGGATCCCCCCCTGCAGGTCCAGACCAAGGGTGATCCCCTTGTTCGGAAGCACGGCCCGGAGCCACCCCGGCAATTGCTGATAGAGCGGCTGATAGGACGGAAGAAAGAACACGAACGACACGGCGACCACGAACACCAACAAGGCCACGCGCCCACCGACTTTTTTCATGAGTCCATCACCCTTCCTGAACGAAGCGCCGCGTCAGTCTTCCTCATCGCCTCTCAACCGGGCGATCTGTTCGCGCTGGATCTTGATCTTCGTGTTGTCGGAGATCTGCAGCGTGACCGTATCCTTCCCCAGATTCGTCACGGTCCCCCAAATGCCGGAGGCCGTGATGACCTTGTCCCCCTTCTTCAAGGCCTCCAACAACGCCTTCTGCTGTTTCTGGCGCTTCTGTTGCGGAAGGATCAGCAGAAAATAGAAAATCACGAAAATGAGCACGAACGGGACCAATGAGACCAGGCTGCTCGTGCCTCCCCCGCTTCCCCCCGATCCTTGCGCCCACGCCTGTGAGATGAAGTCCATCGTGCGGTCGCTCCTTATACCGTGCGCAGGGACGACAGGTCCGCGGCGACGTCGGCCGTCGTACCGGCGTCGTCGACATGACGGCGCCGATGGAACTCCTCCCGGAATTGCCCGAAGGTCCCCGCGGCGATCGCCGCCCTCACCCCCTCCACGAGGTTCGCAAAGTGCCACAGGTTATGAATGGTGTTGAGCCGTGCGCCCAGCATCTCTTTGACGTTGAACAGATGGTGCAAGTAGGCGCGGGAATACCGCCGGCAGACAGGACACCCGCATGTCTGATCGACAGGCCGCTCGTCGCGCATATACTGAGCCTGTTTGATCACTACGCGCCCACGCGAGGTGAACAACCAGCCTGTACGGCCATGCCGGGAAGGGATCACGCAGTCGAAGAGATCGATCCCCCGCGCGATCCCTTCGATCAAGTCTTCCGGCTGCCCAACCCCCATCAGATAGCGGGGCTTGTCCGCCGGCAGCTCCGGTGTCGTCGCATCCAGAGTGGCGTACATGTCCGCCTTCGACTCCCCGACCGACAGGCCTCCGATGGCGTAGCCATCGAACCCGAGCGACACAAGCTCACGGGCCGCGGCCACCCGCAGCCTTTGATCGAGCCCGCCTTGCACGATCCCAAACAGGGCCTGATCCTTTCGCCGCCTCGCCGAAAGGCAGCGGCGCGCCCAGAGCGCGGTACGGCGGGTCGCGTCTTCTACCATTTCTTCCGGGGCCGGCAAGGCGACGCATTGGTCGAAGGCCATGATGATGTCGGCACCCAGAGTCTCCTGAATCTCGATCGCTTTCTCCGGCGTGATGACGTGCAAGGATCCGTCGAGATGAGACCTGAAACTGACTCCCTCATCCATGACACGACAGAGTTTGGCCAGACTGAACACTTGAAATCCGCCGCTGTCGGTCAAAATCGCGCCGGGCCATCCAGTGAACTGATGGAGCCCCCCTGCGTCCCCCACCACCTGATGGCCGGGACGCAGGTACAAGTGGTACGCATTGTTCAAGATCAGCCCGAAGCCCAATGACCGTACCTCGTCAGGCTCAAGGCTCTTGATCGGCCCCAGCGTCCCCACCGGCATGAACGCCGGCGTGACGACCGTCCCGTGCGGCGTGGTCAGCCGTCCCAGGCGCGCGCGGCTTCCCGTGTCCCAAGCTGTGACTGAAAACTCCATGCTCGCTCAGTCGGTTTTCTCTACATTCGTTCGGGAGATGTCACCCCGAGCAGGTCCAATCCGTTCCGTATCACCTGCTGGACCCCCCACAAGAGGGCCAGCCTCGCGGCCGTCAATGCCGGGGTCACCTCTTCTTGTTCCGAGGTGCCTCCATGCTCTTTCGAGTCGCATGAGCGGCCGCCCATCTCTCCGTCCCCGGCGACGGGAAGGATGCGGTGTTTGTTGTAATAGGTATGAAGCAGGGAGGCGAGGTCCTGAAGATAATAGGTGATCCGATGTGGTTCCAGCGCCGTTGCGCTGTCGCACAGCATCCCCGGGTAGGCCGCCAGCTTTCGGAGCAGCGCCAACTCATCGGGATGAGTCAGCGGTCCCAGATCGGTCTCGCTTGGACGTGGGCACTTCACACCGCGCTGCTCAGCGACCCGCCACAGGCTCGCGACCCGGGCATGGGCATACTGAACATAATAGACCGGATTGTCGGCCGACCGTTGCTTGGCCACGTCCAGGTCGAAATCGAGTGGGGTATCCGATCGACGGACGAGGAACAAGAACTTCGCCGCATCCGCTCCGACTTCGTCGATCACCTCGCGGAGTGTGATGAACTCTCCCGCCCGCTTGGACATCTCCACCTTCTTCCCGCCACGCAGCAAGGTCACCATCTGGACCAACACGACCTTCAGCCGGTCTTTGGAATAGCCGTAAGCCTGCACCACGGCCTGCATTCTGGGAATGTACCCGTGATGATCGGCCCCCCAGACGTCGATCAGCAGATCATACCCTCGCAGCAACTTGTCACGGTGGTAGGCAATATCCGACGCCAGATAGGTATATTCGCCGTCTTGCTTGCGCACCACTCGGTCCTTCTCATCGCCGAACTTGGATGAGCGAAACCACAGTGCGCCCTGCTCTTCGAATAGGAGACCGTTGCCTCGCAGGTCATCGAGTACCCGATCGACGGCACCGGCCGACAGGAGTTTGGCCTCACTGCACCATGAATCGAACCGAAGGCCGAACGCTTCCAGATCCTCTCGAATCTTGCCGAGCATTTGCTCATAAGCCAGCTCTTGACACCGCTGCTCGGCGCGAGCCGGGTCGATTTCGACAAGCTCGGTCCCCACTTCCTCCTTGAGCCGGCCGGCAGCTTCGCGAATATAGTCGCCCTGATACCCGTCCTCGGGCAACGGCACGGACCGGCCGAACAGGGCCTGATAGCGAGCGAAGACTGACTGACCGAGCAGCTTCATTTGCCGGCCGGCATCGTTGATGTAGTACTCGGTGACGACGTCGTATCCGGCCGTCTTGAGCACGTTGCTGAGCGCCAAACCGACTGCGGCTCCGCGACCATGGCCGACATGCAACGGACCCGTAGGGTTGGCGCTGACAAACTCCACCAAGACCCGCCGCCCCGCTCCGAGGTCAGACCGGCCATAGCTTCGTCCCGACCGCTCGATTTCGATGAGCACATCGAGCCATCGCGCAGGTTTCAGGGTGAGATTGAGAAAGCCCGGACGGACGATGTCGACACGGTCAAAGAGCGCGTCTCGCTGAGAGAGGTTATCGACGATGATCTGCGCGATGTCGTAGGGTGCTCGTTGTTCCGTGCCGGCAAGCGTCATGGCGACAGTCGTGGCGAGATCTCCCCACTCCGGCCGCTTGGGCGTATCAAGAGTAATGACCGGGAGAGATTCCATCTTGAGCTGCCCTTTTTCCTTGGCCGAAGTCAAAGCGTCCTGAATCAGCCGACTGACTTCGTCGTAGACCACGCTGTGACCCATCGAACGCTCTCGTAAGTCTGCACAGAATAAGGAAAAAGTATCTCGGCACTCTAGCACACCAGGATGGTGGAGACAAGGCTCACACTCTAGGGGCAGGTTTGCTCTCGTGAATGCGCCATCACGCTAAGGCAACGCTGCGCAAGCTGATCATCCCGGATTTCAAGGCAGGGTCGTCCAGAACATCGGCTCACCATCGCCCATGTCGCACAATGGCACGGCCCGCCGCGGATGACGGTCACGTGTCGACCCAACGGAGCCCATCTCGCCGGGTCGGTGGGGCCGAAGATCGCGACGGTGGGGATCCCAAGGGCAGCCGCCAGATGGGACAAGCCGGAGTCATGACCGACGAACAGATCCGCCTGAACCAGCAGAGATGCGAGCGCGCCGAGTGAAAGATCGCGAAGCACCGGAACTCGTGGGCAGAGCCGGTGAACCTCAGCGGTCGCTTCGGCATCCGCCGGACCTTCGACGAGAATCACCGTGATCCCATCGACCGATAAGGACTCGCACAGACGTGCGAGCACGCCCGGCGCGACACATTTGACGCGGCTCCCGCTGCCAGGATGTGCGAATACTATCGGGCGGGAGGAGTTCCCGATCATCCCCAAGAGCAGATCGATCCCGTGCTGTCTCGTCTCGGGAGGAAGATTCAGCATGGGTGGCACCGTCGGAGACGCCCTCTCAATGCCCAGCGTCTCAAGAAATCGATCCGCCTGATGGATGGCATGTATCGCCTCATCCATCGGCGAACGCACGATGATGCGCCGACACCCGAAATGCCGCAGGGCGATCTCTAGCCTGCCGTCGGAGTCGGCCATCCAGGCCACGACCGAAGGACGACGGTCGAACCATTGCTGCACACGGACCGGCAACGCTCCCCCATCGCTCAAGAGGCAGGACAACGTCGGTCCTTCGATGGAGAAGGTACAGTCCACCTCACGACAGAGGGCGAGCAACTCCGCCACCTCCTGCTTGGCCAGCAGGGCGAGATCCCCGGTACCGAATTGATGACGGATCGCTCGCAAGGCGGGAAGAGAGAGAAGCGCGTCGCCGAGGCTTCCCGGATGGATCACCAGGACCGGTGTCTCTGCACGGTCTGAGGACTCCGAGGTTGTGCTCATGTGCTCGTCAACATCCGCGCGCGCTCGAGGTCTTCCGGGGTGTTGATGTTCAGGAACGATAGGAGGAGCGGGTCTATCGCCTTCAACTCAGCCTCGGTCACGAGCCTGACGCGAAGATCGGGGTCCTTCACCAGATCATGAATCGTCAGCGAGCGTCGACTGAGCATTCCTTCGATGGCGGGAAGACACCGCTTGTGGTAAACCGCATGCAGGGGCTGCAGACCTGTTTCAAGTTGCGGCATGACGATGTCCGCAGCGGAGTTCTTGTCGGCCAAGTAGGAGATGGCTTTCGGACTTAGAAAGGGCATGTCACAGGCGACGGCGAAAATACGGGGCGCAGCCGCCTCCAGCAGCCCTGTATACAGGCCTCCCAAGCTTCCGCTGTTCGGAACCGCATCCGTCACTACCCGATGCCGCAGCCACCCGAGCTCGGGAGCGGGCCGCGCGACCACGATCAGAATTTCCTCACAAGCTTGCTCCAGGACCGAGAGGGTTCGCTCAAGGAGCGAGCGTCCATCGAGGGACAGGAACCGCTTATCCCGCCCCATTCGGCGGCTTTGGCCGCCGGCGAGCAGAACGCCCGCAATGTCCCTTAGTTTACAGCCGACAGCCGACACACGACCTCGCCGAAAAACAAAATGGGGAGTGGGACGGCCCCACCCCCCATTCTCAATCGACACAGCCCTTCTGAGAAATATCCCCTACAGCATCTTCCCCTTCTTCTTATTCGCGCGACGCGTCAGAACCCATCCCTCAAGGATCACCACCCCGAACGCAATCAATGCGGGATAAATGTAAACTTCCTTCGGAATCGGCGGCTCGAGAAAGGCATAGTAGAAGGCCGATACGGCCATCTTACGACCGGCATCGCCGTTATGACCATCCCAGGCAAAGAAGGTAATCGGGATGTACTTGCCAACCTCAAAGAACGTATCTTCGTCGTAGTCCTGATCCTTCTTGTTCCCAAGCGGGCGCTGGATCATAAGCGTCCAACGACCATCTTTCCACTCTCCCTTGAGAACTTTCAAAAACTCTTCATAACTGTCACGCTCTTCGAAGTCCTGGTCCCAACCGGTCCCCTTGAAGGCCCGGATCGAACCGTCGGCCTCCCACTTCACGATATCGGCAGCAAACTTCTGATCGCCCCACAAATAACGAGGCTTGAAGGGCGGCGGAATTTCCTGCCATTTCACTGGGAACTGCATCGCTAACGCATCGTTGTAGACGGTATAGTTATTCTGCTTCGCCGCAATCGAGCCGGCCTCGCCGGTCTTCGGCGGCTGCTCGACAACCCCGAATTGCTCGACGTTCACTTGCGTGGGAGCCCAGGGAAGCTTCCCCGTCGCGACGCTCTTGGTCCGGTCATCCCATTGGATCAAGTACACGACGTGCTTGTCGTTATAGAGTGACTTCACCCAAATGTCATCGATGCGGTTCACGAAATTGCGCGGCTTATGGGTAATCTGCCCGCCCATCGCCACATACCGGCGCGGCTGCTTCGTCCACATCTCACTCTCCGGATCATCCGAGATGTCCCCCTCCACGAAGCCGGAAGGAATCACGAAATTGATCTTCGGCTTGTCGGTCAAGGGATCGATCGGGAGGGGATTCCCGTCGTGATCTCGTTCACAAAGCGACTGGACGAAATTCGCGATGTGCCACCGTTCCTCGATCGTGGTGCTGTCGGCGAAGGACGGCATCGGAGTCCCGTTGATCCCCGTCGAGAACGTTCTGAAAATATTCCTGACGTTGTACGCATCCTGCCTGCTTCCCCTGAAATTCCAGCACTTATGCCAATCCGCCGGCTGGATGGCAAACCCCCAGTCATCCTTCAGGTTGAACGCGTTCCCATCACCCCGGCCGGTAACGCCATGACACTCGATGCACTTCTTTTCGACTACCAGCTCGGAACCCCGCTTGATGCTCTCCTCGGTCGGCGGGACCGGCTTGATGTCGCTCAACTGAAGGACCGTCACGGTTTCGCTCTCCTTGTCGGTAAACTTCCGATCCTTCACGAGCTGCGTCGTGACGAAGGCTAACACCTGAAGCCGCTGCTCCTCGGTCAGAATCCCTTCCCAGGGAGGCATCGCGGAGCCTGGCAGCCCGTGCGTGACCGTATCGAGCAGGTCATTCTTCCCCGAGTCAGGGACCCTCTCGTTGTAATTGAACAGTGGCAACTCGCCGCTGGCCGTATGCCGAATCTTGAACGTCCCTTGATTAAAGTTGCGCGGGCGCGGCCACAAACGATCCGCTCCGGGGCCGTCACCGGCTCCGTCGACTCCGTGGCACCACACGCATTTCGTAAAATACACCCGCTTGCCCGCTTCAATCATCTCCGCGGGAGGAGCTGGAGCCAACTCTCCTTTTTTGAACCCCTCCGGAAGAGCCTCTTGCGCATAGGTCCAAACCCCGGCACTCCCCGAGACCATGAAGATCCCGAAAGCCGACGCCAAGATCAGAATCCTCTTGCCGTTCCACCTGACCTTCCTCATTGTGAACCTCATCTCATCGATATCGAGTTAATGCTCAAAATTACTCTTAGTCCCAAGTTCGGGGGTAGTATCCCGTGTGCCAATACTCGAACAGTACAACCTTCCAAATCTCATCTACCGTCAAGTGTTGTTCCCAAGGTGGCATCACCGATGCCCACGGGAAGCTTTCGTTCGGCAATCCGATGCCGCCTTTCGATACACGCCAGAAGATGAATGTTTCCTGCAATTGTGCGATTGTTCCCGGGTCCGTAAAGTTAGCCGGAATCGGGTTAAACGCGAAGGCATGGAGCCCGCGGCCATTCAGGTTGTCGCCGTGGCAGAAGTGGCAGTTCTGGAAGAAGATCTCACCACCTTCACGGACATACTTGAGGTACCCTTGCGCGTTTTCATCCCAAGGGTTGGCATTGGGCTTCATCAACCGGCCCATACCCTGTTCGACGATCAGGCCGTTCGAGTACTCCTGGTCGTACTTCCCTTCCGGGTTGACCCGATACGGATTCTGCGAGGTCTGCAGCACATAGGTCTTCCCATGCACTTTCGTGCTGGCCGGCGGAGCAGGATGGACGGTGCGCAATTCGATTGGTTCCTCTGAAGTGGGCTTCATCGCATTGTATGAAAACCCACCAATAATGACGGGCAGGAGAATGAGGCACGCGTACCTCAAAGCCTTGTTCATTCCGGACTGCGCATCCAAGACGTTCAGGATCGGCTGCTTGAATCTCTTCCAATCGTCCTCGTTCCCGCTCATCCACATGAACACGGCGACGAGCGATACCGTGCCGTACATCGCTCGCACGCTGAATGGAATGGGGGGATAGACCCTGTACTTGAGGTACAGAAGGACAAAAGCCCAGAAGAGGATGCCCTGCCAGAAGCGGGGAATCGCCATCCCCATTGTGCCGAGCATGTAACTGAGACCCGTAAATCCTGCGACAAAGGCGGCCAGCTCGAAGAGCATTTGCATCGGCATGTAGCCTTCGATCAACCGCACAGTGTTCGAAGGGATGATCCCTAGAATCATCCCAACGAGGAGGAGCAGCCCGATCACCCCGATCAGCGCTCCGACTGACATTAGTGCTTTCATCGGTTAACTCCCTTATGGTCTAGGAGAGAAAGACAACCAAGTTCATGAGATCTTTGGAGGCTCCTTGCCTTCTTGTACTTGCGAAAGATAGTCGACGATCTTCTTGAGCGCACCGGCGCTGAGCCTTTGCCCAAATACCTTAGGCATGAGGTTATCAGGAAATCCCTTCACCACATAGGTGCTCGGCGACACCACCGATTCCATGATGTACTCCTGCGTATTCTTCGCCGCGCCCTTATACGTCGGGTCCTTGATCCGGCTTGGTGCGTTCGTCCCTTCTACAAGCTTGGGACCTTGCGTCCCGACGGCGCCAGGAATTCCCGGAATAGTATGGCAAACCACACATTGTGCTTTGGCAAAGATCTGATCGACGGGCTCGGTCCCGTCAGCCAACAACGCACCGGCTCCAGCACCGGCGGGTTTTTCTTCCTGTGGCTTGGGACGATCGGCTTCAGGAATGAATTTCTCGTATGACTTGACGATCTCTTCGAATGAAGGAGCTTCCTTTCCCTCTCGAACATAGAGCCAGGTATCGACAGCCGCCAACTCTGGCAATGTGAGAGAAATGGGTGGCTTGTGAATCGCTGGCATGGGGCTCTGCTTATCATTCGTGCCTTTTACCCCGTAACCGGACACGACAAAGCAACTCGGACAGGCATGAGATTCGGCGATGTATTCCTGACCGTTTTCAGCGGTTCCAGCGCCAGGAAACGCCTCTTTCTGCTCTGTGTCACGGTCTTGTGGCTTCCCTTTGTGATAACGGGGGTCCTCCAATCGTTCCTTACCTGCCCGGTCAGGCAAGCCGATGAGGTTCGGTGCCCGTTCCCCTAACATCCCCTGATGGAAGGCGTGACAGAGCGGGCACTGTCCCTTACCGATCGCACCTTGCACCTTGTTCTGCCCAATCCCACCGAAGATGATTTTTTCGCCTTCGTCTGCAAGTTGCTGTGGCGTCATCGAGCTGAAATCGAGCTTCTCTTCTTTCGGCGGGAAGCCCCCCTCTACCTGCGGCAACCAGTTCCCATAACCAGACAAGGCCGCGGCCACAAAGAACATGAACCCGCCGATCTTCAGGAGTGCACTGACCTTCGCGAAATACAGCCCCATCATGAAGGCGAGAGCGGTAATCATCACGAGAGAGACCGGCAACAGTCGCGATTCACCAAAAAAGTTGATCTTGTAGTTGGCGATCGCGATAAAGAGCATGAGGGCCGCAAGGATCCCGATAAAGGTCTTAAAGACCGCCCGCTTCTTGACCCCTGGATCCGAGATGGACATCTGAAAATACACGAGTAAGCCGACCAACAGCGCTAATGCCGGCCAGCCTATAGCGAGCGCTTCCTGCAACAGTTCAACCACGTTCGTAACCTCCTAAGGAGAGAGGATGGGGTGCGTCGTGCCTCAAACACCCCATCCCCAGTAGGCTTGAATAAACGCGAGTTAGTGGCCGCCAACCGGCTGTGGCGCAGTTCCTGGTACCGGCGCCTTGGCTTCGACCGGAATCTTCTTGACACCGAGCGTCCCCAGCCAGAAGACGAAGAGGATACTGATCCAGAAGAACAACACATTAAAGGAAATCATGTTGGCGGCGAACCCTACCGTATGGGTGTAGGCCCAGGGCGAGTTGTCGCGCATGATTTCATTCACGTGCCAGAAGAGCCGTACTGAAGACCGAATATACCCCATCAACCCCATCATCCATGTAAAGGCCGTCGCCAACATAATGAGGGCATACTGAGACCGGACGGAAATCTTACCCCACTCAATCGGCCCCAATTGCTTGGCTCCCTTCATCATGAATCCGTTCAACGCCGTCATGAAGAAGAGACAAGAGAGGGTCGTCGCGACCTGCGGCACCGACAATCCCACTCTAACGTTGGCCGGGATGTAGTATCCATAGATGGCCAGCCAGATGATATTGAAGTACGCCCAGAAGAAGAAGGTCCCCATGAAGATGTTGCCGAACTTGGCCCAGGAGACCGTGGACTCCTTGTTCCCGCGCATGTACCAGATGAAACTCAAGACGGTAGTGGTGATGATGACGTTGATCCCACCGTTCTTCGCGGACATGACCCCGTAGTTTCCGAGCACCGGATGTTGCTGCCCACCCATGGCCTTGAGCTCGGCCGGCGTCATGACCATCGTGTGAGGGGTGATAAATACTAAATACCCACACACCAGGATGAACACAAGGTACTTGACGTACTTGAAATATTTCTCGGCACCTCGCATCCGACCCAGCGCCTGCCAGAGATAGTAGTTACTGCTCAGGAATAGAATGCCGATCATGGTCGCCTGGATGATGAAGAGCCAGGCCAGCAACCCACCCATGAGTGTAATCCCCATCTGCTGACGGTAGGCGTATACCTCCCGCATCAGCCAGTATCCAGCGAAGGGCAATGGGATCAAAAAGGCGACCCCGATCGCCATGGCGATGTAACCCATCCAGTCATAATGCGCTCGATCCTCATCGGTCTTCGCGGAGAGGAACCGATAGGCTGCATACGCGGCCACCACACCGCCACCGAATGCCATGTTCCCGAGGATACGGTGAAGGTTCAGCGGGTTCCACAGCGCCGTGTGGATGACATGCCAAATGTTACCCAGGTAACGTCCTTGCTCATCCACGCCTGCCGGTGACATCATGAACCCGATCCACGAATTTGCCAGGAACATCAGCACAGTCCCGATAACGTTCAGGATGACCGACATGCTGAGATGGAGCCACTTCAGCAGGCCCTCTTTCATCTTGTCCCATCCATAGTAATAGATGTAGAGGGTTCCGCTCTCCGCCACGAACATGAGTGCATAGATATGCATGACCGGGCGGAAGATGCTGGAGAGATAACTGAAGAACGCGGGATACAGCGTGAGGAAGGTAAAGATCAAAATACCGCCCAGAATGGCAGTCAGCGAATAGGCCGTCAGGCTGATCTTGATAAAATCATAGGCCAGTTGATCGTACTTTTTCGCCAAGGCCTTGTCCTTCGTCACCACCCCCATGAACTCGATGATCATGCAGAAGATCGGCACCGCCAACACGAAGCTACCATAATAGAGATGCTGCTGGTTGGCGAACCAGAGGAGCACCCTGCTTTCAAAGTTGTACCTCGGATAGTCCTTGGGACTATCCGTTGTCTTTGGGGCAGGCGCGCCAACGACAATCCCTTCTGTTTTGTAATAGACGTCTCGACCCTTTTCGACTTTCTGCTCGCCGTCCTTTTTCGCCGCATCAGCCGGTGCGCCCGCAGGGGCTTCCTGGGCGCCAACGAGTGAAGGGATCGATACCAGAATGGGCAGCAGGAGGAGGCCAACCATCGCGCTGAGCGCGACAATTGACAGGAACTTGTTCCGGGTTATTCGACCCATGGCTTACCTCCTTGATGCATATCACGCATGTGGGTTAATAGACCTTGGAAAAAAAATGACGCCCTCAAGTCTCGGAGGACCGGGGTGATCGAGCATCACTTCCTGAATAGATACCAATAGTCGAGTCCTTGCATGTCCATTAAGAAATGGTCGACCAGCGTAAAATAGATCACGCAGATCACCGTGGAAATCAGAATGTAGAAGATTGTCTGCCCCATCGCTCACGCCTCCCTAACTCGAAAAGACACCGGCATAGTTTTCAGAAATAAAAAAGCCCGCGCATCAGCACGGGCATTGAATACCAGCAAACCAATAGAAGAACCACACACTCACGGCTGCCGTTATGTAGAAAATCATTTTCCCCAGCTTAATTTTGGCATCGCTTTGCGCAGCATACGCTCCCATTATTTTTCTCCTTCGGCTCTCCTCATGAACGTGATGTGAAACCGACTTCCTTGACAGCTAACCGTCCCTAATGTTAATGAACTTCACACGATTTTCTTCGTGAGGAGCAACAAAACACGATGGCAAAAAGCTCAAAAGTGTTCGACATTATAGTTTTGGCCGGAATGGTTGTCAACATCATTTTGGCCGTGTTCCTGATACTCTACTATTTTGATTTTCTTTAGAAAACCGCCCATCGGCTCGGTCTCCGTCGGTTCTGCTTTTCGCCTCCGTCATCGCGCATCGAAAGCCGATCGTTTCGTCCCGAAAGTCTGCTACCATCTTGCTCCGACTGGTGATTCTCACGTCTGATCCTGTTGTTGTGTACCCTCCTCCACGGAGAACCTTATAGATTCCATGCTCAGGACTCTGGGGGTTCCGCTCTGTTGACTCACGATAAGCTTGTTCCGAATACCAATCCTGTACCCACTCCATCACATTGCCCGCTCCGTCCATGACACCGAAAGGACTCCGATCCTCCTGAAATGTCCCCACCGAAGCAGTGACCTCATAGCCGTCGTTCACGCGAGCCCAGTTCGCCGCCCCGGGTTTCTGTTCGTTACCCCATGGCCACAGCCGTCCATCCGTTCCACGCATCGCCTTCTCCCATTCGGCCTCCGTGGGCAGCCGCTTCCCTTTCCATCGGCAGTAGACTTCCGCGTCCTCCCACGAGACGTACACGATGGGCTGATTGGGCCGTCGCATTTTCGCCATGTTCTTTGCATAGCGGGACGGAGGGCCGGCCTTCCGATGTCCGGTTGCTTCGATGAATTCCTGGTATTGAGAGTTGGTGACTTCGTACCGATCGATCAAGAAGCCATCGAGGTAAATCGTCCGAACCGGCTGCTCATCAAATCCCCCGACGTTCGTCCCCCGGATATAGGGTCCTGCCGGGATCAGAACCATGTCTTCTGTGATCGGCGCTTCATCCCTCGAATCGGCGCTCGACGACGCGCCGCGTGGATTTGATTCGGTTTCTGCAACATCGTCCTCGAAGGGCGTCGGGCTTGTTCCGCGAAGTATCCCCATGATCGGCAGACTGACAGCGGCGACCACGGCGAGCAGGAGAGCAACCTTGAATCTTGTTTCCAGCATGTCAGGGACCAGACAGGCTGCGAGGGGGATCAGTCCAGGTCTTTCGCACAGCGGAAGCCGATCGTAATGTCGCTGCGCCAATATTTCGCTTGAAAGCGTCGCGACAGCCGGGCATTCAACGGAGACTCTCGCCACGAGCCGCCGCGCACCACTTTGATTTCGGCATCCTCCGGCCCTTTCGGGTCGCGATAGGGGGCCTTTTGATAGTAGTGCTCGTCATACGAATCGGCCACCCACTCGGACACGTTGCCCGTCATGTCATAGAGGCCGTAGGGACTCCGGCCGGACTCGAAAGATCCCGGAGGTGCGATGTATTGAAATCCATCCTCGCTCCCGTCGACGTTCGCATGCCCCGATCCGAACTCATCCCCCCAGGGATACTTGCGGCGCCCTTCGCCGCGTCCGGCTTTTTCCCACTCCGCTTCACTGGGCAACCGCTTGCCCGCCCACTTGCAGTACGCTTCGGCGTCGGGCCAGCTCACGCTCATCACGGCCAGTTGGGGTTTCAGGATCTTCGACTGGTCGTCTTCGAACACTTCGACGACGGGCTTTCGCCGTTTGGTCATTTTCGCGAAGCGTTCGTACTCTTCCTGGGTCACTTCCTTCTTATCGATGTAGTAGGCCTTTAGATAGACCTGATGCTCGGGCGCCTCATCGGGATCGCCGTCCTTGCTGCCCATGATGAACGGTCCCTCGGGAATCTGGACCATCTCGCGTCCCTCATCGGTGACGATGGTCTTGTATGCCGAATAGTCTTGCTCGGCCACGGCGACCGCCGGCTTCTTTTCGGTCTTCACGGTCATGGCCAGTTGGCGAGCTTGTTTGGCCTTGTAGGATTCATAAACCAGGCTCACGATCATCAGGATGAATGACGCGAACACGAAGATGATCGACCCGATCAATACTCCTCGATTTTCCATAGCTCCGTACCCTACCTCCCTATAGACTGGGAGATGAACGGGTCATGCTTGCGGTTCCGCCGGCCGACTCTGAGCCGCCTTCTTCGCGGCCCGCATATCCAACAACATGGAGATTTGAACCCCCAGAAATCCTCCCATTGCCGCACCGGCACCGGCGCCGAAAGCGATCTTTTCTGGGCCGGCGAGGAACCACGCCAAGAGCCCGCCGAGAATAGTCCCCGTCAGAATGCTCACCAGAAAGCGCCGCCCGCCGAGAAATCCGACCACGGCCCCGAGGACAAGACCGATCCCCGCGGCGACAGGCATGGTTGAGCCACCCATGTTGATGCCGATCAATACCCCCACCGTGCCCATCACGGCCACACCAAGCACCATGTCGAACACTCGCCAGGCGGGGAAGGCCCTTGTGGTCGTTTCGCTCATGACGGCGCGGGTACCGGAGTCAACGGGCCGCGACGGCCGAAATGGGCCCGATGTCGATCTCGACCCCTGGAGCAGTCAGGATAGAAATGCCCCAGGCTTTCGGAGCGGGCTCATGGCCGTGAATGCGCTTGAAGTCTTCGTACACGTTCACCCGTTCCTCCACCCATTCCCCGAGCGGACTGAGCCCGCTCTGAACCACGATCTCCGAGCCGCTGAACATGCCGCCTTCCGTGACCGTCCCTTCGGGCCTCGTCGCGCTCCAGACGTACTTCGTGAACACGGGGATGAACATGAGATCGGTGTCGAGCGAGGCGTACAGCGCGGCCAGGGGCTCTGTGCCGGACCCTGCCTTATGGAGCCGCCAACGCCATGTCAGAACGGGATGGGCTTTCGGATCCCAGTCGATCTTTTTCTTCTTGATACGCTGACCGGCGTCTCGCGCGGCGAGAAAATCGCCTCCTTGATCGGACTGCACCTTGTACGCCTGTCGCCCCTTGCTCTGGCTACGCTGACTCTCGTGCTCCCAGTTTAACGGGAAGCCATCGGCGTCCTTGGAATCAAACGCCTCCAGGACGATCGCGTCGTTCCCCTGAGCCGACACCTCGGAAACAGTCAACGCACCAGCGACCAGTGCCGCTCCACAGAAGAGAACTCGCCACATGCGATGGACTGAATCAACCGGCATGCTGCTCCTGTAAGATGATCAGGCCTCTTGAGAGGGCGTCGGTAAGAAGGCGGTTTGCTCTTCCGATCGAAAAGCCTCGTGGAACACCGGCTCATGCCCCCGCTCGCAGAGCCAAAACAGCAGAAGCGTCGCCCCCCAGAACACCACCATGTTGAAGGTCACCATCTTGGCGGCGAAGCTCAACGTCGGGGTGAAGGCCCAGGGGGACACATCGGGCATGAGTTCGTTGATGTGCCACGCCAAGCGACCCGACGACCGGATGTATCCCATCAATCCCATCACCCAAGAGAAAGACGCCGCCAAGCCGAACAACCCGACCATCCCGCGCATGGAGATGTTGCCCCACTCCACCGACCCGTGGACAACGGCGCCCTTCAGCATCGCGTGATTGAGTGCGATCCCCATGAGCACGACGAACAACGTCGTGAACGCCTGAGGACTCGAGAGCCCGACACGGACGCTCGCCGGTAACGAGAACCCATACACAGAAAGCCAGACGATGTTGACCACACCCACTCCGAACAGCACTCCGAGCAGCACGTTGCCGGTTTTCCGCCAGGGCACCGTGATGGTCCGGTTCGCCCGGCGATAGAAAATATAACTCAAGGCCGTCAGGCAAATCATGACGTTCACGGCGCCGTTCTTCGCGGACATCACCCCATAATTCCCGATCACCGGATGTTGAGCGCCGCCCATCGCCTTCAACTCACTGGGCGACATCATCAAGGTGTGGGGCGTCAACCAGACGGTCAGCGCCGCCACGAGCCCCACTAACAGGCACTGAAACGCCGTGTGATAGCGTTCGCCACCCCGCAGCCGGCCCAGGCTTTGCCACAAATAGTAATTAATGCCGAGAAACAACGCGCCGATCAGCAGCGCCTGCACGACGAACAACCAGGTCAGGAGCCCTCCCATCATCGTCACGCCCATACTTTGACGGAAAGCGTAAACTGATCGCATCAGCCAATAGCCGGCGAACGGCATCGGGAGCAGCGCGCAGACCGTGACAAAAAGGAAGATGTATCCCACCCAATCGTAATAGGCGCGTTCTTCCCTCGTCTTACTCGTGAAGAACCGGTAACAGGCATAGGCCAGGACCACCGCCCCGCCCGACATGATGTCCGCGAGGAACCGATGAACATTCAGCGGATTCCAGAAAGCGGAATGGAGAAGATGCCAGGCGTTGCCGAGATAGCGCCCCTGGCTATCTACGCCGGCAGGGGCCATCATGAAGGCAGCCCACGCGTTCGCGAGCAGGAGAAGAGCCGTTCCGAAGGCATTGGTGAGAATTCCGATCGCCGCGTGGATCCACTTCAACCCCGGCTCCACCATCCGCTCCCAACTGTAGTAGTACAGAATCAACAGCAGGGATTCACCGACGAAGACCGACGCGTAGATCGGCATGAATGATTTGAAGGTCCCGCCCATGTACGCCATGAAACTGGGATAGAGCGTGATGAACAGTCCCAGCATCAGGCTTCCGACGATGGCGGTCATCGACAAAGCGAGAAGGGCCACCTTCAAGAGATCGCGGGCGAGCCGATCGTACCGAACCGCCAACGCCGGATTCCGAGTCGCGAGGCTCATGAATTCGAGCAGAACGCAAAAAATCGGAAGCGCCAGGACGAATCCGCCGAAGTACGTATGCTGTTGGGTCACGAACCACACCAGCAATCGGTTATCCAGGGAGCCATACAAACGGTAGGAGATCTCATCCGAAGTCGGCGCCGGCGGACCCATCGGTGTTGAATCGATCTTGTAGTATACGTCTGTGCCCGTCTCCGCACCGGCAAGCGAGAAAGGACCGGCAACAGCAAGGAACAGGTTCCCGATTAACGCTGCCACGAGGAGCGCGCGGATGCCGTTGCCCATGCGCCGGCGGCTGATCATGCGCCCACCTCTCGGGCCGTCGACTTGCTGAGAGCCTGGCCTTGAGCTGCAAGGGTTGAAGCGTGTGAATCAGGACCATGTTTGCCTAGAATGCCCATCACGAACGGACAGCGCAACAGGTTCGGTGCCAACGGAACCCTCATTTGATCTTCCGCCCGCCGGCGGTGCCCCAGGAAGAAGCCGTAAAGCGCCATCACCATGCCCACCGCACTCCCTGTGACGACGGCCGCTCCGGGAGACAGAGCATTGGGCTCGACAAGAAACAGCACGGCGCCGGCGAGCACGAGGAAATACGTCGAGGCGAAGGCCAAGCCGGGCCACCACAAGAATTTGAATAGTTCAGACCATGGCGTCGATAGGAGAGATGAGATCCACTCCCCTCGCCTTCCTTCAAGATAGGAGCAAAGGCAAATCACCGCGGCGCCGAGGGCGACAGGACTCAGCGTCACCCAGAGGCGTGTCGGGCTCGATTCAACGAGTCCCGCGCCCAGGGCCATGATCGAGCCTGTGACGGCTCCAGCCCCCAGCCAACGCCATACATGCCCGGGCCGCTCCCGACCCAAGGCCCAGAGGGACCGTCCGTCGGGGAGCGTGAGAAACGGTCGCCCTTCCCTTTCGAGACGACGGACATAGCCGATCTCGAACGCGTCTCGCGCGACCGCGGTGCAGGCAATGATCATCGCCATCATCGCCGGGCCGTCCGGATGCCGGAGATAGTCATAGCCGACCAGCACCAACAAGGCGAGCACCAACAGCGAGAGTTGAACACCGTAGACGAACCCGATCCATCCCGAGATCCATAGTAGCCGCCTCGACCCGTCGCTTCGAAACAGGGCGGCCCAATGCAGTCCTCGACCCACTCGATACGCGACCAGCGCCGTGAGGAGCGAGAGCGCCCCGCTGAGCGCGAGAAGGATCCATGGATCGGACAATGGGACGATGAGTTTTGCAAGCCGATAGATTCCGAAGGCCACAAGCCCCGGGACCATCATGACCAGCCGCTTCCGCTTCCGAACCTCTTCCGCCGTCGCTGCCAGCGTGAGACTCGGAAGAACACGCAAGGAGATTCGGTGCAACATCAGATGTGTGACGCGTGACACGTGACGAGTGACGCGTCCGGTCGGCATCCCCTCATTCTCAACATACTCGTCACTTGTCACCTGTCACTCGTTACAGGTTTTGAGCCCATTCCAAAATACTTAGCCTTGACTTCTTCCATCAGCGCCACGGTCACGCACGTATCGCCCCGATCGACCGCGGTCCGTTCGAGTTCCACCCGGGCCATGGCGCGGACGGGAGCCGGCACATTCGCGAGCCGTCGTTCGGCTTCAGGATCCCACGTCACGACATCGCCGGTTTTCGCCTGCTCGATCAAATCATACGTGACGACTCGCTGTCGTCTGGTCCGCGCGAACTCCTCGACCAACTCACGCATGAGCGGGACGGCATAGGGAGGTAGTCGATCCAACCGATGCCGCGCTTCGTCCGTCCAGATCAGCCGATCGACAAATCCTTCCGTTTGTCCGGCGGGGACATCCACGCCCACGAGACGGCGACAGCCGCAACACTCGAACCGGATGAACCAGAGGGCCTCGCCCTGCTCCTCTGTTCGCTCCTCAACCCCTTCCGTATGCATCCAACGACCGCAGCCGCAGATCAGCATGGCCGGCTCTTAGTTCTGAGTCTTGAGTTCTGAGTTTGGAGTTATCACTTCACCTCCATACATTGCTGATCTCTCTGATATCAACTCAGAACTCAGCACTCATAACTCAGCGCTTCCTTGAGTCACCCGATCTTCCCTGGATAGAGGATATAGAGCATCGTGTACGTGGTGGTGCCCGTTACAAAGAGGATGCAATAGATGATCATCGTGAACGTGCCCAAGGCTCGATGTCGCCGCGCCCCGTCCGGCCAGATGCGCTGGATCGCCATCTCCAAAGCAAAGACGACAGCCACCAGCATGAACAACGCCGCCCACAGTCCCAGCCTCCGAGCGGAAAGACGATCGGTCGCAAAGAGAAAACCAAGATAGAGTCCGACCAGTCCAGCAATGCCGCCGAGGATGGTCCCGATCTTGGCCCAGGACGTCTGCAGGTTTTCGTTGCGAAGGATTCGCCTGCCCATGGTGAGCATTTGGGCTCTGAATCCGAGCACGATCATATAAATCGCCATCACGAGACCGACGGTGACCAGGATGATATGAAAGGTGAGAAGGGGAATGAACACGTTATGATACAGCGCTTCCGATCCGCCGAATCCCTCCTTGCCCTCGAACGCCAGGACTCCAAGCTGCCGAAACAGGTAATAGCTCGTAAAAAACGTGAGCATGGCGACCATGCCGCCGAGCATCAGCCAATGATGCGCATGCCCTTGTGCGCGCCTGGCTTGGAACCACCCGACCACAAAGAGAATGGTGAAGAGCGAGGCCATCATCTGGCTCAAGTCGGCCCCGATCGTCGCGTGAGTTCCGAAAAATCCCGGCTGCCTCAGCCACTCGACCATAAGGTAAATTGCGATTTGGTGATTTGGTGAATTAGTGAAGTGGATCCGGACATGAACTTCACCAGCTCACCACATCCAACTTCACACTTTCTTCGTGCCCTGCACCACGGCGGTCGGCTCCACTTCCATGACGGACTCGAAGCCCGCCTTGCGTATCCACTGCATCGCCTCCGCCGTCTGGAAACAAGCCCCGTGCTCCGTGTTGACGAGAATATGGACGGCGAAGGCCGTCGTCCAAGCCGGGCCTGTGCCTGACGGATCAAGGAACCGGTCTTTGATGATCAACCGGCCGCCGGGCGTCAGATGGCCAAACACTTTTTTGACGAGCGCCTCGTTGGTGGCGGCATCCTGGTAGTGCAAAATGTCGGACATCAATACCACGTCATAAGGACCGCCGAGGGGATCACGATTGAAATCTCCCGGCCGCAAGGTGATGCGGGCCTCGAGACCGGCTTCCTTCACGTTTCGCTCAGTGACGCGGAGTGTGGCCGGCAGGTCGAACACGGTGGCCGACAAATCCGGATACTGCCGACAAAAGGTGATCGCGTTGGTGCCGGCGCCCCCGCCGAGATCGAGCAAGGTCCGCGCGGAAGCCAGGTTCAATCGCTTGGCAAAGTCCGGCCCGCTTCGTTGACCGATCCGGTCCAACACCGACAGCACGCCGGCCGCCAATTCCGGATTCGTCTCGAAGAGGTGCTGCGAGACGGGCGATCGCCCCGTCCGCACCGTTTGCTCCAATTGCCCCCAATTGTTCCACTCGGCATCGTGAAGCAACAATAGATGTCCGACATACTGCGCGGAATTTTTGACGAGATGAGCCTTGCCGACTTCGGTGTTCGCGTACCGATCCCCTTCTTTCACCAACACCCGCATCGCGACAAGTGCATTCAAGAGCAGGCCGAGCGCTCGATGGTCGGCGCCGATCCGTTCCGCAACCTCGGCAGCGGTGCGCGACCGTCCGTCGAGGACGGTGAACACGTTCAGCTTCACCGCCGTGAGCAGGATCTTCGTTTCCCAGTAGTATCCCAACTGAAAGATTTCAGGGAGTGACATCTCCCGCGGCACAAACGCCTCCACCCCACGCCGATCCGGCGAAGAATCTCTGAAAGATCGCTATCTTACCTACTTCGAAAAACGAAACGCAAGAAGCTCGAACGGCCCCGATGTCCCGGTAGAAGCAACGAGGGGCAGCGGAGATGACTCCGCTGCCCCTCGTTTCCGGGACGATCTCCCGTAACCTAACAAGGTACGGGACTTACTTCTTCTTCACCTCGGCCTTGACAGAGGCCGTGCCGCCATCCGTCACGTCCACTTCACCCTCGAACTTGCCGGCGAATGGATGCCAGGCGACGAGCTTGTGCTTGCCGGGCGGAACATCCTTGATCTCAAAGGTCCCGTCATCCTTCACGACGGCATAGTACGGATTCCACACCGGGAAGAAGAAGGACTGCATGAACTCATGCTGATCGCACTGCAAACGATAGGTGGATCCGGTTTTTTCTTGACCGCCCTTGAACTTCACCGGCTTGTCGAGCTTCGATCCCTTTTCCGCCAGACCGATGTTGAAATCGGTGGATGAAGTAGAGCCCTTCACGAAGAAGGAGTGGGGGTTATGCAGCACGCCCTTGACGGACTTGGGATCATCGGGGTCCGCATCATGATTCTCCACGCGGAAACTCTTCTGTGCCACTACCACGCCGGTGAACGGAAGGAACTCGCAAAACTCCGCCACCACCTCCGTGCCCTTGTATCCGTCGACGAAGGCCTTGTCTTCGATATCGGTCACGGCGACCACAGCACCCTTCAGACCACCGTCCTTCCCGACCTCGATGGTTTTCAGAAACCGCTTGTCCCCGTCTATCAACTCCTTATGAGTATTCTTCGGACAGAACTTGGGGTTGGGGAATTTGGAAAACAGAAATTCCTTCTGCTCCGACTTCCCCGCAAAGGTCACCTTACCGGTGATCGTCCCACCGGCGAATGATGTGAGAGGCGCAGCGAGGAACGCTGCGGCCGCCACACCGAATATGATGAACAACGCACCCTTCTTCATGGGACCGCCTCCTTGTGATGAACTAAACCGATTGAATTGAATGGATTTAAACGCCATCTTCTGCTTCCGATTCCTACGGCGAGGGGACTGCGTACGGCATCCCGTCTCGTTCACTCGATCGCGGGAGTAGGCGACGGCGAGGCTGGACTCGGACCACCGTGTATACCGAAATCCAAGGTTCATTGTCAACCGAAACAATACGGGGACAATACCCCTATCTCTTCAAATGGTTCTGGTGGACCAGGAGATGGGCCAATGCTCCCCCGGCAGCGGCTCGAACCGCGTCATCGCCATCATGCAGGGCCTGCTTGAGAAGCGGGAGCGCTGCCGGACTTTCGATGTGCCCCAGCGATCGAGCCGCCGCGATTCGTGGTCGCGGGATCGGATCCTCCAGCAAAACGCTGAGCAACTCAACGGCCGCTTCAGCGTTCGTTCCGTCGGCTCGCCCAAGGGCCTTTCCCGCTGCCGCGCGAACGCCCGGATCCTGTTGCTGAGAAAGACGCCGGATAACCGACGCAACCGTGCTGATCGGTTCATGAAGACGCAGCAGCGCGGACGTGATCGCGGCTTGCACGACGGGGTTTGGATCTCCGAGCGCCTCTTTCAAGATCGGCACCGCGGCTTGATCGCCCAGTTCCCCCAAACTAATGGCCGCAGAGGTCCGAACGGCGGGAATCTTGTCCTCCAGCATCTGCTGCAGGCGAGGCAACGCTTCTCCCTTCCCCAGGTCACCGAGGGCCGCAGCAGCGGAGCCTCGAACGGACGGCTGGAGATCGCCAAGCGCATCAAACAGAATCGGCAACGCCTGCGGATCTCTCATCTCCCCGAGCAAACGCAGGGCCGTCGCGCGCTCCTCCGGATTAGTCTTGTTCACGGACTTGGCGATCTGCCGAACCTGCTCCCACGCTTCCGGACGTCCTCGAACGGCCAGCCCCGCCGCCGACGCCAGACGGACGGCAGCCTGTTCATCCTTCAATCCCCGTTCAAGCAGCGGCAGCACTGAACGGTCATCCGATTTCGCGAGCGCTTTCAGGATGGCGGCCTTGACCAGCGCGGCTTGATCGTCCAGCGCCTTGCGAAACTTCTTCGAACGCCTTCCCTCTTCCGTCAGTCCCAACGCCTCGACGACCAGGGTCCGGACGACGCCCGACCCGTCACTGAGCCCGTCTTCGAAGAACGGAACGGCCTCATGCGGCTCCAGGTCTTTCAAGGCGGTATAGGCGGCGCCGCGCATCTGCTCTCGCATATCCTTCAACAGCACGACGACGAATCCGATGGCCACCTCGCGCAGCAAGGCATGATCTTCCTGCTTCAACGTGCTCTCGAGTCGGTCGTATTCGACGAGCGCTTCCTTCGGCCGCCCGAGCTTCAGCAGAGTTTTTGTTTTCAGGCGCAGAGCGGCCGGCGAGAGATCGCTCGGCTTACCGAGTTGATCGAGCGACTTGAGCGCGTCCTGATAGTGCTGCTTTTCGAAAGCAGCCTGCGCGGCTTCCAGCGGGTCCGCTGGAGGCGCCGCCCACGCAGGGATGATGGACGACGTCTGGAGCACGAACGAGAGAATCACACCCGCCGCGCCCCATGCCGCGGGTATCCGCGGGGTGGAAGCGGGCGGATGTTCGGTTCTCGAGGATGGACCCATGATCAAGGGGAAAACCGGGGAGGCGCTCCTGCCCTACTGCTGTCGCTCCACCAGAGGTTGGATAGTAATGGGATAGCCCAGCGACTCGAGGCTGAACCGGGGATTATCCATGACCTTGAACGCGGATCGGTTGCCCGTAGGCGCGGGGAGCGACAGGTTTTCAACCAGATTTTCATCGGTACCCACGATGACGGGTCGCGTCACTCCCGGTCCTGACTGTGGATGCCACACATGAATTCGATAGGTTCCTGGTGGCACATCCGTAATCTTGTAGAAGCCGCTCTCGTCCGTCACCGCGTAGTAGGGATTCTCCACCGCCATCGCCCAGGTCTCCATGAACGCATGAAACCCGCATTGCATGTAGAAGGTGCGCCTTCCTCTGTTCATATAAATCGGGCCCACGAGCGATTTCCCAGGGTCGTGATCATGGGTGGCGAGGAGATCGCCTCGCCGATGCTGATGGTTCATCGTCAAGGGTGTGTTGAACATCACTCGCGTGCCGGACTCCAATGAGGTTTCATAACCCTGGATATCGTGCATGACCGGGTCCATGTTCACTACTTCGACCGCATGGCCGTTCCGCACGACCGTCACGAAGGGCTTAAACATGCAGTCGCGCGCTTCGATCAACGGCACGGACAATTCGAAGGGCTTTCCTGCCCCCACGCCCTCGAGCAGGACGACGGCATCCTTCAATCCGCCCGTTCGATCGACCACGAAGTCATAGAGCAGACGCCATCCCCTTCCATTCGAGATCCGCCCGCAATACGCGGGATCGGGAAACGTCACGAGGTTGAACCCCTTGGGTTCCGGCACCGGCCCATCCAGTGTCACTCGGCCTTCGATCGTCCCGCCGTGCTCGACGTCAACGACTTCGTATGCGTGAATAGGCACAATCGCCACCAACAGCAGCGTCAGGAACCCCGTTCCCAAACCCAATGCGATACTTTTTCCCTTCATCCCTTGCTCCCCGTCGCGGGTCATTAGTCACTGGGCAATGGCAAGGAGGCTGTCATCCTTCTCCAAATGACCAATGACTGTTGACCATTGACCTCCCCACTTCACCGCTCCTGCTTGTTGACCATCGGCTCGATTTCTTTCTTCGCTTCCTCGGTCACGTTGTACCGGATGTACGCATGATCCAGCACCTCGTTGGCATAGAGCCGGCCCGTCGGGGCCGGGATCACGACATGGGCCTCCACCGTCCCTTTCGGGTTTATGGTGACGGTCCGCTCGATCGGGGTACGGACATACGGATGCCAGACCACCAACTTGTAAGTCCCGGGCGGCACCTCGGTCATGGTGAACCGGCCCTGCTCGTCGGTCTTCGCGAAGTACGGATTCATGACGGCCACGCCCCAGCTTTCCATATAGGCATGGAACCCGCATTGCATGACGAAGATCCGGCGGCCCTTGCTGAGATTGACCAATTGCTTCATCGGCGCGCCGGCCATGTGCTTGTGGTACAGCGCGGCATCGCTGCGATCTTTGAAGTTGCGCGGGTGCTGCGGATTCATCGGCAAGGGCACGTTGAACAACACGCGCGGCCCCAAATGCGACGTTTCATAGGCCTGAATGTCGTGCATGACGGGGTCCATGTTGACCACCGTCACCGATTGATCGTCCCGCACGACGGTCGTGAACGGAAGAAAAAGGCAGTCTTTCGCTTCGATTTGCGGCACGGCCCGTTCGCCGAAGGGCTTGCCCTTGTCGATCCCCTCCAGATAGACCACCACCTCGCGGAACTCGCCGGCCGGCCCGACCTGGAACGGTTGCAGGATCCGCCAGCCTTGCCCATCGGAGATGCGCCCGCAATAGAATGGGTCGGGCAACGTCATGAGGTTGTACCCTTTCGGCTTGGGCACCGTGCCTTCGAGCTTGACGGTACCCGTCAGGGTCCCACCGTCCGACACGGTGACCTCTTCGTAGGCGTAGGCAGACGTGCAAATGCTCATCATTGCCACCGCCGCCCAAACATGCTGAGTCACCTTCATTGCTCCGACCTCCTTTACTGCAGTGTTGAGTGGCGAGTTGTCCGGCACTGTTGTTTATTATACAGGTTTCCACTCCCAATCTCAGCACTCATAACTCAGTACTTCTTAAACAACGGGGGAGCTGCGCCGTCGGCGCAGCTCCCCCGTTGAGACCTCCACTATTCCCGAGCCGCTTACTTCGTCGCAGTTGGAATAGCCTGGGGTTGCCTTTCAACTTCAGCCTGCTTGGCGCCCATCCCAGCAGTACCCAACGGTTGGAGTCGTGTATCGCCCGCCGGCAGTACCCGCACGTAGCCCCACTGGCCGGACTGTGAGTAGGGCAACCGTTGATTGCTGTACACGTAATCGCCCGGCAAGCGATAGGGTCCACCTGCCGATGGTATGAACGCATCGAGCGTTTCTGAACCGGAGTACTCGACCACGCTGATCTGGTCTGCACCGCGCATGAAGGGCTCAATCGGCCACTCATGCTTCTCGACGCTGAACATCCCATTCTGCTCGTTATTCGCTCCGATCACGTGGATTCGCACCGGGTCTCCCGCATGCGCCTCGATGATCGGTGTGGCGGGATCCTCCGGCTTGTCCGCCTTGCACGGCTGGAACACCTTGCCCAGCGAGCACCCGAGCTCCTCACGGTACTTGTACGGCTCCGACCGATAGTTCACGCCGGTCAGGCCGGCCACGTTCTGCACGTACGGCATGAAGCTGGTGCCGATGATGTTGTCTTCATCCTGGAAGAAAAGCGCCACGTCACGATAATTCGGACGATTTTCCATCCCTGGTCTAGCGTGGTCGATGATCACGTCCGCCGCCCAGGCATTCCTGCCGGAGAGATCGGCTCCGGTCTTCGGATCGCGATACTTTGCGCCCTTCGGCCCCACGATGATCGCTCCAAACAAACCGTTTCGAGGGTTGGTCATCACGTTGCCCCAGTCCCATACGAGCGACGTCGTTTCTCCGATGAACGGATCGGCATAGTATGTGTAGACCCGCTCGGCCCCCGGCGCGATCGTCTGGTCGCCGGGGTTGTTCCCGACATTGGCGCCCAGCGAATCCTTCGGATCGAAAGCCAATCCGATCGCCGAGAAAGAGGCCTTGCCGGCTTTCATCTTGTTTTTCAGATTGATCTTCACGCAGTCACCGACGTTGACGCGCAGCGTCAGCGGCATGGGTTGCGCGCCACTGGACACCTTGGCGACATCTTCCTCCAGGGCGTAAATCTTCGCCTCGGGGTTAGTGAGCAGGATCTTCCGCTCAAAGTCCACTTCGATGGCCTCGGGCGCCTTCGCGTTGAACTTCATGGACGGATAATCCATCGCGACCACGTTGAACGTCCTCATCGGCGCATCGGCCGGGCAGACCGGCAGGGGCTTCGGAATCTCACCCTTGATCGAGAAGCCGGCCGGCAATCTCTTCAGATCCGGCTGCTCCTTGTCATAGACTCGAACGATGCCCCAGGCACCCTCTGAGAACTTCGATGAGCGCCCGTTGAAGTGGATGTAATCGCCCGGCTGCAGCCGCGGCCCACCGGCCTGCGGCACCACCAGGTCATACCGTTCGGCGATCCCGATATGGATGGAATTCTTTCGATTGGCATCCGGCGCATACCGCTCAGTCCAGAACGTGTGGCCCGAAATTGTCCAGGTCATGGTCTCATTCATGAGGGTGTGTAGCAGTCGAAAGACCATCGTGTCGCCCACATAGGCCCTGAGCAATGGCGTATAGGGATCGCCATGGATGGCGCTGTTGAAGATCTGAGAGGCATCGGGATTGGTGGCCAACCGTTGGGCGATCGGACCGGCCCTGAAGTTCAAGCCGCTTCCCGTCGTGTGCGTCCCGCCGTTCAGGAACGGCATCGGCGTCATGTAGATCTTCTCAGGCATCATGAACGAGACGGTCTTGCCCGCCTCGAGCGCCACTTCGACCGGCTGCCCTGGAGGATTCCCGGCGGTCACGATGTTGACCGTGTGCGGCACGGTGTCATGCACCTGCACCATCAACTCGCGGAAGCTGTTGTTCACCCCATGGCCGACCGGTTCATTCGTCCGGATGTCCGCGATAGGCCCGCTCCGGATTTCCTTCCCTGTCTTCGGATCGTGATAGGTCGACCCGACCGGTTCGGCGATAAAGGTGCCGAAGCCGCCGTGCGGCCAGGTCGTCGCGCCGAACGCGTGGTCGTGCCAAAAGACCGTGCCTACGTCGGCATCGACCCAAAATCGCTGCCGCACAAACTCCACGGTGACGATGTCGTTCGCCGGGTGATCGTTCTTCAGACCCTTCGTCAAGGTGATGGTGTTGCCTTTGATCTCCTTGATGCGGGCGACCTCATTCCCCTTCACGTTGTCGGCCCCGACAAGAATCAGAACGTTCGGATGGTACTGCCCCGCGTTCTTCACCGTGAGGCTCGTCGCCCCTTTCTTCACGGGCGCGGTCAAGACGGTATTCATGGGAGCCGGCAGCCCCTTCTTGTTCTTCTTCTCCAACATCGTGAACGGACGCACCGACTGCTCGTAGGAGAAGCCGGTGATCACGCCGTCCGACGCTTGATTGTCGAACTGCAGGAAGTGCCAATGGCTGTTGATCTTCGACGACTGGAAGTTGGTGTAGTCGTCGTCATCCCATTCGCTGGTCAGCATCCAATCCACGCAATCGTAGATATTGCCCCGCACGACCAAGGGATACTTGAGGTCGTCGTTCGCACGGATCGCCGCCTCCTCTTCGTGGAGCACGAAGATCAAGCCGTTCGGATCGATCACCGGCGGCTCCTTGCCCTGCGCCTTCGCGATCTTGATCGGCAGCTTGATGAAGTGGACGTTATAGTTCTTCCGACCGGCATTGGTCGGGCAGAGGCTCCAATTGCCGTTTTCCCCCGGCAACGCCTGTTCCGTGCTTTCGTCCCCGTTCGCATCCCGGCGGATCATTTCCAACCAAGGGGCGCCGACGTGGTTCGGGGAGAACATCACCCGCTTGCCGAAATGGGGGGTGAGATGCGGCCAAGCCACCTTGCCGGTCAGAGCCTCGAACATGATCGGATGCCGCTTGCCGGGATGCGTGGACTTGTATTTGGGGTTGTCGATCGTGCTCTCCTTCTCGCTCATCGCACGGTTGCCCTCCCAGATCCAATCCAGCACCGTGGCGTCGTAGGAGACGATCTGAGCCTTTTCATCGTCCTTGTGACCAGGCTTACCCTGCGGCGGCAACTGCATGGCCACCCAGTCTTTGATCGTGATCGTCGCCGGGTTGCTCTTCCAATCGCTCTTGCCCTTCTCGACGATCTTGAACTGCTTGCCGAACCAATCCACCGTCGTGCCGATCAGCTTATCGGACGAGACCGGCGCCTTGATGCGACCTTTACGATCCGGCAGCTCGCGCAGATCCGGCATGACGTCGTTCCGCATGTCCCCCTGCTGCAGGGTGTTGTACACACGCCAGTAGCCCCACATGCCCGCGACGTAATGGTGCGCCACGTGGCAGTGGAACAGAAAGTCGCCCGCCAATTGCTGACAGAGACCTGAGCCGCACTCCGTTTCCAGATCGAGCGCCTCCGAAGGGCCGATCACTTCGACGTCGACGCGGTCGGTCTTATGGCGAATCACGGGATACTTCACGGGTCCGTTGACCGCCGTAGCCCACAGGTTCATATCGTCGATCGCCCGGGGGCTGCGCGGCCAGCGAATGCTGCCTCCGTGCGGATGGTGGGAGTGGAACACTTCCGATCCCCCGTGAACCAAGCGGAACTTCGCCGGATCACCGATGTAGGATCGAGGAATCGTCGGAGCGGCATCGCCGAAGGTGTAAGAGCTATAGCCCATCGACTCGTCTTCAAACCCGAAATACTCGTGCTGCACGTGCATATTGTTGATGCCGAACGGCTCGCTGCGGTAGTTGATCGCGCGACCGCCCGGTCGGTAGGCATCGGTCAGCGGATCGCGTTGGGGCAAGAAGTCGCCCTTCTTATTGACCGGGCGGAAGGCTTCGTCGCCCACTTCGTGATAGATCAGCACGAACTCGCGGAAATCGGGACCCGTTCCGTTCTTGATCATGACCTGCCAGCCGCTGGTCGCCGGAGTCGGGTCGCCGTTCCCGAGGGGTTCCAGATAGCTGGACCCCCGCGGCTCGACGACAAAGGCGCCGAACATGCCCATGACCGTCAACTCGCGGTCCTGGCTATAGGTGTGGAACTGGCGGACGCCTTCTTGGGTGTTGGGGTGGATGTACCACTCAAAATCCACCGACTTCTTTTCATCAACGATGGTGTCGGGATTGGTCGTGGTTGCGGGCGCTCCCGTCGCGCTGACCACCATGCTGGACCCGTGGATGTGCAAGCTCACCGGCCCCCCGCCCTCTTCCAGCTTGTTGGTGAGCTTGATCTTGACGCAGTCGCCCTGGTTGCCGCGAATGACCAGCGGTTGGATCCATTGAGCCTGCACTCCGGGGATGACCGCGCCCGGATCGTATCCTTCTTTCTCGCGGGCCGCCTTATTCTTGGCCTCTTCCTCCCGCACCTTGTCAAGATTTTCATCCAGCACATACATGTAGCCCGGATAGAAGTCCAACCACTGGTTCAGCGTGATCTCAACGTTGATCGCGGAGATGTTGTACTGCTTCACCGGCGCGGTCGCCGGGCACCTGCCGCCGGAACTGACCGACACCGGTTCTACGCGAGGATCTGACATCAACAGCATGTCCTGCCCACCCGCTCCGTACTGGTGCATCATCGAGGTGGTGTTGAACATGCCGGTGTTGACCTGTTGCGCCTGTGGATCATGGGTCAGATGCTCCATGATGCGCTGGTGCTGCCGCTCGACCATCGCGGCACGGTCCGGCCTACCGGCCATGGCATCTTCAACGATCGTTTGCCCTTTCAGTTGCTCCGCCCAGGCGGGAACCTGGTGTGTCATCGCCGTCTGCGTCGCAACCGGAAGGCTGTGTGAGGAAGACTCTGCAAAAACGAATGGCGGGGACCACATGAACATGGCACCCGCCATCAGGAGAAGGGAACGACGAACGAACGTATAACTCCAATGCATGGACCGGCCTCCTTGCATTTAGATTATTGTGAAAGAAACGAGAGGCGACTCTTCAGTGAGTGAAGGTTCCAGACTCGGCTGTTTCTACTGTTACCTCCAGGATGGATACCTAACCTTGCGCGGACAACCTCAATGGGAGGGTGTACGTTACTGAAGTCCGTTTTTTCTGTCAACCCCCTGGCTTACGGCTATTGGTCGCAGCTTTCTCCGCCTCTTATCTCTTCTCTCTCTTACTCTTAGGCACCTCTCCACAGAAGACGCCTCCGATGGGCCGATAAAAAAAGGAGGGGCAGAGCCCCTTTCGGAACCCTGCCCCTCCGTGAAGGCGACCACCTAGCCGAGCGTTACAGCCAGGTCACCCGTTCCGCCGGTCGAATGTAGATCGGCTCTTC
>JBBIJI010000015.1:0-1465 GCA_037446055.1 Nitrospiraceae bacterium
CCACTACTTACACATCCGGTTACTAGCAAGATAAGCCCTGCCCATACGCTTACGAGCATTCTTTCATCTCCCATTGGCCAAACTCCTGTAGGTTCTGTACCAGTCGCTTCACATAATGTTGTAGCCGAGCGAGCGTGTGTGGCTCGATCCTCACAATCTCCACCGCAAACTCCTGCCCTCTCGACCAACGCACTATCGCATCAGGCACTTCGATGTATTCCTCATTCGGGAGCGTGACGGTTAAGGAGAGCGTGTATCGCAGCGGAGAGCCCTGTTCTCCAACGCTCATCGTGTATCCTCGACGATCTTCATTTCGTCCTTGGTCAGCCCGTAGAGACGATAGACGTGGTTGTCGATTTCGCCCTCCCAAGCGGAGGTGACTATGATACGGGCTGAGCGGAAGGCCTCCATGTTGCCCTCGATGCCGGATTTGATGAGTTTGTCTGAGCAGTGTGCCGATGGCCATGGAACAACGCCTTCCAAGTGACCATTAAGGAACTCTCCTGAACTCGTGATTTTGCAATTTGCGGACGATCCTCAGTGCTTCATCCACCTCAGCCCTGGTCAAGCTGGGCACTCCGCTGTGGCTGAGCCGGTTGAGCACCGTGGAACGCACCATTTCGACTTCTTGCATCAACGCCGGGTCGAGAAAGTTACTCTGCCCGTTCGCCTGTCTTGACTTCTGACGCTCAACGATTTCCTGCCAGAGTTGGTCCGCCTTTACCTCCGTCGGATCGGGTTTGTAGGCGACTTTGATACCGTGATCGCGGCACACGTTTTTGAGCCGAGTCTCGAAGGCAGCGCGGATGTACACGGCCGCTGCCATCAGGTCGGCGTTCTGTAAATGAGCTTGAGCCCTGTCCAGCAGGTTTGGACAGGGTTCCACAACCGGCCGCCCCGGCTCGCCATCCCGAGCACACAGTTCGCGCAGCGTCAGATAGCACCACCGCTCGGTGTACTCTGTGTACTCCTTGGCCAGATCGAACCACACACGGTCGAAGGTCATCAGGATCACCTGCCAGTCGGCGAACTCCTCATTGAGAATCTTGAGAATGGGTAGGCGATTTGCCCAATCGAGGCCGATCAGAACGTCGTCGAGCACCAGCAATCGTGGAAGATCCGCCGTATCGGCATGCGGCGTCGTAGCCTGCGCTGCAGCCAGGTAAAGCGCCAGTGCGATGGCACTCAGCCGGGCCTCATTCAGGAACTGCGCAGGATGCTCGATCGGCCGGCCCGCATATGTCGCCGTGAGTCGTACTTCGGCACCATCAAAGGCATGTGGCGAAGCCAGCGGATCCTTGGACACCCCGCGGACTCGCAGGGCACCAACCTTGGTGGCAATCTCGATGCCTGTGGTGAGCTTTGCGAGCAGGGTGTTGGCTCGTTGCACAAGACTTTTCCCGCCACCAGCACTCTTGTTCAAAAAATCGTCGAGCTGGTCGCGAAACGTCTGTGCCACCTCGTT
>JBBIJI010000015.1:1483-72043 GCA_037446055.1 Nitrospiraceae bacterium
CTCCTCCGCTTCTTCGTCATCTCCTGGGGGCGAGGGGGCGTCTTTGGGTTTGAAGCGGCACACGGCGTCCCAATGCTGAGCCACCGTCCGACCGTCCGGAAATTCTGCATCTCGCAGGAGGAACTCGACCAGCAACGGGAAGAGGTTGACGCAGTCGGCGTCTTCATGAAACACGTTCGTACGAAGCAGCGCTTTGTAGTCGAGGAAGGTCGCGCGGCGCGCGAGGTTAAAAAAGGCCGATCCGCCGCTTGTGGCCGGATGGGGCTCGCCATGCTCCCATGTGACGTCTTGAGGCTGACCCGCTGTCAGCTCGATGGCCAGCGTCCCCTCTTCGCCTGGACAAAAGATGTTGCGGTACGCCTTGAACGGTTGAGGCGGTGCGTCTTGGCTCAGCAACAGGCGAAGGCCATGGAACAAGGATGACTTCCCCGAGCCGTTTTCGCCGAAGAGCAGGAGGTTTTTTCCGGTCTCCCCCAGGTCAAACGTACAGGTCTCGTTCCCGGGAAAGAAGCGGAAATCCCGAATCACAATCTTGCCGATGCGCGGAGGACTGGCGCTCATGGCTCGGTCGCGGCAGCTGAATCGGTGTCCTCCGATGGCTCTTCGATGATGCGCACGACTTCGATCGAGCGCAGGTCGAAAAGCATGGCTCGGAGGGTTGCGTTGCTGTCATAAGCCCGCTCAAAGAGTTCCTGCAAGCGTGCGAGCCGCTGCCTGTCGGATAGCCGTGCCAGGTCAGGCGGGTTCAAGCGCTCGGTCTCTTCGAAGAGCCTGAGCTTACGCCCTTGGAGTTCGTCAGGGAAGAAGAGCTCATACACCAGCCCGTTCAGCCACTGCTCGAAGTAGCTCTTCATCAGCGCAAGCGGTGCCCTGCCGGTGTCTTTGTTGGAGCCAGGCCCATGCAGCCAGATGAGTGCCTCTGCGAGATGCTCGCAGCAGCGCTGTTGATTGGAATCCGCGCACGGGATCGGTAGTCGAGACACATACATTGGTTTGAATTCGTAGAAGCCACCCTGACGCGAGGCGAATTCCTGGCGCGTTATCCACCACGAGATTTCGGAGTTCGTCACCGCAAGCGTGAAAGGAACCGATGAGGGAATGAGAATGCTCGTCTTATCGTTGCTATAAAACACGCCTGTATCTGGCGCGTAGTTCACATCGTCTTCAATAGCCGGCACAATGATCTTCGGCTGCTCGAACTCGCGCCAGTAATCAATCGTGTCTTGGAGTTCATACCAGGCGTAGTGGCCTGGCTTCCGTCCGCCAGGAACGCCGGGAGTCAGCCGATTCTTGAACGTCGTGAGATAGCGCAAAATAGCCGGGTATTGCTGAATGTTGATGCCTCGGCGAGTGAAAATGAGCCACAGATCTGCGAACTCACACCGCCACCGCTTCACATCCCGCCCGCGCAGGAACGGCTTAAGCACCTCGGCCGACGAGGGATGCTCCGCAATCAGCCGGTCGCGCGTGGCACGATCCACGACAAACGCTTCGTTGAGGCCGGTCTTGATGCCGTAGTAAAACCGCCCCTGCACGTAGTCCCCTAACGGCGTGCCCGCACGACGGAGCCGGTCAAGCAGCCGCAGGCGCACGGGGCTTTCGAGCCGCCAGCCGTCCGGCTTGAGGTCGCGCTGGGCCAGCGGGTGGGACTGGCTGTCGAATATCGCCGGGAAGTCGGCCACATCGCCACCCGGATTCCAGGTCAGAACCGACACCTGACAGTCCGGATCGCTCGACATGCGCTCAAGCCCGCTTGCGGATGGAAGCTGGTGCCTCTCCACATGCCGTGTTTTTTGGGCGATGACGATGCAGGGGTAGGCGATCGAGGTGAAGACCGGTGCGTCACCGAAATCGAGGATGGCGCGCGGGTGCATCGCATACGCAAGGTAGGTGCGCAGCTTTTCGCCATAAGCCGCTCGCATGTACTTGTTACTGGTGATGTAGGCGAGCGTGCCGCCCACGCGCAGAAGCTGCAGCGCCCGCTCGAAGAAATAGACATACAGATCCGCAGTGCCTGTATAACACTCGTACTGTTCTTTCAACACCTCCTTCAGCGGCCGATGCTTGCCGTCGCTTGCGGTCACGATCACATTGCGTAGCTGCTCCTGCCGGACGTAGGGCGGGTTGCCGATGGCGATGTCGAAGGGGCCACTGTCATCGCCAGCATCGGGGACGAGCCCAAACATCCAGGCCGGATCGAAGAAGGAGGCCGCGACCTGCGTGTTGTAGGGGTTCCATTCGGCGATACGTTGTGTGTCATAGGGCGTGAACTCACCACTTTCCGCTAATGCCTGGGAGAGCGCGTTGCAGAGTTCTCGGTCGCGCTTGCGGAGGGCCTTCTTATCCTTGTAGCGCCGGGCCGTGAAGTAGTCATGCCGCACCTGCCGCAGTTCGGCTTCCAGACGCTGCACCCGCTGGTCAGGAAGCCGCATCTGCCCGCGCGCCAGCCCAAGCAGCGTGTTGGCCGCTACGATCTTGGTTTCGAGGTTAGGGAGCGGCAGGATGCCATAGTTGGGTTCCTGCGGGTCGATCTCCTGGTCCACGATCAGCGCGATGAAGAAGCGCAGCTTGGCTAGCTGGCAGGCGATGGGCTGAATATCCACGCCGTAGAGACAGTTCTCGATGAGATACAGCTTGCGGCCGTAGTCATCGTTGGCGCGCGCGAACGCGCGTTCGATGGCCTGGCGGGCTTCTTCGCGCGCCGTGGCGCTCTCAATCCGTTCGAGCGCCGCTTCTTGCCGCCGACGCCAGCCGCGGTTGCGGGGATCGAGCTTGCGCAGCACGTGCACGAGCTTTTGCAGGACCCCCATCGGGAAGGCGCCCGAGCCGCAGGCCGGATCGATCACCTTCAGACGGTCGATGGCGTCGATGAGGGCGTCTCTCTCCGTGTCGCTGAATGCTGGCGCTGTGTCTTCCCAGGAAAGCAGCGCCTTGAGCCGTGGATCGGGTTGCTCAGTCGTGGTGCCGGCCAGTCGAGCTAAGGTGTGACCGAGATAGACCGTCAGCGCCTGGTCGGCCATCCAGTCCACGACGACGCGTGGGGTATAGAACGAGCCGGTGGCTTTGCGGGCGACCGTGCCGGTTTCCGGGTTGTAGACCGCCAGCAGGTTTTCGAAGACGTGGCCGAGCAGCTCGGGGTCGAGCGCCACTTCCTGTTCGAGCGGCGTGTTTTCAGTCAGCGTAAAGTTATAGCTCAAGAGAATCGACAGTAGCGGCCGGACCGTCTCCCGCTTTCGGGTTGTGTCACCATAGGCCGCGGAGAGGTCCACGACCCGATTCGTTCCAAAGAACAGATAGTTGGGCAGCTTCGGATGCTTTTTCGGGTTGTTCGAGAATCCATCGATACGAATTTCCTCTGTAACGTTCGAATGACCCTTCTGCACGCGATCGTCCAGGCATTCGAATAGGCCACCGTTCAGGAATGGGACCTGGCGCAAGCGTTGAGCGAAGCCTTCTGGATCGCGCAACAGGCGGGCATTGCGCCACAGCATATGGATCATGTGATCGTCGCTCTGCTTCCCATCACCCTCGTCGATGAAGCGCCGCTGGAGAGGCTCGCCGGGCTTGTCCATTTCGGTATTGAGCGTCGCGAAAAAGAGGTTCTGGAGGATGGCCGGGTAATACGTGCAGGCTTCAGGTGAGGGATCCTTGAGCCATTGGATGATAGCCGCCTCTTCGAAAAGCTCGTCTGGTAACAGGGGCTGCCCCGTCTTTGGATTGCGCTTCCTGCGTAGAAACCAGCAAAAGATGAGTCGCGTCAGCAGTCGAATGAAAAACAGTGCTCGGTCCTCGTCCGTCTTCACATCTATTGGGAGAATGACATCTTCGGCATCTCGCGCCCAGAAATACCAGTTGGCGATCTCCTGATAGAACTGCTTGGTGACGGCTTCGACGTTGAAGGCCGTGTTGAGCTTGTCGGTAACGGCCGTAATGGGCGGCTGGCCGGCGGGGCCGAGTTCGTCGAGGCTGAAAGCGAGCTCGGCGAGCCGCTCAACAGTGGTCCGTGCCGGTGTGCCCACTTCATAGGGCAAGGTGCGCAGTTCGATCTTGTCGTCCGAACGTTTGCGTGCCCAGACGAAGGCTGCCTGCTGGTGGTCGCGCGTGACGTAGCAGAGGAGGTGTTCGGCATGCACCGGTTTGAGCGCGCGCTGCACGGCTCGGCGAGCGGTGATGCCGGGCAGCCGCTGATCCGGCCAGTCGATTCGATAGACAGGCAGACCGGCGAGCTGCGCTACCGGATAGGCCGTGAGGTTGATATTGACGGGAGCCCCGACAGGAAGCTGGCGCACCGCCAGGCCTCGCGGGGCGCCCCAATTCAAGGTCTCGCAGAAGATCGGCGTGAGGTTCTCGGAGAGCTGCCCGGCGTTCAGTCGAGACTGAATCTTCTCTCGCAGGCCGTTCATGGTACATTCCTGGTCGGACTTGGTCGCACCAGCCCCATCGAGCAAATGAGCCGTGGCTCCGATCGTGTGGCTTGGTCCTGGTCGGTCACCTCGCAGAGGTTGTCGTCCGCGGCGCGGTGTAGGACCAGTTCAAGCAGCGCCTCGTCGGTGATGCCGAGGCGCATCTGTCGGCTGATGGCCTCCTGTGCGGCGCGTTTGAGCGGATAGTGCCAGATGAGGTTCAGCACACCGTCCAGTTGCGTGAGCACCTGCGGCGTGAACAGCGAGGGATGTGCGTGCTGCTGCTTGCGGTAACGATCAAGCCGTTCCCACAGTTTGCGCCGGATGCTGCGCAGCGAACCGAGGTGGCCGCCAAGGGCGGTCTGCTCTTGAGCCGCGATCTCCACACAGTGGGCAACCAGATCATGGTGATGGTCGGCATGTGGCAGCGCCGGGGTCTCTGGTGGACAGGCCGCGGCGCGGAAGATGCCGGAGAGCGACTGCGAGATCAGATGACCGCGCTCGTCCACACGAACCAAGGCATCCGCCCCATCGGGATAGCGCAGATAGGCGATAGCCCCGGGCGGATGCTGGCCGGGGTCGGCGGTCTCGGGCAGCGCACGGGTGGCGGCGATGATCGGCGGCAGGGCCGCAGCCGCCTTCTGGTCCTGGGCCGAGGCGCTGTTCCAGACCTGGAGCGCCAGGCTGGCGAGGTCGATGTCTTGATCGGCTGCATCGTCGTCCAGCGTGCCGGCCTTTTCCGTATAGAGATCGCGCAACTTGGCGGCAGCCTCTTCGCCGAAAAACGATTCGTCGGTGCCGATCACTTCCTGGTTCTGCTGGAGGCGGTGGAACAGTCGCTGGCGTAGCCGGATGATGCGATCGACGCCGTCGGCTGGGAGAAAGGAATACACCGTAATCGTGTCATGCTTCTGGCCAATGCGGTCGACTCGGCCGGCGCGCTGGATGAGTCGGATGATGGCCCAGGGGAGATCGAAGTTGACCACCAGGTGCGCATCCTGCAGGTTTTGCCCCTCGGCCAGCACATCTGTGGCAATCAGCACGCGCAACTCGGTTTCTCCGTTGCGGAGCCCGCCGTTGGTCGAGGGACTGAAGCGCCGGGCAAGGGCGACCGGATCAGGGGTTTGATTGGTCACGACGGCGAGGGCCGTGACATCCCGATTGGCAAGCTGTTGGCTGAGATACATCGCCGTATCAGCGAACTGCGTGAAGACGAGGACCTTGTCCTTGCGATGGCTCCGGGTCAACAGCGCTTCGAGGGCGGCCAGTTTGGCATCGCCTTCCGGTTTCCACACGTCCGCCTGCTTCAGGATGCCGAATAGCGCCTGGGTGTCGACTTGGAGTGCTTGTCCCAGCTCCGGTCGGAAGAACTTCGGATCGAGCCAATCGAAGCGGTCGCGGAATTGCTCGGCGTAGGCTCGGTACAGTTTTGCGGCACGGGCCTGATAGGCTGCGAGCGTCATCGCCTTGGCCTCCACGGGCTCCTCTGACATCGGACTGTCCTCGGACGACGCCGTGTCGTTCACATCGGTTGCGGTGAACTCGTGGTCAGTGTCGCTGACGGCGGTATCGAGCAGAGCGGCGTCCTGTGTGCCGATGGGCACGGGGAGCCCATTCTCGATCGCATGCAGCGCGACGAGGTTACGGACAATGTGCCGGTCCACCGAGAGCAGAAACGCGTGGCCGCTCGATTCCAGCCGCTTGAAGAGATTCGTCCGGCAAAACCCGATGAGGCGGCGGCCGGCACGGTTCAGATTCTCGAGAATGCGTCTCTCATCTCCCCTGGCGAGGCGGTCGGCATCCTTCACCAGAAACTGGGCCATGCCGTAACGGGGAAGAGCCAGGCGTTCGATCACCTGCACCACGTCGTCGCGGAACAGCCGTGCGTACTGGTCTGTGGGATCGTCCTCGCGGATAGCGAACGGCACCCGTTTCGGCTCACGAAGGGGAAAGTATGCTGGGGTGCCGTTGAGCAGCACATAGTACCGCTGTCGCGTGTCGTCGAACTTGGCATAGTGCTTGATGATGAACTGCCGCGTGCGGCGCACGAGAAACAGGCGCATGAGATCCCGCCAGTCCTCGGGGAACGGACTCTGATCGAATGCGCGCAAGGAATGGGGCGAAGCCTTAAACTCTGCTATGAAGTCCGCATCGTTTTTGCCCGCTTGGGCCCATTGCTGGAGGAACCGTTCTGGCCGGACGTGGAGGTCCTGGTCTTCGTCCACAAACAGTCGAAGCTGATTGCTCAGGTCGGTGAACTGCTTGTTGTAGGGCGTGGCGGTGAGGAGCAGGACGCGGGAGTCGTTGCGCTCGATGTAGTCCCGAATGGCCCGGTAGCGCTTGCCCTCGCGATTGCGTAGATTGTGACTCTCGTCGATAATCACAAGGCGATAGCGGGGAGCATCGGGGCGAGCCAAGACCTCGACGACCTTGCCGAACGATAAAACCCGTCCATTGATCTCGTACGTTTGGAGATAGCCGTCCCACATCGGCTTGAGCTTGGGTGGGCAGATAACCAAGACGTTGTGGTGGTCATCCTCCTGAAAGATACGGGCGATGGCAGTTGCCATCAGGGTCTTTCCGAGCCCCACCACGTCACCGACCAGCACGCCACCTCGGCGATGCAGGTGGTGGGCGGCCAGCGAGACGGCCTTTTCTTGAAAGTCCAGCAGCGGCGTGCCCTTTTCCGCAAAGATGCGCGGCACGCGAAACTCCCGTTCTCCCTCTCGGGCCTCTTCGCAGAGGTGGTGGGCGATTTTGAGATAGACCAGATAGGGGCGCACCAACTCCGTGCGCGCCCAACTGGTCTCGATGAACTCGGCCAGTTGGTCGCCAAGATCGATGGCCAGCTCGTCGTGCCATCGATCATCAAACCAGGCTTGCAATTTCTCGGCAGCGTCCTGCTCGACGACGTCCACATTGAGCTCGCCCTGGTGCGAAAGGCCTGCCATGGTGAGGTTGCTACTGCCGACGAATCCAATCAGCGGGGTGACGGGATCCTTGCGCCGCACGAGGTACAGTTTGGCGTGCAAGGGATACCGCAGGAAGGCTTTGAGCACCACTTTGCGCGCGCGAAGCTGAGCAGCCAGCCGGCGAAGAGCAGTCTCCGCCTGGCTGGACGGCACGCCGAATTCGAGCTGCTCCTTGAAGCTTTCGGTGATGCGGTGCTTGATCCTCGCGCGTGCCGTGCCGTCCTGGACCTCGTGCTCGCGCTTGAGACCAGCTAAGGCTTTCATCTCCTCTTCCGGTGGCCGGTGCATGCCGACTAAGACCCGGCAAGCGTGCGTCTCGTCCCCGCCGGGCAACCCTTCGACCAGGTCGGCCACCTGGCCCCAGCCGCGGAGGTTGAGATACCCGACGCAGAACGAACCGGCGGTGGCTTGCGGGAAAACGACGTGAAGTCCCCTGAGAAGCGTGAGCTCAATATTGTCGAAGATCTGCGGCATGGGCTGCGTGATCCGGGTCCGTGTTCGCTTGGTGTGACCTCATCGGTGATCCGAACGCGCGTTTGGGCTTTCCCCACATAGGCAGGCCCGGCGCCATGGTAGTCCACAGGGCACCAACTGGCAAGCGGAGAGGAGAATCTGTCTCAACGCGATTGCGAATCACCTCGCCGCATGTCACGACGCGCCAGGCTTTGACCAGGGAGGTCAACCGTTACCCAACGTCATTCGGCGCGCTCGCCTCTTCACCTATGCGTCTTCCTCCCCTTCGCGATGCTCTCGAACGTTCAGCACCTTCCCTGGAGCGCAGGACGCGCGAGAAAAACACCTCAAACGGACCGGAGGCCGTCCATGTGCTTCAGCGAGCTTACCTCGCGCGAGGATGGCGATCCGGTTATTCTGCAACTGTTCCAAGAAGACGGTAGACCTCGCGTACCGTCATGAAAGCATCCTGACGGAGGCGTGCTTCTGTTCCCGGATCGCCCCCGCCTAGAAACTTCGCAACCCACGTCGGACCTTCGGCCTCTACGGCGCGGAATTTTTGAGCGATTGCGCGGAGGCCTTCTTGCACAGGCCGCTCATTCATGAACGGTTTGAGGGTTGACGCAACCGCCTGAGGACCACCGGGATAGTGCGCACAGAGCGCGTAGCTGTCATGACTTCGGCGAGGCCCGATCTGGAGGCCGCCGTGATCCCATCCTGGTAATCATCGACAGTCCGTGGTCGCGGCATTGAGTGCTCAGTACCCTAACTTCTGGCGGCGAAGCACTTCCGCCTGCTCTCGTCCACGAGCCGGATAATTGATGAGGTCGAGGTAAAGCTGTGTGTTACAGACCACACGGACCCCTCGGATAGTCTGTATCCGATAGAAGACCCCCTCATCGTAAGGCTCCAAGAGATGGATGGTGCCGCCGGATTCCACGGGTCTGAGATCCAGGGCCTTGACGAGCCGCTCCCGATCGCCCACGTAGTAGGCATGCACGTCTGGGGACCGGACAAACGGCGCAACGAACGCCGCTCCGCTATGGAGGGTCAGGGCCACCGCCTCTTTCTTGCTCACGGCATGGGCGCACAACTCGGCGGCCAGCTCGCTGGGATTCCGGACGAATGTGTAAAACGTATGCTGCCGGTTCTGCTCGACGCTGTAGTTTTGCGCCCACAGATCGAGCAACTCCCCAGGCTTCTGAAGCGTGATGGCCCCGCGCCGCTTTTCGACAAAGGCCTTCTCCTCGAGTGCATTGATCACCAGGTGGGTGGTCCGAAGACTGACGGTCGCTTCCTTCGTCAGGCGGGCCAGCGTCCAGCTCTCCCCTCGTTGTTCGAGGAGCACCCGGATAATTCTCGACGACTTGGGGGCGAACAACCGTCTGAGCCGGGCCTTTGCTCTTGGAGGAGGTTTGGGGCTTGCCCGGTCCACCAGCACCCCGTCGAAGCGAAGAAACGCGTTGCCTGCCAGGTCGAGATATCCCACCCCTGCCTCACGGCACAGGCGCTGCCCTTCCGGTGAGATGTAGGGGGCGACCACGAGGGGATACAGCCTGGGATCTTTCTGGGTTGTACGTGTGAGAGAGGTGATCGCCTGGGCCAGGTAGCGCGGCTCGCCCACGGACTTGGCCTCGCAGATGATCCGTCGCGTCGTCCCGGCCGCTCGGACCTTCAGGGCAAGATCCCAAGGGGCCTCCCGGCGAGGCTGCTGCACCTCCACGTCGAGGGCCGGGAGCAGCTCCGGGATCCGGCGCGTCAGGCTGGCAATGATCTCCCTCTCTGTCACCATAATTTTACCCAAATGCCTATTTTTACCGTACGGGTAAAATAGCTTATCTGGTAAAAGTCTGTCAAGCTTGCTCTTCCTGCACAAGAGCTCCCTTGTTTGGAAGACCGACTCGACACCACCCTCACAGGACCGTTGCGATTGGCCCGCTGAATTTCGCTCAGCACGCCATTGATGGCCCGGTTTCGAAACAATCGGAGGGCCTCGCACTGAACATCAGTGTGATACGTTGTGATAGACAAGGTCGAAAAACGAGAGAAGCTGGACTGGATCGAACCAATAGAAGGCGCGCAAGAGGCTGATTTCACAGAAAAACGGGGAAACCGGAGTCCAATCAAGCCCTTATTAAACTGGTCTAAACGCCCTCGCGAACCCCGTACTCGTCGTCATCGATGGCGCGCCCAGGCTGATTCGCGCGGTGGAAGACTGCCTCCCCCGTGCCCTGCGCCAACGCTGTCTCGCACACATGTTGAGAAATCTCGAAACGAAGGTGCCCGCCGAGCGGTGACGCGAGGTGAAGGCGATGGCGCTGGCCGCCGATCACACTTCGAGCCTGAAACCCGACGAGCTCGCCGCCGACGAATTTCGCCAGACGTACGCCCACGAGCTGCCCAGCAGCGTGAAATGTTTCGAGGATGATGTGGCCGCGTGCATCACCTACATGCGCCTGCCTGTGGAATCAAATCGCATCGTACCGCCGTCGGAGTTCGTCCTCGCGATTTGCTCGGCGCGAGCCAAGCAGGAACGAAATGCCAGGCAATGCCAAACAGATGATCGTGCTGACAACAATGAAGATGCCCGACTTGAACAACAGATTGCGAATATCGACCAACCAATAAAACAGCCGATCCCATTGGTCCAGCGTAACCATGCCATGCACGATAAAATACGTAGCCGACAAGATTTGGGAGATGAACTCCGGAGTCACGCGCCAGTAGATAAAATGGAATACCACGAAGATCAGCAGCATTTTCAGGATGCTGCCGGTCACGAATCCGCCATACAACTGCCAGATCGCGTTCCGGCACACCTTGCCGAAATAGCAGGCACCGAGATTAAACGCCAGGAGGATGTTGATGCCCAAGGTGTAGCTCAGGCCGATGAGGAGTGAAAACATCTGGTCCATCGCTGTCGGATCGTGGCTCCCGAAAATCGGGATGACGCGATCAAAGACGCCGACGCTGAGGGGCGTAAAGATGACGTTCACCAAAGTATCGGCCCAAGCACCCTTGAGACCGACATCGAAGTACCCGATTTTCTCCACGAGCAAGAGAAAATGGGGAGGAATCGGCATCCCCGTCCGTTCGACGGCCGACAGCTTCTCGATATCCGAGATCGCCTCCAGCAGGCTTTTCGGCTTCGGGCGCGGCGTCGTGCTCGGAAACAATGGTCCCGGATTCCCTTTGCCAAGGATGCCGCCCCCGCCGCCTTCCATCTATTCCCCCAACAAACCGAACAACCGCGCCACGGATCCGAAATACGCAAAACAAGTGGTAAGCACGAGAAACAAGACGGCGAGCCCGAACTTCTGTTTGTACGTCCCATACCAGAACGAATAGAACAGACAAATCGCCGCACCGATCCGTGCCAGCGTCCCCTGGAACATCATATTGAAGAACGTCATCCACATATGCCGGTACGCTTCCTCGTCCATGTAGTTCAATGGATCGAAATAGTCGAAGAGGTTCGCAGAGACGGGCATCCAGGTTCTGAACCTCCCCATGTCTGAAGCCGGGGGCCTGCGGCCGCCGCATCTGGTCAGGGCTGACCACAGCATCGATTGGACCCCTACTACCGCACCACGTCCTCAATCAAATTGAAGAAGCCGGTCTTCCGCTGTTCCAGCGCAGATGGCGCCACCTTCACCGCGCTCTCGAGGATGGGCACGGCATAAATCGGGACTTCCTTCTTGGTTTTCAAACGCAGCTTGTACCGCCGGCCCGAGAATCCTTCTCCAATCGGTTCACTTAACAGGCCAGCCTTTCCCAAGGAGGCTGCGAGTTCACACAAGACATGGTCACGATCCGATAACCGTAGAAGGTGGATATCCACGATCTTTTTCTGGCGCGCGAGCTCCTTGAGGAGGCCGTACAGCGGCCGCGTCTGGCAATAGATGACGCCTTGCAGCGAAACGGCCACCCACTCGCCCTTTTTTAAGGGCTCCATGCCCCCCATATTGATCAGCGGTTCGAGCAGCGCCAGAAACTCCTGGGGATCAAACCACGAGGCCCAGTTTTTGATCTCCAGCGTCTTCGTCACAAAGGCCACTTCCTCCTCACGCGCACGGCCGTCGGCTACTTTGAGCAGGGAGGCGAAGCTGTCTTTCACATGGCGATGGTGCGCTTGGATCGCATCGCAGACTTCATCGATCCAGAAGATTTCTGTCTTTTGGCAGTATTCCCGGATTTTCATCACGCTGATGTTCGGATGATCGCGCATCGAGTAAATGCCGGATGACCGGAAGGCGGGAATTTTCCCCAAATCATGCCCCAAACACGCCATAAGCATTTTCGGAATGAGGGGCTCGGGATCTTTGTAATACGCCACGAGAGCCTCCAGTCCATGCTTCGTCACGCGATGCGTATGATCCCGGAGCGTCACCTGCGCCAGCGTATCCCGGATGGAATACAGATCCCCGGCTTCCTCATCCTGCGTCTTTGCTTCCAAGACCACCGACGGGCACTGTCCGTATTCCTCAAGGACATCAATCATGGTGAGGATCGGCTTCAAGACCTTCTGCATCTCGAGAATACCTTGGTACGGCACCACGAAATCGCGCATGAACGCGGAGGACGAAACGCGTTTGGTCATCGCCACGGGCGCGGGGACGACAACTCGCGGCGGTGCCGCGGAGGCAGAGACGGGAGTCGTCCGACCGGCTTCCACGATCGGCTCTGCGACATCAGTCGTCGCTGGCATTCGCATCGGGGCGAGTGCCTCTTCCATGCTGATCGCCGGCACGCCAATGGGCCGAAGCCCCTCTCCGTTGGCTGGACGGAAGTCCTGGTTATGCCGTAACCACACCGGTGCCAGTTCCTCCAACGAAATGACCAACGGCGCCGGCTGGGCCAAGGGGATCCGCTTCACCGACGTCGCCACTTTCACAGGCACGCGGACCACCGCCCACTGCTGAACACGGTCACATAACGTCCGGAGCCACCGCATCATCGCCACGCCTCAGGCAGCTCCACTGGTTTAATCTCCTCGCATTGCACGACGACCTTCGTCGGCCGACCAAACAGAGCCATGACAATCGAGGCCTTGCCTTCCTTGATCCCATCGATGCGGCCGACCACATTCATGCCGCCGCAGGGCACACTGACCGTAGCTCCGACTGCCGGTCCGGTGACTCGCGCCGTCTCCTTCTCCATCCTCGCCACCTCCTCCTCGCTCACCGGGGCCACCAATTGGACACCCGCGCTGGCCTTGATCAGGGGCACCCACTCTGCAGGACCTCGCCACACAACATACCCATCGACGATGGTCCGGATATCCGTTGTGCCGAGTTTGAGCAGCAACCGCTGGAGTTTTCTCGCAGCCGGTCGTACGACATGGGCTGCATACAGCTGAGTCATCGCACGTCCTTCCTACCGAAACAGATCCAGCGCCTTCTTCACCTTCCACGGATACTGCGCATTGATGCCGTTGTAGCGCTCGATCGCCTTCCAGTTATAGCCATGCCGATCAATGGACTCGCGGAGGATGCGCGCCGAGTAGGTCAGATTCGTGCAGGGGTCAAGCAAGGCGACGGGATGCACCCGATACCGCTCCATATTCACGGTGTTGACCTGGCCCAGTCCGACGTCGAAACTCACATTCTGCTTCCACAGCCGGGTCACGAGCATCACGGCTTCTTGATGAGACCGGACCGTCTGAACGATTCCCTTACCCCGATAGTTGATCGAGACCGCCAGCGGATTCCACTCACCGTTTTCGACGTGCACGATCGCGGCTAACAGCCGTACGGGCAGTTGATACATAGAGGCGGCATGCTGAAGACAGGTCTGAAATGGCTTGGCACGCTCCGTCCAAGCCGGTAGCGCGGCTCGTTTATCGCCCTTCGCTTCGCTCACCCCAGAAAGACTCGCAAGGAGCGTGACCATTCCCATTATGGTCCACACGCGCATAGTGCCCCCGTTCAGCTTGGATCCGATCAGCTAGGCCGCGACGGGCTCTTCAATCGAGACCGGCAACGGCTTGAGCGCGATCACGGGCAGCCCTTCGACCTCCACCCATCGGACCGCTGTGCCCTTGATCGTGATGCTCATCATCGCCATACCTTTCGACCCAATGCTCATGACTTCGAACGTGACCCCAAGAATGGCCATCGGGTTGTCATAGTAGTCGTAGGCCATATCGCTGAGCTCGCGGAGGCCGGGCAGGATCAGATCTCTCTGGACTGGTTTATCGTAACTGCGGACGCCCCCGCCGAAAAAATCCCGCAGCCTGGCGGCAATGTCACGGATCCACCCCATTCCTTGGGTCTTATGCACAAAGACGAGGCCGAGCGGCTCACACATGCGCGGTTTGCCCTCGATACAGTACACGCCCGATTCGCCCAACGTATACATCGGTAAATACGGCCGCTCGGTCGAAGCCATGATCTAGTCCTTCCTTTCTCCGCCGACTACGGGCAGCTCGGCGCCCCGGGGTTCAAGGCGCAGGCCTTTTGTTTTAAATTCGTCGCGACGGCGTTTTGATCAAAGTTCGTCGTGATCGTGGCGAAGTACTCGGTAAAATCCATCGCGGCGAAGTTCAGGGCCGAAAACTGATTCAGGGTAAACCCTTCGCAATCCGGCAGGTCGACGGTCCCGAAATTCAGGCCCAGCTGCGGACGCCCCTGCTGCTGAATGATTCGCCCCAGTTCCGATTTATAGGTACAGTACACATCCCCCTTCCGCGCACAGATACTGCCCAAGCCGAGGCTCCACCACTCGATACACTTCGTCCCGATATAGATGACTTCTTTGGCCTTCTTATCATTCGCTAACGAGATTTCTTCGTCCGAGCAACTCCCGAACATCTTGCTCGGGTCGTCCGCGCAGCAATCGATGAACACCGTGCCGAGCGTCGAATACGAACACATTTTAGGCGTGCCGGTGAAGATACGCAGATTGTCTTTGTCGAAATCGTTCTGGACCGCTTGCACCATCGCCATCATGGTGGCGGTGATCTGAAAATTCTGATTCGGTGGCGAACTGGTATCCATGCAGAACGGCACATAGCTCCCGGGCTGGCCACACGAAGAACACTGCTGCACTTGCTGCGTTTTCGAGCAGACATTCCCCCCATTACACTGGAAGGTATTCGTGTAGATTTGACAGCTGCCACTTAACGGATCGGTCTGGGTACACTGCGACCCCGTTTGCGTGCATTGGGCGTCCCGGTACTGCTGGCAAGAATCGGGAATCTGGGTGGTAATGTCGTATTCAAACTCGGTTTGCCAGCAGCCGGTATTCGGCGAGACCGTGTAACTGCTGCGCGTGAGACCGCCTTGGATATTGATGGTTCCGGAAGCGAACCCGCCAAAGGAATACGAAAAGGGAACGGTAAAGCTATTGCCCACCCACGTGGCAGTTCCCAATTTAAAAGTGAGGCCGGCGCCCCAGCAAGAGCACTTGGAGTTGCAGTAGGGAGGCGACCCGCCATAGCTGATCGTCTGTCCTTCCGTAATAATGAACGTGCCCCCGCCATACGTGCCGTTCGTACATCCATACTTGTTTTCACCGGTCGAATTGCCACTCACACTAAATCCCAAAGTATAGCCACCGATCCCGTTTGGAGTCGGGATGCCATAATTGAATTTGTAGTAGCCGTAGTACATGCCCTTCCCTTGGCCAAGCGCCGCTTTGTCCACACTGAAGGCCTGATAGGTCGGCATGAGAAAATTGACGCCGTTGTAATCGGGGCACGCCATGAGCCGAGCCGCGCTATCGGTACATAGCTGCGATACCAAGACCGCTTGATTCGCGGCGATGACATTCCCCCAGGGCGCACACCCATCCAGAAACGTTTCGGTATCGACGGGCGGCGTCGAGTTAGGCGGTGAACCACAGGCAGCGGCAGTCAAAGTTGGCGAGTAGTTTTGAAAGCATTGGACACGCGTGGTCCCAGGCATGGTGCATTGCACCGGGGTCGTCGGGGCCGCGACATATTCAATGCACACGTCGGTAGTAATACAATTTTGTCCGGTTTGATTCGTCGCGGTCCAGTTGTTCTGCACGCTTTGTGCACTCTGGACAGGACTCGTATTGAGCATATTCCAGCCATTTTTCTGCGTTTGCATGTCGGTGAGCGTCGCTGCCTTCGGATCGGTGACTGCCGCCGTTGCTCCGGCAACGTTAAGCGCCCCGACATCACCCGTATTGCTGTAGTAGCCGCTCTGAGACGCACCCGCACAATCCGCCGAGGTGCATCCTGCTGTGCCGTTGTACTGCGGAACGGCGCCCTGCTGGCTACTGACGGCGGACCGATCAAGCGCCCCAGTCGCACGCATGTTACCGGTTGCGCACTGAGCCTTCTGCAGCGGGTCGGTGATCCCGCTACAATTCGCTTGCCCATAGACCATCCCGGCCGGTGGCAACAGCCCCATGACGATTACAAACGCCGCGCCGGCCCCCGTTCTCCCCGCCATACGCTCTCTCGCCTTCTCCACCTATCGCTTCTCAGCCGTCGCCGGCGTTTGAGACGCGGTTTGAACCGGCTTCTTTCCCCAGATCTTCTCTTTGGCCCATTCCGTCCAAGTCTGCTTGGCCACTGGTTTCAGCTCCCCCGGCGTGGTGCTGAGCAAGGGAGAATTCGCGCCGCTGTCGCTCGGCGATATCGAGGCCGACGGGGGGGTCGGCGTCTCGGATAGTTTTTGGGCACTGACCTCGCTGTTCGCCGTGGGCGCCTTGGGTATCACGGCAACGCCCTCCGTCTGGACGATCGGGCCTTCTGGTTTTGCGACCGACTTCAGGGTGGGCGCTCCCGCGCCGCCGGGCATCGTGGTCGGCCCGCCACCCGCAACCGCTGGCTCTGCACCCGGACTTTGCACCGCCTGAGGCTTCGGCGGAGGCGCCACCATGGCCTTTCCGAGTTTTTGCTCCATCGCCCGCTCGACCGCACCTTTGTCGTTTGATGGCGCCCCTTCCTTCTCTTCGGTCTTCGGCTTCCCTCCCGTCTCTGCCGCCCGCGCCGCCTTGACGGGGGCCGGCTTTTTCATGGCCTCCAGTTTCGTCGTCATCGTCATCAACGCGACGTTCGTCGCTTGCTGATGCTCATTGATCGCGCGGAGGAATTGCAGCGTTTCGTTCGCTTGCAAGCTGAGTTTCGACAGATCGCCACGCTGCTGTACCATTTCCTGATTCAATGACGTCAATCGGGACTGGATCGCCTTCAACTCAGTCGTAGCCTGCTGTACCGTGCCCTCAAGGCCTGTGACGCGAAGCGATTGCTGCGAGTAAGCGCGATGGAGCGCTTCGACGTCCGCATGCAAGCCGTCCCGCTCGATGTCCTGCTCCGTTTTTACATAGCGGAGATGCTCATTCTTCTCGACCTGCTCGTCATACGCCCACTTCGACACACAGCCCGTCAGACTGACCGCACACATCCCGATGATCATCCACTGTTCGATGGCATACCGCATTCTGACCTCCTTACCTTCTTCCCTCATATGTGATGGCGCCTTTACCGTGTGACCGCAGGCCATCCATTGCTTGGAACTGCCGGCGCAGTAGTCAGTCCATCCGGCAGCCCTGTCCGAGGCGCAAGCGGTTCTCGACCGCGCAGCTCCCGCGGTTCGAAATATTCGACCCGCACCGCATCGCAGACCCGCCGGACCGCCTCATCTAAGCCACGGACAAGCTCAAAGGCTTGTCCCAGACGAGGCTCATCCCGAAGCTGCTCCATGCTGATCATCCGCAGCATGACCAGAACGCGATCCATGCGCATGATCTGCTCGAGGACCTGCCGGACCTCCTCGGTTTGAGGCACAATCACATGGGCACGCGGATTCTTCGCCATGCGTTTACGCTCGTCCGTCGACTCGCCCAACGCCGGCGTCATGAGAATCAGATCTCCGCCGGATTGCCTTAACCAGTCGGCGGCCTCCTTGACCCAGGATAGGACCGGATCGAGAATGGCCGCGACGTCGGCGATCGTGCGCGTCACACCAAGATCACGACGCAAGCGTGGGATCGCTTTATTGAGTGGATAGACCATTCGAATGAGGATACGGCTCTCCGCGGCCCGGGGCACAAAGATTTGACTGCCATACTGCTGCAGTAGTTCCTGATTGAGCGCGACACGCTCATCCGGCGACATTTTGGGGCGCTTCGCCCGCCGATCAGAAGGTTGCTGACTGTGCTGAGGTCCCGCTCCGCGTCCCTGTTCTGCGCTCATCGAATTGCCCCTCCTGCGTGAATAGACGAATCGAATATCCGGTCACCCGGCTGGCCACTGCCACGTTCATCCCCTTATTGCCCAAAAAGCGCCCCATTACCGCATCCGAGACGACGACTTCCGCCTCGCGCGCGTGACGATCCACGCTCACGCGTTGAACTTCATTGAGCGGGGCCGGCACTAAGGCTTGTTTAATGAAATCTGGCAGTGACGGACTGTATCGCACGAGACATGGACGCAGCCGGGAATACGAAGCAAACTCTCGTAAGTACGGCAAGCAGAGCTTAATGGGATCTTCTCCGGTTGCAGACACCACGGCGATCTTCACGAAATCTGCCCACTGCACCGTCCCCACAGCTTTGACTTGAATGCGCCCCTCCACGATCAGTGGCGCAAACAACAGATCGGCGACCCGACGCAAAAAATGCCCCGATCGCTGCGAAAGGGTCGGATAGGGACCATCTACGGATTTGATGCAGGCGTAAAACTGATCGCCCACCCGATACGCCCCGTCCGCACACGACCGAGGCAGCACCGCCATACGATCGGTTCCGCCAATCAGCGTTAAATATCCCGGCTTATCGGGATTCGCCTTGACGACCACACCGAGAACGAAGTGCCCGACCTTGTCGAGTGCCATACGATGCTATTACGATCCGTGTGAGTGGCCTTACTTCCGTGTCCGGTTCAATTCCTCTTGAAACATCTCCCGGCAGAGACTCAGCGGAATAAAGACGGTGTCCACCTGACGAGCGGGAACCACCACCTTGACGATATACCGCCCGTGATATTCGGCCGTGACCGTGCTGACCTGGAGGCCCTTTCGCCGGAGGGTGTTGACGAAATCTTCCGGACCGGACCACTGAGGGAGATCCCGGATCTGCCCCGCTACCTCGGACACCTCGGCGCACCCACCCATCCCGGTCGCCACCATCCACATGTCCGGCAGGGTCGCCGGATCGGCGGACACCGTGGAGGTGGCAAACCCGATCGCCAACGCTACCAAGCCCAAGAGTCCCCGCGGCATACAACCCTCCGTTCCTTCGGCTCCCTTGCCAGCACAGCGCATCTCTGGCATACATAGTCCTATTACGGTCGGATCCAACGACGAAGGCCATGCCTCACCGCCTCGCGAATGCATCGTGCCTCCTTCTCTCACTCAGCCTGCTGGCCGGCTGCGCTAATTCCTATTTTGTGCCTATGGAGCTGGCTCCTTCCCGCGTCGAAACCACCGCCCGATCCTCTGAGCCATCCAGCGCTCCCACCCTGCACCTCATCACTCACCCCGACGGGTTGGGCTGGCAAGTCACGGCTACGCAGGAATGGATCGACCGCGAGACGATCGTGGAACAGGAGTATTGGCGGGGGGTGACCTATAAGAGAGCGGAGAGTGCGCTAACGCAGACTGGATACACCGCCGCAACCCTTATTACCTGTCCCGGCAGTCTGCTCGCCCACCTCTTCATTCGGATGTATCATGTCATCGGTCTGTTCGACGGGCCTAGCCCTACCTGGAAACATGTCAAAGGCTTGTGTGTGGCCCCCTTGCTAGGGTTCGATCCAACTTCAAGCACCTGGGAAGAGCGACCAGGGCCTCCCCGCCATGAGACGACGATACAACAATCGACAACACGTTCGGTCCCGAATGGACGTATTCAGATCCGATGGACCCATGCGCAGTTGGATCCGGTCGGTACGGAGTACCCCCTTGATACTCGTAACCCAACAGTCGATATCCGACTGCGTGAAGTGGCGCAGGTGTTACTGCGCACGCATAGTAGCGAGATGCTTACTCAGGGGCAGATGGAATTGGCCCTGCTCACACCGGACGGAGTCAGCACCGCCGAAAGCCTTCTCATCAGCCCTTCGACGTTAAAGGTGGCGCTAGGCTCCGATCTCGTTCGACGCCCTCAGGCCGACTGGCCGGCCGCGCCGCGCGTTCGGATCGAGACTGCCTCGCCTGACTTGGCTTCCCTCACACAAACCGTCCTCACCCAGCTCAGAATGCCGATCGTCACCCGAGGCAGCAACGCCGCCCCACTTCGAGAGGCGCAACAAAAGGAAGTCTCCCCTCTCTTTGACGACACTTTTCCCGCCTCCATCGGGCATTGGACCGGCGCGAACGTGCTGCTCTCCTTATCCTCGACGCCGCTGACGGCCACGACACAATTCATCACCGTCTCCGCAAGCTCCATTGAAACGGGGTTGCTTCTGGGCCAATTCACCCTCGAAGGCTCCAACGTGACCTCCCCGGACGTGGCTAGTGCACTGCGCAGCCAGCTCGTCCTTCTGCTTACACCGGAGGGTATGGCCAGCCGGCGTGGAACCATGATCGAGGAGCGCCGATGAAACTTCCCGCCGCAGCCATCTCTATATGCTTGATTCTGTCCACAGGGTGCCAAGCGCTTGTGACATCGCCCACAGGCACAGCGTCCACTTCGCGTGTGGAAGTGGACCGCCGGCCGAGCGGATCGCCACACGTTGACCTGACCCCAGAGAATGACGGCTGGACCATCCGAGTCACTCAAGCGCTTGTACAGACCGACGATATTCGAAAGAGCACCCAGGAAAAAGTCCGCCGCTATCTGTTCTGGCCGCTGGCGCCGTTAAATGGCCTTCTCCAATGCCCCGTTGGCCTGCTCGTCAGCGCGTTCTCGTCACACCAAGGCGCAACAACACTCCGCCAGGTTGGATGCATGCGGTTGGTGGCGATGGAACCACTGGGCAATACCACCGCAGCCACAACTATCACGGAACATCATACGGAAAGCCGCTCCACAGAGGCCGGAGTCACAGGAGCTGAAATCGTGTTCCGAGAACTCGGCACTGAAGCCGTGCGACGCCAGATCACTGATGCAAATGGCAAAGCTCACCTTCACGGATTCCTCAATCGTGAATCCACCGGTTCGCTTACGGTTACAGTGGCAAACCGCCAGGTCTTTCAGAAGACTCTCACTCTACGTCCCCGTCTCGCCGCGCCGGCTACGATCACAATTCCTCTACCAACACCATTGATCGTCCAAGCGGAAGCAGAGGGGAACACGAATGGCACTCGTGCGCTCGAAGAGCAGCTCCGCCAATCCCTGTTGCAATCTGGTTTGTCAGTGCTGCCGGCGAAACCCACACAGAAGGCCATTTTGGAGGAACACAACGTGCAGCTGGCTGGACAAGTAGACGATCGCACTCAAGTGCGAACCGGGCGGTTGGCACCCCCCACACTTATTGTACGCATTCGGCAAAACGCTTCCAGCGCATATGCACTGAACATTATTTCTGTCACCACAGGCCAACAGCAGGAAATCGAAGTGGAAAGCTTAGACGAGATAGGAAAGATCCTGAGGACTAATTAACAAGCCACTGCATTCAACGGTTATTAAATCACGCACTACCGGCTGAACCATAATTTCATCATCAGCTTCTGAAACTTGAGGCAAGGGAGGCGCCACAAGGGCCGAACAAAGCCCATTAGTCGCAAAGGAAAGGAACAACAGGTCGCTGAATTGGGAGATTTGTCCAAAACTTATACGGAGAAGTAATTTCTCATCTTTCAAGAGGCTTCACCTTATAAACGCAGTCCCCTTGAACGAGTATGTAAATACCGGGGTCCGACAAGCTGCCATTCCAGAGCACCTTGGTAAAGTGCATGTCGACGTGCATGTTGACAACACCTACCGCACCCTTCTGCTTGCACGCATCGACAAACATTTCGCTCACAACCCTTGCGTAATCTTCCTCATTCGATTCATACCGGGCTGCCCTCGAGACAACTGCAATGTTACTCTCCACTATTTTATACCCCGGTATCTCTGGGCCACGATACGCCCCTAAAAATGAGGAGGGCTTCCGCAGCTCCTCGGCTGTCCCTGGCTGATCAAAAGCTCCGAATAGAGACATGAGAAAGGCGCCGATACAAAAAGCTTTACGCATCTTTCTTGTAGCCCTTCAAAAAGACAATATCGTCCATCGGTTCGTTGCTATCATCGCTTATGGGCTTCTTAGTAAACACACACCACGGAATCCAGATGATTGCAAAGGCGATAAGCGAGATCAATCCTATTGCGCACGCTATAACACTCGCTCCAGCCCAATCGGACATAAACTGCCCCTGTTCTCGCAGGTCACTTCAGTTCGGGGTGACGGATAACGCAGCTGGTAGCTCCTGATCCTTCATTTCTTGCCATGTTCTATTGAGGGTCTCCATTTCCTTCTTTTCGTTTTCCGACGGCGTAATGTCAAAATATATCTCCCTCTCTTCCCCTGAAGGACTTTGGATCCTTATGACATCGTAGGTTCCATGTGCTTCAGTATCGAATGCTTGGGACAACATCGTCCATTCTGGGTAGTGGTCGTTTAACCATTTCCGCTCCGAACTTATGACATGTTGTCGATCAACCGGAACCGCGCTTACCTTAGATAAACCATCCTTCAGATTGTCCACAGCTCCAGCATAGCTGCCAAGATCGGCAGACAGCACAACCAGACATAAAACCAGTATGGCCTTGCCGAGACGAGATAGGAAAGATCCTGAGGACTAATTAACAAGCCACTGCATTCAACGGTTATTAAATCACGCACTACCGGCTGAACCATAATTTCATCATCAGCTTCTGAAACTTGAGGCAAGGGAGGCGCCACAAGATCCAAAAGGTATCGAACCATTTTCCTTATATAGAGGAACATATCCGTGTCCTATTTTCTTCAGCTACATTGCGCTCAGACTGCTTCCCTTGGGCTTGGCCCGTTTTAGCTCCACCCTGAACGCGCCTAGCGTGGCTTCATATCAGTTACACAATCCGCACTCACGAGTAGACGCATACCCGGTGACACGATTTTGTCCTGTACGGGCACTGCACCTAATGCAAAGTAGAACTCTACGTTTACAAGCGCCATGCCGCCTTTTTTCTTGCACTGTTCACTTAGCTTATTCATAGCCTCAGCTTCATTCACAGATCCTGCATGACCTGCCCATGAGATATACACTAAGTCGCTAGCCCTCACTTCGTAGCCAGGCACAACCCCACCTTTATAGTCCCCAAGCCAATCCTTACTGATCGCCGGAATCGTACTCAACAACGGCACCATTAGGAACATCATACACTTTACGGCTTTAGCGATCATCGATGCCATCGCTCCTGTTCTTCCTCTTTACTCATCAAATACAACTGATCATCCTCGCCAGCGTACGGCTCACTTGTAGCGCAATCGCGAGAAGAAAAATAGTCTCTTAATGCTTTCCACATTCCTTTAAGCCAGAGCTTCACCGGCGTCGTCTCCCCCTACCACGATTGCCATTACCCTCTCCCCTGCCATTCCGTCTTTGCCAATCCTGAACTTCCCTTTGAAGGGCTTCAGTAATACGATCCGTTTCCCCCCGAGGCCCGGATGGGCTTGGCGACCGGCTAGCGCCTTCACCTCCCCCACCGCCATTTCCACCAATGAGGCTCTCGAAATTTCTTTTCCCAAAAGCTAGATCCCTAACAGCATCCATACCTTGTTTCACACCTTCTTCCAAAGCTAACACTCCACGCTGTCCATCCGTCATATGGGATGGATCACTTCCAGGCATCTGGAGGAATCCCCTGTCAACATCGATGGACCTTCGATGCTCTTCCACATAATTATCCTTAATGTGTACGTCGGTCCCGCCTTTCCCAACCAGGTTCAACTGCCTCCCTGTATGCGAATCGAAAGCAGCAGTCATTTCAATCCCATTCGTCGGAATGTTCTCATGACTAACGGCAGTGAAATCGCTCACGGTGTGCCGTTCCCCACCTTTCTCCGCGCTGCTATAGTTCATGACGCCCCACTTGATGGCGCCATCTACATTCTTCCCGACAAAAATACGGCCGCTCTCTCCTTCTTCCCAATGACCCGCGACAAAAGCCCCGCTCTTCGGATCAAACATCGCCTTGCCGGCTACGAATTTCGAATGTCCTGGCGTCATAGGATCCGGCACGCTAAGGACGCCAATCTTTGCATGCTGATTGAACTCTTGTGCGTTTATACCGGCATAGCTCTCAAAAAAACCTTCAAAGCGTTGCTCGTTTGTCCCAGACTCGATTGACTCTCGTCCCACAACGCGTTGCCCATCGCTCGTTCCCACCTGGCGATGCGCTACTTTGCCAGCCTCTAATGTATCTTCTTTTCCAATTTGGGATACATTGCTGATGCTCCAACCACCATCTGAGCTCTCATGGCTAATGACCTGAGTCGGAACCCATCTACCATCTTTTCCTCTCTCCCCAAACATCATTGAGCCGGAGACCTCATTTGTCACCATGCCGTACCGGATATGCCCGTCGTTGTCGAAGGCCCCTGACGCCCACACCTTCTCCTGCTGTCCACTCCGTGGATTCGTTACACTCATTGGCAAATCAAACCGGGTCCCACTCTCTACCTGTCCTGACATTCTCTGCCCATCGCCTGTTTCCCGGTATAAAAAAGAACGCCCGTTTTTGAGATCAGATCCTGAATGAACAACTTCGTTCTCTTTGACATGTCCGGCGCCAACCCGAACAACGTAGCCGGTCCCATCGCCGCCATGTAATGGGCCACGTTCAATCCCAGCTTGACCGTCAACGGACAGTGCCCCCTGCCCCACTGGAAGCTCGCTTAGCGGACGCTCCGTCACGGATACGGCCATGGAACGCTCACCAAATGCGCTTTTATTTTCGGCGACGGTCGTATCCGGCGTTTTGACAAGACGGTCGAACACAGAGCCTTCTTTGTCGGGGTCAAGGGCCGCATGACCCCGTGACGTGAAATGCGTCTGTCCAATGGCTTCCAGATTCCCCTGGCTATCTTCTCGAAACGCGAGGCCGGTCCAACTCTCCTCGTATGTATAATCATTTGAGCCTGGCTTCTGCTTTAACATCAGCTGATGCCCACCATCCCCAACCACCCGCTGGGAGGACCCGTGATCGAGATCAGAAAAATACACCTGACCATCTTTAGATTCGACATGTCCCTTTGAAACGAGATTGCTTCCATCTTGTACAGGTCCATCATAGACCCAATTGTTACCATGACGGCCACCAAGTTTCTTAAGCGATCCGCCAAGGAGTTCCAAATTACCGACCTGCATCATCATGCCTGAAGACTGAGCTTCCAACCGAGCAGACCACTCTTCGTCTGACGTATGTAGCTCCCAACGCTTGGCCTCAGCGTTATAGGACATTTCGCCACGTATATCTCCACGATATCCATCCATATCGGTAGTAAAAGAGGCTTGAAATGGTAGCCCAGTTCCATCAGCTGCAACGCCGCCTTGCCCACTTACAACCCCTGTCATCCGTTCATGTGTTCCATCCCCATGGAACACCTCTACTCCATTGGCTGGCGCGCCACTATACGTACGCGATAATTCTCCGGCTTGACCTTCGGTATTCGTTATAAACAGGCCATGTTCACTGTCACGTTCCGTATGTAACTTCGTGCCATCACTACTGGTGACAGTCATCCCCTTTGATAAGTCGGGAAGCCCACGATCGTCGAATTGCACATCTGATAATGCATAACGGTGCTCGCCATGCTCCGTCGAATGCGCGGTCATCACGCCGGCACCCCACGGCTCGTTAGGGCTCGAGCGCGAGAAACTCGCAGTAATATCCGCCGTGATCATTTCCGTCTTACCATTGCGCGTCACCGGGACGGTGCTGGTCCCGACGGTTTTCATATGTTGGGAGTGATCCCCTAGCGTCGTGAGCTGATGAGTAAATCCTTTGTCCGCCCATGTATCGCTCACCGACTTCTGTTCATTCATGCTCTGATTCCAGGTCTCCCGGATATCATGCTGCACCCCATGTCCGTCCTGCTTCATATATGACACGTCGACGTGATCCCCGGAGACTTCGAATTGCGCAAGATGGGTCTGGCCGTCCGCGTCACGCACTTCCTGTCGCCAGACTCCGGCTTCGTACACATCCCCGTGCTTGCTCCACGACCCTTCAGGACCATGGTATTGCTGTGTGATGCCGTCCCGGCTGATGTGTAGCGAGCTGCCATCGCCGTAGGACACGATCGCGCTCCCGTCTTGCCGATGAATCGATGTCCCGGTCCCTCCTCCAAAATAGGTGGCCCCAGCATGAAACCCACCGGAGACATCCTGGACCATCGGCAGTTCTTGCTCCTTCAGGTGCTGACCCGGCTCGATATAAGATCCTTGCCCATGCGCGTACGCCGAGGCCTCCTGCGTGGCGGCCGCTTGCGCGCCGCCCGCCGCGCCGGATAATGCGGACGCCATCGAGCTCATTCCATACGTGACGACCGTGGCTAAGGTCGGCACTGCCCATATGAGACGCCCCATGAACGTATTGAGGCCCAGGAGCACGTCCAAGTACTGATCGTACGAATTGAAAGTCAGCTGATTGACGGAAATAAGATTCATCTGCTGAACGCCATACTGGAACGTGACGAAATTGAAGATGGCGTACATGGGAATCCACATGAACAACCATCCATAACTCATCACCACCCCGCGAATCGTCGCAAACATCGCCGGGCTCATGGCCAACGCCAACATCAACGGGGTCAGCAGATAGATCACGCTTTCCGACACAGTTCGAATCAATGGCACGAACCGGGCCGCCAACAGCGAATCGTTATACGCCTGATTCTTCAGGTCTTCGGAAATGGACTTGGTCATTTGCACGACCGCACTGGAGGTGTCGTTCCCGTCCTCCGCCTCCAGCTTCTCGGCATCCTTCCACCGCTCACGCAGCAGCACATTATTTATGATGACGCGCGGATCTTGGGCCGTCCCCATAATGTTATTAGCGAAGGTTTGTACCGGCGTCAGTTCCGCATCAGCGATGTTTTGCTCCCCCAGGGCGGCCCGGAACTGCTTCATGGTCTCGTCATAGTCCACCTGTCCGTCCACCAACCCGTTCGTGATGTACTGATCGTACATCGCCGGACAGGTCATTTCGGCAAACGGATTCCCAAGCCGAATCTCCATTGTGACCAATGCGGCGTTATCGACTTGGATGGCAGTCGCCATGTTCGCCGCGTCCAAAATCGTCTCGCGGTTGAGCTGATTCAGTTCAATGGCACGAAACACGCAGTCCTTCAGATAGTTGGTCACATTGGCCTGTAGATCTCCGGGGATCAGCTCAAGCCCCATGGTCTTCTGCATGTCGAAGAACCCCTTCCCGATGGTCGAATTGACGACGCGATATTGCGCTGGCAATCCAAACGCCGTTTCGACACCGACCATGGTTTGGTAGCTGATTTCCGAGGTCATATATGCCGGGAAGGACACCGCCAACGGCACATTGTCGATGATTTGATCGGCTACGCCGGGGTTGACGAGATCGTGCACCAGCACCGTCGTCCGGATGTTTATTGTCACCGCCAGGATGACGATTGCTCCCATAACCCACTGCCAGTGAATGCGTCCCCTTGCCAGAAAGGCCGCGATCGCCCCAAACACCAAGCACACCATACCCAGACGAAGAAGGCTTTCATAGCCTCCGCCCATCAAAAAGACGATGGAGCGAAAGACATCCGAGAGCACATCCCCATTCCCATAGGTATTGATTTGCCACATAACACGAGCACCCTGTTATTGTGTATCAACCTTCTTCCGGTTGGGCCGCGCTAAACTTTTCTTCAGTGTCTGCGTCGAGTAATAAGTAAATGACGGACCTTTATCGAGCAGTCCCAGCTGCAACATCATCTCGGCGTGGGCGGCCGCCCGGACCGATTCCGTCTGCTTGTAAAACTCTTTCATGTCCGCCGGGAATCCCATCTGCTTCTGCGCCCACCTCCCTGCCTGCTTCTCCACTTCCTTAATCGCCCTCTCAATCCACGCCCACGCGAATTCCGCCCCCAGCATGGCGCCGATCTGCGCCTTCAGGACGGCCGTCTGTCCCGGTTTTGTGGCATACCCGACCAAGAGCCGATACAGGGGGATGGGCGACTTATCAATCAGGTCTTTTTCATTCGTGTTGAGTGCGACACGATCGACCATCAACTTTTGCACAATGGAGTCATACATCTGCTCTGCGCGCAGCTGCGTGCCCACCACATTCGTCACATCGGTTTCAAAGGGCGCGAGACACCGGATCGTGTCCGTCGCCGGACAATCGAGGATCGTCACGGTCGTCGTCGTCCCATCCGCATTGATAAAGTCCGTCAATCGGACGGTCGGTTCCAATTGCACCGGCACACCATCCAACCCGACGTAGAGCGTTCCGATCACGCTCTGCATCAGCTTGGCGTCGTCAATGGACCACCCGGCCTCCGTCAACGCTTGAAACACCAAATTGCCTTTCGGATCACGATCGGTCCCATCCAACTGCGCCGCCCCATCCTGCGTCGATTGATTTTTCTCCGTGTCCTGGCCGGCGAAATAATCCATCAACTGCCCCCCAGCGACCCCCACCTCTTTGACGGAGTCTTGGATTTTAGATGCCACGCCGGACAATTGATTCGGTTGCCCCTCGTACATCTTGGCCAACTCTTGCCCGATCTGGCAGGGCGACAATCGACCGGCTGAATTGATGGCGCGGGCGGCCGCTTCTAATTTGGAAATGATGTTCTCGCACGGCTGACAGAGCTCCATCAGCGCCAACTGAAAAGCAAACCCCAAGACGCCGGAGGTCCCTAATTGTTGCAGTAGGTCCGTAAACCGACTCAAAGACGGAAAAGAAATCGAACCCAAATACAGGTCCACCTTGCCGCAACCTGCCGAAAACCGAGGGGGTGCGAAGTTAATGAGATTGAACGTCTCATTCGGAATACGGATCCCCATGGATCCACCCATTAAAGCTCCGCCAACCTGGCTTTGATACGCGCCGGGCCTCGTCATCGTCGCCCCACCCCACCCATTGAACATCCGCTGTAAGGAATCATTGATGTCAGCCCGGGCCGGACTGACTCCGATCACCATGCCAAATAGAATGAGAATCGCTGCGAACGGTCGTCCCATAAGCCTCCCTGTTACGACTTCAGTGGGTGAGATTTCAGCGACGATCGATGCTTCAGAATGGCGAGAACGCGCTGGCGGAGATCGTCCAGCGTAATCAGCCCCGTGCCCACCGGCACAATGAAATGCTCGTCGGGAATGGCGAGAAAAATGACGGGCACTTTATTGACACCCAGCTGCTCGCCCATCCCATTATCGACCACTGCCTCAGGAAACTCCGGCAACGCCCGCCCGTCTTGCGTCACGGCCTTAACCGCGATCCCGTAGCTATCGCTAAACACTTTAAGGAGCTGCGCTTGCTTTTGGCAGTAAGGGCACGTGGAGGAAAAGAAAAAGAATAAGCCCGCCTTGTCCTTCATGCCTTTCAAATAGTCGTCCTCCGAATCCTTCTTAACGACCGAATAAATGTCATGCCCCGCCGTCGAAATAGGGTTCGTTGAAGTAAAGTCGTTCTCCGGATGCGTGTACATCACTAGCGCCCACATATCCGTGAAGCGCTGCGCCCGATTAAACGTTTCTTTGTGCACCTTGATGTAGCTCAACAAGGTATCTTCCGTTTGCACATCGAGAGCTGCTTCCTTTTTAGCCGTGAGAAGGAGTTTGAGCCATGCGGCAGGAAGACTCGGCAGATCGATCTTCTCCACCGGCACCTTCTTCAGCGCTTCTTTGAGGGCCACCTGATCCTTGAAATGTTCCGGCTGCAGAGGGATCGCCGGTGTGGGAGGCAGCTGCGAGGGCAGGAGGTCCTGCTCAGGCAGTGGGTCCTGGTAAAAATAATACCCTTTCCAGTCCTCCACGTCGGTCGGCACGGAGGCCGGTTCAGACAGCTTCTCGAAATCAGCGCAGGCGACTTCGGACATAGCGCATACCGCGCCGACGATCAGCACGCCCCATGCCCACTGCTTCATCGCTGTCTCCTTTTGTACCTATTACGACCATCATCACGCGGCTACCTTATGCCAGACAGCACCGCTGGAGCTTCCACAGGAGAAAGACAAAGTCGTCTCCGTCGACCGGATACGTCTTGGCCATGCCCCACATTAGTTGCGTGCGGCCGATCGGCGAGCAGCAGCTCGTGGCATTGTTCGACGTCGAGCTGGCGATGGGATAGAGGAGCTGAAACTTATATTGGCTTTTCACGATTAAGAACGTGGGGAAATCATTGCAGATCAACTCCTTATCCGCTGCCCAATAGAGCTCCGACCCAGTTCGCGCGAGTTTCGACAGCACGCGCGTCATCACCAGCGCCGCGGGTTTGATCTGTCCGCTGTACGACCCCGACGTATACCCGGACAGCGGATAAATGTTACCGAACGATCCCGCACACCAAAACAACGGATCAAGCGGATAGCCAAAGCTCGCGGCGACCGAATCCACTGCGCAGGCCGCGGTCGCGATCGGGTTGGCAAACAAGAAGGCTTCCGGAGACAATAACAACGCCGCCACATCGTCATCCCACATGGGATCGACCTCGGAGAGATACACAATGTCGAGGGCATTTCCGGAGGAGATCGTGCCGTCGCAGGCCACGTCAATGCCCGTTCCCAGCATCTCCCAGAGCGGGAACACAATCATATGAACGTGGTAGTAGGACATTTTGAGCGACGGCTCGTCCTGCGATACGTCGACCAGGCCTCGATCGAAGAATTGCGGATCCGGCCCAATGGTGATGCCGTTGAGGCTGGGAAAGCAGAGGGGATTGCGAACGACCTCGATCAAATGACTGGGAAAGAAGGCGCCAAAGGGCAGCCCTGGCACGCAGAGATAGGGCGTCAGGCAAATACACCCGCACAGTTGCGGCGGATACAGCGCCGAGAAACCAGGGCCCAGAGCCGGGCGAACGCTGTCCTCGCTCAGATTAAACACCGTGATGCCAATCAGGCTCATCGGAAACAAACATTCCCAACAGGTTTTCGTGAAGGTCTCCTCAAACAAATTCGTGGACGGACAATACGCTTCGCTGACCGCCGGCCCGATGACGAGCACTGCCAACAGGCACACTATCCCAGCTGCCAGGAACCATGAGATGCGGCGGAGGCCCTGGTGCTCGGTCATAGCGCCACCTCTTCAATTTTCAACACCGGCCCGTTCTGCGAAATGACGCTCGGCACATGAGCCAGGTGAAATTTGGTCACCATCTCCGGCTGCACCCAATACACGCGCCGTTGTAACTGCTTGGCGACTGCCGCAACATCGCCCGCCGAGAGCCACACTTTCACCGCCAGCGGGCCATACTGCTTCATCATCCGCTGCGCGAACGCCACCTGCTGCGGATCCCCACCATCAATGATCACGTATCGATGCCGCAGCGTCACATGGGCCAAGGGATTGATCTCCGTTCCCGCCTTGATCACCGCCGCCGTACCATCCTGGTTGAGCACGTCATGGTCATACCGCTGCGTAATATCGACGGTGAAGACCCGCGCCTCGACGGCCGGCGTGAGGGGCAAGTTCGGCCCGGCGTGCAACCGCTCGACAACGCGCTGGTTCAGTTCCTGCCGCACTTTCGGCCAATCGACCTGGCGAATCTTTTCCTTGATTACCTGCTCCATATCGTTTTCTTGAATGGGATAGCGGCTCAGATCAGTGGCGACAGAGCGAATGCCCGTCAGCTTCGGGATGACCGGCCGCGGCTCCTGCACGGGCCCGCCCATTTGCCAGCTGCGCCGCTGGCCCTCGTACCAGGTCTGAAGCGGCAGCAGCCTGCCATCGGCGCGGCTGAGTAGGTTCAGCAAGAGCTCGAGAGACGCGGCCCCAGTGACCAACACGGCCGCTTGATCCTTGACGACGGCGAGCGTCGGGACGGTGGTCACTCCCAGCTGACGAAAGATGACGGGATCGATCGTCGTATGCGGTGCCTCCTTTTGCAGCTCGAGCGCCAAGGCCTTGGTCCGATCGATCGTCTTCCGCATGTTGTCATCCACCATGCCGCGAAATACCACCGTTGCGCCCAGGCGGTACGCGTCACGCATGTAGCCCTTCAACAACTTATCCGGGATCGACCAGGACACGAAATAGAAGATGCCGTCTCGCTTTGTCATCGGCCCAGGCGTACCAGGAAGGGCTGGCGTCGGAGTAGCTTTGGTCAATTGTTTGTGCCGAAGCTCTTGTGCGTATCGACGAATCTTGTCAGCGGCTTCCGTAGGAGACGCATTTGATGTGAAGCCTTCTCCCGAAGAAGACGCGGGTCCCTCCGCCCAGCTGAGCGAGCCGATCGCCATGACGGTCCCCAGCGTAAGCGCCAGCGCCCGAGTCTTGTTATGCCTCCATGACATCATGACTCCTCTCCGCCACGCCCCAATGTACGTCGGGAGCCGGCTGTATCGGTGTGGGCGTCGGTCGCAGAATCACCAACGTCGCATACCACAACAAGCAGATCACAAGCGCCGCGCGTAGCATGGCGAGTGCGATCATCTCGGCCAACGCCACATCGTCGCACCACCGCGCGAGGCCACGGGTTACCAAATCGGCCATACCACTCCTTGAATGTCCTTGGCCTCGATCAATCCGATGACCCGGCTATCGAAGGATCTAGGGTGTGGCAAGCCAACATAGTAGGCGCCCTCTGGAATGGTCGCAGGAAAGTGGGCGGGCTCGACGGGCTGCTTGTACTTGTCCCGCTCGATGACCGTCGCCACCAGACGCTCGTTGACGTAGACATCCCGGCCATCGACATGCACCGTATCGCCCGCCACGCCATAGGCTTCCTTGAGCCAGAGTTTCCCCACCCGCGCATAGGGCCGATAGGCGCCATGCGGCTCCACGCGATCGGCATACGTTTGCGTCATTTGAAACGCCACATAATCGCCGCGCTTCGGCGTCACCCCTTTTTTCACGATGAACAGCGTGTACTGCGGAAGGCTTTCGTCGTCCCGCAGATAGACCCCGTACCAGGGGCTGATCGCCCAGGCGGCCAGCGACAACACCGCCAAGCCAAACGCACAACGCTTGACCCACCCGTCCCGCACTGCCCATTCTGTGGCGCGCCACAGCATCTGTCGTATCCGCTCGCGGATCATCCGTCTTCCTCCTACGCTACGCTTTTGAGCCCTTTCTTCGCCGCCGCCTGCCGCTCCTGTTCGACGATGGCCGCGATCGCCTGCTCCGTGTTGAGGCCTTCGCGTTCTAACCGCTCGATCTTCGCCACTTCGTCGGAATTGGTCGTGTAGCGAAGTTGTGTCTCGCGCGGGACGACTAAGCGCCCGATGCCGCGGCCAAACGGCGAGAAGAAGTAGACTTCCGAGTAGCCGTCACCGCGATGCACACTTTTGAGAAGGTCGAACTCGGCGCTGCCCAGCACCAATCGCTCATGCTTTTTCAGACTCATTAAGCTCTCCGGTTTCTGCATGAGTAAGAAGAGATAGTCGGAGTTTTCCAGCAGGGCCTGCCCCGTCCGTCCCATGACATCGTAGAAATCGTTGACGCCTTGCGTGATGACGCACGAGGAGCCGTTATATTTGCGGACGCGCCGGACCGCTTTATTAAAGAAGGCCGACACGTTGCTCACCTGATCGCCCTTTTGCGCTAACAAGTCCCAGGCCTCATCGATGCCGCAAATCTTTCGCTGCGCTCGATCGCCCAGATACATCGCCGATTGAATGTTCATCACCAGCTGGAGCAGGATGACCGAACGGAGTTCGGGAAGCTGATCCAGGCCATCCAATTCCAGGACGATAAAGTCGCTTTCGAAATTGATGTTGTTCCGCCCGTTGAACATGCGGCCGTAGTTGCCACCCTCGCAAAACGGCAGCAGCATATCGGCCAGATCCTTCTTCCGTCCGTGTTGATCCTGCATGCTCCGCAGGAGCTTGCTCACATCGGTGGGCGAGCCATCGGCTCCCACTTTCTGAAACACCTGCAGGATCGCCTCCTCCAACCAGGACATCTGCAGATCCGGTAGGACCTTGCTGGGTGACGCCATTTGCGCTAACAGGTCCTTCACCATGGCGACCCGTTCTTGCCGCTCGTCTATGACTTCCGCCTCCGTCCGCCCTTTCGTGGGGATATCAAGCAACGTGAAGGGATTGAGACAGAAGGTGTCACGCTTGGTCGCAAATTGGAGAAATTGTCCTTTTAAGTGGCCGCACAGCTTTTGGTACGACTTTCCGGCATCAATCATCCACACCCGGCCTTGAGTCCCGAGATACGACCGGATGAGCTCATTGGCCCAAAAGGATTTGCCGGCGCCACTCTTGGCTGCGACACACACGTTGAAGTTGCCGGCCGGGTTGGCAAAGATGTCGAGCCCGATGACCTGCCCGCACCTGGAAGTAAAAATCATGACCGGCGCGCCGAGCCCCTTCCAATCACCGACGACCGGCGCCACTTCCGCCGGGACGTTGGAGGGCACGGTATTGAGTCGTTGCAATTTGGTCCGTACGAGGTGCGTGTCGGACGTTAGACAGAGCGGCAAGGCAAAGATGAACTGGGGGAAGCTGATGAAGGTGTCTTCTTGCAGCTGCCATTCTTGCGTGCGATACAGCGCTTGCACGCTTTGGCTATGCTGCTCGAGCACACTTTCGTTTTCGCCATAGAGCAGGATCTGATAGTACATGCCGACGGGCTGGTTACCCTCCGTCATAGCATTGGTCATCAAGTCAAAGTTTTCTTTCTTTTTGCCAATAATCGGAATTAACCGGACAATCCCTCCGACAGCCTGGTTGGTAATGAGGATGTGGTTCCGCGTAATTTCCGCGCCCGCCTTGACGGTGTTGTAGCGGATGACATTCAAGGTGATCCAAAAGGGACAGGTAATCTGGTCCTGCAATCGAAAACTACTGCCAATCAATTCCCGATTCCGGGACCCATCCCACTGTTCTGGAAACTGCTGCACAGTCAGACATTTCACAAACCAGTTATCGAGAAAGATGGCGTTCGGTGCAAGCTGACATTTCGTGTCGTAGCGGACCGCCTGCTTCTTGATGAGCTGCCGAGGATCGTAGGTAACCGGGCGGTCAGCCCAACTATGCCCCGGGTTCAGCAACTGGTGCAGCAAACAGAGGAGGTGATAGGCCGACACGCGTTGCGGGTAGAACCCGCAAGTTTCGAGGAGCTTCTCAATCCCGTTGAGCTTCTCCCAAATCAGATCCAGTTTCATCCCGTCCGGCAGTTCATTCTCGAGCGGGATCGCGACGCTCACATACACGTTCAAATCACGGGGCCGGACACCGGTGTCTTGAATGAGGCGTGTATCCCGAGCCCGCAACATGAACCGTTCCATGGTTTGGGCGTCGCGATAGGCCGTCGAGGCTTGGCCTGCGTGATTCCGCAATGCGGTGTAGTGCTCCGTGATCGGCTCAATTACCGGTGACCCGTGCATGGCAACCTGAATCGTCGAGCCCTGCGGCAAATCCAAGGCGTACAGCCCACCCAGACCTTTGACTGCCGCATCACTCAAATACCCGAGCGGCGGCATGACCCATATCGCTCCCACGCGCCCATCGGTCAACCGATAGACCCGATGCTGCTCGTCGTACCCTCCATAGGTGAGAAAATCACTCAACGGGAAGCGCGTGAGTGCCTGCTTCATAAACTGATAAGGAATGGCCACACTGTCCTCGCTGATCGGAATTCAGAGGTTATTTGCTGCTACTGAAACATCCGCTCACGTTGTTCCTGCATCCGCTCCTGGAGTCGCTCCGGGGCCGTATCCGGATCCATCGCGGGAGGGCCTCCGTACGGCGCCGGCACCTGTCCCGACATTGAAGGAAGCTGCCCCTGCAGTTGGCGAAGAATTGCCGAAGGGTCTTGACTCGCGCCAGGCACCGCGGATGTCGGGCCGGGTGGAGGCGTCGAGGTGGCCGGCGGATTGGTCATCACGGGACGCGAACCGTTATTCGTTCGGGCATATGGGGGCTCCACCAAACCGGGGGTCATGCGAGGGGCGAACACCTTGCCTGTCCCACCCTTGTCCCCTCCCTTGAGCGGACGGCCATAGGTCCAATCGGATTGCTGCACGATCGCGTACACAATCGACGCTTCATGCAAAAAGTTGTTTTTATCCCGCCAGGGGGCGATCCACACCTGCATCACCTGGGGTGGTGTGATGTTGGGCTGGCCCAGATGCATTTCAGTCTGGCCCGCAATCGCAGCGACCCGGTTCACTGCCGATTCCCCCGTGGGACGCGCGCCCTCGCTATCCTCGTCTTTCTTCATCTTCGTCAGCTGTTCATGCCGGCGGTTATACGTGTCAATCGTGGAAAGGCACAGGCCGGACTCGGGATAGCCTTTGCATGAGAAATCCGTCTTGTAATGCCCGCACGCCGAGACCATAAGCCCGAGGACGCTGATGGCCAGCAGAAGTCCGTGTCGTTGTCGCACCGTCATAGTCCCGTCCCCTCCACATCTTTCCCGTCTATTACGCTCGGCTAGCGGCTTTCGGGGTTGAGTTGCTGGGCCACTGTCGGCTGCATGCCGAGCATGGCCATCAGATCCGCCGCGGACTTCTTCCCTGCCACCGTCCGTCCATCCGGAAGCACGATGTACGGCGTCGGGCCGCCACCAAGCTGCCGCGCGAGCTGCAGGTTGTGTTCGATCGGCACGTCACACGGCTTTGACACGTCCGGGACCGACTTTCCGGCTAGCGCCGCATCCAGCATATCCTGCCGGTTCTCTGCGCACCAAATGTTCACGGACTTTTGAGTCGCGCCCCTGTGCAACCGCTCCACCGGATGGAGGAACACCGCCACGGGGACACCGGCCGCGACGAGCTGCTTCACTTCGCCATGAAGTTCGCGACAGAACGGACAATCCGGATCATCGAACACCAAGACCGGCGCCGTCTCCGTCATCCCCTTTGCCAATTGGGCGGGGCGATACACAATGGCATCCTGGAGCGGCACAGCAGCGAGCAGTTCACGCCGTTTGGCCAGAATGAAATCTTGCGTGAGATTTTTTTGATTCTTCATGTCGAAGAGCGCCGCCTGTGCCAACAGGTATTGCCCTGTGCCATCCACGAAGAAAATGCGCTCGTCTTGATTCAACGTGAACATGTAGAGCCCTGGCATGGGCGCCGGTTGCCAATCCCGGATCGTGGCCCCGGGGAACGCTTTCATGACGGCGACGCGCGCCCCGCTCGCCTGTGGGTCGACCAACTCCGGGTGTGCATGCCCAACCGCAGCCCATGCCAGCACCCCTCCGACAACCATACTGATGACTGCACGCCTGTTCATGGATCCTCCTCCTTCAGCGACATCCATTGTTCGCTCGACACGTGATTACAGCGGCGCTTCTGGTACCGAGCGCCCCTCGGTGACAATGATATTGCCTTGACGTCCCGCATCGATCTCGATGATGGGATAGATCTCCTTCGCGAGCTGCGAATAGTGCCGCGCGAGAGTCTGGGCCGCCCCGCCCATACCGCCCGCCACGCCGGCCATCGCGACCTGCGCGGGGTCGGGAAAGTTAAAGGCTTGGTTCGGACTGTTGGCGACAAAGAAGCCCTGTTGATACGGCATAAACACGCGCGAGATGCCGTTCACGAAGCCGGCCAACAGCGCCTTGGCCAAAATGGCGCCCTCCCGTTGGACGACCGGCCCACGCAATCCCACCTTGCCATCCTCTCCGGTGACCATTCCGTGCAGCGGAATATCGACCGCCTTTTCCTCTTTGTCTTTCACACACGACAGGGAACGGGTGCGGATTTTGGCGCGCTCTTCCGAAAGATCGCCAATCCCTTCGCCGAGGACGAAGCACTCGCGCATATCCATCTGCACATTGTTCGGAAGAACAGACATGTCCTCCACGAACATGAGAACAGGATGCGGCTCTCCACCGAGGCTGGCGCTTTTCCCAGGCGCATCCAATCCGGTGAGCAATTTGATCGGCATGATGGTGCCCGTCGGAATCCAGTATTTTTGTGGGGCTCCGGGACCCTGGACCGGTTGAGGATCAGGGGACATGATTCGAATCCGGTTAAAGTTGGGCTGCACCGGTGGCGGCACACCCTGTTGCACCGGCATCGGACGCCCGGCAACTCCTGGCGCCGGCGGCATGCTCTGGACCGGACGAGCGGAATTCGCGAGAAGCGGCTGGCCTCCGCCCGGCACCGGCGGAAGTGCGCTTTGCGGCGGGGGAGGAATGGAGGCCCGTGTGGCCGCCTGGGCTGAGGGGGCCAATGCCGCCACTTTCGGATTGCCGGCAGCGGTGGTTTTCGTGTCCTTGAGCTGCTTCTCCATGTCATCCGTTTTGCGGCGCAGCTCGTCGCGCAGTTCCCGCAACTGCTGCTCGAGCATCGCTTCTTTTTCTTCCGTCTTCTTCACCCGCCCAGCGGCCTCCCCGATCCATGCTTCCTTGTCGGCATTCTTCGCCAAGGTAGCCGGCTTGCTCGCCGGTTTCCCGCTGATGCCGACGGGCTCTGGGGTAGGATCCGCGCGCAACGACTGGAGCATGATTGTGCCCAACGCCAAGACGGCCACGACGGCCACAATGATCTTCCACCGAGCAATGCCACCACCGCCTCCGCCAAAGGGATTCCGTTCCGCCTGCCCGCCGCCCAGCAACTTGTCGCCTAATCCGCCTTGTCCTGGATTCATCAATTATTCCTCCACGCATCCGGATCCGGCGACTGCCCTTTTCGTCCCTGTCCCTCTTTCGGCAGTGGTTCGGTGTAGGTCACGATGAACACGACCGCGCTCTGCCCATTGGCAATCACGCTGCGATCCAGGGCAATGCTGAGCTCCTGCCCGGTAAAGAACTCGGTTTGACGGAGACTCTGCGTTTCTTTCTTCGAGTTATAGAGGTCGTACAAGCGAACGGTGTACTGCGGACAGCGGTACTCGCGAACGTTCAGCACATCGAGTTCCAACCATTTGGGATAGGCCTTCTTCGACACGTCCCGCAGTATGCACGATCTGGGCAGCGTGCCTTGCGCCGCTTGTCGAATCAGCTCCACGTTCGCTTCGGGATAGGAGTCCGACCGGCGGACAACATCAGCTTCCGGCTTCCCTCCGCCAGCCGCCTGCCGTATATCTTCCACAACGATCATTTCCGCCGGGATGGGTTTCGGTGTAACTTGGAAGATGTACGACTCGTTCTCCGTCATCACCACTAGATCACCCGGCGCGGTGGTATTCTTCGGATCGATGGCGATATTCCGGCCGTTCCCGCGAATCTCGAAAGCGGGGTTCACGGTCATCAATCCATTGGGGACGACCGTCGCGGGCAACTTAATCAGCGTCAGCTGGTAGGAGGAGATGACGATGGGAATGGGCGAGTCATCGGTCACCGTAATGTTTTGTGTGGCGCGAGCCGGAACCGGTACGCTCAACACAAGTACAGAGACCACCATCGCTAACCGCGTCACCGTTAATCGGCCCCACTGTTCGTATATCGCCCTCATCAGCCCCTCCCTCTCCTGACTCCCAATGCTTACTGATTCATCGCGACCGGGACCGTCCCGTTGTCCTCCGGCGTGCCGGCATCAAACGCCACGATTTGCGGTTTCCAATCTTTCATGCGGATTTTGAGCCGGTAATACCGCTTATCAGCATCCGCTACCATGGTCCCCGCTATAAATCGTCGTTCCACGCCGATGAGCGTCACCGTGTCTTTCACAACCTGAACGCTCGTGGGATAGAACGACCGGGACAGTTGCCGGTCGATGATATAGGCTTTGTCGGCGTTGAGCCGTTCGCTGATAGGCCCAGCCACTTCCGGCGCCACGAATCCCATGAAGGTGTTGAAACTCAATTCCACGGACTGCGGATGTACGTTGGAGAGATATGAAATGTACGGCAGCGCCACCTTCGTGAGATATTCGGGGGATGCCGTGTTGCCTGCGGCCCACATCTCACGATCGACTTCCGGCGGGACCATGACCACCACCGTGGACCCACGAAACAACCCATTAGCGACCAACGCCAGCGCCAGAATGACGGACAAGGCGGCAAACACCGTTGTTTTGATGCGCGAGTCGGCCAATTGATCCGCGAACAATTCCCATTTCATGGATCTCTACTCTCCTGCCACGCATAGCCGCGCGGCTATTCCAGAAATTCTCGACGGTCCCCTGGGGGCAGCCGGCGAAACTGAAACGATGGAATACCCAGCCAATAGAACCAATGAAAGACATAGCCTTTGCTCTTGCCACTCTTCAGCTTCGTAATGAAGTAGGTGGAAATGACTCCGCCCAGTAAGAAATAGGTCAACTGTCTCGTCAGAATGCCGGCGAAGATCGCCATGATCAGGATGATAACTTCATCCAGTTCCCACCACAGAATCTGCGGTTGCGTATCGATATAGCGGGGAATGCGAACCATCGTGACTCCACCCGACACAAGTGGGGGGCGAGAGATCGCTCCCGCCCCCTTCCCGTTACATTAAACCGGCAGTGATCGTCGGAATGATGTTGGGCAGATAGAACGCGCCCATCGCGACTCCCACTCCGGCGCCGAGACCGACCCAGTTGCCCCGGATGGCGGAGCCGACGCCCATGAGCGCGGCGAACAACGCCAACAGGGTGCCCAAGGAACCCTGCAACCAGCCCGTCACCTGGGTCACGAGCGGCGCGAACGTCGCATCCGCACCGGCCATTGCCGCACCCGCCGACATCATCACCGCTACCGTTGCCAACAGCATTGACTTCTTCATGGAATGACCTCCCTCACAACGTTTGTGGATGGAATGTTGGTTGACTCACATGCCAAACCGAATGTGTGTGAAAGGTCTGCCTTACTGCGCCACGCCCTCTCCTCCTTTGTTGTCCCGCATAACGGCAGCGGGGACCGGATTGGCGGGGCGCGCGACCGGCGGCATCGTCACGCGCTCTCCATCGCTCTCTCCACCACACGAATATTGGTAAATGGCCGTCACCGGGATCCCACTGCGCGACATCACTTTTTTATCCGCGACCGTCCGCGTCTCTTGGGTAAAGCTCGGCACCGTCACCATAATCTGTTCCACGTATTTGCGAATCGCCGCCACCCGCGCACGGGCCACCTCTGCACTATTACGGTCATCCTCTCGCTCGTCGACATAGCGCAGCACGGAGAGCCCAGACGGTTTGTCCACCAGGAGCCCGGCAAGCTGGCCTTTGTGCTCTTGCGATAGCTCGACGGCGTCCTTCGCGAAATGCAGCTCTACGGTCTGGAGACGGTAGGTCGGCTTGCACTGCATGACCGGCGCGCGGGCAATAGGTTTGGGTGGAATGAGCGTCGTCTCCGTCACACCTCCTTCGCTCCGGGTCGTTCCGTTCGGCACGTTCAACGCCGGCGGCGGCGGCAAGTCGAGTGGCCGAGCCCCGTCCGGCGATAGGACGGTGCGTGTCGTACAGAAATCAGGTTGTCCGACAATCCATTCCGGCCCGGGCTGGACACGCACGACTCCGGACTCGAACGTCATAGTTTCTTGGCAGAACATCAGCCCTGTGGCCGCAAGTAACACTGTCACCATGTGGCTTCCCTTTGCTTTAGCTCTCGCCCTGCCTTATGCCTGGCCAGAGTTCGATTTGGCGGTGCTCGTTCTCGGACTCCGCCGCACATACTCGATAGCGAAAACTACCGCGATGGCAAGACAGCACCCGATCATCACGTCGATGAAACTGAACTCTGTCGGTCCCATAACAGCCCTCCCTCTCTGACTCGGCACAGGTGGTATTGAGCTATTACGTTCCGGCGCGGGCGGCAGGCGCAGGAGAACTATGCGCGAGGGGACAGGAAGGTCGGACGGCGAAAGAGCCCGGTATAGCGGATGGGTCCAGCGGTCTCCGTTGTCGCCACTCGGAACGCTGGCTCCGGTCCGACCCATGCCAACTCCCGAGTCGCTCTGGTCACCGCCGTGTAGAGGACTTCTCGGCGAAGGCCGGCATACTGACTCATATGAAGCGCAACGATGACCTTCGACCAGGTCAGGCCTTGCGCCTTCTGAACCGTGAGACAATAGGCGAGTTCTAATCGATCCAGTTGACAGGCGAGAAATGGCACTCGGCGCCCATAAAACTCGACCTCGAGGTAATGGCTGTCTTCGACGATGTGACACACGATGCCAATTTCCCCCATCGGGATATCGCGAAGACCATCGTGCATCGTGTGTCGAACGCGGTCGCCAAGACGAAACGGGCCCAGGATCGGACGCGGCAGCGGCGCCAAGGCATCCTGGAGAATACAGTTGAGCCGGTCAGTCCCCAATAACCCACGACGAAATGGGACGAGGACCTGGCAGTCCTCCACACCGCATTCGCGTGTGACGGCCCACTCGGTGACCAATCGGCGCACGCAGTCCTGAATCCCGGGAATATCATCCACGAGATACCATTGATACTGCTCATTCCAGTGCTCCTGTCTCTCCGGACATGATCCATGGTGAACTCGGTCCGCCAGCGCAATAATGGGCGGACACCTCATCGTGGGGTCCGCGTCCTCCAGTCGCGTCACCGGACAGATACTGGCCGCCACCAAATCGCGGAGCACTTGCCCCGGACCAGCCGCGGGGAGTTGGGCATCGTCGCCGGCAATAACTAACGCCGTACGGCGCGGGTCAATCGCCTCAAATAGTTCGCTGGCCGACTCTAACGACACTGATTCCATATCATCGACAATCACCAGGTCGGCATCGAGCGGCCGTCGCCGTGACCGTCGACATCCATGCCCTGGAATCCATTCCAACGCTCGCCCTAACGGGATGGCCTCTACCCCAGCAATCGCCTTGGCCCGAGCGACGCATCGGCGACCTGGGACACAGTAGAGCACCCGTTGGCCGAGACGCCGCGCGTGCCGCGCGATGGCGCCAGCCACCAACGTCTTCCCGGTACCGGTGATCCCTGTCACGATGCTCAGGGGATAGCAGAGCGCCCGTCGGAACGCCTGTTCCTGAAGCAGTGTGAGTACACCGCTTTCGATCTGGGCATCCATCAGCCGGGCTTGGTGCAACGGTTCTCGGACCAATTCCGCGACCCGCGCCTCAATGACCGCTTCCGCCGTATGCCACCGCTCGCAGTACCACATCCCCTGTTCTTCGATCAGCTCGCCGTGTTCCGCCACCACCGGCAAATGCCGTTGGACTTCATCGGAAGACAACTTCAACAACCGCGCGGCCGGCTTCACTAGGTGCTCCAGAGGCAGACAGCTATGGCCATGCTGCAGCGCCTCTTTCATAATGGCGAGAATACCTGCCTGCACTCGCTCCGGGTCACCGGCCGGCACACCGAAGCCTTGGGCGACACGATCGACGCGCTCAAACGGAAGTCCTTCGATGTCGAGCAACCGATACGGCGCATTCTTCACGAGCGACACGGCCTCGCGTCCGTACCGATCCAGCGTGCGAGACGCCGCAGGTGGCGGCAAGCCATACGCACATAAGGCGGCCATCCATTCCGACGCACTCCGTTGGACTTTCCAGCCATTCAGCATCGCGGTGAGTACCGCGTGGGTCACGCCTTCGATCTCAAGTAAGCGCTCGGGAGATTGGTCTAAAACGATCAGGGCTTGATCACCTAAGCGATCGACAATCCGGGCCGCCAACGTCGGGCCGATCCCTGGCAGGATCCCTGACGACAACCATGCCCGAATTGTTTCGGCACTACTCGGCAACGGAAGAGTGAGAACAAGGATGCGGAACCGCCGGCCAAACTTCGGATGCTCTTCCCAGTACCCACTGACATCCACTTCCACACCAGAGGCCAGCATTCCCGGCACCTGGCCGACCCCGACAAATTCCACAGGAGCGTCTAAGCGGGCGAACTCGAGGACGACAAAGGACGAGTCAGGAGATCGATAGAGGGTCCGACGTACGACTGCATGACAGTGATAAAAGGGAGGAAGACCAACTGTCGCCATATCGCTTCAGCGCTAGGCCGCGACACGTGTTAGTGACCATGGCACCAGCACGCCGGCCCGCGTCACACGGAACACCCGCGCGCAGAGCCGGCATTCCCAAGCAAACCAGTCGAGCTCATCATCTAAGTCGGCGGATCGGTACCGTGTCACAAGTCCACCGCAGCGTGGACAACGACACTCCGCAGGCTCATAGGCCACTTCCGCGCAGACCAACTGGCCGTATTTCATGCCGCCACCTCCACGGGATCATGCCCGATCAGTTTCGTAAGCCTCGGCACAATGTTTTGCAAGGACTGCCGATCCGCTGTTGTAAGCATGTCGGCTTTTCGCTCCAATTGATCGACGGCACGGACAATCGTATCGATCAGCACACCGATGCTAAATTGTTGATAGGAACGACTGTCACGGCATGCCGTTAAGAATCCTTCCGCCTCCTGATCTAGAACCGAATCCTTGGCAGTCTCGAAAGAGCTGACTGTGGAGCCAGACGTGTCGGCTGTTTTCGGCGGGCGGGCGCCGAGTTCTTCTATCTCCCGGACTGCGTGCTCCAGCCGAGAGAGTTGCGCCTCTTGGTAGTATTCCCATTCCTTGACATTCCATGCTTTGTCCTTGCTCACGTGCGGAATGATCCCGCGAATAATATAGGTGTAGGTCAGCGGCTGGGTTAGCCGCCGCTCGAGCGCCCACACTCGTTCGATCTGTCCGCCAAACATGTCATAAAACCGCGCCGCCTCATATAACCGTTGTGGCAATATGCTTTTCCCACACAGGTTCGACAATGCTTGAGCTAATCTCGCCATGGCATCATGCTGAAAGGCATGCCATTGGAGATGAATGGACACGAGGCGTCCTAACTCAAACTTATACCGAATCACTTCCCGGCTCGATCGGAGAATGCTCGCATAGGTCGAGGCCGCCAGTTTCACCAACTCCGCCTCCGTGGCCGGAATAATTTCGGTGGTGGATGCTATCATCGAATTGCGCGGGAGACCCCGGAGTTCAGGCCGGGGAGGGATAGCGCGGCGGCGTCAGCCGCCCCAGTTCCCGCATCTCCTTGCTTCAAGGCTATCTTGGTCCACCCATACCCATACCCGTCTGCCCATTGCACCACGGTGCAGAACCGGTACTGAGGAAGCATGCGCCGGTGCGTCTTGACGACCTGTTGCCAACGTAGCGGGTTGGATACCGCTTTCCGCTGGTCAACCGAGCTTGCGTCCACAAGCTCCGCCCTTCAGGCCGGGGTAGTTGACAGTTATTCACCACACCCAAGAGAGGCCGACATTCGCTCGGACGGTGGCCTTTTGCGCCGAAGACCCAAAGTCGTGGCCAGCGCCCATCGTCAGAATCCACTCGCGTGTGATGCCCCACATCAGCCCTAACTCCGGTGTCCACACATAGGCCTGGGCGAGCGTCGGATCCTGCCCATAGGTCACGTTCGCCACAGCACCGATGTTGTACGCCAACGCCTTGACAAGACCCGCCCGCCCATACCAGACCGACGGCTGGCCAGGGCTTTGAAGCCCGGGCCGAAAGCCAGGCATCACTTGGATGCCCGCATTCATGTGGTACCACCACTCGCTGCCTAGGTCCCAGGAGCCGAGCACTTCCGTGCGAATCGACGGCTCACCCGTCGGACCCGTTACCGGGATTTGCGCCGTCGTCCGGATCGCCAGGCTCGGCAGAAGCGTGTCCCCATTTTGTTTGCTGAGCCGGTACAGCAGTCCGACCCGAACGGCTCGCGGATCGTCCAATGCGCCCGGCGCCAGCGGCCCCCACGTCGTGGTTCCACTGGCAAACAGCTCGGCGCCATGTGCGACGCCCCACCGCACATCGATAGTCTGGCGCACCCGCATTTCGTGTGACTCCACTTTGTCAAATCGAAAGGCCGGTTGGAACGCCACGGTACCTGGATTGATTGGATACGCATCATCTAATTGCGTCGGGAACCCAGGTGCCAGGTTCAACGGAGACATCTGCGCCCACACTGAAGCATTGATTCCAAGCCCCAAGACCAGAACGACGATCCCGATTAGAAACATGCTTTGACCTCTCACACGCTTCACAAACGTGTTCATCATGTAGGCTATTACGGACGTCGCAAGGCGAGGCCGAAAGCTGTAGTGCCGAAAGTAGCGTGGCAGGGACGAGCTAGTTTGAGATGTATCTTTTTCGCGCCTCGGCTAAGCGATCCCAGATACCGAGCACTAGCAATGTATGGATAAGCCTCGTCGCATGACCGCGATGCAGGCAGTCCATTGCAAGTAAGCCGTGCGCCATATCATTTCGCAGGTTGAACCCCCACCCGTGCAGCACAAATGAGACGCGCGTCTTAAACAAGAGGGGGTGAGTAGACCATGCATCATCCTTCCTTGACCCGTTTATAACTTCTGAGTTATGATAACCTCCGAGTTCTACTTCGAAGAAAGCGCTGATTGTCATTGTGACTAACGGCCCCTGGTTCATCGAAGAGTATAAAACCGCAGGGGGCAGGAGTCTCATACGAGACTTCATTGAAGGCCTCAACGAGCGAAACAAGGTTGAGGCAGTTGCCTTGATCAGGCTCGTGGAGGAACGGGGGAATACCCTGCGGCCTCCTCATTCGAAGTCTCTGGGAGAGGGCTTGTATGAGCTCAGGGGAAAGGAAGTCCGGATCTTTTATCTCTTCCGGCCAAATCGCCGAATCGTCCTGTTGGACGGGTTAGTGAAGAAGCGACAGCGCATCCCGGCAAAGGATTTGGAACATGCCCGGACGCTCCAGAGAAAAGTCCGGGAGAATGAACCCGATGGAGGATGAAGTCATGAGTAGAAAACAACCAAAAACCTCTTTCATGGGATGGATCGACGAGCAACTTGATCGTGACCCCAAACTCCGACAAGAGGTCGACGAGGCATTGAATGCCATGCGGCTTGAGCAGGATTTGATTGCCTTGCGAGAGCAGTGCGGGCTTTCTCAAAACCAGCTCGCCAAATTAGTTGGGGTAAGTCAACCAGCAATCGCCAAGATTGAGTCAGGCAAGATCAAGAATCTTCAACTCAAAACATTGCTCAGAACCGCCAAGGCCATGGGCGCCACTGTGAAGATCCAACTACAGAGATCGCCACAGGCTGGCATGCCCAAGTCCCGTGGGAATGCGGCCAAAACTATGTCCCGCCGCAAGAAAACAGTAAGCCGTTCGGCCGCCTAAGAGTCATAGGGCCTCACCGAAAAACATGAGCATGACGCGGTCATCGGGCGATGTGTTCCGCGACTTGGGGTTTGCGCCTGAAGAGGCCGCAAATCTCAGGGTCCGCTCGATGCTCATGATCGAGATTGAGAAGTATGTCCGCGCCAAAGGGCTGACGAAGAAGGCTGCAGCCAATCGGTTTGCTGTGACTCACCCGAGAATTAGCGACCTCATGAGGGGAAAGATCGGGCTGTTTAGCGTGGAGACGCTCATCGCCATGCTGACGCATGCGGGCCTGACAGTGGATGGGAAGGTCCGACGGACAGCGGCCTGACGAAAAAGAACAGCGTGAACAATCAAGCCACGCGTTGCCGATCCGATGATGAAGTCGGGGCATTGCTGGGTGAATTGAAGAGCCGCCTCGCAGGGCTGTACGGTGACCGCCTGTCAGGAATCGTCCTGTACGGGACTTACGCCCGGGGCACAGCGCATGCCAGCTCAGATCTCGATGTGGCGATGATCCTGGAAAGCTACGAACGCACCTGGCAGGGGATTGACCGCACCGGCCCTACCGTGGCGGAACTCTCCCTCAAACATGGCCTGACCATCTCACTGATCCCGGTCCGCAAGAAAGATTGGGAGGCAAATCGGATACTATTGACCCGGAGCCTTCATCGAGAGGGAATCCTGGTCGGATGAGAGAGAAAAGCCTGGCCCCCTTCGAGTATGCAAATGACCGCCTGCCTCATGCCTTCGCTTGACACATTACCATTCTCCTATATCCTTTCACCTAAGCTACATGAGTGGTGAGCCCACGGACGCGATGGGAAGATCAATCGGTTGTCTATCACAAGACCCCTAAACTGTGATGCGCCGAAGCCAAGGAATCTGAAGAAACCAGGATGATCTATACGACCCAAAGCAAATGGACTGGACTAAGGCCTCCTGAGAGAGTGGGGTTCCTAAATGGATAAACCCTGCAATCGGTGAGCTGAAGGAGTAACTCATGCGGATGACAAAAACTTCAATGCTGGTTGTTGCCGGTATGGGGCTGGCAGCATGGCTCTCTATTGGTAATGGCGGTATCGGACAAGCAGGTCAGAGCCAAGTCGTAGTTGCTTATCCGCCAGTGTCGAACCTTCACATGCAGCAGCGGCAGGTTTGGATGCAGAATCGTCTGTTTGAAAATCTGTTCGAGCCGCTAGTTCAGATTAAATGGCCACGTCAGCTAGCAATGGTGGCAGCCGAATGTGGTCAGGCAAATGCGTTTTATAATCCACAACAGCATGCGATTACTATTTGTTATGAGTTTGCGGATGAGCTTGATCAGTTATTTAGCCAGACACAGCTGCCCCAGGAGCAGCAGGGTTTATATTTCGCTGGCACCTTGATCTTTACGTTACTTCACGAAGTTGGGCACGCAGTTATTGGCGAGTTTAACATACCAGCTGTTGGGCGAGAGGAGGATGCAGCAGATCAGTTTGCAGCACTAGGTTTTGTGGCTAGTTCTAATAATAATGCGCAATTATTAATGGGCCCATTGTGGTGGTTTCAATTGCATGCGCGGCAAAATTTCTTTTTAGGCTTTGATATGCGTGAGCCGACACGTTTGTATGCGGATGAGCATGGGGTTGATGAACAACGATTTTACAATATTTCGTGTTTGTTATATGGCAGTAATCCTTCTGCTCATCAAGAAGTTATTGCGAATGGGATGTTGACACCTGAACGAGCGCGACGATGTCCGAGTGAGTATCAGAAGATTCGTCGCAGTTGGGAACTATTGCTTACGCAGAATGGGGTATTGAGATGAAATGGCTATTTCTTCATTGCCTGTCAATCTGGGCTCTTATCGCGCTACCAGGTGTGGCAGTAGCAGAATCAGATGAGGCAGCTATAGTCCGAACAATTATGGAGTCGGTCAACGCCTTTGCGAACTTTCCTCAGACGAAAGACCGCCAGACAGTACTGCGTTTCTATAGCAAGGACTACTTCGGCATTCAAGACGGAGCCGTTATGTCTCGATCATTGATGGATACACTGTTTGCGGATATGGAAAACATGCTGAAAGATGGAATCCCGATGACCATCAAGGTGTCAGCGAGCAACGTGCGAGCAGAGGCTTCTGGTGTGATAGGGTGGGCTACTTACGATGCCTCCATCTACTGGGACTCGTCAGGGCTACCAATAGTGAAGGGAAACGAGAAATGCACGAGCTTATTGCGGAAATCTGGCACTCAATGGCATATCCAACACGATCATTGTTCAAGCCAAAAAGATGAAGCAGGTAAGACTAGATCATCCCGGATTCCGCAGTTGAATGACGATCATGGGAAGGCGCCATGGCCGTGAGGCGTGAATCGGAGCGCCGGCACGGTGAGGTCGGCGAGGGCTTGTCAATAGGTGTGTAAATGGAATCAGGCGGCAACCTCCTCTTGGGCGATGCGGTTCTGTTTCACACCATCGACAGAGATGGTTCCTGCATAGACGGCCGGGAGTAACTCCGGCGCATTGAGACGGCGAAAGGTCCGCTCGGCGATCTGCAGCACGTTCCAGATGAGCGCGGTGGCCGACTCCACCGCGAGCACCACCTTCCGCCCGTCCGTGAGCGCGCCGATCAGACCTGAAGGGTGGCCTGGCTGTCCTCCAGCCCCGCCTTCACGTACAGCCCATCGGCCCAGGCGTACACGACCTCCAGGTCATCGAGCCGGCGCTGCTTCCAGGTGTCGTTTCCCAGCTGCTACTGGGCCTTCAGCCTTGACACCGACGCGGCCGACAACGGCGCCCCCTCGCCCAAGAGTCCCCGGAACGCCAGCTCGAAGTCGCCCAGCGCGAGCCCATGGAGATAAAACCGGGGCAGGAGCTCACCCACCTGCTTGGTCCGCCGCTTGAACAGCGGCAGAATCCGGCTGACGAAACGCTCCGCCAGGCCGCGGACCCGTGGCCGCCGCACGATGATCGTCCCACACGTGAGCGCGAGCTTCCGGGGCTTCCCGTACCCGTTGCGATAACCCTCCGGCGCATCCACGGCCGCCCGTCGCACCGACTTCTCCCGCCCTCACAACTCCGTCACCGCTTGCTTCAAGACCGCCTGGAGAAAGCGCTGGATCTGCCCCCGCACAAATTCCTCGAGATGGTCCCACCACTCATGGCTTGACGTAGCCCCGGATCCTGTGTGCTGCTCCTGCACGGCGGTGCCTCCTTTCTCTAGCCAGGCGACAGCCCGGTGGGTTCTCAACCAACCCGAGAGGTTGCCACCGCCTTTTTCCTATTTCCACACCTTTCGACTATTCTCGTGATGCCAGACGAATCCTCAGGCAGCTGGGGGCAGGCAGGGGGAACCAACAACAGGGACAGAGATTCTCTGATGTCAGGTCAACGAAAGGCTCATCACTAAGCGGTGACACAACAGGTTTTAAGACGAGATACGCACGAGGCATGCGGGCGTCCATCGGCATCGTACGCCAAATAGGATCCTGGATCAGTCCATCGTCCGCGACCACACCGGCCTTTTCGAGGGCATGGAAGATCGCGTCCAACATTCCTGAGCGATCTCGGACGCGCCGATCTCCCGGCCAATACCACACATACATCAAGAGCGGCGCCCGGAATGGCAAGGCAAAGCGACAGCCGACCAGCTGTGCTGACAGTTGCTTCAAAGTCGCAGCTCGCCAGTCCACAAAACGCTGACGGGGGTGTCGGACCATCGTTGGCAACTCCACGAGCTGGCCCTCTTCTGTTAGCGCCGGGATCAACGCGGTTCGGTAGCCCTGCCGGTTTTTCCCTGAGGGCAGTTGCCCGGTTAACCGAAGGTGCAGTCCAGGAATCTGATTCCATGGAGTGGCGAGCACCATCGCTTGCCGGACCCCATCAATTTGATCCCACACCGCAGGAGCCACGCGCGGCCCTCGTTGCACCTTCCGTGGAGGTTGGGCGGCGACCACGCGCAAGACGCGAGCAGCCCGACGATGTGTAAGACGAATCGGTCGACTAGAGCGCATAACACAAGGTCGTCTCACGGCCTCGCGTGAGACCCACATATTGCATATGGGCATCATTCGCGAACTCCGACGCAGTAGGCGGCACCACAAACACGACGGTGTCGTATCGACTCCCCTGTGCCTTATGCACGGTGAGGCAATACGCGAGTTCGACATCGCGCATGGCGACCTTCACCGTCGGTCCGGCATCTAACCGGACCGTCAAGCGTGTCTCATCGACACCGAGAATGCTCCCAATTTGACCGTTGTAGACCGGCAGCGGACCCTCATAGTCGTTGCGAATGATAATGACGCGGTCTCCCACTCTGTACCCTTCGCCAACCCACGTCCCTTGCGGATTAACGACGCCTTGTAAGAACCGGTTCAAGGCCTGCGTCCCGAGGGCGCTGCGTTTGATCGGGGACAACACCTGCCATTCGCGTCCCGCCGATTGGCACTGACGTACGAGAAACTCTAGATTCGCCAGCAAATGCGCTTCAGACCAGTGCCGCACAATGTCCACGGGGACCGTCGGCCGGACACCAAGATCCGTCACCGGCAACAACTCCAGCAGATCCCGATGCACCGGTTCCCCTTCCACAGGCGGCAGCTGCCGCGGGTCGCCAGCAAACACGATATGTCCCTTCATCACCTGAAGCACGGCCGCCAATAGGTTATAGGTACACATGGAGAATTCGTCGATGACCAGCAGATCAATCGGCAACGGCTCTTTCCGATAGCCCTGCGGGCTGTACCCGATAAGCCGGTGCAGCGTCATGGCATCGTCGCCCAAGACACTCGCGGCCTTCCCCGTCATCGCAGTCACGGCTACCCGCCAACCGGCTGCTCGGCACACGCTCGCTAGCTCACGGACCAGCGTCGTCTTACCGCTCATCGCAGCCCCTGTCACCACGCTATACCGATACCGTAACAAATCCGCAAAGCGAGGCGGCACCTCGGGGACGATGGTCATCTGGTTGGCCCGAAGGGCTTGGAGCACCTTCCGCCGCTGATGGTACCAACTGGGCAAGCAATAGCGATCCCCGTCGCGCGCCACAATGGACGAGCGCCAGACCGCCTCCCATTCCACCTCGAAGGCATCGGACAATGCGAGCAGGGCCCTGATCCTCTCCTGGAGCTCGGACGCCGTGAGCCTGGCACAGCCGCTCTTTTCCGCCCGACGCAAGACCTCGGTCGTAGCCGCTTGCAGCCGCCCCAAGTGCCAAGGATCCGTTTGCAACTGGCGGTGCAGCATCTCAGCCGCATCGAAATCCAGAAGGCGCCGCTTCACTAACGAAAATGGATTGCCGGCGATCTGTTGCGCCTTGCGCAGCCTAAGCTGCGCGAGCTTCATCGCTACCGCCTTCGCACCAGCCGCAAACAACCAGTTCAAGGCCGGCCCTAACAGCTCTAACACCTGCCGTTGCTCTTCCGACGGCGCCGGCGTACCTAGCAAGGCCCGACTCAGCCGCTCGACAGACAAGGGCGGGGGCGCCTCCACTGGCTCGAGTCTCGTCGACACGAGATACCGGCTCCGCAGCCCCCGATGCCAGACACCGTACGCGCGAACCCGCATCCCCGCGAAAAGATCGGACACCCCACCAGGCACCACGACGGTCACTCTTCGGTTCAACGTAAGGCGGGATGCGCCCGACCGTGTCAGCGCGCTGATTGCGGTGATCGTGCCTTCCACTTCGGCCGGAATCTCGACCTCTGACGGAGAGGCGTTATTCGTTGCTGTGCTCATGGATCCTTCCCATTATTACGCTCAAGCGGAGACCGTTACGTGAGACTGTGAGACTCCCCGTGTCTCATAGTCTCAGATGTCGGGATTTGAGACTGTGAGACTCCCCCGGTCTCATAGTCTCACTGTTCTAAAGACCTGTCTCGAACCACCAAGAGGTGCTTATGTTTATTGAAGCCGTCCACGGAGCTGCCCAAATGGGCCTTACCGAATGTCATTACCGGCCACGCCCGTCCATGGCAGGACCGGAACGTTGTCTTCGGCAGATCGTCTACAAGGGGCTTGGTGTCGAAGGCGCCCCCTTCAGCAGCCGCCTGGCGATGGTGCTGAGGGATGGAGAGGCACATGAACGTGTCTCCATCGACGTCTTGCGTCATACGCTGCTTCACATCCATAGCGAGCAACATGCCCTCGATCTGCACAATGCCCTTCCCTGGCGCGCGGAGTATCCGCCTTACACCTGCTCGGTCTGCCCGCCCGTCGATGGGCATCCGCGCAGTATCCCCGCCACGACGTTGCATGGGCATCTCGACTATCTCGGCCGGGATCTTTATGGCGAGGACCATTTAGGGGAACACAAAGGCGTGGTCTCCCACGTCTTCAAGCGGTACTGGGATGGCGAAAAGGAACCGTTGGACTATTTCACGCAGAATGTTTTCTATTTTCGCGGCCTCCAGGAGCAGGGTTTGCCGATCCACCATGGAGGTCTGCTCATCAAGAACAAAGACACCAGCGCCTACCTCGAGTTCGAGCTCGAGTATGATTATGAACGGGACATTTTGACGGTGCCCGTCATCACGTACGCTCCCGGGTTGGAACAGCGCTGGATCAACAAAACGTATGAAGGTCTCTATCACCACGCGATCGAGAAATTTCGCCTGGCTGATCGGCACATTGTGGAACGGACCCTGCCGGACCGGCTCGAAGATCCCGACGACAGCCGGTGCCTCTACTGTCCATTCGATGAGATTTGCTGGGCAGGCTACGAGCCCCCACCCCTCACGGAAGACCTTCTTCTTCCCGACCATTTGCTCCCGGTCGCCAAGGAACTTCTCGCTCTCGAAGAGGAGCTGAAACCGAAACTCGACCGGCAGGATCAGCTGAAATCGACATTGATCAAGGAGCTGACCGTCCTGCACGCGACGCGAGCATCTCGTCCGGATATCGAAGTGAAACTCAGTGCCAGCACACAAGTCCGGCTCGATCAGGAGCGATTACCGGCGGGGCTTAAGAAGGCCTTTTCGAAGACAATCCACGTGCAACGCCTGACCGTCCGTCGACCGAAGCCCGTCAGCAACAAAACAGCTGCCCGCCGTCGTCCAACACCAGGGCTTCCCACCGTCCCAAGCGGCACGCACCAATCCGCGGCCTAGCAATCGTTTGCAAAGAATCACCTCAATCGCTCTCATCAGCCAAGGAGTATCGAGCCATGTCTACGTTACCCGCGCCACAGAAACGCCGGTTTGTCAGCATCGTCGGATTGAGTGACGAGCGCCGGATCCCCCGCCTGGGCCGCATCCGCCTGGGCCATGTGAACTACAACACCCAATCCGAAAAAACGAATCCCGAAGAAGATCCCTTTTTCCACGTGCCGGAGGAAGTTGAGCGGGTCTATGGCACAAAGACGCCGACCGAGCTCGACATCATGTTCCCGGTGAACGATCGCGGCGTAGTCTTCGCGCAAGCGTATGAATACTACGGCGGCGGGAAGCGGCTCCTGTGTTCAGGGGACGGCCGCCAGGCCATGCGGTGGGATGCGAAGAAGCTCACCATGCAGCCAACGGAATGCCCCTGCAATTTACTGGGGGATGGCTGCAAACAGCGGGCTCACCTCCTCGTCATGCTGCCGAAAGTTCGACAGACTGGCGTCTACCAAATCGACACGAGCAGCGTCATGTCGATCATCAACATCAACTCATACCTCCACATGCTCGCGCCGGACGACAACCCGGACAGTGGCCTGCTGGGCTACTTCGCCATGGTCCCGATGAAACTCCGTCGCGTCCCACGCGATATTTTCCCCAAAGGCTACCATCGCAAGTCGTATCCGCTGGAACTGGTGCTGGAGGCGACCGAAGACGAGATCAGGGACTTGCGAGCTCGCAAGGACGAGGTTCTTGCGCAAACCCGGAAGTGGGTGGTCCAATTGCCCGAACAACAGAATCCTGAGCAGGACGCCGGCGCCATCGTCACCATCGACGAGAAAGATCCGGGCACGGTTGCGACCGAGCTCCCAGGCGGACCGCTCCAGAACAACGGGACCGCCGGCATTGCGCCAGACCCCCCCTCCGTGCAACCGGTGACCGCGCAGGAACCAACGCCGTCAGCTCCAACTCCTTCCGACCCCGCCACACCGACGACTCCACCACTCGCCTCGCCAGCCGAGGCATCGCATGGAGCGCCGCCAGACGCCACCGCGGCCAAAGCACCGGCCTGCGTGACCCCCTTACGGACGGATCGCATGACCCCCGCTCAGCGGAGTCGAATTCTGTCGAAAACGCGGAAGGTGAGCATCCCCGACCAAGCGGTGGACGACGTGACCGCCAGTTTCACGAAGAAACAGGCGTCGGACCTGATTAACCAAGTGGATGCGGGAAATTTCAGCGCGTTCGACCGCCGGGAGCAACGCGACGTGCCGTTGCCGGCCGCTTCCTAGGATGAGCAGTCGTGGCCCTCGGCGTGAGCTGAGGGCCCAGATCCTCTCCCCTGGCGGAGGACCGCAAGGCCGATTCCAGATCTTTCCGGGAGGAGGCGGGCATCCTTAGGAGATGGGCGAGCAAATCATGCTGACCGGAAATCCACTGATGGAAGCGTTCGGTCGGCGCATTTACCAGAGCCAAATAAATGTCTTCATTCGCACCGATCGCGTGCGCGAGAGCGCGCACTTGGTCCACCGTGAGCACCGCCGTACCGATCAGCATCCGATGGACCACCCGCCAGGTCAATCCGGCCTGAGCCAGGCGGGGACGCCATTGTCGCCGAGGGAACTTCGCTAAGTCAGATTGCACGCGCTCCCGAAAGACCACCGGCATCTCAAGCGGCGGCAAGGCCGGTTTCCCGTCACTCGGGAGCACCAGCTCAGGGAAGTCATACCGCGCACGCGCCTGCAGCATCGCCTGTTCGTACTGTACACGTTGCTCCGGGGACTCAGCACACAGCGCCGCAATCCGTCGGATCATTTCTACCCCCGGTTTACGCCCGCTTTCCGGCCGGAGGTAATTCGAGACCGTGCCCTGTGAGACCTTCAGGGCCTTGGCGAGAGCCCGCTGGGAGCGGTAGCGGCTTGCCCGCACAATACGGGCAATAACGGTCGCCAGGTGCACTTGCCCCGAGACATCCTCTGAACCGCCTGCTAGTTGAGCCATGGTTGACCGCTGAAGCGTAATAGAGCACTGACGTGCGTCACTATGACATGTACGTAATCCTGGCCGCAACGTCTTTTACGCGCTCCTCTTCATGGTCTGGCTCATGCGTCGTCCTTCCGTCCCATGCTCATCTCCTGATGCGGCGTCACGTTTGATTACGTCCTTGCAATGCCCTTTGCCCTTCACTACAATCCCGCCGGCTTCGCGCTGCGAGGCCTTGCAACACTCACCGAGATATCTGATGGTTACAGCTATCATGCAGAGCACGCGCGTTCTTACCTTCAGACGGCTCATCACAGAAAGGAGACTCTCGCATGCCATCAACGCGCTTGGTTGACGATTCGCTCCTCTCCGGCTCTGATGATTTTCTCTATCGCATCATGGTCGATTACAAAGCGGTGATCCGCAGCGTCGCAAACCGCTTCCGCCATTTGGATCCCATGTACGACACGGACGATCTCGAGCAGGAAGCCTTTTTCGGCGTGCGCATGGCGTGTAACAGCTGGGCGCAAGCCCGCGCCATCAAGATGCAGTTCAAGACGTACCTCACCTGGCACATTAGCCGCCACTTTCAAGGGAAGTTTCATGGTGACGACAAGGTGGTGGACCTTATTGACGAACAGAACAATGTGCGCGTCACCATCCCCTGGAGCAAATATAAAAAGACCGGGCGCGCCGCGGCCAAGGCGCGGAACTATAGGGTGCGCATTCGCTCGCTCTTGGTCTACTACGATGCCCCGTTGGGCGACGCGCTCGAAAAGGAGCGCACGCCGTCGCAGGACTGTCACCCCGTGCATACCGGCGATGATACCGTCGTGGATATCTTTGATCGGACGGGAACATTAATCGTCACCGTGCCTCGCCGCAATTTCTTGCGGGTCCGTGAGCTCGTCGAACAGCAACACTACACGGTACGAGAATATTCGATTTATGATCCGCCGCCCGCTCGCACGACGACCTTGAACCCGAGCGCCGTCCTGTTACCTACGCTCGGGTCTGCCTCGTCGCCGGAAGCATCCGACCCCGACGACACGGGGGATCGGCACGTCGTCGATGTCTACACAGAGCGGGAAGTCTTCCTCACGAGTATGCCGATGGCCCGATACGAAATGTTCCGCCACTATTTTCCTAAATATGGATTAAAGGCGCAGGTCCGCAACGCCACCGTCCATACCGAACCGTTGGAGTACGCCGACTCCGGCGCTCGCATCATTCAACCGAGGGCTCGCCGTCAAGCCCTGCCCACTGCCTGAGAGCTGAACCCATGCCGAAAAAACGTCTGGCCCCGCTGCTCACCTTGGATCTCGCGCATCCACCACAGACGTTGGCCCCAGGCGAGGCGTTTCTGACGATGCCTCACTTTCGTACCGTGCTGCAACTGCGTGGGCATCATTTTAGTAAGGCGACCATCTACCGATGGCTTAAGGTTCCGAAGGAGTATTTACCTACCACGGTCCAACGCATTCTCTCGGCCGCCCCGTCCCTCTGGTACCTCAGTATTCCCGAAAACCCAGAGTGGACCAGCGTGAGCACCATTGTCCCTGTGCGCTACCTCGCCGGTCCAGCGCGCGAGACAGCGAAGGAGTTGGCGCTCCACTATGCCCCGCCGAGCACGCTCCGCATCAGCTTGCAAGCACTTCAGACGCATCTGAGTATCCTGCAAAAGGAAGTCGACCGCCTCGCGCAGCACTGCGACACACTTGAAGGAAAGGATCAGCCCTATGCAGAACACGGAACCTGTTGCCATCCGCCTTCCGCTTAACCGCCTCGCGGCCAATGCGGAATATCAACAATACAGCCGCCCGCTGAACGAACAAGAGGCCCGCGATTTACGAGCCAGCATCGAGTCCGCGGGGTGCATCCTGCAACCGCTCATCGTGGAGTATGTCCAATCGAAGACGAAATACGAAGTGATTGACGGCTACAACCGCTGGACCAATGCGGAGGCATTGGGATTTGTCGATGTGCCGTGCATTCAAGTGTTCACGGAACAGCAGCGCCTCGAAGCGCTGATGGCCAATGCCAATCGACGCCAGCTCTCCGCTGAGGAACGGAGAGCCTTGCTCGCCAAAGGACGGACGGCGTTCGCCAGCGCAGCCCAGAAACTCATTAAGCCCTTACAGGCCCTGTATGCAAAGGGCGAGCTCCATAAGATTCTAGGTCCAGCCAACGTGCTGTATCTCATGAATTGCTCAATGGAGAAACAGGAAGAGATCTACAAAAAGGTGCAACTCGCCTTCGGCGCCCCGGCCGGAGTTGCTGGGCAAGACACGGCCCTCCAACAACGGATCGAATCGCTTTCGAACCAGGTGGCCTCCATCCAGCGCACCAAAGAACATTTGGAAGCGGAATTAGAAGCGGCGGCCACCGTCAAAACGGAACTTGAGCGCAAGCTCGACACCGTGACCAAGAACCTCGAAGACTTGGCAGACAAAAAGGCGGGGCAAAAGAAAGTGGCCCTGGAAGACCGGGTTAAAAAGCTGACCGAAGAAATGGCCACTCTCATGAAGGCGCATCAAGACGCCTCTCGGCGAGCAAAGGTCCTGGAAGAGCAACTGAGTACCGCAGAGGCCGAAAAGAAGGCGGCACAACTGTATGCGCGCAACGCAGAGCGACAGGCGCAACAAGCGAATCAGCGCCTCGCCAGCCCGAAGATTGTTATCAGCAACTTCGAATCCATTCACAAACTCATCGAAGCGATTAAAGCGCAAATCGTGGCGGCCAAACCCCTGGCGCCGGAGGATGACAAGCTTATTCAAGATCAGATCGCCCAGACCACTTCCCTCCTCGCCGATCTCGACAACACACTGCGCTCCACGCCCGGCGACGTGATTCACTTCCACCGCCACGTGAAACCGCGCGGGTCCAACCAAGACAGCCAGGTCAACCACCCCACGGCTGAAGCCGGGGGCTTGTGAACAGCAAGCCCGGGGTTGACCAGCCCAAGTCCGGAGGCCCCCGGCCTTGCGGACTCCGTTATTCCGGTCATGACACCCTGGGGTACGCCAGCTCCAGGCTCTGTCGCGGACGGTTAAACAGGCATACGGGGTTGAAGCCGGTGCCGTTCGCAGAACAAGCCGGAAGAACATGGGCGAGGCTCACAACACCGTCCCGGGGTCACCACCCCGGACGAGGTAAGAGAGGTAAGTCTCCTGCAGCAACGTGTGTTGGTCGTCGGGCAGGATCGAAAACCGCTCATGCCGTGTAGCCCGGCCCGTGCCCGGATCCTTCTGAAAGCGGGCCGGGCGGCGATCCTGCGCTACGACCCGTTGACGATCATCCTCACGGACAGGAAGGAAGGGGAGGTCCAACCGCTGCGGGCAACGTGTGACCCTGGAGCCCAGACCACCGGCATGGCCCTGGTGGCTCGGTTCAGCAGGAGAGGCTGGACCGTTGTGTGGGCGATGGAACTGCAGCACCGCGGTGGCCGGATTCGGCAAGCCCTGATGAAGCGGCGAACCATCCGGCGGGCCAGGAGGAGCCGGAAGACACGCTACCGCCAGCCGCGGTTCCTGAACCGACAGCCGGCGACCTGCGAGGGGTGCGGACGGAACGCGAAGCGCGGCAGCCGGTTCTGTCGTCATTGTAAGACCATGAGCCGTCACAGCTATCGGCAGATACGATTGGCTCCGTCCCTGGAAAGCCGGGTGAGCAACGTCGTGACATGGGTCACGCGTCTCTGCCGGCATGCACCGGTCGCTTCGTTAACCGTTGAGCACGTCAAATTCGACACGCACCTGCTCCAGAATCCCAACCTCTCAGGTGTGGAGTACCAGCGGGGCACCCTCTTCGGATACGAGCTGCGGGAATATCTGCTGGAGCAGTGGGCACACCGGTGCGCCTATTGCGCCGGGGCCTCGGGAGATCCGATCCTCAACATTGACCACGTGATTCCTCGGTCGCGCGGCGGCAGCAACCGGGTGAGCAACCTGGTCGTGGCCTGTCGGACCTGCAACGACGCGAAAGGGAATCAGAGGTTGGAGGAGTGGGGGACGGAGCTGGTCGCGTCGCGTCGCCCGCTGGACCGCATCCGGGCGCAGCACCTCCCCGAGGTCGCTCGGCAGCTGATGCAGCCGCTCCGGCATGCTGCGGCGGTGAACACGATCCGGTGGGTGCTCGTGGAGCGGGTGCGGCCACTGGGCCTGTCTCTGGAGCTGGGATCAGGCGGAATGACAAAGCGCAACCGCTCCGCTCAGGGCTATCCGAAGCGACACTGGATCGACGCGGCCTGCACGGGCGAGTCCGGAAGCAGCGTGCGACTGGATCCGGGCATGCGGGTCTTGAGGGTTGAAGCGCGAGGCTACGGGACGCGGCGCCGGTGCGGAACAGACCAGTATGGGTTCCCCATCCGACATGCGCCCGCTGCCAAGTCGTACATGGGCTTCCGGACGGGCGATCTGGTGCGGGCCAGGATTCCGAGAGGGAAGCATGCGGGAACGCACGTCGGACACATTGCCATCCGGCATCGTCCCAGCTTCAGGCTGAACGGGATGGATGTCCATCCCAAGTATCTGACGCTTCTACAGAGAAGCGATGGCTATGCGTACAGCATGGAGTGACCCCGGCGTCTCCTCCCCACGGCTGAAGCCGGGGGCCCCCGACGCCGCGAGATATTGGTGGTACAAGCGAAATAGACGCGTCTTGGTTTCTCGGTATCATAAGTCTGCACTCCTTCGGGGCATCGACATTCTGGCGCTCGGTGCGGTCACCACGCAGAATGTAAGAATAAGACTATCCTCCGATGTCTCCACATGTATCCCCACCGGATAACCGGCTCCGTACACAATTGTTCAGCACTCCATTCCGCTGAAGCGGAACCCCCTGCCTGTCAGTAATACATCGGGCACCTGTCACCCCTGACAGGTGCTTTCTTAAGAACTCTCCCTATACTAGCCGCCGCCGGCACAAAGAGATGACTATGGCCGCTCGACGTTCCGATCGCCCCTTACCCGATCAGGTCGCCACCCTCCTCCATAAGCTGGCGCTGGCCTATGCGGCAGAAGCGGCGCCAGACAAGAGCGGGCTCGATCTCCTTGCCACGGAGACGCTGCTCGCTATTGAGCAACTTCCCGTCACGGACCGCACACCCCCCCACCTCGCTGCCCGCCTCGGGATTAACGCCGTCACCTTGAATAAAGTGTTACATCAGCTCCGGAAGGAGGGCTATCTCGCGCAAGGCGCACGCATTCTGACATGGACTCCCGAAGGGGCGCATCGCGCGGCAGCCGCGAAGTCCATTACACACTACCTCCTCGGCGGATTGTCCAAGCTCAAAGACAAGACCTTGCGGGACCTGCTTCGCGTCACCACCCAGCAGTTGAAAGAACGTGTCGCGCGACAGCAAATCAATCCCGTTCAGCTCTGTGCCACATGCCAATATTTTGAACCCTACGCCCACACCAATAGCGACGCGCCACACCACTGCCATTTAATCGATGCGCCGTTCTGCCACCCAAAAGTCCGGCCGCCCACACCGTCGCTCCTCTCCATTAAGCGACTTTCCGCCCACTAGGGCCGAGCCGACCCATGCCCACGCTCGCCATACCCTCATTGGCCGGATCGTATTCATATCAGAGGACATGCGCCGCACGGCCAGAACTCATGACACAACTAGGTATGTTTGGGGCCACCCCGGCCCCCCACCGCCCCGCTTCCCACACACTCCCGCCCGTTTCCCGGGAGGTCTTGGACAGTATCGCGGACCCCTTAGCCCTCAATCCGGAGCAATTGGATGTCGTGCGCGCACCGCTCGGCCCAATCCTTGTGATTGCCGGCGCCGGCAGCGGCAAAACCAAAGTGCTCGTTCGGCGGACCGCATGGCTCATTGGCCTCGGCATCCATCCGCACCACATCCTGCTCATTACCTTCACCCGAAAAGCGGCCTACCAAATGCTGAGTCGCGTGCACGAGATCACGCCCATGCCTCGATATAAGGTGCATGGCGGCACCTTTCACAGTATGGCCGCCGCCTGGCTCAAAGCGCATGGCCCCGCAATCAACGTCAACCCTCGTTTCACCATCCTCGATGAATCGGAGAGCGCGAGCCTCCTCCATCTGCTGGCCAGCAAACAACACCTCACCACCCTCAAGGGCTTCCCGTCCAAACGGACCCTGCTCGCTATCTATGGCCACGCGGCTAATAGCATGACGCCGCTCCGTGAGACGGTAGAACGCTTCTTTCCGCAGTACAGCTCGTATATCACCCAGATCGAGACACTGCATCGGCTGTTCCGCGACACGAAGTGGGCGCAACAGCGATTTGATTACGACGACCTGCTGCTCCTTGTGCATCGGGTCCTCACGGAACAGCCGGCTGCCGCCGCACGCCTAGCTGGTCTCTATCGCGCCATTCTCGTCGACGAATACCAAGACACGACGCGTTTGCAAGCCGAGCTCGTTCGGCTGCTCGGCGCGGCGCATCGGAATGTGCTCGTCGTGGGCGATGATAGCCAGTCGATCTACTCCTTCCGCAGTGCCGATGTCCGTAATATGCAGGAATTTCCATTTTTGTTTGCCAATACGACCACCTATACGCTGGTTCGCAACTATCGCAGCACCACTCCTATCGTCAATGTCGCAAACAAAGTCCTCGAAGGGGCCCCGTTCCTTCATCCTAAAACGCTCCTCGCCCAACGCGACTCCGACACCCGTCCCCAGCTCGTGCAATGTCCCGACGAACCCATTCAGAGCGAGTATGTCATCGATCAGATCCGCGGCCTTCAGCAGCACGGACTTGGGCTGCACCGGATCGCGGTTCTGTTCCGTTCGTCGGCCCATTCATATGACCTGGAGACGGCCCTTTCCCGACATCACCTCCCCTTCCTGAAGTATGGCGGGTTGGCGCTGACGGAAACCGCGCACGTCAAAGACTTTGTGGCCTATGTGACAGCCGCGTGCCGTCCGACGGATCGCAGCGCATGGCAGCGGCTGCTGTTACTCATCGATCGGATTGGCCCCGAGACGGCTGAACAAGTCATTGCGAAGATGAAAGCCGCCACCCGGCCGCTCGACATCCTCCGTCACGACACCGGACCCGCCCACCAGGATTTGCACCGTCTCGCGGCAGTCCTCACACAACTGCACGATGATGCCATCCCCATCGGCCTTCGTCTCCAAGCGGTCCTGGACCATTACGCGAACCCGCTCAAACGCCACTATCCGGAAGACATGCGTGAGCGCTTGGCGGAGCTCGCGACACTGGTTCAAGGCTACAAGAATGTCGCAGACCTCGAGACCCTGTTAGAAGCGGTCCACAGCAGCGGACAGTCGTCTCGCAGCGAGAGCGCCACTCATCCCAGCGACACGCTCGTGCTCTCCACCATCCATTCCGCCAAAGGCCTCGAATGGGACGCCGTGTTTGTGATCAACGTAGCGGATGGCCAGCTCCCGCACGGCCGGAGTCTCAAAGATCCTCACAGCATAGAAGAAGAACGCCGCCTGCTCTATGTCGCGATCACACGACCGAGGTACCGATTGTGGCTGACGTTCCCAGTCAACGCGACACCGGGATTCGGCAGCCCGGCGACCGGGCGTATCTCCCGCTTTCTTGATCCTCTGGACGAAACCCTGGTCGATCGCGTGATCGTCAACTGAGGTGCGTCATGCCGACACACAACCCATTCCGCTTCGCGTTCGAGGCCACCAGCGACAAACCGGAAGCCATGCCGTATGTCGCCAGGCTGCGATGGAATTCCCAGCTGAAACGCGTGGAACAACAGCTCTATCCGATGAATCGGCAGGCGCTCAGCGCAACCACGACTCGGGTCTTTGGTGAATTTCCCGCCTCGCCCATGGAAATCATCGAAACGCGGCGCGGGGCGCTGACGCGCAAGCGCAAGACCATGGAACTCATTTCCTGGTTTCTCGTCGTCCCGCGCGGCTATCTCGTGCTCATCGGCGAAGGCCAGGACACGACGGCGTCGGATCGGATCACCCGGTATCTGAGCGGAACGCTGTCGGTCAATGACCTCGGTAATCAGCGGTGGGATTTCCAATCGGCCGTATCGGATTGGAAGGCCCTTCCGGAGCACCCCCCCACCATCGCGCCGATGCCGCCCCGCCTGCAGTATCTGGAGCAGCGGCGGGATGCGCTGCAGCACGAACTGCAGGAGATCGAAAGAGAGTTGGCCGCACTGAAGGGTTCGGCAGCCCACGCGTAATACTGAATGATGACCACCATCGTGCAACCCACTCACATCTCCCACGCCGTCACCGTCACCCCGGGCTGGGAGCGCTTCCCCTCCACGCTGGATCCCCTCGCCGGCACACCCGTCCGGCTCCATGCCTTCACGTGGGAACACCAGGCGTATGTACTCGCCGCATTTGCCTCGCGCTGCACCTCGAAAGAGATTCTGCATCCACTCCCTCTGCTATCCAGCGAAGAACGCCAGCGCTTGCTGCTGCGGCAGGATGTGGCTCTATATCGCGCCTTCGCGAATACCGCTCAGCCGCAGGCCGAACGCACACACAAACTGCTTCGAATCACCACGTATTTCGGCTCGCACCAAGCCGTCCTGGCCGTGCCGACGACGGCGCTTCTCATCCGCGACCATGGCTTGCTCCACGTCTGTTGCGACGTCGTCGAGCACTGGTTGGCCCGGCATCACGGGCTCATGGAGTTTCTGGCGACACCGTATCGCGGAGGGAGTTCGGCGAGGATCCGACACTTCTGGTACGCCCATGGCTACCGGCCTGACCCTCTGATTCCCGCACGCCTCCTCAAACGCATCCCGGAGCCTCATCGTTCCGCCTTGCAGGAGCTCCGACCATTTTGGCCGGGCGCCAGTCCAGCCTGGTCACCACCAAGGAGTCTGCCCTTATGAATCGGTTACGGTTCCCGTTTCTCGGTTACACCGTCATCATCCATTGGTCCTGGCTGATTGCGGTCAGTCTCCTCACCTGGAGCTTATCGACGGGATACTACCCCTCCGTCTGGCCCGACTATCCCCGGGCCCTGTACTGGCTCTCGGGCTTACTGACGACCGGCCTGCTCTTCTTTTCCGTCCTCCTACACGAATGCGCACATGCGGGTGTCGCGACCGCGCACAAGGTGCAAATTCACGACATTATGCTGCACATCGTGGGCGGCTGGACCATGCTGCCACGAGAACTCGCGACGCCCGCGCTTGAAGCGAAAGTCGCCATTGCCGGCCCCTTCTGTTCGGCTATCATCGGCGTCCTGCTCTGGCCCTGGTCGGATTTCCCCATGGCGCATTACCTCATGCAATTCAATTTTGTGCTGGCCGGCTACAACCTGATGCCGGCCTTCCCCATGGATGGCGGCCGCATACTGCGGGCCTGGTTTTGGAAACAGTGCGGCTCGTTTTCCCAAGCCACCGAACGCGCCGCGCGCCTCGGCAAACAGATCGCCGTCGCCATGATTCTTGTGGGCATCGGCGGCCTCTTCCTGGGGTGGAGTACTTTCTGGCTCATGATCGGCGGAGTCATTTTACGCATGGTGTCGGACGGCACCCATCACACCGTCGAGTTTAGTCACCTGCTCAAAGGACGCGTGATCGACGTCATGATTCCCAGTGCAAGGATTTTGTGCCTAGAAGAGGGGCAGAGCATCGCGGAGGTGAAAGCGCTGTTTTTGCGCTATGGCTTTCACCATTTTCCGGTCGTGCGAGGCGGATCGGTCGTGGGGCTGGTGCACTATGACGACCTTCGGAAACACCCCGATTGGTCGGAGGGCGGCAGCAGCCCAATTGCCGAGCTCGTGCGGCCTATTACCGAGGAGATTATCGTCAGTCCGACCACGCCAATCCAACAGGCCTTCGATCAAATGCTGCTCACCGCCTCTCCCCGTTTGCTCGTCTATGACGGACGAACGTTTGTCGGGATGGTGACCCGCGCCTCCGTCACACGGCTGCGGGAGCTCCATCAGCGGGACTCGCAGTGGGTGGGACTGACGGGGGCGGCTCCGGCTGCTGTCCGTCATTCCTGATATGGGGAAACTTCACTTTGACATACGCGGGATACACATCGAGGGTCATGCCTTTCGCCTGCATCGTCCGGCTACGGAAGTAGAACCAGCGGTCCGGTAAATGGATCACTTTGTCCTGCTGGATTTGGCGCATTTTGATCCCGCGCATGGTGACGCCCGACCCCAACCCAATGACCGCCTCCTGGCGATCGACCACCGGGCTCGTCTCCATGATGTGCTCGGCGGTCGTCGGATGGTTGACCCGGAAATACAGCCACGTATTGACGCTGTCGACAATGCTGTGCGCCGACAACACGCCCGCCTCCTTCTCGGGTTGCGCTTTCGATTGGGTATAGAGATGGACCCAAATGCGGGCGCCGCCGGCCTTATTAAAGAGCTCGTGAATGCCCGGATACAGCACGTTGTGCCCTTCATCCAAATGGAGGCACAAAGGAATCTCCAGCTTCGCTCCGCGCGCAAAGATGCGGCCCGCCAACGACTGAATCATCGACACAAAGACTTTCGCGACCAAATACGACACCCGCGAGGTCAGCATGCTCCCCAACGTGCAAAAGAGCAGCACCGGCTGGCCGTCCTCGAGGCGCTGGATGAAGGGATTCGTGCGGGCCTTGCCAATGATCCGCCCCGTATTGCCCATCGTGAGCTTAATCATCGCGTCGCGCAGCGAGGCGGAAATTTTGACGTAAAAGTCCTTGAGGGCTTCGCTTTGGATAATGCTGTCGATCGTGTGGCACAAATCCTCCGTCCCCGGCAGCATCGCCAAACTTTCCCGCAGGCGCCGCAGGTCTTCGTGCCCAATCCGCTTCTTAATATCGTCGAAGGTCAACGTCATCCGTTCGCCGCGCGCCCGCCCGAGTTTAATCAGCGCGCTGATGATCGCATGGGAAACGGATTCCGCCGTGCCCGTGAAGAACTCCGTGCCGCGTTCATCCTTCCCCGGCAGGATGCTGTAGATGTGGTTCACCAATTCTTCTTCCATGTAGTAGTTCGACAACGGATCCAAGTAGATCGAGCAGTCGGGAAAAATCGGCGTGAGCAGCATGACCTGATCCAGCCGGCCGGATTCCGCCGCCACCTGCACGAACTTCGAAAACAGGGCCTGGTCGCCCTTGGGATCGAACACGACCGTCGAATACCCCTTCCGAATGTCCTGTTCCATGACGGCTTCAATGAGCCGGCTTTTCCCGCTTTGCGTCGTGCCAAAGCAGCCCACATGCCCTCGGCGGTCCTCATCGGGCATCCAGATCAGGCCTTCCTCAATCGGTTCGACGCCCAAAATCGCCCCACGCCCAAACACCGTGCGGTCCGGCCACAGCGGCCGGAGGCGCCCCTGACGGTTGATGGCTTGGAGTCGCTCGAGCGGCGTCTGCGAGTCCGCCGGCCCGGAGTTACCTGGAGAACGGTGAGGAAACGGCACGAACTCAAACATCGGGTCCTCCTATCACCTCGGCTTCACCCTCTTCCTATTACGCCATCCAACGGCCGAAGCGGCACAACGCGCCCTACGGCTCGTAATACACCCATAAGGAGTCTCTGATGCACATCTCCCGGTTCTATACGAAAACGCAAGCGGATCCCTTCGCCGATCAAACGTACGTGGAACGGACGTCTCAGCCCCCCGGCAAGGCGACGCCGGTCACCGTGATCGCGCCGAGCACCTGGTCGCAAACCGCGATTGATGTGCTGGTGCAGAAGTACCTGCGCAAAACCGGTGTCCCGCAGCCCGGTTCGGATCGGCTGGGACGGGAGACTGATGCACGCCAGGTATTCCGTCGCATCGCCGGCTGTTGGACCGCCTGGGGACGCCGCGGCGGCTACTTCAGCACGGAGGAGGACGCGGAGGCCTTCAACGACGAACTCCAATACATGCTCGCCCACCAGATCGGAGCCCCGAACTCGCCGCAATGGTTCAACACCGGTCTCCATTGGGCCTATGGCATCACGGGCCCCGCACAAGGTCTCTGGCGTTGGGATCCGGATCGCAAGGAGACCGTCCAGATCGACAACGCCTATGAGCACCCGTCGGCCTCGGCCTGCTACATCCAGTCCCTCGACGACGATCTCGTGAACGAGAACGGGATCATGAGCCTCTGGACCCGCGAAGCCCGGCTGTTCAAATTCGGCTCGGGCAGTGGGACGAATTTTTCGCGCTTACGCGGCAAGGGCGAACGCCTCTCCAGCGGGGGCACCAGCTCAGGCCTCATGTCGTGGCTCAAGATCGGCGATACCGCCGCCGGCGCCATCAAGTCGGGCGGCACGACGCGCCGGGCCGCCAAGATGGTCATTCTCAACATCGATCATCCCGACATCGAATCCTTCATCAATCTGAAAGTCCAGGAAGAGCAAAAAGTCGCCGCGCTCGTCGTGGGCTCACATCTGTGCGCCACACATCTGAACAAAATTATGCAGGCGGCCTGGATCACCGAAGAAGGCCGCACACTCGTCCAACCCAACCCCAAGTTCAACACCGGGCTGAACGAAGCCATCCGGGCCGCGCGCGCCGCAGGCGTCCCTGAAACGTACATCCAGCGGGCCCTCAGCTTCGCGAAGAAGGGCCAGCGCCACTTTGCCTTTTCGGTGTACGACCTGGGCTGGGAGGGTGAGGCGTACCAAACCGTGACTGGCCAGAACGCGAACAACAGCGTCCGCATTACCAAGGCGTTTCTCGACGCGGTGAAGGCCGATGCCCTGTGGCATTTGACGAATCGGACAGATGGCCAGATCGCCAAGACGGTCCGCGCGCGCGAGCTCTGGGATCAGATCTGTGCGGCGGCGTGGCAGTGCGCCGATCCAGGGATTCAGTACGACGATATTATCAATGACTGGCACACGACGCCGGCGCAAGGCCGCATCAACGGCAGTAATCCATGCGTCACGGGCGATACGCTTGTCGCAACCGTCAAGGGCTGGCGTCGAATTGAAGACATTGCCAGCGACACAGAAATCATCGGCAGCGACGGCCGGCTTCATCCCATCAACCGAAGCTTCATCACTGGTTTTGAGCATGTGTATAAGGTCTGCACGTCCGACGGATACGAGCTCAAAGCCACCGCCAATCACCTGATCACCACACATAACCGAGGGGATGTTCCGGTAGGGGAACTCCAGCCCGGGGACATCCTCGTCCTCTCCCACGGCCACTTCGGCACACGCTCCCTCGAACCTGAACTCGCGCTGGCGATTGGCTTAGCGGTTGGAGACGGATGCATCTCGCATTTCGACACCGAGTACGGTCGGCGTTCCAGCATCACGCTGACGATGCATCACGACGAAGCTCCCATCCTCGTCACGGCGGCGGCTGGCATCCAACGGCAGAAGAATCTCCATTATGCCGTGGCCTCCCTCGAAGGCCGCCATGTGCCTCGACCGACATCCGTCTCTCACAGTGCAACGACTGCCCGCGTGACATGCGGCGCGCCCTCCGTGATCAAAGACTTTTCCCAATACGCCGTGCTGGACGAGGGATCAGAACACAAAGCCTTTACCCCAGCCGTCTTTCAACTGGACAAGGCATCGCTCGCAGCGGTGTTACGTGGCCTGTACACCGCCGACGGGACGGTCGCCCACTATGGCGCCAAATCGCAATACATTTCACTCGATTCTTGCTCGCTGACGTTGCTGCAGCAGGTCCAGGTCCTTCTGCTCTCGTTTGGAATCAAATCGAAACTGTATCGCAACCGGCGCGCTGGCAAGATGAGCAGCTCATTGCCAGACGGAAACGGCTGGCACCGCTCATATCTGGTGAAGGAGATGCATTCCCTTCGCATCTCGCGTTCATCTCGTCTGCTCTTTGAGCGAGAGATCGGCTTCCATCCAGAGAGCCCGAAAACCGAGAAACTGCGCCAGTTAAATGAGGAGGTGGAGTGTTATCGAGACACTCTGACGACGAAGTTCGAGCGCTTGGAATGGGTGGAGCAAACGATTGTCTATGACCTCACGGAACCCTCCACGCAACACTTTGTCGCGAACGGGTTCGTCGTGCATAACTGCTCAGAGTATCTTTCCAATGACGATTCCTCGTGTAACCTCGCGTCTCTCAATCTCGTCACATTCTTGAAGCCGGACGGCACCTTCGATCTTGACGCCTATCGGCATGCGATCCGCCTCTGGACGATCGCCCTCGACATCACCGTCTACATGGCTTCGTATCCGAGTAAGGCCATCGCCGAACGCACCGCGAAGCTGCGCCAGTTGGGCTTGGGCTACGCGAATCTCGGTGCCGTGCTCATGCGCCTTGGCCTACCGTATGATTCCGACAAGGCCCGCGCCGTCGCCCAAGGGCTCACGGCCCTGTTGACCGGCGAGGCGTACGCCACAAGTGCCGCCCTGGCGGCCCACCTGGGTCCCTTTGAGCACTATGCCGAAAACCGGGAGACGATGCTGCGCGTCATCCGGAACCACCACCGCGCCGCCCACGGAATCGCTGACACCCAAGCGTATGAGCAGCTGACCGTGCCCCCACAAGTGTTGGACCGGTCGCTTTGTCCTGTTGCACTGGCCGACGCCGCCGGGGAGAGCTGGGATGCGGCGTTGCAGAAGGGAGAAGGGTCGGGCTTTCGGAACGCCCAGGTGACCGTCCTGGCTCCGACAGGCACGATCGGGCTCGTCATGGACTGTGATACGACGGGCGTCGAGCCGGATTTCTCGCTCGTGAAATACAAAAC
>JBBIJI010000016.1:0-68968 GCA_037446055.1 Nitrospiraceae bacterium
TTCGACTGGCTCAGGACAGGTGGGGGACCGTGGATGAACGATTGGCTTGGTGGCGGGAGCCACGAAGCCAGTCTTCATGACTGGTTCACGGGAGTCTGCCGGAGGCAGTCTCCCGTGAACTCTTGGGGTCGGTCTTGTTCGCCTGATTCTCTTGTGCGGAGCCCAGCCGAAGGGGACTGTCCCCCTTCTTGGCCTCTTAGGCCGGGGACTGTCCCCGTCCCCCCGAGCAGGTGAGGAGACTGATAGGATTCTCGGAACGTTTCTCTTCACGGCATGGCGGTGCTTCGTGACGCATCACACGGAAGGCAATTTCAGATCCGATGGTGTGTAGAGCTTCAACGCTTTGACGGCGCGGAATCGGGAGTCAGCCGACACCAACGCATCCGCCTGGATTCGAATGGCGATCGCCGCGATCAGGGAATCATTCGTCAGCAACCCGTAGCGTTCCTGGATCTCCAGCGCTTGACTCATGAGGTCAGCCTCATGACAGGGCTCGAATCCCATGCCGAGCGTCACGAGCGCCCTCACCTTGTCTCGATATAGCGAGAGACGCTTCACCGTGTCGGGTTTCCCCGCTAACTGCCGGGCGGGGTTTGGTCCACGAATGTGCCCGAGCATGATCGCTTCCTTGACCATGAGCAGGTGCATGGTCTCCTGCCACACCGGCTGAGGCAAGACTGCCGTCAGATCTCGCTCCTCGATTCGCCGCAAGAGCCGCTGCGTTTGGAGCGAGGCGGCCTCCTCGGCGTAGATCAAGATATTGGTGTCCAGCACGCAGTGGCTGCCGCTCGGGATGTCATCCGGATTCATAATTCCCACATATCCTCTGCAAGCAGATAGCGCAGTTCCTTTGGGGGAATTTTCATTGGACGCTCGCAAAACAGGTGATATGCCATCTCGCGTTCCTTCGGGGAGGGCGCGTGTACCCGCAAATATCGGACCAGTGCGTCTTCGATGAGCTCATTGAGCGGCCGTCCTTCCTCTGCCGCGCGGCGTTTCGCGAGACGCATGACTTTTTCTTCCAACAGGGTACCCAACTTTTGCTTCATACCTCTTTCTCCTCTCCAGACAAGGGGAGACGCGCCAGTGGGGAGACTAATCTAGAAATCTTGACATGTCAAGATGGCTGTCACGCGTTAGAAAATGGGGACAGGACCCGGCAGAGAGTTTCCTTTCATGAGCCGGAGCCAGTCCCCATTTTCTTCCCGAGCGGGGCCCTTCGACAAGCTCAGGGCAGGCAGGAAAGGCCCTTCGATTCACTCAGGGCAAGCGGAAGCATGGGCGGCCTGCGGCCCTTCGAGTGCCTCAGGGTCCCGAGCAGTGTCGAGGGACGAGCTAAGCCGAGTTGCGCCCCCTTGCGTCGGTTCAGAATCCGAAGAGTTTTGCGCGACCCGAAAACCGAGGGCACGAGCCTTGCGGCTCCAGAGGGGCTCTGGCCGCAGGCAGCGGAAGACCCTGCGGGGCTGGAGCCCGAGGGCAGAGAACCTCAGAGCCCTTGCAAGGCGAGTGACCGAGGCAGAGCGCGCCTGGCACGCCCCCTTGCCACCACAAGTCCCATCCAAGTAGGAGAACGCAAGGGGCGTGACAGGCGTTCAAGCGTTGCGACCGGGACGATCAAGGGCCTTGGGCCTCGAAAAAGGTTCGAGCGCGCTGAAGAAGGGCCCACCAAACCTCACTTCGTGCGTACCGGTCGCTCTTCTGTGGTTTATCGTGACTGACGCGACCGGATAGAGTCCTCAACCCACGACTTTCATTGCTCACTTCGTGCGTACCGGCGGCTATTCGGGCATAGCCCTCTTCATTGACGCCGCCGGATATACCCCTCCAGTGGTTCCAGGGCCGTCTGAATCAAACTGCCCTTCGTGCGTACCGGTCGCCCTTCAGGGGGTTGTGGCGCGGAAGACGCCACGGGTCTACCGCTTGTACACGACTTCGACGCGGGCGAGGTACTCGCTCAGGGAGTGGATCTGACGGTCGATGGCGGATTTGTCGCGCCGGTTGGCGGCCTGCTCGATAACGGCGCCTATTTCACTGATCCGATTGAATCCGTATCCTCCGCCGTCCCCTTTCATGCGATGGCCGAGGGTGCGGACGGTGCCGAAGTCTTCCCCTTCCAGCGCCGCTCTGAGCGTGACGAGGTCTTTCCCTCTATTTGCGAGAAAACCCGGGACGAGCTCGGCAAGATCCGGATCGATCGTCACGAAAATTTTCCCGCCGTCGTCAGGCATTATGGGTCCAGATGTTTCTGGTATGCGGACAAAAGTTCCAACAAGGTCGTCTTCTTGATCGGTTTGGTCAAGTGGGCGTTGCAGCCCGCCTGGATGATCTTCGTCGTCTCTTTTTTCAAGGCGAACGCGGTCAGCGCGATGATGGGAGTCGGCGGCTGCTTGTGCTCTTCTTCCCACCGGCGGATGGCTTTTGTGGCTGCATACCCGTCCATGACGGGCATCTGCATGTCCATGAGGATGAGATCGAAGTGACCCGAAGTCACCTTTCCCACAGCCACGGCTCCGTTCTCCGCCAGATCCAACTTGTGTGCGGTGCGCTTGAGGTAGGACTGGATCAAGAGTTGATTGTCCGGCGAGTCTTCCACCAGCAGAATGCGGAGTGAAGCCGCGGGGCTCGATCCGTCGTCCTCTGCCGCGGGGGTATGAGCAAGATGGAGGCCTTTGGTCCGGCTCAACGCCATCCCGACGGCTTGCAGCAGATCGGAACGCCGGATCGGTTTCACCAGGTAGCCGCCGAGGCCGAGATCATAGGTTCTGGCGATGTCCTCAGCCCACCTGTCAGAAGTCAACATGACGATGGTGAGGTCTTTAAACCCCGGACTGTTCCGGATCTGCTCCGCGACCTCAAATCCATTGCGGCCTTCTATTCTGCTGTCCAACAAGAGCAAGTCGAAAGGCCGCCCTTCATCGGACGCTCGTTCCAAGGTGATCAACGCCTCGTCATCCCGCTCTGCCTCCGTGACGACCGCTCCCCACGAGGCGAGCATCTCTCGGAGGATGAGCCGGTTCATCGGGAAATCGTCGACCACAAGAGTCTTGAGGCCTGCCAGATACGTTGCGAGGGAGGGCATGCCGGCAGACTGATCCGGTTGCGCGGCGAGCCGAACGGTGCAGTAAAAGGTGCTGCCTTGCCCGGCGGCGCTCTCCGCCCAGACGTCTCCGCCCATGAGCCCTGCAAGATGCTTGCAGATGGAGAGGCCCAGGCCGGTTCCACCGTATTTGCGGGCGATGGCCGGGCTTGCTTGCGTGAAGCTGTCGAAGATGCTTCGCAGTCGGTCGGTAGGAATACCAATCCCGGTGTCGGATACGGAAAACCGGAGCGCCCCCGGTTCACGAACCAGGGGGTCGTTTTGGATCCGCATGACCACAGAGCCGTGGTCGGTGAACTTGATGGCGTTCCCAACCAGATTGATGATGATCTGATGGAGGCGGGTTGGGTCGCCGATGAGGCGACATGGCACGTCGGGAAACAAATGGCAGGCCAGCTCGAGTCCCTTCTCGTTGGCGCGCAGGGCGAGAATCTCGATCGCTCTATCGATCAGATCGTTCAAGTCAAACTCGATGGACTCGAGTTCCAAGTGGCCGGCTTCGACCTTGGAGAGATCCAGAATATCGTTCAAGAGGCCGAGGAGCGTCCCGCCGGCTCGGCGGAAGACCCGAACGTACTTGCGCTGTTCAGGGGTCAAGTGCGTCTCCCATAAGAGATCCGCCATACCGATGATCGCATTCATCGGTGTCCGGATCTCATGACTCATGCTTGCGAGAAATTCGCTCTTGGCCCGATTGGCGACTTCGGCCGCCTCTTTGGCGCTGGCGAGCGCCTGCGCCGTCATTTTTCGATCGGCGGCTTCCAGCGCCAGCGTCACCATGGTGGAGACGGTCACGGCAAAGGTCTGTTCTTCTTCCGTCCATCGGCGCGAGCCGCCGATGTGTTCGTGGCAGATGACGCCGATGCATCGGCCTCGCTGGCGAATCGGTGCGTCCAGGGTCGCGCCGATGCCCAGTGGAATCAGGTAGTCCTGAGCGAATTCCCGAGTCCGACCGTCCTTCCGGGCGTTTACGGCGGCAATCGTGTACTCTTCCGATTCCAGCGCGTCAAAGTACTCCGGGTATAACTGGAGGCTGCGGCTGGGACCGCTGGAATGACATTTCGCCTGGACTTCGTACAAGTCCTTCAGCTCGAGCGCCGACCGGTCGCGGTTCACCAGCCAGATGCCGCAACGCGCAACATTCAAGGTGTGTCCGGCCGCTTCGGTGAGCAAATGAAACGCCGTGACGAGATCGCCGTCGATCAACGCGGGGTTATTCGCCAGGTTCAAGAGAGCATACTGGGATTTTCCAAGAAGACTCTTGCGTGAGAGGCGAATTCGGCTGAGCGTCGTCTGGGAACGCCTTCGGCCGGACCGGGAAGGCAGCGATCCCGTCCTGCGCGACACTCGTTGACGTGTAGATCGTCTCGGCATGATCCTGCCTCAGCCGTCTCGATAAAAACCGCGCCTTGGGTGAGCGAAGGACTTTTGGGCGAGCAGAGAGGCCGTGGACGAGGGGTGATCGGTGCGGAGGACTAACCGGCCGGGATCGTCAGTCCTCACGGAGGTTCTCGACGAGGGAGAGGACGGCGGCCTGTTTGATCCTGTTTCGCCCTTCCTGCTTGGCCTGGTAGAGAGCCTGATCGGCGGCCTTAATGAGGTCGCTGGGGAACGTGTGACGGGTCGGAACCGTGGTCGCGTATCCCAAGCTGATCGTCACCTGGCCGCCGTCCGAATGGGTAATGCCGAGAGATTCGACACGTCGTCGCAGGGTCTCTGCGATCATAGCGGCGCCCTCAACGCCGGTTCCCGGGAGGACCACGACGAACTCATCCCCACCATAACGAGCGACCAAGTCGCCGGGCCGGTTGACCGCGCTGGTAATGGCTCCTGCCACCTGCCTCAAGCATTCGTCCCCGGCCTGGTGGCCGTTCTTATCGTTGTAAGTCTTGAACCGGTCGATGTCGAGCATGATGAGCGACAGCGGGGCGGCTTCGCGGACGGCGCGCCGCCATTCCTGCTCCAAGAAATCATCGAACTGCCGTCGGTTCGTAATGCCGGTGAGGCCGTCCAGGCAGGAGAGACGCAGCAACATCTGGTTCGCCTCCTGCAGTTGGCGCATGACCTCGAGCAACTCCTGCTCGCGTGCCCGGCGGCGATTGATTTCATGGACCAAGCGAAGCACGGAACGGATCCGAGTCAGCAGCTCCATCTTGTTGATCGGCTTCGCGATGAAATCCATCGCGCCGGCGGCGAAGGCGAGCTGCAGGTCGACCGGGTCCGTCTTGACCGTGACCATGATGACCGGGGTATCACGGAAGCGTTCGATCGCCTTGATCTGGCGACAGGCCTCGATCCCGTTCATCGGGGCCATGACGATGTCCATCAGAATCAGATCGACCTGGGCCCCGACGTGGTTCCCTCCCTCCATTCCCAGGACATGGAAGGCCGAGGAGGCCGAGTCGGCAACCAGAATATCCTGGTAGCCGGCCGAGGAGAGAATGGATTCAACCAAGGCCCGGTCGTCCGGAGAATCGTCAACAATCAGTATACCCATGCGTGCTCCCTTCACAGGAACTCATCAGGTAGAGCCGAATGGTAGCAACTAGTCTTTGTAAACGCCAGGATAAAGCTTTTTCACGCAGGCTGCGCAGAGACCGTGGCTGAATTCTGCTTCGGAATGTTCCTGGATATATTCCTCCAACTGCTGCCAAGAACCCTGGTCGTTGCGGATTTTCTTGCAGGAGGCGCAGATTGGCACCAACCCGCGCAGGACCTTCACTTCTTTCAACGCACGCTGCAGCTCTTCGTTGCTCTTTTGCAGTTCGAGCTCGCGAGCCTTTCGTCGATCCATTTCGCGCTTCAGCGTAAGCGCGGAAGATACCCTCGCCAGCAACTCGACGTGGTTGACCGGTTTGGTGATGTAATCCATGGCGCCGGCGGCGAAGGCTTCCTGGAGGTTTGTCAGGTCGGTCTTTGCCGTCACCATGATAATCGGAATATCCCTCAGGTGGGCCTGAGCTTTGATGTGTCGGCAGGCTGAGACTCCGTCCATATCGGGCATCAGCACATCCATTAAGATAAGGTCCGGCAGCACAGTGTGATTAGTGGCGGCCCCGACGCCTAACAGCGTGAAGCTTGCCTGAGCTGAATCAGCTATATGGATATCTCCGTGGCCAGCCCGGTTCAGAATCGAGCGAAGCAGCAGTTGCTGGTCAGGGGAATCATCAACGAGAAGAACGGTCATGTCGGAATCCTGCGGTGGGTGTGGAAGCGGACCCTCACGCCGACCAAAGTATAGCAGGCGGAGAACCTACTGAAGCTTTGCGCGAACGAGATCGCTCACTTGTTTTCCGTCGACGGTCTGACCCGCTGTCTTGGCCATCACAGCCTTCATGACCTGACCCATGTCTTTTGCAGTCTTCGCGCCGGTTTCCCGAATCGCCTGGTCGATCAACACAGCGAGGTCCTCCGGCGTGAGGGCTTTGGGGAGATAGCTCTCAATAATAGCCATCTCTTGTCGTTCTTTATCGGCGAGGTCTCTTCGATTCCCTTTCTCGTATTGCTCGGCGGCCTCCTTCCGCTGCTTGATGAGGGTGCTCATGACGCGGCTCATCCCTGCGTCGTCGAGGTCTTTCTTCAGCTCGACCTCCTTGTTCAGGATCGCAGCCTTTACCATACGGATGACGTCCATGCGGAGCTGGTTCCGACTCTTCATGGCAAGCTTTAAGTCTTCATCTAAGCGATTCCGCAAGGACATATCGCAACGCTCCTCTCAGCACCGTGCCGGTGCCGCTTTCAGGATAGCCCTCGTGTCAGGACCAGTCAATCCTTCGACAACCGCGGGCCTCCGAGGGAAGTCGTGAATGGTTGATGCGGAGGGCGCCTGTACCCCGAGGCTTCCACACGGGCCACGGGCGCCGTCGAGACGTCGACACGAAGTAATCTGCCGGAGGTTACGGGGGTGGTGGTATTTCGTCTGGAAAGAGATGTATCATGCTTGTGTCAGGAGAGCGTGACGCCCTTGGGCGGTCTGTGGACTCGGTTCGAGGTACGTCGATGAATCGGCCAGGCAAGGGCCTCCACGTGGTGACCGGCTTCCTGGTCTTGCCCCTGCTCGTTGGGTGCCACTCCTCGACCGCGTCTGTGGTTGCCGAGGAGCCTGCCTTACAGCTACCCTCTCTCGCGGTTCCACACGATGTCAAACGGCTGGCCGTGTTCTACCCGAAGTCCTCGAATCCGGAGTGGATGGAGGCTTATGCTCGTTTGGAAAGCGCGGCGTTCCTGTTGAAGCAGCAGCGGCCTGATTTAAAGATCGTCGATCGCTTCAATCTGCCGCTCCTGCTCGACGAACACCGCTTGCAATGGACGGGCTCGGTGTCGGAGGATTCCGCGATCCGATTAGGCCGACTCCTCGGCGTCGACAGCGTGTTGATCTATCGGATCGATGGCCCCACGATTCGAGACCGTTTCTTCGCCAGACACTCGAGCGATTTGCCGCCCATTACCGTGCTGAGCAAAATCATCAAGGTCGAAAGCGCGGAGGTGGTCTATCACAACGTCGTCACGGCACGGGCTGATGATGGAGCCGGCTGGGAGTTGTCGGACAGCCTTGACGTGGATCGGGTGAATCGGACGGCGTTGGAGCGGGGCATACGCCAGACCGTCAACGACCTGCGGCAGGCATTTCAATAAATCCCACACACTGGAGACAAGGAAGGAGGAAAACGCATGGACGGCTGGGCGGTCCGGACAAGGTATACCTCTAAGTTAAGAGTCGCGATGGCGGTTGCAGTCGCCGTGGGAATGCTGGCTGCCGGTTGTGCTGCCACCGTTCAAAAGGAGCCGCCGGCACCAAGCCCATCCCAAGTGCGGAGCAATGCCGATCGGGCCTTCGAGAAGCTCAAACAGGAGGAGCGGGAACGTCAGATCGACTCATCTGCCGTGTCAAAGTAACGTGACGGTGGACAACTGGGGGGTTAGGACTCTGAGCTCGTTCCTTTCGGCAGGAGCCAAGAGGAGAGCGGTTTCAGTAGCGGGAGTTCCCGGACCATCGCGCCATGGGAGAGTAATTCGACAGGTCGGGCTTCGCGAAACGTGCCGAGAAGAGCGGACACGACAACCAGCCGCAAGACGCCGGATAGCATGAATACAAATGGAAGATTGGAAGGCGGCCGCACCTCCCAGGGGCCGAGGACGAGTTGATCGGGAACGAGGTTGACGAGCGAGCTCCCTAACAGGGCGCCGACGAACCACCCGCAGGCGTTGACAGCGTTGGCGACGGCGACGCCCTTCGCCTTGTCCTCGATCCGAACGACGTCAAAGACGTAATTTTGTAGACCGAGCGCCAGTCCTCCCCAGATTACCCCCGCCAGAAAGTTCACGACTATCAGGACCATCAGGTGCGTCGTGAACAGATACACCATCGGCAGAAACGGCACGATGAATCCAGTGATCGCAAGGACTTTTTTGCTGCCGAAGCGGTCACAGAGGTGGCCCCAGGGGTGGAGTGTCAGGAACTGTCCCAACATGCCGACGGCCATCCACAGACCATACTCGAGGTAGCTCCAGTGGAGATCCCGGAGCACGAAGACGACGAAGAACGGGCCCGCGATCACTACGCACAGATGGAGGAGTCCCGAGAACAAGAGAAACCGACGATAATCCCGGCCGGCCGTTCGGCGCAGGAACTCGCGAAACGTCATCGCGTCTCCGGTCGTCTGGATGGGCGGAGGCTCATCAATGCGCGCGAGGAAGTGAGTCGACAGGCCACGGGCCAGCGCGGCTAACCCGAAGAGCAGCGCGAAGCCGCCCCACGCAATGTCCCAGCGCGCTCCTATATTCAGCAGCGAGCCGCCCAGGCCGAGCGCGAATACGCTCATGACCGCCATGACCTGGGCCCGCCGGCCGAAGTAGCTGCCGCGCTGCTTCGGCTCTACGTGATCCGTGATGACGCTCGTCCACGGAGGAACTGCCACATTGCCCAATGCAAAATAGACCACCGCGCAGGTCACGACGAGCCACGCGCCTTGCGCAGGCCACAACAGAGGCAACAGGAGGGTGGGCAGCCAACAGAGGCTTTGGCCGATCCCGCCGCACAGGATCAAGGGGCGACGCCGTCCCAGCAGGTGCATGAGTTTGATTGAAACGAGCTGGGAAACGGTCGCGACCATCTGGGGCAGGGCAGAGAGCAGGCCGATCTGGAAGGCACTCGCGTGAAACAACAGGGCGAAGGCCGACAGGTAGTTATCCCCGAGTCCTTGAGTCACGGCCTGCCCGGCGCCGTCGTAGATGCCGTACCGGCGGCTGCGCGCCGCGTTGGCCTTGGGGTCCTGGATGGCTTCGGACATTGAATGTTGAATGAGGATAAGAAATCGCGTGGCTGATTATAGCAGGAGCTCGATTTGCACTCAGTATCGGCTGATTGCGAGCGGAGTTGACCGCCTGCGGGACTCTCGATACCATGAAGCGGTGGAGTTGATCCAGGCAACATCGCTTTTGGAAACAGGATGACGAGGAGGCCGAATATGAGCAGCGGGAGATTATTCAAGACTTGGCCTTGGCCTCGTAGCCTCATGCTGGGGTTGGCTGTTTTCTTGCTGTGGGGTGGGGCGGTCCCTTCACACGCGCGAGATCTCATGACGCCGAAAGAACAGAGCCAAACGGAGGTCGATTCCTCTCAAAGCCCATCATTCGATGAGCAGAAGAAAGGAGTGCCTCAATCGATCTTCGTCTGGATCAAGATGGCGAAGGGGTACGAGGTGGAGTGGGACACGTTTGGACGGAAGGGCTGGTACACCCAGGACCCGCGCCTCAAACCGATCGAACCGACGACGACCTTCACCCCGGATGCGCCGGCCGTCTATATCGTGTTCGAAGTGGCGCCTCTGGAGGATCCCGCCCAGTTCAGCGCCCAATGGTTCTTGGAAGAGGAGGGCGGCAAGTTGTCGGAAGCACCGATCGGCAAAGATACGCTGGAAGTGCCCGGCCACGAACGGTACGGATTTCTCGAGCTCAAACGGCCGGGAGATAAATGGTCAAGGGGCAAGTATCTGGTGAAGCTCTTCATTACACCCTTGGGCCAACAGCCATTTCACGCGGTGAATCAGGTCGGTACCATGCGGTTTACGATCGAAGACGCCCCGGTGAAGTCCAGCTCTGCGGTGCAACCTTAACGTCCTTCCGCGTTCTCCAGCTCCTCTCCACAGCCGCTGCAGGGAGGCAGGGTAGTGGAACGCATTAAAGAGACCGATCCGGAAAAGCTCGCATTGCTCTATGAACGATTCAAGGACGTGTGCTTGGTTGAGAAGGAAGTGTGGAAGGAAATCTACATGCCTCGGGACGTGAAGCAGGGGCCTGTCCGTACCAATATTCAAGACCGATACGAAGTCGAAATCGACGATCCGATGATCGAGAATGCGATCGATGCGAACATCCCCCGCGGGTCGGCGGCGCTGGCGGCCGCAATCCAAGAGTACCGCCGGCACATTTCGTTTTACCGGGCCGCCTGAGGCACCTACTTAGCCGCCAATACCCGTTCCACTTCGTTTACCACCTCAGGCGAGAGCGGCTTCGCGCGGTGGTGAAAGCGACCCACCACGTTGCCGGAGCGATCCACTAAGTACTTCTGGAAGTTCCACTCCACTTCACCCGGAAAAGGGCTCTGCTCGGTCAGGTAGTGATACAGGGGGTGTTTGTCGGGCCCTTTCACGCTGATCTTGCCGAAGAGAGGGAAGGTCAGACTGTACTTCGTGTAGCAGAAGGTCTTGATTTCGGCGTTGGTCCCCGGCTCTTGCTGGCCGAAATTGTTGGCGGGAAAAGCCAGGATCTCAAACCCCTGCTCGTTGTATTGTTCGTACATACTTTGCAAATCGGCATATTGCGGCGTGTTGCCGCAGAAGCTGGCTGTGTTGACCAGCAGGAGCACCTTGCCGCGGAACTCACTGAGTGAGACCGGTTTGCCGTCAATGTTGTCAAGCGTGAAGTCGTAAACGCTGGCGGTCTTGGCGGCCATCACCATCCGTCCTTTCTCGCTCGCCTGCGCAGCAGGGATCTCGAAGAGGTACCCTGCTGTGCAGCCCACAAGGATCCCGAGCCCAGAAACCAGGAACAGGGGCAGCGTTTTGGCGATTCTCATGTAATCTCCTTGGACAAGCTAACGTGTCAGCCGCAGGAGGGCGTCGATTCGCGCTTCGATCGGCGGGTGCGTGGCAAACAGGCTCATGAACCCGCCGGTTTTTCCGGAAATTTTCATGGTCGCCAAGGGTTCCTGGGTATCGTAGGCGAACTGGGTCCGATTCACCCAGTTGTCGATCGCCCGAAGCGCGGAGATCATCGAATCCTTCCCGTACACCTTCGCCGAGAAGGCATCCGCCCCGAATTCGCGACGGCGAGAGAACCAACTGATCAAGATCGAAGCGAGAATCGTCACGACGATTTGCAACACGATCGAAACCGCAATCCCGAGGCCGGCCTGATCCCGCTCCGCAAAGAAGCGACGAACCCACATCGAGATATAGTGGACGAACGTGTTCATGAGTCCGGCCAGCACGGTCGTGGCGAACATGTCGCCGTTGTACACATGGCCCATCTCGTGCGCGAGCACGGCCCGCACCTCCTGCTCGTTCAGGTTGTTCAACAGGCCGGTCGAGACGGCGACCATCGAGTTGTTACGGCTGGGCCCGGTCGCGAACGCATTGGGATCCGGCGACTCGTAGATCCAGACTTCCGGCATCGCAATGTTCAGCCGTTGGGCAATCTCGCGCACCGAGTGGAAGATGAGCTGTTCCGCATGACTCCGGGGCTCCGTAATTTGATAACAATCCAGCATGGCGCGGGCGAACTGTTTGGAGAACAGCAGGCTGAGGAAGGCGCCACCGAAACCGAACACCATCGCCCAGACCAGCGAGGAAAGGTCGATTGATCCGCGTAGGTCGATCCCGAACATCGGCAGGACCACGTTGATCAACAGCGGGGCTGTGATCCACAAGGTCATCATGATCAGAAAGTTGGCGATCAGCAGGAGCGCGATGCCTTTCAATGACTTCATCGATATCCTCCTTCAGGATCTTTCTCGAGGTCCCCCGCGACGCCGGGGCAACCCTCGGTGGCTCTAATTATACAAATCGTTCATTTGAAATGCACCCTGACCAGGATGCGGGACTTCCCAAAGAAGATAACGCTGGACTATTCTTCGTCAAGCGGCAGAGTTGACCGGTTTCCAACCATCTGTTACATAGAGGGCGCGATGAAACTCTCTGTATTGTTGCTGGCCGGCGTGGGTTGGCTGCTTGCCTTTCTTCTTGTTGGTGGCGAAGGGGCAAGTAGTGAGCGTGCCGAAGACCAGGCCGGCTCCTCCCAAGCGGTCACGCTTGCGCTGTCTGCGGATGGAGTCCAACGGGGGACCATCACGCTGGACAGCTATTCCTTTGCACCCAGTCACCTCATCGTCGAAGCGGGGAAGCCGGTGGAATTGACGTTGAACAGCATCACCACCATCACGCCACACAACTTTGCCCTGAAGGAACCGGCGGCGGGGATGGATTTGGATCAAACCGTGTGGGGCGGCAAGAGCGCCGTCGTGCGCTTTACACCGACCAAACCCGGGACGTACGTCTTTTACTGTGATAAACAGTTGCTCTTTTTGAAGAGCCATCGGGATCGTGGGATGGAAGGAAAGCTTGAAGTCCGATAAAGGGTCTGCCACGCCTACGTCGTCATCCAAGCACACGCTCCTCCGCGACATTCTCAAACAAGTCTCCCGGTCGTTCTATCTCACGCTAACAGTGTTGCCCGGCAACGTGCGTGATCAGATGGGGCTCTCCTATCTGTTCGCACGGGCGGTGGACACGATTGCCGATACCGATCTCATCGACCGCAGCCAGCGCCTGATCCACCTCAAACAGTTTCGAGCGCAGTTCGAGTCGGAACAGATCCGCTATGACGAGATCCGGTCCATCCAGGCTGCATTATTGCCCCATCAGAAGGAATCGTCAGAGCGGACTCTCTTGCAACGGCTGGAAGACTGCTTCCGTCTATATCTCGATTTCGACCTCGCCGACCGGTCACGCATCCGCGAATTGATGTGCACCCTGCCCAACGGGATGGAGATGGATCTGACGCGGTTTTCCGCCACCTCGGCCGGGGAACTCGGAGCGCTGCAGACATTGGCCGACCTGGATCAGTACACCTACTATGTTGCGGGCTGTGTCGGGGAATTCTGGACGAAGATGATGTGTGCGCACCGGCCGGCGTTGCGTGAATGGGATGTGGCGAGGATGTCGGCGGTTGGGGTGAGGTTTGGAAAAGGATTGCAGCTTACCAACATCGTGAAGGACTTGCCGCGCGACCTTCACCGAGGTCGGTGCTACATTCCCGTGGACTTACTCAGAGAGCAAGGCCTCATCCCTGGCGATCTCCTGAACCGGGACGCGATCGTCGAGTTCCGTCCGGTCCTGCGGAGGGTGTTGGAGATCGCCCGCGACCACCTCGACCAAGGCTGGCTCTATGTCATGGCGATCCCCCGATACGAGATCCGTCACCGCCTCGCGTGCATGTGGCCGATCCTGCTCGCGGGTGAAACCCTCGTACTGATCGCGCAGGCGGACAACCTCCTGGATCCCTCCATCAACGTCAAAGTCCCGCGTTGGAAGGTCTACGCGATCATGGCCCTGACCACTCTCACCGGCGCCTGCGGGTATCTCGGCACGGCGTATTGGGGGAGGTTGAGGAAGCAAATCGTGTAAACCGCTCGTTTATGAAAGTAGCGAGGCTTGATGAAGTGCCGTAAAGAACTTTCGAGCCGACTCTCATGAAAAGAGCGGCGAAGTTGATGTGGTCTTGTGTGGAAGGAACGCGCAAATGTATGAGATTTGTTCTCCTTTTGGTTCCCAAGAAGCGGGTTGGCAGGTCCCAAAGTGCGCGCGTCCACTGAGGGCCTTACTGCGAGCCGCTCCCCGTTTTTTCGTCCCCACCTGGCTGGCGGGAAGACTTCGAGGCGACTTTGCTGAAGGAGCGAGAGAGCTGGGACGGAGAGATGGGGAAGGAAAACGGAGACTGACCGAGTCCGCGAGGGAATTTCCGAAGGTTTCCACCCCATTTCTCCGCCCCAGCCGCTCCTGAGGCGCGGAAGCCTCGTAGTCTTTCCGCCTGTCCCTATTTCTTTTGCGGCACCAGCATCTTCTCCCCCTTCCGATACACCGCGTAGATCGCTTGGGACGGGCAGGCGTCGAGGCAGAGCCGACAGCTTTCTAAGCAACGCGACGCGTCGAACTTATAGGGGGGAGTCGAGAGCCAAGCTCCGGTGGGGCAGACGGGAATGCAGATGCTTTGATGGGTACACCGGTCGGGGTGCCGAACAAGGTGATCGCGGACGACCATCATGGGCTTGACTCCTTCAAAGAGGCCTTGCGAGAAGACCTCGAACATGTTCTTCTTCGGGATACTGCTCACTTCCACTCCTTCACAAGCTGCTTTAGCCGGTCTTTGAGTTCGGGAATCTGCTCTAGATTATTTTGGATCGCGCCGAGTATTTTCTCCAGACGAGCCGCCTTGAGCGCCTCTTTATCTTTTTTGCTTAATCGGTCGAGTTCAGCGTACGCGGTGCTGTGTATTGGTTCGAGCAGCGGGCGCGCTTCGGCCAGCGCCTGCCCCAGCTCCCATGGTTCCGGTGTCAGCGAGGGGGCAATCATGAAGGCACCGTCGGAAAACACGATGACCGCAGCTCCTTGTTTGCTTGCCAGGGGCACGACGGACTGCACGGTTTTCCCTTGGCACGCCTTCCAATCCAGTGTCAGCCCGGGAAATTGCTTCACGAAGGCCACCTTCTCTTGATTGGCCTTCCATTTCTCCTCGACGGCCATATGGTCCACGTGATGGTGCGCTACGAGATGAGGGGAGGGACTTTCGCCGGAGCAGGGTGATCGGGCATGACAAGTCGCGTGACGACTTCGCCATTCATGATGTGGCGTTCCATGATCTCTCTCACGTCGGCTTCCGTTGTGACCCGATACCAGATACCCTCCGGATAAATCACCACGCTCGGTCCGAGCGCGCAATGATCGAGACAACCGGCCTTGTTGGCCCGTACGGTCCCTTTCAGGTTCAGCCGCTTCGCTTCTTGTTTGAAGATTGCGTGGAGCGTCTCAGATCCCTTGGCGGCACAACAGCCCCGAGGGTCGTCCTGCGTCCGCTGGTTGATACAAACGAAGATGTGATGTTTAAATGTAGACAACGAGTGCCCTATACTCAGGGAGAGACCGGAGCCGACTGAGATTGGACCTGCAAATTTCCCATCAGGGCTCGTACTTCGACGGGATCGAGAAACGGTGAGCGCCCCTGAATACTTTCAAGAATCGCAGCGATTTCTCGCACGCGCATGAAGGCTCGTTGCAGCTCTTCAGGCCGGCTGATAGCGGACGCCTGACCGGCGGCGCGTTTCTCGAACTCGGCCCGTATATCTCGAAAGTCGCGTTGCAGGTTTTTCTGCTTGGAACAGGTCTCGCAATACCATTTGGGGTTCTGATCGGAGGAGGGAGAGAGCCGATCGTAGGGCCGGCCAAAAAAGTCCTTTCCCAGGGACAATTTCATCAGCGGCTCGGTCGTAGCGCCACAGGCGTTGCAGACATGATTGGTTTCCTCCATGATCGACACTCCTCCTCCGGCTGGAACTTCACGACGCGGCAAGGCATCTTACAACAGCGTTCTCAAGGGTGTCTACGGGCTGGGAAGGGGAACCGCTACTTTTGGAGGGCTCGTCACGGGCGCCAAAGCGCATGATAATACAGCCATCAGTTTGATCCATGACCACCCCCAAATTCCCCAGAGGAGGCGCGCATGATCATCGGGGTTCCGAAAGAAATAAAAAATCACGAGTACCGCGTTAGCTTAACCCCGGAAGGTGCGCAACTTCTGTGTCAGCGTGGCCATCGAGTGATTGTCGAACCCTCGGCGGGAATCGGGAGCGGCTTTTCGGATGAGGCCTATCGTGCGGCGGGAGCCCACATTGCTGCAAGCAAGGAAGAGGTGTTCGGGGAAGCCGATTTGATTGTGAAAGTCAAAGAACCGCTCGTGCATGAGTGTCGTATGTTACGTCCGGGCCAAGTGTTGTTCACCTATCTGCACCTGGCTTCGTTGCCTGAAGTCACCAAAGCGCTGATCGAATCGCGTGTGACGGCCATCGCATATGAGACGACCGAGGGTCGGGATGGCAGCCTGCCTATGCTGAAGCCGATGAGTGAGATCGCCGGCCGCATGGCTGTTCAGGTCGGGGCTCGGTATCTTGAGCGGACGCAGGGAGGCAAAGGAATTCTCCTTGCCGGGGTGCCGGGTGTCGAACCGGGGAAGGTAGTCATCCTGGGCTCCGGCGTGGTGGGTAGCAGCGCAACGAGAATCGCGGTCGGGATGGGGGCTCAGGTGACCGTGGTCAGCAACGACCTGCAACAACTCCGTTCCTTGGACGATCAATATCAAGGCCGTATCGTCACCTTGGCTGCCAGTCAAGCTTCGATCGACCGTATGGTGGAACAGGCGGACCTGGTGATCGGGGCGGTGCTCGTGCCGGGGGCCAAGGCTCCGAAGCTAGTTTCGCGCTCCACGGTCGCTCGCATGCAACCAGGTTCGGTGATTGTGGATGTATCTGTGGATCAAGGCGGTTGTTTCGAAACCACCAGGGTGACAACGCATTCCGACCCGATCTATATCGTCGACGGTGTGCTCCACTACGGCGTCGCCAATATGCCGGGCATCGTGCCCTCGACGTCCACCAGAGCCTTGACCAACGCGACGCTCCCCTTTATAGTTCGGCTGGTTTCGCAAGGAGTGGAGCAGGCGCTCCGCTCCGATCCCGGCCTTGCCAGAGGCGTGAACCTCATGGACGGCAGGGTGACCTGCAAAGGGGTGGCCGAGGCGCACGGGTTGTGTTTTACGCCCCTCTCGTAAGACACGACAGTCCTTATCAGAATCCATGTCGGGGCGTAGCGCAGCCCGGTAGCGCACTGCGTTCGGGACGCAGGAGTCGGAGGTTCAAATCCTCTCGCCCCGACCAAACCAAGCTTGCTCGACCCGCCCGCCAAACCGCACTTCGTGCGATCCCGCACTTCAAATGTGTGCGGGGATAAGTCCTTTGCCTCGGACTTCGCATGCTGGCTGGGACCCATAGCAATCCTGGAGGGCACCCGTTGCATTCCCGGAGCAATGTGCCCCGGTGCCCAGCGGCGAATCCGCGATTGCGGCGGAAGCGCTCATGAATAATGCGCGTTAGTTCGCGTCTCGTCCCGCCTCCACACAGCCCGCAGCCTGCCCAACTTGCACGTGTCGCTCACCCATCATCGACCCTTTGCCATGATGTCAGTGGAGAGACGCCATCGGTTTTCTTGGCAATGCCCTTCAACTCTTCTTTGGGAGCCAACACGAGTCACCGTGCATATCTCCGTATTCCTTCCCTTCATATATTGATAAATCGCGTGACGCATGGAGGGAGGTATGAGATTATCCGGCTCGTGCGCCTGGACGGCCTGACGGGGGTCGTGAGGTCATGACCAGCCCGCAGGATGAGACACCGAGTTCTGCGCGGATTCTCGTAAGCGGCGGGGTGCAGGGTGTGGGATTTCGCGCCTTTGCCAGACGTGTGGCGCTCCGCTGCGGGTTGACGGGCGGCGTCCGCAACCTGGACGATGGCCGGGTTGAAGTCGAAGTCGAAGGCTCTCGGGGAAGCATCGGCGATCTGGTCGAAGCGCTTAAGCACGGGCCACCGGGATCGCGAGTCGATCGGGTCGATGTCCGCTGGCGCCCTTGGGCCAACCGGTATACGGACTTCGAAATCTGGTATTGATCGAGGCTAGGTCGGATCAGGTTCATGAGGCAGCATGCTCGAGCATGACGACGAGGTAAGCTATTCCCTCCACTCCGCAGACGCGGAGGCCGACGAGCAGGACGAGGAGGGAGAAAGTCCTCCGAAACGGCGCGGCCGACGCGGGAAGACTCGCGACAGGGAGGGCAACAGTCATTCTGAAGGCCTCGACACCATCAAGACCTACCTGCGGGAAATCCGCAGTTCCAGTCTGCTCACCTTCAAACAGGAACAAGAACTCGGCAAGCGGGTCATGGCCGGTGATGAAACCGCTCGCCAGAAGATGATCGAATCGAACCTGCGCCTGGTCATCAGTATCGGCAAGCGGTACGTAAACCGCGGCTTCCCGTTTTCGGATATCGTGGAGGAAGGCAACCTCGGATTGATCAAAGCGGTCGAAAAGTTCAACTACAAGCGCGGCTTTCGCTTCAGCACCTATGCATCCTGGTGGATTCGCCAGTACATCGAACGTGCCATCATCAATCAAGGCAAGCTTGTCCGCCTTCCCGTCCATGTCGTGGAACGTCTGAATCGCTACCTCAATAAAGTCGAGCACATGGTGCAATCGCTCGGTCGCGAGCCTCGTCCTGACGAGGTTGCGCAGCGCATGAAAGTGTCCGAAGAAGAGGTCTTGGACCTCAAACAGTTGCTTCGCACCACCTGCTCCCTCGACAGTCCGCTCAGCGACCGCTCCGACACCTTCCTGAGGGACATCATCGAGGACCCCATGTGCCTCTCACCGGCGGACAGTGCGGAGGGGGTCCGGCGCAGAGAGGCCCTGATGTCCTGGGTGAGGGAGTTGCCAGATAAGGAGCGGACTGTTATTGTTGCCCGGTTTGGACTGGACGGGGGCGAAGCACAGACGCTCGAAGAAATCGGGCGTGATTTGGGCTTGACCCGGGAGCGTGTGCGACAGATCGAAAACGCAGCCCTTGTCCGTTTGCGCAATACCATCGAACGGAACACACTGACGCAGGCCGATCTGCTTTAGCAAGGGGTGCGACATGGACTATCGGACGCTAATCCGGGAGGTCCCGGATTTCCCCAAGCCCGGTATCGTCTTCTATGACATCACGACGCTCTTGAAGAACGCGCAGGCGTTCGGACGCATCGTCGACGAGCTTGCGGCGCGTTACAAGCATCAGGGGATCACGAAGGTCGTCGGGATCGAGTCGCGCGGCTTTATTCTGGGGGGCTGCCTGGCGAGTCGCTTGGGCGCCGGCTTCGTCCCCGTGCGGAAACCGGGGAAGCTGCCGGCCGACATCTACGAGGTGAAGTACAACCTGGAGTACGGGAGCAATTCCCTGGCCGTGCACCGGGACGCGGTCGACATGGGCGAGCGAGTCCTGATCGTGGACGATCTGCTGGCTACTGGAGGGACTGCGGCAGCGACCGTGCACTTGGTTCGACAACTGGGAGGCGAGATTGCGGGGCTGGATTTTCTCGTTGAGCTCAAGAGCCTGAGGGGGCGCGACAAGTTGGTCGGCTATGAGGTGCACTCCACTATCCTCTATCCCTAACCCGCCCAGACAGGGGTGAGAAAGGGCTTGTCAAAGGAGAGGGAGCGTGCTATGAATGCCGAACTTTTTTCGGATCAGTTGGTCTGAAGAGGTAACAAGTCGCAATGGCGAGCAAGCTCCAAACAAAGAAGAAATCGACAGCTCCGCCAAAATCAGCGAGTAAGTCAGCGACCAAGGGGCGGACAACGCCTGTAGCTCCGCCGCCGAAACCCGAGGTGTCGCGGGAAGAGCCGGAACCGGAACTTCAGCGACCCAAGATGTCGGCAAAGGAGCGTGAAGCTTACGAACACCGTAAGGATGCGCTCCAGCAGATGCTCATGCGGAAGCGTCAGGAAATTATGAGGGAGATTGAAGGGAGTCTGGGCCAGTCGTTGACCGAGGATCAACAGCGTCGCCTCGAGTCCGCCCGGGACGTTGGGGACCAGGCCTTGATGGATCTCGAGCGGGAACTGGGCATCTCGCTCATGGAAATGCGCAACCGTAAGCGGCAGCTCATCGACGAAGCCCTCACGCGACTATCGGAGGGAACCTACGGGTTGTGCGCTGAGTGCGGGGTCGAAATCAGTGAGAAACGGCTGAATGCCGTTCCCTTCGCGCGACTGTGTGTGGAATGTCAGTCGAGACAAGAACTGCTGGAAAAGATCGAGAAAGAAGAAGAACGCGAATAGTCTGCTCTGGTTTATCTGCCGACCTGTTCACTTTTTCTCCACATCGACAAGCGCCGTTCAGATCAGGCAACATGGAGCCGGGTGTCCGCTCCGTCCACTGACAGGCCCATGCTCATAAGAATGCTATGACCACATCTGCCAAGAGAGCCGTCGTGTTGATGAGCGGGGGGCTCGACTCCACCATCACCGCGGCCATTGCCAAGCAGGATGGATATGCGCTTTTCGGGTTAACGGTCGCCTATGGGCAGCGTCACCTTGTCGAGGTCAAGCGGGCTCGTGCCGTGGCGCGAACCCTCGGCGTCGCCGAGCACCTGGTCGTCGAGCTGAATTTGCGGGCTATCGGGGGCTCGGCACTGACCGGCGACCTGGCCGTGCCGAAGGATCGAACACCTCAGCAACGGAGAGAAGACATTCCTGTCACCTACGTGCCGGCCCGCAATACGATTTTCCTCTCCCTGGCCTTAGCCTACGCGGAAAGCCGCGATGCCGAGCGGATTTATTTCGGCGCGAACGTCTTGGACTATTCCGGATACCCCGACTGCCGCCCCGAGTTTCTTCAGGCGTTTGAAGCGCTGGCGCGCGCTGGGACGCGGGCCGGAGCAGAGGGACGGAGCATCACGGTGCGTGCGCCGCTGTTGCAGCTCTCCAAGGTCGAGATCATCCGGATGGGGGTGGCCCTCGGAATCCCATTCCACATGACCCACAGTTGCTACGATCCGGTTGACGGCGAGACCGCCTGTGGCCGCTGCGACAGTTGTCGGATACGGCTGGAGGCGTTCAGCAAAGCCGGAGTTGTCGACCCGGTTCCCTATGCGGTAAGGTAGCCGGCCGATGAGTGTCTCCCCTGAGGAGTTTTTCATGTATCTGACGATCTCACTGGTGATCCTGGTTCCAGTGGGGGCCCGGATCTACCGCCGCCTGACCCTCAAGCGAACGACTCGAATGCTCAAGGAACAGTTTGGATCGACGCAGGCGAAGAAGATCGATTCCGGCTCGGCGGGTTCCTCCACATGACGGCACGTGACCGGCTGCGGGGGAAGGGGCTCGGCTGGAGGAGCTTGCCGTTCTTCGGCATCAGCCTGCTCGTGCTGACTGCGACGGCTTGCGGCTCGGGTGGTGATTCAAGTCCCTCGAGAGATGCGACGGGTCATTCCTCGGCCGTGCTGCAGGCAGGAGAGACGAAGTTCAACGCCAACTGCTCGGCCTGCCATGGGATACGCGGGGTCGGGACCGATCACGGGCCGCCGCTGGTCCATAAGATCTACCTGCCGAATCATCATCCGGACGCCGCCTTTCGCAGCGCGGCGGCGAATGGAGTGCGCGCCCATCACTGGAATTTCGGCAACATGCCGAAGATCGAGACTGCGACACCCGACGACGTCGAGGTCATCATCGCCTACATCCGCTGGCTCCAGCAACAAGCCGGCATCGAGTAAGATCTCGCCCGCGTCTCATCGCACTTCCCTGCGCTGCCGCAGCGGCTGCATCCTCGTTTGACTTTCTGGCCTGGTGGTTCGTAAGGTGAATCCATAGGGGGTCGGCGCGCGGTCGCTGGACCAGTGATCAATCGAGAGTAGGCGTGGAGGCTTGTTCCATAGAGGAAGGAGGAACGCTATGACCGGCTCACTCAGCCGTCTGTTGGGGTGTGTAGGGGTCTGCAGCCTGGTTGTATTCTCGTCCGGCTGCGCATTGATCGCGATCGATGCGGGCCATGAGGGGGTGCTCGTGGAGAAGCCGTTCTTCTTCGGACATGGGGGGGTCGATCCGGTGCCGGTGAAGACCGGGCGAGTTGCGGTAGCGCTGACGACGCAGGTTATCGATGTTGATGTCCGGCCGGTTCAATATTCCGAGCATTTCGACATTATCTCGGCTGAGAACGCGCCGGTGTCGTTCGATGCGTTTCTCATAGCCAATGTAGTAGAGGGCCGCTCGCCCGAGCTCATCAATCGCTTTGGCCCGAACTGGTACGCGAATAACGTGAAAGAGGCGTTCCGTACGTTCGTCCGCGAAGAGGTCCAAAGGTATCCGTTGTTCCAATTGACGACGGATCCCACGACGCGCACCAAGTTGCAGGACGCGATCGGACGCGAGGTCCAGACCAAGCTGATCGAAAAGCAAAACATCCCCATCCGGCTCAACCGCATCGTGGTCGGCAGCATCCTGCCTCCGAAAGGGGTGCTGGAACAGACTGCACAGACGATTATTCAAGAGCAGCGCAAGATCACGATGGTGGAGTTCCAGAAAGCGGAAGAGGCCAGGGAAAAGGCCGAACGACAGCGCGGCATCGCCGACCGGGCTTATCGGGAATCGCTGGGGCTGACCGCACCGGAATTCGTGGACTTGCGACGGATTGAGGTGCAAAAGGAAATTGTTCAACATTCACCGTCGGCCTTAACCGTCATAATGGGACTGGAACGTTTTGGGATCAATTTGCCACCGTTGGGCTCAGAGAAGTAAACACATTCCTGCCAGGATGCGGGGGCCCGCCGGGCATGCCCGGCGGGCCCTTCGCATAGGATGATTACTTGACGAGCCAGACGCGGTAGGCTTTCGCGCTGGAAGGTTTGATGATCTTCCGGATGCCGACTTCGCCGGGATTCATCACATCATCGCCGGTGGGTGTTCTGTGCGCCGGATACCGGTCGGTTCGGATCAAGCTCCCCTGCTCATCGAGAAAATCCACCATCAGGTCGGCACTCTCCCGGAGTGATCCCTGGTAGGCCGTTCCGATCCAATCCAGACGCTTCAAGGCCCGATAGGTGACAACCAGGTAGCCGGACTCATCCCGGACGTTCACGATCTGAAGGACACGGTTCTGGTCGAGGGCGGGTGCTTGTTTACCGTTCGACACGGAGAGGAGGTAGCTCCGTGCGGCTCTCTGTACCTCGTCGGTCTGGAGCGCGCCCTTCACCTTGCAATACACAGTCCGCCCTTTCTCCGCGTGTTCGACGATCTGTAGATCACTGACATAGGAGGAGACCAAAAGCTGAATCAGGTCCCGGTATGCGGCGGAGTCGACGAGGGAGGCTGTCTCTTCGCGTACGACGGGAGAATTGGCGACTGCAAGACGGAGAGCCTCTTCACAAGCCAGCACTTTGGCATCGGCGAGGAGCATGGGATCGTGGAAGGTATAGCGATAGTCGCCGGTCACTTCGACACGAGTCGACTGGGCCGCGGCCTGAGTAGATCCTAGAAACAAGACTCCGGAGGTCAGTGTCAAAGCAGCGATGGTCACACGGCAGGACGAAAGGAGGCGATTCATAACTAAGCCCTCCTCTATTTTGTGAGCCCTGTGGGGCGCGCAGCGTCGGGAGCAAACACTCCCGCTTGGATCATCCCGCGATCATGCTACCACGCGGTCCCGATCCATCACAATCTGGCCGGTGGGGCCGTCTCACATGCGTCAACCAAGGCCTGCAGGGTCAAGGGAGCATTCCCCTCGCAGCGGTTGTTGACCAAGACATACGGCGTGCGGCCTTCGGCGACGGCTTCCGCTAATAGCGATAGGGTGTCTTGTCGCATGCGAAGCTGAGGTTCCACGATCCGATCGTACGGGCTGTAGCGTTGAACCGCCTGCTCGTACGGGACGCCATGCGGGGTGAGCAGCCGAAAGACCACGAACGAAGCCGGGAAGCGGTTTCCGAGCTGGGAGAATTGCTCCCGCAAGGGCGGCATCGCCGTCCAGTGGTTCAGCACGTGGGCGACATTGTGCGACTGAAGCAGGTCTTTGTAGCGGGTCCCGAGGAACGCCGGATTACGAACTTCAACGGCGTATTCCGGTCCGACAGGAAGTCCGCTGAGGAAGCGATCTAAAGCGGTGTAGAACTCATCCGGAGTCATCCCGGATCGCTGAAACTCGAAGATGAGGGGCCCCGCCTGGCTTCCTAGCCCTTCCAGGAACTGTTCCAAGACAAGGTCTCGAAACGCCTCGTGGTCCAGGAATCGCGGGTTCACTTTCCCGGCCTTGGCGCCGTAACGCCGAAGGTTGGCATAGGAGGGAATGGTCAACTCTTCCCAGACCTTGGCGCAAAACCGAAAATCGGACGGAACCTGAACGGCATAGTGGGCCAATTGTTCGGCGGTCGCCGGTCGGTAGAACGTATGGTCGATGCCGACCGTCCTGAACAAAGGAGCACCGCGGTATTCATAGCGGGCGTATTCCGACAGGCTATCCTTGGAAAACCGATTTGCTTGGTAGGTCTGGCGATAGACCAACCCCTGCCACCCTTCATAGGCCCAGGAACTGGTGCCAAACCTCACTAAGCGACGATCGATCATCAGCGCTATCTTGCCGGAATGGAATTCTTCCGACAAGAACCGCTGAGCCGGTGAATGCTTCTGTGAGTTATTACGCAGGGGAACCTCACCTCGGCCTGCGCGATAGACATTGAGCCTGACTGAATGGGCCGACGAAAAACCTTCAGGTGCCTTGACTTGGTCCAGGGCTTCACTCAGACTGCGCTCCATGCCTGATATCACCGACCGAACGTTGCTCGATCGCCTTGCGGAAGTGGCAGGGATTGCCCCCGAGTACTACGATATCGAGGGCAGGCGGCATGAGACGTCGCCTAAGTCGAAGCAAGCGATTCTCACGGCGATGGGCTTCAACATCGAGAGCGATCAGGCCCTGAATGCGGAATGGGCTCGCTGGGAAGCGCGGATGTGGCAGACCGTCTCGGCCGCCGCCCTGGTCGTACGTACCGACGAGACCGCTCCCTGCTGGATCGTCACGCTGCCCTGTTCAAGCGGGGAAGAAGGATCTCTGGTCGTCTCGTGGCGGATCAGGCTCGAGTCCGGGGCTGAAATTTTGCTGGGTCAAGCAGGACCCGGTCTCCCGGTCGTGGAAGCCCATGTGATGGAGGAACGGAGATACGTGCGTTGTCCGGTGCGGCTGCCCACGGGGCTTCCCATCGGGTATCACGAGCTCTATGCGGAGATCATCACGGCTACCGGCCGCATGGAAGCCGCTACTCGTCTGATCGTCGCACCCCCGACTTGTTACGTGCCCCCGGCGTTGGCCCGTGGCGGGAGGGTCTGGGGCTTAAGCGTGCCGCTGTACGCCGTTCGTTCAAATCGCAATTGGGGGGCGGGAGACTTCGGAGATCTGCGAATCTTGGTCGAGCGAGCAGGGGCGACGCTCGGCGCCGACATCATCGGCTTGAACCCGCTCCATGCGCTCAAGAACCGGCGCCCGTACCACATCAGTCCCTACTCGCCCAACAGTCGACTCTATTTGAACGAGCTGTACCTCGACGTGGGGCGTCTTGCCGAGGGGGGGGGGTCCACTGAATTGACCGATCTCCTCGTGAACGAGGAATTCTCTTCCTGGCTCGAGACGCTGCGGAAAGCCGAGCTGGTGGATTATGACGCGGTGGCCGACGCCAAACGCCGTGCTATCGAACGGGCCTTTGAGCTGTTCTTACGTGAGCACCTACAAGTCGAGGATGGTCGCGTCTCGGCGCGAACTGCGCTCGGCCGGGAATTTCTGAATTTTGTCGAATCGGAAGGGGAACCGCTGCGCCTGTTCGCGGTGCACGAGGTCTTGGCGGAAGACAGTCAGCGGCGCGTGCCGACGATCTGGTCGTGGCGCGACTGGCCCGAGGTGCATCGATCTCCGAGGTCCGCCGAAGTGGCGGCGATCGCCCGTCGGCGATGGGCGCGCGTGCTGTTCTTCCAGTACGTCCAGTGGCAACTGGGACGGCAACTGGGTGAAGTCCAGCAGCGTGCCACGCAGGTCGGCATGGCGATCGGGTTGTACCACGATTTGGCTCTCGGCAGCGATCTCAACGGCGCCGACGGGTGGATCTACCAAGAGGCGCTGGCGTTGGACGCAGAGTGTGGGGCTCCGCCTGATGCGTTCGCCCCCGAGGGGCAGAATTGGGGCTTTGCTCCGTTCGATCCTCTCCGGTTACGCGGCAGTGGATACCAACCGTATATCGATCTCCTGCGACATACTTTGCGGCATGGGGGTGCTATAAGAATCGACCACGTAATGGGTCTTTTCCGGCTCTTTTGGATTCCCAAAGGGCTCTCGGCTTCGGCCGGGACCTACGTCCATTATCCGTCCGAGGACCTGCTGGCGATCCTTGCGCTCGAGAGTCATCGAGCCCGCTGCATGGTGATCGGCGAAGACTTGGGGACAGTCCCGGACTGGGTACGGGAACAGTTAGCCAGGGTCAACGTGCTTTCATACAAGGTCTTCTACTTCGAGCGGACCTGGGATGGGACCTGGAAGCCACCCCAATGGTACCCCCCGATGTCGGTGGCAGTGGTGACGACCCACGATTTGGCGACGCTCAGCGGCTTCTGGCTCGGAGAAGACCTGGCGGTGCGAGCGAAGCTCGGCCTGCTTCCTGATGCCCAGGCGCGCAACCAGGCGGAGGAAGCCCGCCAACGGGACAAGAAGCTGATCTTGCAGGCGATCGAGAAGGAGGGATTGCTCCCTGCAGGCCTGAGCCCCGATCCCGCGGCAGTTCCGACGATGACCAGCGAGCTGGCGAAGGCGATTCATGCATACCTGGCGAAGACGCCCGCATGGGTTATGCTGGCAAACCTGGACGATCTCCTGGGAGAGGTTCGGCAGATGAACGTGCCGGGCACCGTCACCGAGCATCCGAATTGGTCGCGGAAGCTGCCGGTTGAGATGGAATCGCTCTGGGATCATCCACAACTGAAGTCGGTTGTGACCATGTTGCGCGACATCCGTCCGCGTCGAGCAGCTCTTGGGGAAGAGGACGCATGACCAAGCGGAACCGCATCATTCTCGCCATCGCCGCGAGCCTCTTCCTTGCCATTACCGTTACGGAAGTATTGTTTCCCGTGAACGTCGTCGGCGCTTACGGCTTGGTGCTGCCGATCCTGCTCGTTGCCACCCTGCGCAATCGAAATTTGATGTATGTGGTGTTGCTGCTGTGCGTCACCGTTACCTATATGGGATTGTTTCAACCGACGAAGAAAAAAGAGCGATTTACTGCGGCGGTGATCAATCGCACGGTGGTCGTGTGCGTGTTGACGGTGGTGGCCTATATCGGCATGGCGTGGGAAGAGCGCAAAGCCAGGGAGGAAGCGGCGCGGGCCGCGTTGGCCTTACAAACGGACAACCTGCTCCGAGCCAATGCCCAATTGGTGGAAATGAAAGACAGGCTCAATCGCTCCGAACGACTGGCGGCGGTGGGGCAACTCGTGGCATCGGTGGCCCATGAAGTCGGCACGCCGTTGCATTCGATCGCCTGGCACGTCCGCTCCCTGGCGGAAGAACCAGGCGTGACCCCGGACATGAGGAAGCGAATCGACGTCATCGACGAGCAGATCGCCCGCGTCGTGCGGATCATCCAAGACCTGCTGTCGTCGACCCGCCAGCGCAAGCCCGAGCCGCTCTGGTTGCCGCTTGAGAAGCTGGTCCAGCCGGTCGTTGCCCTGATGCGACCGGCCTACCATGCCAAACAGGTCATGTTATCGGTAGAGGGCGATGATAACGGACTGCGTGTATGGGCCGACGAGGAGAAGATCCACCAGGTGTTGGTGAACCTGCTGACGAATGCGCTTTCTGCGACACCGGCAGGGGGGCAGGTTCGGATCGTCACGGCGCTCCGGGCTGCTTCCGCCGATGAATCGGAAACCATCAGGCAGGCCGGCCATTCGGCCGTGGAGACCATGATCACCCTGACGGTGCGGGACACGGGGTGCGGGATGCCGAAGGAAGACCTCGACCGGGCGTTCGAGCCCTTCTTCACGACCAAGGCGATCGGCAAAGGAACGGGCCTTGGGCTGTTCCTGAGCCGTGAAACGGTGCAGGCACACGGCGGGACACTGGACATCCAGAGCGAAGTTGGCAGAGGTACCGAAGTGATCGTGAGCTTGCCGGGCTTAAGGACCGAGTCTCTGGCGGCGATCTAGGAACTATGTCGGGAAGTGCAAAGATTTTTGTTGTCGACGACGATGCGGTGGCCCGTGAGTTGCTCGCGGAAGCCCTGAAAAAGGAAGGCTACGACGTCGACGCGTTCTCGAACGGCGCGGAGGCGATCGCGCAGGGACAACGTACGAAGGCGGACGTGGTGCTCACCGACATCCGAATGGGAACGGTTGACGGGTTCGCGGTATTGCGCGAATTCAAGCGCTTCAGTGCGGATACGCCGATCGTCTTGCTCACAGCCTTCGGTTCACTTGAAGGCGCCATCGAGGCGATCAAGCACGGGGCCTACGATTACTTGGCCAAGCCGTTCAATAGAGAAGAAATGAAGCTTGTTGTGCAGCGGGCGCTCGAGCACTGCCGCCTGGTCCGCGAAAATGAGCGCTTTCGGGAAGACTCGCGCAAGCGGGAGGAATGGTCCCAGCAGGTCCAGCAAGAACTGACGCAACTCGTCGGTCGGAGCCCCGCGATGCTGGAAGTCTACAAGCTCGTGGCGAAGGTCGCCCAGGGACGAAGCACCGTTCTGATCGAAGGAGAGAGCGGGACCGGAAAGGAACTCATCGCGAAGGCCATCCACAGCAACAGTCCCCGCCGCGATCAGGCGTTCGTCCCGGTCAATTGCGCGGCCCTGCCGGACTCGTTGTTGGAGTCGGAAATGTTCGGCTACGAGAAAGGGGCGTTCACCGGCGCGGTGGGCGCGAAGGCCGGGCTCTTCGAAGCCGCCAACGGGGGGACGCTCTTTCTCGACGAGATCGGCGATCTCGGGGCGGCCCTGCAGGTCAAGCTGCTCCGCGTCATGCAGGATCAGGAAGTGCGTCGTGTCGGCGGGACGACGAGCGTCAAGGTGGATGTCCGGATCATCGCAGCGACGAACCGTGATCTCACGGCCCTCGTCAAAGACGGTAAGTTCCGCGACGATCTCTACTATCGCTTGAACGTCGTCCGCATTCTGCTTCCCTCACTGGCCGAGCGGCGGGAGGACATTCCAACGTTGGCCGATCACTTCCTCCGGAAGTATGCCGGAGGCGCAGGGAATCGGGTGAAGGGATTCTTGCCGGAAACCATGACCCTCCTGACCCGGTATCGCTGGCCGGGAAATGTGCGAGAACTGGAAAACGCGATCGAGCGCGCCGTGTCCCTCAGCCACGGGCCGCTCCTCGTCCCGGATGATCTTCCGGAAGCGATCAAAAATGCCGAGTCCGACGGCCTCGGCACGGCGCAGTCGTTGGAACCGGGCGGCGGTGCGTTATTGACCCTCGAAGAAGTCGAGAAACGGCATCTGGTCAAGGTGCTCAAGGAGGCAAAGGGCAACAAGGTGCGGGCCGCGAAGATTCTTGGGATCGACCGCCGAACACTCTACCGGATGGCTGAACGGTTCGGCATCGCGCTCGGCGAGGATTCAGAAGGGACTGAGCAGACCTGAAATTCTTAGGGCAAGTTCTGAGTTTTGAGTGTTGAGTTCTGAGTTGGCAGAGAACGAAGGACTGCTCACGACACAGCAACAACCCGCTGGCACCCGACGAATCCGGCGTTCGTTAGAGAAGCCGCAAGGCAAGCTTGATGAGTCGGAGCTGGTTTTCCGCACTGTCCTGAACGGGTGGTTGGCTTCTTTCCCAGAAAACAAAAATCCCGTCTTTCCCCTCGTGGGTGACCTCCAAGGTCAGGTTCGTGCTGCTGTTCTGAGCCGGAGCAAGCGTCGCTTCAACCTGACTCTTCCCCGTTCCGAACCGCCAATGCAGCATCCAATTCCACGGACCGCCGGTTTGGCGACGATACCCCGTCGTCAGGCGTCCATTCTCCTGTTCATCGACGTCATAGCCCTGCTGCGTCAGGACGTCGATCACTGCTGTCTTCACCTGGTCCACGGGAGCCGCTAAGGTCGCTTCAATCCGATCGGATGGTGACGGGGGCATCCCAGAGCAGGCCGTCACGAGAAAGGCGACCGCCAACAGAGAGAAACTCGTTCTGGAATTCACAGCTATCACTTGCGGAGGCGATAGACGAGGTGCGTGTCGGTCTGCGCAACCCCTTCGATCGCGTGGATCTTGGTCAGGACCAACTGCGTCAAGGCGTCCTGATCGGGCACTTCAACGATGGCGAAAATATCCGGTTTGCCCCAGCAAGGATCGATGGTCTTGATTTCTTTGATTTCCGAGAGGGCGCGAACAACGTCCGCCGTCTGTCCCGGCAGGACGTTGATGAGCACATAGGCGCGGTCTGACATCGTCATCGTCTCCAAGAACGATCGGTGCAATTGGAATCCAGCGCTCGATTGTGCGGTTCCAGATCTAACTAACGGATATTTGCGGGCGAAGTCAATAATCCGGCCTGGAGAACGGTCTCTCCAAGAGACGCGTGGCTGGCGGACGAGGGGCTCAGCAACGAGGCTATTTCGGAGCCACGACCAGCTCGACCCGATAGCGGGAGCCGACGCTGGTGACCTCTGCTTCAAATCCTGTGGGGTTTCCGATACGTCCTTCCGGATCGTACACAAAGCAGAAAAGCACGGCGTGGCCGCGTTGGCTGGAGAATCGCTCCATGTCGATCCGCAACTGGTCCTGAATCTCCCGCGTCGTTAGGCCGGGCCTGGTTTTCTTCACCACCGCCACAAGGCTCCCTTTGTTGAGTAGAAAAGCGGTCCGCGTCGCGCCATCGGAATAGCGCGGCACCCAATCCTCAGACCCCACCTCGTCGAACTGCAGCCGCAATAGCGCAAAGAAGAGGTCCTGGGCGTCGTAATCGTCTTCGACTTCCAGGGTCGCACGGTACTCCTTACGTAGTCGAAGCTGCCTTGCGACGATGTGAAAGCGGCTGCAGACCTTCCGAAGGGTGGCCAGGGTGTCGTCCTCTCCACTGCGCGGCCCCGGTGACGCCTTCGTTGGCTCGACAGTCGCGGTGACGATCTCGGCGGGAGGGGGCGCAGATGCCTCCACGGTCTTGGGGACGGTGCCCGCTGAAGCTGGGGATGGTTGTGACGGCGCGCCCGCGGGCGGCTGACGGAGAACCGGGGTCGCCTGGGTGACGACGGCCGGCGCGGGAGGAGACGCCGATCGCGGGGGTGAAGGCTCGGCGGCGGGAGGGTGAACAACGGGAGCGACGGCTACCGGCGGTCCGGGTGGGGCCTGGTGATGGATCTGTGCCGCCGGGGCGGCTGGCGGAACCGGTGGAGTGCATGGGGCTCCTGGGGGCGGTGTGGCTGTCGCCGGAGCGGTGGCCACCGGAGGGACCAATGTCAGCACAGGAGTCTGCGGACTCGGCGACGTAGTAGGGGGCTCCGGTGAAGGAGATGGCCGCAGGCCGAGAAGATCAAGCTTACGGTGCTCCAAATTGCCGATCAGTTTGTCCAACACATGGATCGTTTCGCTGATCTCGGCCTGGGATCCGGTACGCAGGCGATGGCCCTTGTTCTCTTGGTATTCGGGAGATCGATCTCCGAACAGGCGCTTGATGGCGTCGCGGATCTGGAGCTCAGTCCTCGCACGGACCGCGTCCCTATAAGGGAAGCCCTCGCCCCGCAGGTCCTCGACGGCGGCTTTGAGGGACTGAAGCTTCTCAATCCCTCGGTTAAGCTCTTCAACTGCAGCGGAAGTCTTCGAGCGCGGCTTTCCCAGTTCTGTAGCTTTGGTCCGTGCCATAGAGGTTTGACGAGAAAAAGTCTAGCCGAGGGAGGGCGGGGACGCAACAAATCCGAGGATTTGCGCAGAAATCTGGATCGGCGTCAACGGGTGTCCGGCCGACGTCGGCTGACCGTTCCCATGACCCGGTGGAATTTCGCCTTTCCGAGAGACCGCGGATATACTGAAATCGATGAGACGATTTTCCCTCCATTGTACGAGCGGCTTGGACGCTGTGCTCAACGAGCGCGGGCTGGCGTCTGCTGTCTTCGTCATGGTCCTGGTGATAGCACCTTCGTCCGGTTGGGCGAGTCCCGGGGATCAACGTCCCTTCTGGACCGAACAAGCCGTGTTCCATTTCGGCGATGATGTGTTCTTTACGGGCCGGGCGTCCTGCTCGCCCAATGTGGAGGCGGGGCGTCAACGGGCTTTTTTGGCCGCCGTCCAAGAGATCAAGAATTTCGCACGCAGCGAGGAGGTCGGCGGATTTCTTTTGGAAACGCAGATGGTCTTCGAAGAGCCGCAGCCGAAGGATTGCCCCAACGGCACGACGACCGTCTGGCGCCTCCTTCGAGTCCCGAAGTCCTCGCTGAGCTCGTTGAATCGGCGGTGGAGTCAGCCCAATGAACCGCACTACGATCAGCAGGGGATGCACGTGACGTCTGTGCGGAATCTCACCCCGCGGATCGGAATGCCGAAAGAGGAAATCTGGAATCGATTCGGCCAGCCCCGTTCCGTATGGATCACTCCAAGCAACGGGGACGTGACCTTGGAGTACCCGCAGTTTGGGTTGTCGCTGGTCTTGGATCGAGACGACGTGTTGAAAAGTTGGAAACTCGCCGGTCCTCATTTCCGGTCGACGGGAACCACGCCTGAATCATCGGGCCAGCCGACGAAAACTGTCTCGGCGCTCGAGCAGCCGGCCATCGATCTGACCGACAGGCTCCGGGAGCTTGAAGAGGAAGGTGATGCGGAAGCGCGGCGCGGGGCGCGGGCTTATTGCGCGGTGCGGTTTCCTGATGAAGTGAAAGGATTCTTTGACGCGCGAAGGGTGTGTGAGCAGCGTGAGTATGAACGCCTTCGAGGAGGAAGCCGTGGATCTCGGTAGGACCGGGCGCCTTGCATTCCTATGGTTGATGGTCTCGCTGTTGGCGGGGACCGTAGCGACCGCCGCGCCTTCAGTCCAGGCTGAGAACCTGCTCATGAAAGTGATCGAGGTGCCGCAGGGTGACCTGCTGACGGCCAGACTCGACGGACGATTCGTCAAGTTGAGGCTCTATGGGATCGATTGTCCGGAGCCGAAACAGCGGTATGGGAGAGAAGCCAGGCGCGCCGTCGCCGGACTCGTCTACGGGCGTGAAGTGGTCGCCCGCCCCAAAGGGCAGGATGAGTCCGGGCGCCTGTTGGTCGAGATCATCTTCGAGGGGGGGCGGAATCTGAACCAGCTTCTCGTGCAAGAAGGGTTGGCTTGGCTGGTGTCGTCCACGTCGCCCAGTCCCGCCCTGGTCGAGATGCAGGAACGTGCCCGGTTGGAGAAACGAGGCCTGTGGCACGACCCCGCACCGGTTCCCCCGTGGCAATGGCGGGCGTCGCATCCGGTGAAGAAGAAGGCGAGGGTTAGATAAGACCGGTGCCATCTGGGTTTGATCCCCGAGATTCCACTTCCTTCCACGGCACATTCCTTTCCGCTCCTCTCCAACGAACATAGCTCCAGCTTCTCGCTCTCACTTCCAGCTCTGATACTCGGGACATGGTCCCGTCCTTGCACTTCTAACGGAAGACTCGCACAACGGTGCTCTGATTTGTCGCCTTTGTCCTCAAAGGGGGAGGTTCGATTGTCGCGAAATGGGGCAAGAGGGCTTGACGGACGGAGAGCGGGCCGCCTAACCTGGGGGGCATGAAGAGTCAGCGGGAAAAGACGATGACCGAAGAGTTGGGCGCCATCCTTGTCGTGGATGATGATGCCGAGATGCGGGATCTCGTCTGCGACGTACTGAGGGATCGAGGACATCAGGTGACGGCGATCGGCAGCGGGCAGGAGGCGCTCAAGCTGCTAGGCGAAGGGGATTACGATCTGGTCCTCACGGACCTGCGGATGAAGGGAATGCTGGGTACCGAACTTTTGAATGAAGTCAAGCGGGCCTATCCGGACATCGGTGTCATCCTCATGACGGCGTTTGGATCCGTGGAAACTGCCGTCGAGGCGATGAAGCACGGAGCGAGCGACTATCTCACGAAGCCGGTGAAAAACGAGGAGTTGATTCGAGTGGTCGAGCGGGGAATCCGTGAGGCGTCGCTGCGCCGAGAAGTCAACCGGCTGAGGCGTGAGGTCCATAAAGAATACAGCTTCCATCAGATTCTCGGGAAGAGCAAGCCGATGCAGGAGGTGTTCGACCTCATCCGGCGCGTGGCCGACAGCCCGACGAACGTCTTAATTACGGGCGAGAGCGGGACCGGGAAGGAACTGGTCGCGAAGGCGATCCACTACAACAGCGATCGAAAGGACGCGCCGTTCATTCCCGTCAACTGCGCGGCCATCCCCGAGCAACTCCTGGAGAGCGAGCTCTTCGGACACATGCGCGGCGCCTTCACGGACGCCAAGATGGACAAGCGGGGGCTTTTCGAGGAAGCGCAGAAGGGAACCCTCTTCCTGGACGAGATCAGCGAGTTGCCGCTCATGCTGCAGGCGAAGCTGCTGCGGGCCATTCAAGAGAAGGAAATTCGCCGGGTCGGTGCGACTAAGCCGATCGCGGTGGACGTGCGGATCATCGCCGCCACGAACCTAAATCTTGCCGACGAGGTCAAGGCGAAGCGATTTCGGGAGGATCTCTACTATCGGCTCAACGTCATCGAGCTCAAGCTGCCGCCTCTGCGAGAACGACGAGAAGACATCCCCTTGCTCGTCGACGCATTCTTGAAAAAGTGTGGAGAGACCCGCGGCAAAGCGGTGAAGGGCGTCGGTGAAGCGGCACTCGCCATGCTGATCGACTATACATGGCCCGGCAATGTGCGCGAATTGGAGAACGTGATCGAGCGGGCCGTGACTCTCAGCCGCGGCGAAAAGATTTCCCCCGACGATCTCCCGTCGACCGTACAGGGGGCGCGCGGCGACCGGCGCGTGCTCGACGAAGCCGCGGAGAAGACCCTGCCGTTGCATGAAATCGAGAAGGAATACATCAAGAAAATCCTCGAAAAGACCGGCGGGAACAAGTACCAGGCCGCCCACGCCCTTGGCATCGACCGCAAAACGCTGTATCGTAAGCTCGCCGAAATCGAAGGCAAGCCACAATCCGAAGAATGACCGCCTCCTCCTGATCGTCTTAGGCCGGGATCGATCACATGAAGGTCGTCAACAGTCCCGCTATGCGTGTTGCGACTTGGGCGATTCCGGTTCTCACCGTCGCGATCTTTACGCTCGATTCGTTCACACCGGTCGGAGTGGCTGTATCGGTCCTGTATATCATCCCGCTGCTGCTGACGTTCCTCTCCTCGCGTGAACGAGACCCGCTCTACTTTTCCGCGGTCGCGACAGGGCTCATCTGGGTTGACGTCCTGTTGAAGCCCGCCGGTCTGTCGATTCCCTATGCAGCGGTCAACCGTTTGTTGGGCACGGTAGTCATCTGGGGGGGCGCCCTGGCACTCGTCCATTACAAGCGGACCCGGCGCCAGTTGATGTCAGAACGCGTTGAGCGGGCTCATGCCGAGGCCCTGATGGAGGCGGCGCAGGAAGCCCGCGCCTACGCCGACACGGCCTTGTTGGGCGCGTCTGCAGGCCGTCGAGAAGCGGAAGAGAAGTTTCTGATCAGCCAGCTCAGGCTGGAAGGCGTCATCCAGTCGGCCATGGATGCCATCATCACGGTGGACCAGGACCAGAACATCGTGTTGTTCAATCATGCAGCGGAACAAATGTTCGGATGGTCCGCGCAGGATGCCATTGGGCAATCGCTGGACCGGTTCATCCCCGCTCGGTTCCGAGCGGCCCACCATCATCACATGGCTGAGTTCGGCAGGTCGGGGGCCACATCCAGACGGATGGGGACGCTCGGTCATGTCGTCGGTCTCCGCGCGACCGGGGAAGAGTTTCCCGTTGAAGCGGCCATCTCGCAGGTCGGCGTCGAAGGGAAGAAGTACTTTACGGTGATCTTGCGGGACATTACCGAGCGAAAAAAAGCCGAAGAGGCCCTTCGCGAGAGCGAGGAACGGTATCGCCGTTTGATCGAAGTGTCGCCGGATGCAATCCTCGTCAATCGCGGGGACCGGATCGTCTTCGTCAACGACCAAGGGCTAAAGCTGTTCGGGGCTGTGAAGGCGGAGGAAATCCTCGGAAGGTCCCCCCTCGATCTCTTCCATCCGGACTATCATCAGGCGATCCGCGAACGTGTGCATCTTCTCCGCGAGGGGGCGAAGACGGTTCCCCTAATTGAGGAAAAGATTGTCCGGCTGGATGGAACCGTGCTCGATGTCGAAGTCGCGGCCGCAAGCTTCGTCGATCAGGATGGAGTCGGCATTCAGGTAATGATTCGAGACATTACCGAGCGCAAGCATCTCCAGGCCCAGTTGCGCAAAGCCGAGCGGTTGGCGGAGCTAGGGACGCTTGCGTCCGGCATGGCGCACGAGATCGGGACGCCGATGAACGTGATCCTCGGCCGGGCTGAGTATCTTCTGCAGCGGGTGAGGGAGGAACCGATCAAAAAAGGGCTGCAGACCATCGTCAATCAGGTCGAGCGGATCACGAAGGTGATGAATCAGTTGCTTGCCTTTGCGAGAAGGCGTCCGCTAGAACGGCGACCGCTCGATTTGCGGCAGACGATCAGGGATAACCTCGAAATGTTCCAGGAGCGACTCGCGCGCAATCGTGTCAAAGTCGAAACCTCGTTCGCAAGCTCCTGCCCCTTGATCTGTGGCGATCCGGATCAGATGAGCCAGGTGATCATCAATCTCGTGATGAACGCGGTACATGCGATGCCGGAAGGGGGGACGTTGTCCATCGCGCTCGCGCCAGCCGGCAATGAGATGGTCGCCCTGTCTGTGAGGGATACCGGACACGGAATACCGCCGGACGTCAAGGATAAGATCTTCGATCCTTTCTTCACGACGAAGGAGTTCGGAAAGGGAACCGGCTTGGGTCTCACGGTGGTGAAAGGCATCGTGGAAGAACATGGGGGGGCGATCCGCGTCGACAGTGAACCAGGAAAGGGCACGACGTTTACCATTCACTTGCCGGCATATGCCACGGACCCCTAGTTGACAGTCATCGGCCGCCAGTGATCGGTCCTGAAAGCTGAAAACCGATCACAGATCACTCCCATCGGTGACTGTGGCATCCGGCGACAGGTTCACCCCCCAGGGCTGGGGTCTTTGTCGCCAGGCCTTTATCGTCCAGCCTGCTGCCCGCCAGTAGCTTCCTAAAAGACCGACGCAATTCTGAACGGTTGGGTCCGAGCCGGAGATGCCGTTGATGGCATATGCCTTGCTCTGTTTGGCATCAGACATGAGCCAGCTGAGAGGACAATGAATGATGGTGGAAGGGAGAAAACTAGCCGTGTTGCTGGTCGTGGAAGATGATCAAGAGATGCGCAGCTTACTCTGTGATGAACTGTGGGGCGAGGGGTACCACCTGCGGGAAGCCAAGAATGGAGATGAGGCGTTGGCGGCAGTGATGGAATGCACCCCAGACCTCATTCTCACGGACCTGAAGATGCCCGCCGGCGGATTGGATTATGTGAACCGGTTACGCACCTTCGCTCCTCACTGTCCGATCATTCTCATGACGGCGTTCGGGGATATCCAACTCAAGGCGGCGGCGCTGAGGTCAGGCGCCACCGCCTATTTCGACAAGCCGGTGCGGGTATCGGAACTCAAGGCTACGATCAAGCGGTTGCTTCTGAATAACGAACTAGGCAGTGGAGTTTGAGGCGAGAGGCAAGGGGCCCGCAAAGAAGGAAGTCAACTTAGTAGCAGAACGTGCCTAGCCCCGTGCCGCCTGCCCTCCGACAATCACAGAGGAACGAGATGGCCGGATCTCAACCAAAGCATCCTTCGAGCCCTCCCTTCAGTGACCCGGTTCTTACGGCGCGCCTCGAAGCGATCAAACAGCTCGCCGGAGGATTGACCGATCGAGTGGCGGTCATGGATCGCAACTTCAATGTGATCTACGCGAACGAGTCGGCGTGGTCATCGGCCGCTGTCAGGAGCTCCGAAGCTCGTCAGGCCAAATGCTACGAAGCCTTTGCCCATCAAGCCGATCCTTGCGGCAATTGCCCGGCCATCAAAGTGTTCGAGACGCCGGAGGTGCGAGGCGTCTCCTGTTCAATCGACGGCGCGGCTTGCGGCATGGAGCAGGCCTTTCCACTCATTTCGAGTCAGGGCGAGGTTGGCTCCATGCTGGTGCTGTTCAAGAACGAGCAAGGCCAAATGGTTCGGGATCTCAAGCCTGTACAGGTCGAGAGTCCGTCACCGACGGTACGGGAGTCGTTGGGGGGGCTCCTCGGCCGGAGTCCCGCCATGCAGCAGCTCTTCGACTTGATCAGCCTCGTGGCCGACAGTTCGGCGACCGTTCTGATCCAAGGCGAAAGCGGGACCGGAAAGGAACTCGTCGCCAAGACGATCCACGAATTGAGTTACCGTCGGGACAAGCCTTTCGTGGTCGTCGACTGCGGGTCGCTGCCGGAAACCCTCCTCGAGAGCGAATTATTCGGTCATACGAAGGGGGCCTTCACAGGTGCCGTGGCAAATAAGCGGGGCCTCTTCGAAGAAGCCGACGGGGGCACGATCTTCCTCGACGAGATCGCCGACACGACGCCGACGTTTCAGGCGAAACTCCTTCGCGTCTTGCAGGAAGGAGAGGTCAAGCGGGTCGGCAGCAACCAACCGATCAAGATCGACGTCCGCATCGTGTCGGCGACGAACAAGGATCTCAGCGAACTCGTCCGGTCCAAGGCCTTTCGTCAAGATCTCTACTATCGGTTGGCGGTGCTGCCGTTGTATCTGCCGCCCTTGCGGGAACGAAAAGAGGATGTGCCGCTCTTGGTGCAGCACTTTGTCGCCGCCTCGTGCAAGCGGCATCGCCAACCGATCAGAACGGTCTCTCCGGCCGTCATGCATGCGTTGACGGAAGCGCCCTGGCCGGGCAATATCCGTGAGTTGCAGCACTACATCGAGCGCGCCGTGGTCACGACGACCGGTCCTGAATTGGAGTGCAAGGACCTGATCGCGGCGCGATCGGAATCAACGGCGGACGATCTGCGATCCGTTTCCCGCGGCGCGGCGCAACAGGCGGAACGGACCCGGATCCTTCAGGCGCTCCGACAGGCCGGCGGCAATCGCTCGAAGGCAGCCAAGCTTCTCAAGGTCAGCCGCGCCAGTCTCTACAATAAGCTTCGCGAATATCAGATAGACGAAGCGTAGCGTGCGATTCCAGACCCTTTCGCAAGCTTCCGCTTTGTGTCGGCATCAACCGCTCTCTTGAGCCACTGGAAGATGCCAGTGAAAGGCGGCGAGGGTTTTTCGGGAGGGACATCTGCCCCAACACTCCCCACTTTGCGTGGATGAACGTCTAACGGATTAGACAGCGCAACTCGTTGAATTCAAAGTATCCGACGATCTACAAAAAGGTTTGTGTCTAACCGGGTGGAATTTCGCCTCGCCCGAACGTAGGGCTAAGTTTCCTCGACCGCGCGCTAACCCTTGGTTTCGTCGAAGTAATTCCTTGCGAGAGCCGGCTGGACAATTTGCGGCACATGAGTTGCGGTTAGCCGAGGCCGCTGGTGAAGGTCTGGGTGATTTTGGACCGGCCTCCGAATGACCCGCCCTCCGCAGCGGAGGGACCCTTCACCAGCTCTTAATCTTTAATTAACTTAGGCAAGGGGAGAGACGCATGGGCAAAAAGGCCGGACACGTTCCTCGCCTCAAGCCCCTCGCCTTGTGCCGCTACCCCAAGTTGCTGTTTCGGTAGGAGGCCGGGAACCACGGAGCAAGGCTGTTTACACGAACCGCGCGGACGCGGTCATTTCACACAAGGAGGCCAGTTATGACGTCTTACTTCTATAACCCCAAGCGCAGGCGGTGTCGCGACCAGGCGATGTTCGGCCTGCAAGCTGCGGTGTTCGCGAGTAGCCTGCTCGCTGCACCGTGGCTTTTTGCGGCCGGGCCGGGAGATCAGTCCCATCAGGGACATGCGACTCCTGTCTCAATGCCGGGCTGGACCCAAGCATTGAAGGGCCAGACGGTGGTGGAAAACGCCATCGAGGGCCGCGCGGGCAACGCGGAAAAGATGGAGATGCAGCACCATCGTTTAATGCAGAAGCTCGAGCAGCAGGCCCAGCAGGATGCCAGGGCCCAGCAGACATCGGGCGCCTTCAACAGTATGTCGATGATGCACCAATATATGGGCCAGGACGGCAGCAGCTTCCTGCTCATGACGGATGCGGCGAAGGGCGAACCGGTGTTGAGCACAGGCGGTCGTTGCCCGGCCAACGCACCGACCAAGCAGTACGATGTCTCGATGATCAACGTCGAGATCACGCTGAACCGGTGGTTGGATTACTATCCCGGTTACATGTACGTGCTGACGGAGAACCTGGACAAGGTTCGAGCGGAGGAGGCGAAGAACAAAGCGGCACGAGAGAAGGAGGGGTTCGACCCCGGGGCGGTGAACACGGGATTGCAGGGCGATATGATTCAACCATTGGTCCTGCGCGCCAACCAAGGCGATTGCGTCAAGATGACGCTCCGCAACCAGATGGAAGGCGAGGATGGGAGTCTGTTCATCCAGGCCTCCAGCATGATCGTGAGCGCGACGGGCAAGCCGGCGACGACAACCAATCCCGATTCGATCCTGGCGCCCGGCAAGTCGCAGGAATTCGAGTGGTATATCCACCCCCACATGCAGGAAGGGGTGCGGCAGTTCCATTCCTACAGCCATGACCGCGAGTTGACGGTGCTGGGATTGTTCGGAGCCTTCGTCATCGAGCCGAAGGGTTCCAGGTATCTCGACCCGTTGGGGACCGGCCCGGCGCCTGAGGCGAAGAGCGGCTGGCAAGTGATGATTGATAACGGCTCGGGCCCGGATTTCCGCGAGCACGTGATTTTCTATCACGAGGTCGGGGACGAGGCGTTCCGGCCCCTGAACAAGAAGGGCGACTTCTTGCCCCAGCGCGATCCGCTTACGGACGCCTATCGTCCAGGCGGCCGCGCACTGAACTACCGCAGTGAACCGTTCGGTATCGATCAGATGCATTTGCAGCACGAGTACTTCGGGTTCGAAGATGAATCCATGGCCTATAGCGCCTATACCTTCGGCGATCCGCCGACGACGATTCCGCGCGGATATCTCGGTGACCCGACGAAGTGGCGTATTGTGCATGGCGGGTCGGAAGTGTTCCATTCCCACCATCCCCACAGCGGGTCCATCCGTTGGATCCGCAGCCCGCGCGCGGAACCGCAGGACTTCTGGGCCGCAGCAGCGGACGGGCCGATCAAGTACCCAGTGGTTCGTACCAAATCCGACCGGGTCGATGTGGAAGTCATCGGACCGTCTGAGGCGCTGGATCTCGAGGCCGAAGGCGGCGCCGGGCAGTCTCAGCATTTAGCCGGCGAGTTTCTGTTCCACTGCCACGTGGCGCACCACTATGTCGCGGGCATGTGGGGCTATGGCCGGGTGTATAACACGTTGCAAGTCGGCCCAGGCCACACCGACACGATGCCGGACCTCCGGGAGTTGCCGGACCGTCAAGGCCGCATCAAGATGGGCGTGACCTCCGATAAGCTCATCGGCACCACGGTGGACTGGTTCGGCAAGCAGTTCAAGATCGTGGCGCGCAACCAGAAGACCGATTGGAAAGCCAATCCGGCAGTCGTGAACATCAAGGATTGGGTCGAGATGTATCTGCCGGCGCAGGGCAAGCCTGGCCATACGGACGACGAAAAGGGCCAGATCATGTCCTATGACGCGACCGTGTGGGATTGGAAGTGGGATGGTGATGTCGCGAAAGGCGAGCGGGAGAGCACGGCCAAGTATCCGAAGTATCCCGCCGCGGCCAAGTGGGATGACAGCACCAGACCGAACATCCTGTTCGATCCGACAACAGGCAAGATGTCGTGGCCGCTCTTTAAACCGCACTTCGGCAAGCGGGTGCCGTTCTCGGCCAACCACAGCGGTGCGCCCTGGTTGGAGCCGATCCACCAAGACGAAAACGGCGAGCGGACGAGCGAACCGGCGCGGCCTGGCGAAAACGGCCGTTGGAGCTTGTGTCCGGATAATGCCAACACGAAGTTCTACAACATCAAGTTCATCCGGCTTCCCATCACCCTGGCCAAGAAGCAGGGGAAGGAACCGCCGATCGTGGACAAGGACGGTCTGATCTACGTCTTGGCCGAGGAAGAAAGGCTGGTTCGGGCCAACGACGACCTGAAATATCCGCTCGTGCTCCGCGCGAACGTGTATGACTGCGTGGACTCGATCCTGACCAGCGAGTGGGACGACGACGACTTCACCAACTTTCAGGCGTCCAAGATCAACATCCATCCGCATTTCTTCCAGTTCGACACGGGGAACTCGGATGGGGTGATCTCGGGCTTTGAATACGAGATGTCGGTCCGGCCCTATACCATGCACGAGAAGAAGAACAAGCATGGGTTGCCGGTGCCGATGAACTCCAAGCTGGTGGAGGCAGCGAAAGCCGGTGCGAAGTCGATCAAGATCAAGATGGCGACCGGTGCGACCAAGTATCACGTGAATACGGAGTTGCAAGTCGGCGCGGACTGCTTGGAGCCCAGCAAGGACACTACGACGTCCTTGAAGCGGGACGCGAGCTGCGCCGAAGTTGCACGGATCAAGGAAATCAGCGGCGACACGATCACGTTCCACAAGCCGCTGAAGCACAACCATCCGGTGGGCGATATCGTGACGCCGGAGTTCGTGCGCTATCGGTGGTGGGTGGACGTGGACATGGGGACCGTGTTCTGGCATGACCACGCGTTCGGCGCGACGACCTGGCCGCACGGCGGATTCGGCGTGACGATCGTGGAGCCCTACGGGTCGACCTATCATGATCCGAAGAACGGCAAGCTGGTCTGGAGCGGTCCGATCGCGGACATTCACAGCAGCGAGCCGATCGGCTATGGAGTCAGCGGCAGCTTCCGTGAGCTGATGGTGTCCATCCACGACACGGTGCCTCACACCGTGAACGTGATCCAGGCGGGTAATCCGCCCGGACAGCCGGTCGAAGTGGCGCTGGAAGCCGGTAAGACGGTGTCGTTCCAGATGCCGGAAAAGATCCTCAATGCGCCGAATCAGTACATCAACGGCGGGACGCATACGACGGGGAGCGGTCTCAACTTCAGAGCCGAACCCTTTGCGCAACGTCTCGCGAACAATCCCGATACGTCCAAGCTGTTCAGCAGCGCGATCCACGGAGATCCCGATACGCCCTTGCTTCGCGCGTATGTGGGTGACACCGTGGTGTTCCGCCTGTTGCACCAGCTCATGAACGAGTCCCACGTGTGGACGCTCTCCGGCCATACGTTCCTGACGGAACGGTTTGCGGGAGACGCCAATCGGAAGTACTCGATTCACGTCGGGATTGCCGAGCGGTATGACCTGGTGACCAAGGCCGGTGGATTCCAAGGCATGCCGGGCGACTACATCCACTTCAATGGCCGAAGCTCGCACTTCGCCGAGGGTGGGTGGGGTATCTTCCGTGTGCTGGGGAAGCACGCGGACGACCTGATGCATCTGCCGACCGGCACGAAGCCGGTGGAAATCCCGGCCGTGCCGTCGTCAGTGTGCCCGTCCGATGCTCCTGTGAAGAACTTCAACGTGGTGGCGATGGATCGCCCGATGAAGCTCAACGCGAAGGCGCCGGACGCGATCGAGGTGGACTTCGAGCGTAAGATCGAGATGACCGTGCCTGAGGGCAAGATCTACGCACTCGAGGAGGAAGTGACCAAAGTGGCCGGCGAAGTGATGCCGAATCCGCTCACGCTGCGGGTCAACTTGGGTGACTGCATCAAAGTAAACCTGAAGAATAAGATGAAGGCGAGCCGGGCGTCGTTCTTCGCGCCGGGCCTGGCCTTCGATCCGAAAGACAGCCTGGGCCTGAACGTCGGGAACAACCCCGGCGATCAGACGATCGCTCCAGGCGAAAGCCGGACCTACACCTACTACGCGCATCCTGCCAACAAGGAGACGACGTCGTTGGTGTGGGATGGTGGCAACATCGTGACGAATCCGCGCAATGGTCTGTACGGCGCGGTGATCGTCGGGCCTCGTGGGTCGCAGTATCGCGATCCGGTCACGGGCGCCGACATCTCGCAGAAGAACTCCTGGAGGGCTGACGTGATCGTCGATGCCAGCCTGCCGGAGAATGTCGGCAAGCGGAATTACCGGGATGTGGCCCTCTTCTTCCAGGACGAGGACAACATCATCGGAACCGCGTTCATGCCCTATGTGCAGAACGTCGCGGGGCTGACGGCGGTCAACTACCGATCGGAACCGTACAAGTTCCGCGAGGAGCAGGGGTGCTCGCTGGGCAAGATCTTCCAGCCCTGCGTCGTAGCTAAGCCGGAAGATCCGGTGACGCCGTTGATCGAGGCGCACGCCGGCGATCCGGTCCGTATCCACGTCATCGGCGCCAACAGCGAGCAAAACGGGATGTTCGGGATCGAGGGCCATGAATGGCCGATCGAGCCCTACATGCCAGGGGCCGACCAGATCAGCGTCGTGGAGTACGCCGGGTCCGAGACCCTGGATGTCTTCCTCCGCGGCGGTGCGGGCGGACCGTATCGTCAGGTGGGAGACTTCGTGTGGTCCAACACCCGGTTGCCCTACACGCAATCAGGTCAGTGGGGCTACCTCCGTGTGTTGCCGGTCGGCGACTCCCGGATTCAACCGCTCGGCGCTGCGGCAATGGGCGCCAAGCGTGCGGAGACTCTACCGGAGCCCCAGGCTATTCCGACGGCCATGAAGCAGGAATAGTACGCATTGAGTCATGAGGACCGGGTGGTACAGGGGAGGTCCCTCGCCACCCGGCCTTCAGTCTTGTCTGGTTTCTGAGGGGGGGGAGCTGCGCGCAATGTGTGGCTCCCCTGTCTTTTTTTAGAAGTTAGGAGTTTTTTTGAGTTATGAGTTATGAGTGTTGAGTGGGGGCACATGGAAGCTCAGAACCTTCAGCGCAGAACTCATAACTCAGAACTTTAGAAAAGGAGGCCGAAGTGAAACAAATCATGACAAAGGCCGTCGTCGCGGTGCTCGTAGCCGGCTGCCTCAGCGTCCCCGCCTACGCCTATGAAGAGGTGACGGTCACCGATGGCGGGAGTATCTCCGGATCCGTCACGCTTGTAGGGGAGGTGCCGAAGCCCAAGGGGTACAACCTCACGACGCTGCCGGATGCCATCTATTGCGGACGTATCTCTGACGGCAGGGGGTGGCGTCTGCTCCAGCCGTTCAATGTGGGTGAGCACGGAGAATTCCGCCAGGTCGTCGTGTTGCTCCAGGAAATCGAGAAGGGGAAACCGTTCGGCGCGTACAAGCCTCCTCGGATCGAGGCGCGGGATTGCCGCTTCATGCCGTTCGTGACCGTCGTTCGCGATCACCACGATGTCGTGGTCGTAAATATGGACCCGGCGATGCACGATATCCAGGCCTATGAAACCTCGCATCTGGGGCCTCGGGTCTTGTTCAACGTTCCGCTTCCCATCAGCCCGCGGTATCCCCACGAAGCCGGGCTCAGCGCGCACTTCCACAAGCATTACGAAGGCACGCCGATGAACCAAACGGTCAAGATGACCAAAGGCCGCGAGATTTTCACGATGCAGTGCGGGTTTCACGCGTACATGGAAAGCTGGGCGTTGGTCGTGGATCATCCCTACTACGCGATTACCGACCAAGACGGCCGGTTCGAGATCGACGACATTCCGCCCGGCACATACAAGGTCACCATCTGGCATCCCTATGTGCGCGAAACGTACGAAGAGACTGTGATCATCAAGCCGAAAGAGGAGACGACCGTCGGCTTCAAAGTCGCTGCTCCGACCGGCCGCCTTTATGCCAATCAAATGGTCGAGAACGCATACGTGCGCTACACGATTACGGAGGACGTTCAGTCCCAAATCATTCCGACGTTGGAGAAGCAGACGTTCTAGTGGGCAATAGTCATTCGTCATTAGTCATTGGCGGGGGTCATCGAATTCTTTCACCAATGACCATTGACCCTTGACCAGTGACGAAAAGGCACAAGAGGCGTGGCAGGACCGACACTACATGCCGGATTTGTAAGCCTGATGGCATGGAGCCTACTGTCCGCCGTCGCGCAGGCCGATCACCTCACGCCGAAACATGACCCCTGGGCGCAGCCCTGGGAGCTGGAGCGGTTGGCGTTGCTGGAGGTTCCCGATGACATGGTGTTCGTGCCGGCAGGATCGTTCTTGATGGGCAGCGATCCTCGGGTGGATCGCGCGGCTGGGCCGCAGGAACAACCGCAGCGATCGGTCGTGCTCGATGCTTTTGCCATCGACCGGTACGAGGTCACGAACGTTCACTATCTCCGGTTCGTGTTGGCCACAGGGGCCACGTGGCCGCCGTATTGGACGCAGGATCCCTTCCCGGAGAAGCAGTCGCGGCACCCGGTCATTGGGGTGAGTTGGGAGGAAGCGGATCGCTACTGCCGGTGGGTGGGGAAGCGTCTTCCGACCGAGGCGGAATGGGAAAAGGCGGCGCGAGGGGGCGATGGTCGCATCTTCCCCTGGGGCGACGAGCCGGCGGGGTGGATCAAGAGCAACATCGCCCATCCGGGGTCCAAACGAGGCGTGAAGTATCCCCCGTTGGCGAACGTCGACCGGTATGAGCGCGGCGTCAGCCCTTACGGGGTCTACCAGATGGCGGGCAACGTGAGCGAATGGGTCGCCGATTGGTTTGATCCTGAATATTACCGGAAAGGAGTCAACGAGAACCCGAGAGGGCCGGCCGACGGCGAAGACAAGGTCTTCAGGGGAGGGTCGTGGAACGAGGACCCGGAGGTGGCGCGATCGGCCGGGCGGAATGCGGCAGCGCCGGACCACAGGAGTTATCTGATCGGGTTCCGGTGCGCGAGATCAGTCATAAACGTCAATGGTCAATTGTCAATGGTCAACGGAGGCGGACAAAGTCATTAGTCATCGGTCATTGGCGAAAAGTCTCTCTTGCCACCCAATGACCGTTGACCAATGACATCTTCTGCTCCAGTGACCAATGACGATTGACCGTCGACCAATGACCGAAACAAGGAGGCCGAGTAATGGAAGCGAAGAATATGGGTGCGTATAGGAAGCTTGAGTGGGTCATCAACGCGTTGCTGATCGCGGCAGCGATCCTCGCGCTGGTGAAGGTCGCGTGGGGACTCGATACGCAGGATATCACGGTCGAGTGGACCGCTGAAGGGAAGAAGATCGCCGCGCAACGGGTGGCCGACTGGCCGGTCAAGGAGGAGATGGTCCTGGTCCCTGCCGGCGAATTTCTCATGGGCAGCGACAAGAAAGTGGATCGCTTGGCGTATCGCTCCGAGATGCCGCAGCGCAGCGTGTATCTCGATGCATTCGAGATCGACAAATACGAAGTGACCGCGCTGCAGTACCTCAAGTTTGTGCTGGCCGCGAACCGGCCACCACAGCTCGACTGGCGATATGACGGCGGCAACTTCCAGGAAACCATGGCGCATCACCCGATCATGCACGTGAGCTGGTACGACGCGGACGCCTATTGTAAGTGGGCCGGGAAGCGCCTCCCGACCGAAGCCGAGTGGGAGAAGGCGGCGCGCGGGACGGATGGTCGGATCAATCCGTGGGGCAACCAGACGGCAGGATTGAGCCGGGCGAACTTCGGCCGCTCGGGACTGTCCGGGCCGGTTCGCGACCGGCCCGAACGGCTGCTGCTGTATCCGCCGATCATCTCGGTCGACAAATATGAGAACGCCGTGAGTCCCTACGGCATCCATCAGATGATCGGCAACGTGGCTGAATGGGTGGCGGACTGGTACCAACCCGATTATTACGCGACGGCTCCGAGCCGCAATCCGAAGGGGCCGGAAACAGGAACGCAAAAAGCCTTCCGCGGCGGCGGCTGGATCGACAGCACCACCACGATGCGGGCGGCGATGCGGAATGGGACCGACCCCAACACGAAGATGAATTGGCTGGGCTTCCGGTGCGCGCGCGACGCGCAGAATGATCGGGCCCTATCTGAGTCGCCGCAGGTACGGGTCTCGCGGGCGAGTGGGGAATAAGATTCTCGCTTGGGAGAGGGCGGGTGAACCTGGTCGTCCATATCCCGGAAACGTCGGTCGAAGCGACGCCCTATGTGCAGACACTCATGAAACGGGCGCCGAGCTTCACGATCGAAGGGCAAGACTGGATCGCGATTTTCCCGCAATTGCCCGATGCCATCGATCTGGCGCTCCAGATCGTGGGTGAAAGCGTCCGCGTTCCGGACGCCTGGGCGAGCATGAACGGACGGCAGATCTCGAGCCTCCTGCGGCTGTGGGCGAGGCTGGAGTGTTACCGCGAGAGCCTCGATGCGCCGAGCCCTGAAGAGCACTGCCTTCGCAAGGCGGGCAAACACAATCTTCTGGAGGGCTGCTCGGGCCCGACCTGTCCCGTGTCTTGCCAATTTGTGTGCATGCCATGCCGCGCGGAGATTCAGAGTAGCGGTGTACCGCCCGTCGAAGGGCACCTCTCGCGCCTCGCAGTCACCGCCGAGGTGGAGTGGTGCCCCAATCTTCGCCTGCCCGAAAACCGGCGAGTAGCGAATAGAGAACAGCGAACAGCGAGCAGAGAATAGCCATGGAAAAGCTGATAGCGAGTAGCTGATGGCCAATAGCGAGCAACTCCGAGCATCCTGCTCCTGCTGTTTTCTATTCGCTACCAGCTATTCGCTGTTCGCTGTCCCCATCATAGGCCGAATGGCCTATTCCCCTGCCTGACAAGAATCACATTGGATGCCGGAGGCAGTCAAGGCGCCTCTGCGAAAGATTGCGTAGGCTTGCGGCGCGTGTGGGCTGTCTCGATACATCGACAATTCGACACATCTTACAAAGGAGGAGCGTGATGAAGAGATACGATCAGAGAGTGAGGGCCACGAGCCTGATCATCATGGTCTTGCTGGCTCTCGGGACCATGTTTGCGCCCTGGTCGGCCTGGGCGGAGGAGACCGGCAATATGGTGGTGTTCAAGGGCGGGTTCATGAATCTGAGCGAGGACCGCGGCAGGCAGATTTTTACCGACACGAATGGCCTCACGGGAGTCAACGGAGGCAACGCCGGGTGGTATGTCGGAGCGTGGTTGGACTTGGGCCTTTCCAAAGATGCCTGGGGTCTGATGAAGGGAATCACAGGGATAGGAGAAATCGGTTTGCAGTTCAACCGGATCAATTCAGCGAGAGTGAATAACACCGCTGGGAGCGTGGCTGCCCATACTGTCACCGGTATTACCGCAGTCGATCCTCAGGTGGTCCAACTCACCATGGTGACCATCGACGTGGCGCCGAAGCTGAAGTTTATGGAGGGCAACGCGTTTCGGCCCTGGATCATTCCTGTTGGGTTGGACATCCACGTGATCAGCCCCCCCTCGAATCGAACGCAATATCTCGACGTCGGCGTGCAATTCGGCGCGGGGTTTGAATATGCAGTCTGGAAGGCCTTCAAGGTTGGAGCGGATGCCCGTTACCACTTGACGGCTAACATGACCAACACGAACAACTCTTACTTCCAGGTCGGGCCGTACGTCGGGATTACGTTCTGATGGTAAGAAGCGAATAGCTGGTAGCAGGTAGCGGATTGCTCTCGAACAGAAGCGAATAGCTGATAGCGAATAGCGGGTAGCTCTGAACTTCTTGCTGCAAGCTGTTCGCTACTTGCTATTCGCTATTCGGAGCTGCTCGCTACTTGCTCAGAAAAGGGGAAGGAGCCTTGCCCAGCTCAACGGACAAGGTGGGGGCGTTCCTCCTGCCACCTTGTCCGTTCCCCGTTTGGCCCTCAAGTGAAGGGCCAATAGTGCAGAGCGGGATCTCCGGTATCGAGTTATATTTCTTGGGGATAGATTCCTGAGTGGTCTGCTCTGAACCCCGAACTCAATTCATAATTCATCATTCATAATTCAGAATTGTTTCATGCACCCCCCTCCACGCCTCGTCTACTGGGAAACCACGAAGCGCTGCAATTTACGCTGCGCGCACTGCCGTGCAATTCCGCAAACGCAGTCGTCTCCGGACGAGCTGTCGTTGGCCGAAGGCTTCAGACTCATCGACGCGATCGCCGAAGTGGGGCAACCCATTCTCGTGCTCACCGGCGGTGAGCCGCTGCTCCGGCGCGATCTCTTCGACTTAGCGACCTATGGCGCGTGGCGAGGGCTGCGAATGGCTCTGGCCACCAACGGGACGCTTGTCAACCGCGACATGGCCAAACATGTCGTCGAGGCCGGATTCAAGCGAGTGTCGATCAGTCTCGACGGGCCGGACGCCGAGACGCATGACCGATTCCGCCGGGTACCGGGCGCGTTTGATCAAGCGGTGGATGGATTCATTCATCTGAAGGAGCTCGGCATGTCGATGCAGGTGAATACCACCGTCACCCTGCAGAACCGGGAACGACTTGAAGAGATCTATGAGTTGGTGCGGAAGCTCGGCGCCGACGCCTGGCATCTATTTTTGCTCGTCCCGGTCGGGTGCGGGCTGGAGATCATGCGGACCGCCCAGCTCACTCCACGGGATTATGAAGAAGTGTTGTATTGGATCGACGAACTCGCTCAAACCGAGACGATGGAAATCCGCGCAACTTGCGCGCCGCACGCGCAGAGGATTCGGCTCCAGCGGCAGGCGATTGTTGAAGCCGGCGTTGATTCCCAGTCCGGTGATCGAACGGGTCGAGTTTCTAACTCAGAACTCAGAACTCAAGACTCAGAACTCCGAGCTTCCCGTCGCGGCTGCCTGGCCGGAACGGGCATTTGCTTTGTGTCTTATCGCGGGGAGGTCTTTCCATGCGGCTACCTCCCGGTGTCAGCCGGGAACGTGCGCCAGCAATCCTTCAAATCTATCTGGGAGGAGGCGTCCGTTTTCGAGGAATTGCGTGATCCGAACTTGCTGCTGGGGAAGTGCGGAGTGTGCGAATATCGAATCGTCTGCGGCGGCTGCCGCGCGCGGGCCTTCGGGCAGACGGGCATTTATCTCTACGAAGAACCGTTCTGCAATTATCTTCCTGGCTCGGCGAGGACTGAATAGCGAGCAGCGAACAGAGAATAGCGAGCAGCGAACAGCGGGCAGCTTTATGACGCCCTTTCCTTGTCCTTCCCCCGGGGACCCGTTGCTCCCCAAGATGCAGCGGGTGATGGGGAGGGAAGGGTGGGGGTGAGCTATTCGCTAGTTCAGATGAAAATAGTGCCCGGGACGGGGACAGGCACGCCGCTGCGGCGAGCCGGTCCCCTTCGAGCAAGATCGAGGGTCGAGCGACGGACGGGCGAGGGGCTTACGCGGCATTTCGATACAGGTAATCGGCGCCCACCGGTAAATGACCCAGCCATTGGAAGAAACGAGTCACTTCTTCACCGCGGAAAATGGAGCCATGTTGGGGGAGCATGGCGGTAATCCGGTACCCGGCCAGCTTCTTGATCATCCCGGCGACGGCCCGGTTACAGGACATGTACCGTTGGTGGAATCCCTGCATGGCTCTGATATGCGCGTCCCAGTTGTCGATGATGAGGTGGAAGGCATTGTCTTTATAGACAGACGCCCCGACATCGCCGGTAAATAAGAATCCGCTCTCCGAATCGAATAGCAGAATATTCCCGGGTGAATGGAGATACGGCGCGGAAATGCACTCGAGGCGCCCTCCGCTCTTCAGCGTGATCGTCGCTCCTTCGTCGCCCACCGGGATATAGTTCAACCTATAACTCTTCCCCGTGACATCCCGTGACTCGTAATGCGGCATGAACCGCTGCCACAGAGAGGAAATTACCAACTGGATGTTTTCGTTCCACTTCACCCAGCTCGGGAATGACGCGCAGATGTCGGGGTCTTGGTGGCTGAAATAGAGGTGCGAGACGGCGCTCGGTGACATCAGGTAACAGACCTTCTTGAATACCGGGGGGAAGCGGTCGAAGCCGCCGGGTTCCAGTAGGTAGCCTGCTCCTTCATCAATAATCAGATACGAGTTGCACTCGATTTCCTCTCCGGTGGAGTGAGCGCCGACCCAATAGATCTTGTGCGAGTCACCGTCATAGAGAAGGATGGGTTGGTCGGGGTCAACTGGCGAGTTCTTGAGTTCAAGCAATGGAAGCTTGGGCATGCGAACACCTCCTCATGATTGGTAATGGGGTTATGCCCGGCCTCCAGACGGCATCTTAGGCGAAGCACGCCGCGATGCAAAGCCAATTCACCTTTTGAACTTCGGCAGACGCCGGAGATCGATCCCCGAGCAACTCCGAGTAACAGGCGTGGGCAGCGAATGTATGGCGCGAACGGCAGGCAGCGAATAGCGAGGACGATTTGGTGAAGCATGATTCGGTGATCCGGTGGAGTAATGTGCGAAACTTCGCCAGATCACCAAATCACCAATTCATACTTTTCACGGTCCGAGGTCTCGGGCGCACCGGAAGCCGAGGTCAAAAAACGTGCTCGCCGGTCCGAAGTAGTTTCGGTTGGTCGAGCGCAGGTCATAGAGCATGTTGTACCAAGAGCCTCCGCGCGCGACCTTGCTTCCGCCGCGAGCGGGCCCCGTCGGATTCCGATCGGGACTGCTCTTGTAGTAATTCACGTCGTACCAATCTGCGACCCACTCCCAGGTATTGCCCGCCAGCTCATAGATCCCGTACGGGCTCTTCCCCGGCTCTAGACTTCCCACAGGCAACAGCGTCTCATACCCGATCCACGTCGCGCCGAAGTTCGCGCGGAGACGCGTCGGCTCCTCGTTCCCCCATGGGAACCTTCGTCCGTCGGTGCCCCGCGCGGCTTTCTCCCACTCGGCTTCGGTCGGGAGACGTTTCCCATAGTGGCGGCAGTAGGCATCGGCGTCATGCCAGGTGACGCCGACGACCGGACGACTGCCGTCGGTGACATGGTTCACATCCTTCCACTTCGACGGCGGCTCGCGACCGGTCTCTTGCATGAATCGACCGTATTGGGCAGTCGTCACCTCGAACTTATCCATATAGAACGCATCGAGGGAGACTCGATGGACAGGTTTCTCATCCGCCTCCCACCCTTCACTGCCCATCGTGAATTCTCCGGCTGGAACGAGAACCATCGGGGCGCCGTCCTTTCCGGTGATCTCGGGTGATCGTTCCTGAGCAAGGGCAAGTGCCGTCCACGAAATGACTGTTGCGAGGAGCGCGGTGAAGATTGAGAGTCGCATGGGCGGCGCCGTGCGTCGACTCAAACGATATAGCGAGGTCGCGGGCGATACGCCCTCAATAAGCTTGGCCATGCAAATCGAACGCCGAAGGGTATTCATTTGGCATCCCTTCTGGGCCACCAGAAGTTCGACAGCTCATCGAGCAAGGTCGATTGCCTCGATGCGCTCGGAAACGGTGAACCATACATCATTCTCCGTTGAGGCTCTCTCGACGAACGCTTCATACTTACTTAACACCGCCCATTCTCTACAGCCCCGCCAGCGAAGGATCTCAGCGATAGGGAGCTTAACATTCGGTCCGCCCAGCCTTCTGTGGCATTGTGCAGCAGCTCAATGAGGGTGTTTGTAGCTCTTTGACCCAGAGACGTACTGCATCCGCGCGGCAAGTCCCGTGGAATATCTTTCAACACGCATGAATAGTTAGCTCATTCCTCGGCTTGCTCGTGATTACAGGTGACGAAGAGGTGTAGTCCTTGCAACCCAGGTTTCTTGAGTACGCGCTTGCAAAGTCTTGCGCAAGTCCACGAGGCAGGGGAGTGAGACCCAAGCATTGCCTCATTGAAGGCTGCGACAGTTGCGGTTTACGTAGCAAGGCTGTGCTGTGCAACCTCACCGGAGAAGATCTCGCCGGCTTCGAGAAAATCAAGCGCTCCCTGATGTACGAACCTCAGCAGACGGTCTTCTACGAGGGCCATGCCTGCCTGGGCTTGTACTTGCTCTGTGCCGGCAAGGTCAAGCTTACCCGCTCTTCGGTCCGCGGCCAGCGACAGATCGTGCGCATCCTAGAGAGCGGCGAACTGATCGAGAAGCACGCGTTTCGGGCCAAGGCCATCCACGAAGTCACCTGTGAGACCCTGGAACCATCCCAGATCTGCCTGATCGAAAAGGAGCCCTACATGGCGCTCATCCAGCGCAACCCTGGGCTGGCCTTGAGCGTGATCCAACTCCTAAGCAGTGAACTGGGCATGAATATGGACCAGCTCGACCAGTTCACCTTCAAGACCGCGCGCGAGCGCCTGGCGGGACTGCTCGTGGAACTGGGCGAACGATTCGGCAAGAAGGCGGACGGCGGGCTTCTCGTGGGAATCACGCTCAAACGCGAGGAGGTGGCTGAAATGGCGGGCATCACCGTCGAAACGGCCATTCGGCTCCTCAGCGCCTTTCGGGACGAAGGACTCGTCAACATAGACGGACGAGCGATCACCCTCCTCAAGCCGGATCGCCTGGCCCGCATCGCACGGCACTAATCTGATAGCGAATAGCGAACAGCCAGCAGCTAACAGCAAATAGCGAGCAGCGAATAGCTCCGAGCGGCGCCTCTTTCAGCAGAATCCCCCTTTCTTCCCTGTCTTGCCCGGCTTATACCACCTAACTCTTAGCTGTTCCTAGCATTTAGCTACTCGCTATTCGCTGACTTTCGGCTACGCGCCACCTGCTGCTCGCTGATCCCGAGCTATAGGTCCAAAGACCCATTCCTAGGCTTTGAGAAGAATCATAAGCCGGACCGGCTAACCACAGTGTTGGCTTACCTCGTTTTCTTTACTGTGGGCGTCGAAAAAGAAGGGTGCGGGCCGAACGCATGACGATGGCTCCCTCCACAGAGCCGGCCAATGATGAGGCGATCACGGCGCACACGTAAGGAAGCAGCAGTGGACCCCGTGGCCCTTCTGAAACGGGAACACGAGATGATCCTGGAACAGTTGCACATGATCGAGGCCACGATCGGACCGAAGAGCAAGAAAGGAGCTGCGCTGTTGGAGCCGGGTCGAAGCACGCTCTGCGAACTGTTCCGTTTTTTCACCGGACGAGTGGACGTGCACTACAAGCGGGAAGCGACGCTGATTTCCGCGCTCAGTCGCGTTGTTGGGCGTAAGAACGGAGAACGCGAACAATTCGAGGGCTTGCTCTGTGAGCATCGCGCACTGAAAGCGGATGCGGCGAGCATTATGAAGCGACTTTCGAAACACACTGCAACCCCGTCCGTTGCCGACGGCGCCGATCGGTTGGGAATTCGGTCGTTCGTGAAGCGCTTCCGCAGTCATATTGCATGCGAGGAGCGCATTCTCTACGTGCTGGCCGGCATGCGACTGAACGCCGAGCAAAAACAGCGCGTCGGTCATCGCATGTTGCAGGTCTGACAATGCAGCGAATAGCGAACAGCCGGCAGCGAGTAGCAGGCAGCAGGCAGCTCAAATCGACAAGCTGCTAGCTACTCGCTACTCGCTATTGGCTACCTGAAGAGAAGAAGGGAGGTGAGCTGACGGCAACAGTGGTCCCAGGCACAGCCAGTAATCTGACAGCGAGCGTTTTGTAGAGAGGAGGAATGATCATGAGAAGGACAAGAGGAATGGTCGTCGCGATGATGGCGCTCACCCTCTGCGCGTTTGCGGCGGGTGTCGCGTTTGCGGCCGACCCAGAAGTCAAGACGCACAAGCAACCCTATCCGGACCGATGGAACTCGATCAAAAACCCGCCGGTGAGCAAGTTCGGTTATCCACCTGATATCTGGGCCGCCGAGAACATGTCGTTCCGGGCGACCGGCAAGATCGTCGAATACTACCTGACGATCGAGCAGATCAAGTGGAACATCGTCGGCGACGTGTACGTGACGCAGTGGGCGTTCAACGGGCAGGTGCCCGGACCGCTCCTGACGGCGACCGAGGGCGACATCGTCCGCATTACGGTCAAGAACAACACGACCATTGACCACACCATTCACCCGCACGGGTTCTGGGTGCCGGTCAATATGGACGGCGTGCCGAACATCACCCAGTTGTCGATCCAACCGGGCGAGACGTTCGTGTATGAGTTCATGGCGAAGCCCTCAGGGCACCATTTCTATCACTGCCACGTGAACGCGGCGACGCACATGGACATGGGACTCTATGGGTCCTTCGTCGTGTATCCGCCGGCTGAAGCGGCGAACGGGACGAATGCGAACCAGGTGGCCGATCCTGCAGCCAGAATCGACCGGGACTACGTGATGATCCTGGACGAGGTGGACACGCGGATCGACGACGGCGAGAGCGGAGGCATGGAACTCGGCCATCCGAGGAAGATCGCCAACTTCAACTACTTCACGATCAACGGCAAATCCTTTCCCGAGACGCCGATGATCTTCGTGCGGGAAGGCGACATCGTGCGGGTCCGATTCCTGAATTTCGGTTACTGGTCCCATGCGATGCACCTGCACGGCCATGCGTTTGCGCAAGCCAGTGCCGAGTGCGATCGCTGTCCGAAATACTGGGAGTTCAGGGACGCGATGAACCTGAACGCCGCGCAACGAACCGACATCGTCTTTAAGGCCAACAATCCCGGCCGGTGGGTGTTCCACTGCCACCGGGTGCCCCACGCGACGAATGACGGAGCCTATCCGGGCGGACTCCTGACGATCATCGAGTACGAGAACAACCCGTACCTGCCGGTGATTCCGCAGTTGCCGTTGCCGGGGTTCAAGCACATGGACGATCCGAAGACCATGAACATGTCGCTGTCGCATAAGGCGATCAAGAAGCAGCTCGCGGGCGAATAGCCGTAGAACTGGAACGGTGCTTGAGGAGGTGAGGAGCTCCCGCTCCTCCCTCCCGGCGTCGAGAGGAGGGAGAGGTCATGAAAATGTCACGGTTGTTACTGGTCGCGATCTCCTGGACGATCCTGTTTGGTGGCGTGGCATTCGCTGATCGCGTGGTCCATTCCGGGAATGTCACCAAGATCAACAAGGACTCCGGGGCGGTCGAGATCGAGTTACGGAACGGGGGAACGAAGGCATTTACGGTGACGGACAAAGACATTCTGGCCAGTCCCGTGTGGAAAAAGCGGCTCAACGTCGGCGACGGCGTGGACATCACGGCCGACGGCGACAAGGTCATCACGGTGCTTCGCCGGAATCTGCCGGTCACGATCCGGCCTGCGGAGACCGCAGCGGCTCCTAAATAGGGAGGTCAAGAGACGGGAACGGGAAGTTCGGAATGAGTCCGGACTTCCGCTCACCTCAAGCCAAAGTCAGTTTCCTAATCCTGCCCGACCGTCTAGTAGATCAAGCGGAAGATCGTACCGAGGGGGAGGTAGAAGCATGCTGATGAAGCCTTCGAAAGTGTTACTGCTCGTGATCTTAGGTGTGATTCTATCCGGCGGAATAGCCTTGGCCGGCGATCGCGTGGTCCATTCCGGGAACGTCACCAAGATCGACAAGGATTCCGGGGCAGTCGAGATCGAGTTGCGGAACGGGGGAACGAAGGCATTTACAGTGACGGACAAAGACATTCTGGCCAGTCCCGTGTGGAAAAAGCGGCTCAACGTCGGCGACGGCGTGGACATCACGGCCGACGGCGACAAGGTGATCACGGTGCTCCGCCGGAATTTGCCGGTGACGATCCGACCCCCGGAGGCGCCGGCGGCGAAATGAACGAGCTACGACTGGAAGACGAGAAGCTGATAGGTGACTAGAAGCCTGGCAGCCCTCTTTTCCTCCTTGCACGGACGGAGACGAATCGGCGTTCTGACGGAGAATTTGTTTGGTGCCGTTTGGAGCAGCGGAGAGACACCTGCTGATGCGAAACGCCGCAGTGCAATAGGGAAGTTGGGAAAAAAGATCGCTGAATTGTGAATGTGAGTAAAGGCATCACTTCTGCCAGACCACATGGAAGGCGCGGTCATCACCGGGTAGTGCGTGTGAGTCCGAAATTGAAAATGGAAAAAGGGGGGATGGCGATGAAAAACATCATGCCGGTTTTATTCATCATGCTGGTCAGCGGCTCATTGACCATGGCCATGGCCGAGACGAAAGCGGAACGAGCGAAGGGCGCGCCCGTCAAGATCGTGCAAGGGACGCTGAAAGAAGTCGATGTGAAGGGCAAGACTGCAACGGTCGAAATCGTTCAAGGTCAAGCGGTGAAGCTAAAGCTATCTGAGGAAGCTGCAGACCAATTGGACCGAGTCGGCAAGAAGGCCGAGCGCGTCGAACTCCGGTTGTCGGCCGATGATGTCGTGCAGACGGTGGCGGTAGGGACCGGGCCATGACCAGGATCGTGGGGTTGTGAAACGTGAAGGACCACATGATCCGGGGTGTGCTGTGCGGTGCGGTCTTGTCGCTGATGCTGGATGGCTTTGCTGGCTCTGCCGTCTGGGCCGAGACGATCACGGTCTCCATGAAGGGCCGGGGCTTTCATCCGGGACGAATCGAAGTGGAGGTGGGAGACACCGTTCAGTGGATCAACGACGATACGGAGCTCCACGAAGTGGTGAGCGGGAAGTCGCCGTTCGACCGGGAGACAGGAGTTCCCTTGAATTCCGGCACTCTCATGTGGGACCAGCGATACACGTTCACCTTTAGGAAACCGGGGACGTATCCGTATATGTGCGTCATTCATCGATCGCTCAGCGACGTGACGGGTGAACTGGGGATGGTGGGAGAAATCGTCGTGCGTGGAGAACAACCATGACTAACTTGATGAGAGTGGCACTGGCGGGTGCCATGGCCATTTTTCTACTGGTGGCATATGCAGCGGAGCGGTCTGAAGCCGGCACTGTGAAAGTATCCATGAAGGATCGGCAGTTCACCCCCGACGTGCTCAAGGTGAAGGTGGGCGATACGGTCGAGTGGGTCAATGACGATCAAGACGTCCACCAGGTGATCAGCGGGAAAGATCTCAGTGATCCGAACCTCGCGAAACCGCTGGATGGGGGGACGTTGCTGCCGGGTCAGTACTATCTTTACAAGTTTGAGAAGCCTGGAACGTATCCCTATATGTGCGTCATCCACTGGTCGCTGCAGTCGATTTCAGGAAAGGGCGGCATGCTCGGGGAGGTGATCGTTGAACCCTAACAATGGTCATAAAGTTCGGAGAGCCCGCACGAGCGCGCACCGGCTGGTGGCTGTCGTGGTGGGAGCGATCCTGGCAATAAGCGTGACAGGGGGGCTCGTTCAGGCTGCTGAGCCGTCTGCAGGTTCGGAGAGCAAGAAAGGACCTTCCAGTGACTCATCGGTCGGTCAGCGGGCAGGCTTCGATATTTTTTTGATGGGGATCGTGACCAAGACCAACTACGAGGCGGCCCCGATCAGCATCACGATGAAGGTGATCGAGGGGGCGATGGAGCGGCTGGGACAAAACATAGAGGTGATCATCGAGACGGATGAGGCGATCAAGCATTTCAAGAGAAGGGTGAGGGTGGGACAGGAGTTGGACACGCGCGTGCGGGTGGGCACCGACGGCAAGTTTTACATGGTGACGTCGCAACGTCGCGGCATCCCCTCGCGGGAGTTCAAGGGCGGGCCGACGATCGACGAGAGTGTGAAGAAGTTGCTGGAGTCCGGAGGATAGGATCGTTCAGAAGTGTTCAGGGTGCAGTAGAACCGATGAAGGGTTTTTTAACCTAAGGAGGGTGTGCGATGAACAAGTGGGGACTGATCGGCGTATGTGGGATAGCGACAGCAGCCTGGCTTTCCGCCGGGGTGGCAGAGAGTTTTGCTGCCGGGACCATAAGCGGGACAGTGACATTCGCGGGTAATGCGCCTGCGAACCCGAAAATTCGCATCGCGAAGAACGCGGACTATTGCGGGACCGAGATCGAATTACCGGTCCTGGTGGTGAATCCGAAGAACAAGGGCGTCCAGTGGACGGTCGTCTATCTGGAAGGCGCCACCGGCGGGCCGACGCAGGAGAAATATGATTTGGAGATGGGCGATCCCAAGAAGAAGTGCGACTTCGTGCAGCATGTCGTCGCGATGGTCAAGAACAAAAACATTTCAATGAAGAACACCGATCCGATTCTGCACAATCCGCACACCTTCAACGATAAACACGCAACGCAGTTCAACGTCGCGCTCTCGGAAAAGGGTCAGGTGATTGAGCGGAAGTTGCGCGCGGGCGGACTCAATAAACTCCAATGCGACTCCCATGTGCATATGAACGGCTATGTGTATACGTTCGACCATGGGTATTTTGCCGTCACCGACGGGGATGGCAACTTCAAGATCGGCGATGTTCCTCCGGGCAAGTACAAGGTCGTTGCCTGGCACGAGAGCTGGAAAGCGAAGAACATGGAGGATGTGACTCGCTCGATCAAGGAAGCGGAAGAGAAGATCAAAGCAGGCCATATCAAGCCGGAAGATGCCCAACTTGAGCGTCCGAACTACGAAGACCACATCGTGCTGACCAAGGAGATCGAGGTGAAAGACGGCGAGGTCAAGGTCGCGTTTGAACTGAAATAAACCCAGCTTGGGCGAACAGCAAGTAGCTGGCAGCTCGTAGCGGGCAGATGATTCCGGGCTGTCCGCTATGAGCTGTTCGCTCAGCTCATTGAGGAGAAGAAAGAAGATGAACCGAGCAGAAGAATCGGTGTTCTGGATCATGGCGGCCGGATCACTCTGGCCGACAATGGCGTTGGCGGAAGAGACCACGGTGTCCACGGGCGGCTACGGATCGACCGATTATGCGTGGTTCACAGTGATCGGTCTTATCCTCGCCTACGGCGTGTATGACACATTCTTTAAGACGCCTTAATTAAGGCGTGAGGCGGGAGGCCGAGGTCTTACGAGTTCTGAATTCTGAGCTAGGAGTTCTTGCTGACAAGTCAGAACTCAAACCTTTCAATTCAGAACTGCTGCCTCTCGCCCCATGCCCGGCTTGTTCAAGGAGGCCGACAATGAGCGTTGGCACCCTGCGCGGTTTTGTAGCTCTTTACTTATTGCTGTTTGCCTTTTGCCTTGTCCCTTCACCGGGGTGGGCCCATGAGCTGAGCCAGCCGGTCCCGATCTTACTCGAGCGCATGCACGATACGCTCTTGCTGATCAACCGAGGGAAACCGGATCAGGCTTACGCGAAGGCGGCCTCGATCCGGGAGGACTTTCCCGACACGAGCCGCGGACGTCTGATCCAGGAAGTCGGCTTGCTTCGCACGGCCGTGCGCCTCGATTCCGCCTATCGGACCTCGCTCGCGGAGGAGACTGCCGGCGCACTGGATCGGAAAGACGTGCCTCGCCTCCAGAAGGCGCTCTACTCTCTGTCATTCCTCCTCATCCTCGAAAAATTGGACCGACTGGACCTGCTCATGCAGGATTCGAGCGCGCGCGTCGAAACCCGGGCCGCCGTGCTGGCGGTCGCCCATGACTATTTCTCCCACATGTTCGAGCGGCTCCTGAAATTCCGCGCGCCGGAGCAGATCAAAACGTTGGACCGATTGCTCGACCGAATGGCGGTCGCGGTCAAGCGGGGGGATGCGACTGGGCTGGAAGCCTTGCGGGCCGAGTTCCTGGCTGGGCTGGTTGACGGCTTTCAGGAGCAGCTTGTCGGCGCGCAGTTACGGTCGATCGTGGCTGCGGCCAAGGGATCAAGAGCATGACCGAACATCTCACAGTGAAAGCCCCGCCGCTGGCAGCCGTATTTGCGTGCCTCCTTCTCTTCGGGTGGGGCGAGCTGGCCGGCGCGCTCCAGGGCGGCTTTCGAACGCAGATTCTGGCCACCGCCGCGGAAGCGGCCAAAGAGTATCCGACCGTCCACCAGCTCACGGGCTTGAGCGATGTCGATCAAACCATCGTGGAAGGGATCGCCCAGGAGGTCCTGGCGCGACTCCATCTCTTCCATACCCACACGCACGGGCTGGGCCTCGTGACGCTCGCGATGGTCACCGTCATCGCCAATCTTTCGGTCGCCGAACGGCTCCGGATCTTGTTGACGAGCTGGGTGCTGCTCGGATTGTTGTACCCGTTCGGATGGCTCACCGTGGCGATTGCGCTCCCGGCGAGGGGGAAGGCCGCAGCGTTTGCCCTGGCTGAACGGTGGTTCTTCATTCCGTTCGGCGGGCTTTATCTCTTGGGCGTGGGAACCTTGATCGCGTTGCTGGCCTGGCAGCTCATGCGAGGAATACGATGACCAGGATTGAGGAGCGAGGGCTCAGGATTGCGGTTCCTGAGGCCGACGCTCAGTCCTCGGCACTCAATAGTCAGTGCTTGTCGAGGGCGCCGTTCTATTCCGGCGGGCAATACTTGCGGGAGCAGTTCCCGTTCCGGGTTTTCAAGATCGCGGTAGACGCCGGCTTCAACTGTCCGAACCGCAACGGCACGAAGGGGCACGGGGGGTGCATCTATTGCAACAACGCCAGCTTCAGCGCCAACAGTCGCACGATTCGCGTTCCGCTCGGCCGGCAGATCGAGGACGGAATGCGGTTCTATCAGGATCGGCTGCAAGGCGAGAAGTTCATCATCTACTTTCAGGCCTATACGAACACGTTCGGCCCGGTGGATTACCTGCGCACGGTCTATGATCAGGCGCTGGTGAATCCCGCCGTCGTGGGCCTGTCGATCGGGACGCGTCCGGATTGTGTGCCGGACGCGGTCCTGGATCTTCTCGCGGAGTACGAGCAGCGCACACACCTGTGGCTCGAATTGGGCCTCCAGAGCAGCCACGATGCGACGCTGCGGCGTCTCAACCGACGCCATACCTATGCGGAATTCACTGATGCCGTGCGTCGAGCCAAGCAGCGAGGACTCCGTGTGTGTGCGCACGTGATTCTCGGACTTCCGGGAGAGTCGCGGTACATGATGCTGCAGACGGCGGAGCGGCTGGCGCGACTCGGGATCGACGGGTTGAAGCTGCATCACCTCTATGTGGCGAGGGACACGGCGCTCGAGCGCGCATACCGGCGGGGGACGATTCGGGTCCTTGCGTTGCCGGAATATGTCTCGTTGGCCTGTGACTTTCTCGAACGCACCCCTACCGGGGTCGTCATCCAACGTGTGACGGGCGAGGTGGCCGAGGATTACGTGGTGGCCCCCCACTGGGGCGTCACCAAACTGCAGGTGGTCCATCGAATTCACGAGGAATTCGGACGGCGGGGAACGAGGCAGGGAAGCCAGGCGCCTTCGGCGAATTGAGAATTCTGAATTCTGAATTTTCGGAGACGGCCAATTCATAATTCGCGCCGTCTTATTCTGAGCGCGCGTTGGGAAGGGGCGAATGTGCCACCTCTTCTCGGGGGAAGGGAGTTTAATGACGGCCTCCTTGGACTTCTTTCCCCCCTTAACTGGCCAAGAAGGAGGATGCAGTGAACAGGCAAGGTCGATCAACGGTATGTGATGTGATAGGTGGGCTCGTGCTCGCGCTGATCGTGATGGGGGTTCCGGTCTGCTTCGCTGCGGCCGATGGAGGAGACCAAAGCCCGACCGACTATTTCACGAAGGGAATCCTGGCGAGCGAACGCGGACAAGTGGACCAGGCGATTGAAGAGTTTGAGAAGGTCGTGTGGCTCGATCCGGATCACGCGGAGGCGCAATACAACCTCGGCGTCCTCCTGGCGGAGCGCGAACGCTGGGACGACGCGATGGTCGCGTTGGCCAAAGCGGCCGACTTGCGGCCTAAAGACGCCGACGCGAGGTTGGCGATGGGGATTGTGGCTGGCCAGAAAGGGGACGACGACCGGGCCATCCACGAGTTTATCGAGACGTTGAAGTTACAACCCGACTTGGCGGAAGCGCACTATCGACTCGGGCTCATCTACCAGAAGCGAAAGCTGGATGACATGGCGATCGGCCAGTATCGACAGACCATCCGGTGCGATCCCGCGAATCTGCCGGCCCGGTTTGCGCTCGGCTTTCTGGCCGACAAGAAGGGCGACTTAGACGAGGCCATCAAACAGTTTCAAGAGATCACCACGCTGGACCCGCGCAACGCAGAGGGTTACTACAACCTGGGATTGGCCTACGGACGCAAGAGCATGGTCGGCTTGGCCGATCTCCCCACGCCCGATTTGACCGACTACAACACACTCGCCCTAGAGGCGTTTCAGAAAGTGTTGTCGTGGAATCCGAACCATGCCGGCGCGCGATACAACCTAGCGGTGGCGTATTTGTACCAGGGGGCCGGCGACGTCAAGCGAGCGCGCGAGCATCTGGACATTCTGGCGGGCATCGATCCCGGTCTTGCCGAGAAGCTGGCGGACAAGATCGAGGCCGTGACGAGCAAGGAGGGAGCGCACTAGAAGTGACGAGTGACTGGTGACAAGTGACGAGTGTGGCGTGCAACACAAGGCGGGAAACGGAAAACGGAATGAAGCCTAGGGGACTGGCTCCGCGCTTCGCGGTGCCTGTCCCCGGTTATCGCATGAGGTGGACGGCCATGGGAACAATGAGCGTTCCGGTTGGCACGGTGTGGAATTGGGTGTTGGCGGGTATGGTCGGACTGATGGTTTTAGGAGTCGGTGTCCAGGCGGCTGTTGCGGATGTGGGAGCGAGCGAACCTGGAGGAGGCTCCGCGGCAATCGCCGCCGGCAAAGAAGTGCAGGAACTCCCCGAGATTACGGCGATTGCGCCGAAGTGGGGACCCTCCGGCTGGGTCTTTTCGTTGACGCTCGAAGGACGGAACCTGTCCGGAGCTTCGGAGGTGCGCTTTTATCCGTCGACCGGCATCGTGGTCGAGGACCAGCCGGTCGTCAACGAGGAAGGTACGATCGTGACCGTCAAGGTGACGATTCTGGTGCATGCCCCGTTAGGACCGAGATTGGTTGTCTTGCGCACTCCGGCAGGACAATCGTCCCTGACACCGTCGGAGGCGAACACGTTCAAGGTGAGCTTTGCGCATTTGCATTGAAACAGCTAATAGCGGGTAGCGAGCAGCCAGCAGCGACCGACTCAGAGCTGTTTGCTATTCGCTGTTTGCTCATAGGTGAAGGAGGCCAAACATGCACAACAAGATCATCGTAGTAATATCTGCCGGTGTCTGTCTGGCTGCGTTGGCCGGATGGCCGGGTACCGGCGTCGCCGAAAAAAACGACCATCGAGCCGGAAAGACGGTCATCGCCACGGTCGTCGGCAACGGCACTCCTGATTTCAAAGGAGACGGGGGCGCCGCCGTGGCAGCCAGCTTGAGTAACCCCAGGGCGGTCGCGGTGGACGCTGCGGGGAATATCTACATCTCCGACTCCACGAACAACCGGGTCCGCAAAGTGGATGCCGCGACCGGCACCATCACCACGGTTGCCGGTAACGGGACACGCGACTTCTGCGGGGACGGAGGCCCGGCCAACAAAGCCTGCCTGGCGTTTCCGATGGGGCTGGCGAACGACAAGGACGGGAACCTCTTCATCGCCGACGCCCGGAATCATCGCATCCGACGCGTGGACGCGAAGAGCGGAATCATCACCACGGTGGCCGGTCAGGGGATTCGAGGGCTTGGCGGCGATAACGGTCCGGCTCTGAGCGCATTGTTGTCTTATCCCACCTCGGTCACAGTCGATGACGAAGGCAACCTCTACATCGCGGATTCGGAGAACGGTGGAATCAGACGGGTGGATGGGAAAACCAAAATCATCTCGAGCGTGGTGGGCGAAGGGACGCCGGGCGCGAAGACGGATCCCTCGGGGACGCCGACGATTCGCGGGTTGTTTGTCGCACCGGTCGGCCTCACCTACGACGGCAAAGGCAGTCTGTATGTGGCGGACTCGTTTCTCAACCGTGTGAAGAAAGTGGAAGTCGCCACTCGTAAGGTGACCATTGTGGCGGGGAAAGGAGTCAATCAGTTCTGTGGCGATGGAGGGTCTGCGAAAGAGGCATGCCTGAATCAGCCGGCCAGCGTGGCGTTGGATGAGGCCGGTAACGTATACATCGCCGATGCCGGGAACGATCGTGTGCGCAAGATCGATAGTAAGAGCGGCAGCATCACCACGATCGCAGGAACGGGGCAGCGCGGATTCTCCGGAGACGGAGGTCCGCCGGAAAAGGCCAGTCTGGCCTTCCCCACCGGGGTCGCGGTGGATTCGAAGGGACGTGTGGTGATCGTGGAACCGAACAACAACCGTGCGCGCCGGGTGGAGATCCGCAATGGCTAGAGGGAATCTCGTGATCGGCTCATTGACGACTGAATCATTGAATCAATGGTCCAATGGTCAAATGACAAAGTGGATCAATGACATGGTTCTCGCGTTGGTCCTCCTGGTGGCTTCGCCGGTCTTCGCCGGCACGGAGGATTCGAAGGCGACGGCTTCCTCGTCCAGCGGCGCAGAGGCTGCCGCCCTGTTTGCGCGCGGGCAGGTAGCGGCCAAAGAAGGCCGCCTCCGTGCTGCGACGGAGGCCTTCGTGTCGGCCATCCGTCTGAAGCCCGATTTCGCGGCGGCCTATCTGGCGCTTGGTCGGATCAATCACGAAGCGGCCAGGCCGGAGAAGGCCATGTCGTTGTACCGCCTGGCGCTGCAATACGATCCCGAACTGGTTGAGGCCTACCAAGGCCTCGGCAACCTGCATTTCGACCAAGGCCGATTGGAAGAGGCGTTGGACCTCTATCGGGAGGTGATCAAGCGGTCACCGACCTCCCCTGTGGGGTACAACAGTGTCGGGAACTGCCTCTACGGGCTCCAGAAGTTTCAAGAGGCGCTGGAGATGTGGCAGAAGGCGATCGACATCGAGCCAACCTACCCGCGTGCGTACTTCAATCGAGCGATCCTCTACGATGGCATCCATGTCAAGGACAAGGCGATCGAAAACTATCGGAGGTTCGTCGAGCTGGCCGGGTCGGAGCATGCCATGCTGGTGGAGGACGCGCGCATGCGGATTGAAGAGTTGGAAAAGCCGGAATCGGCGCAGGCGCCGTCCCCGCCGGAAAACCAGGAGTCAACCGCGAGTGCGCACCAGCACCATTGAGCGGGGGAAGTCCTGAGTTATGAGTTCTGAGTTCTGAGTTCTGAGTGAGGGGATGGCTCTCACTGCCTCGGCTTTGCTGACTCACCGCTCCGATCTCAGAACCCAGAACTCAGGACTCAGAACTGTTCGCCGGGGGCGAACTTTGAGACGCCACATTCTCGTCATCTCGCGGGATGAACAGCTCGGCCGACGGTTTCGGTACCTCCTGGCCGGGCTTCGGATCGGGTTTCCGACAACGGTCGTTGCCGATATGGCCGCGGCGCTGCCGGTGTTGAAGCGGTTGCGCCCTCGGGTGGTGATCTTCGTGGCGGAGAACGGCGGAAAAGCCGATGATCAGCTCATGCTCCTGAGGACCTTGCTGCTCCTCGGCGAGCAGGGAGACGACGACGTCCTTGCCCTGCTGTATGATCCGGGCCGCGACCGGCTCACGATGTACCACAACATCCAGCTATCGGGCCTCCGCCCTGAAGACGTCGCCCAGGCGGTGGTAGAGACTGTTTCCTGCCCCCTCTTTGGCTGCGAGGAAGAGCGGAGGGCCGGCTACCCGAAAGACTGCCCTTTCCTTCCTTTCGCGATCACGAACGCGGCGCTCGCGGTCGAGTCTCTGGGAAAGTCCAAGAGAGAGGTCTCGTGAGTTATTCCAGCGATGTCCTCGTCGTCGGCGCAGGCATCGGCGGTCTGAGCCTCGCGCTGCGAATGGCGGCCAAAGGCTACGGGGTGCGGATCATCCAGCAGCGCGAGCCGGCGCGGGTATACAGGCCGGAGATCATCCAACCGGCTGGACTGCTCGCCTACGAGGAACTGGGGCTTCTCAGCCATGTGCTGGCCCGGCGGGCGGCTCGGGTGAATTTGTTTCACTTCCACCGGATTGGTGGGAACCGATTATGTCGCGTGGATTATCGCCTCCTGCGTCATCCCCATCCTTACGCCCTGATCACGCTTCCCAATCAAACTCGGCGGGTGCTTATGGATGGGCTCGGGCGGTATCCCGCAGTCAAAATCCACTGGGGCGTTGAATTCCGCGACGTTCTACGACGAGACGCGCGGGTCATCGGAGTGAAGGCGGTCGAACACGATCGGGAACAAGAGTTTTACGCGGCCGTCACCGTCGGGTCGGACGGGAGCAGGTCCCGGTTGCGAGACGCGCTGGGTATCGGCTGCCGACTGAAACGCTATGCGAACGGTTTTCTGAGCGTCCTCGTCAAATCGACTCATGCGAGCGGAGAGGATGGGATGCCCCACGTTCATTACTACTTGGGAGAGGGAGAGATTCTTGGGATCTTCCCGACCTCTTCCAGCACCCTGTGCCTGCTGTACATGGTTCCAACCTCGCGTCTCGACAGGTTGAACGGAGAAGGGCTCGCCGAAGTGAAGCGGCGCATCGCTTCCATCGAGCCCGGGTTGAACGACCTGCTGAACGCTCCCGGAGTCTGGGAACGCCAGTCGCGGCTTGCACCGGTCCAGGCGCGTGTCTCTTCCTGGACGGCGGATGGAGCGGCGCTGATCGGGGATGCGGCGCATGCGTGCCATCCCCACGTCGCCCAGGGAAGTTTTCAAGCGATGGAAGACAGCAAAATCCTGGCGGGGGTGTTGGATGGATGCTTTGCCAAGGGGGATTTCTCCGCCCGTGCGTTGGCTCCATACGAGGAAACGAGGCGACCGGCGATCGAGCGGCTACAGCGGCTTGCCAACGAATATGCTTGGCTGTGGGAAACAAGAAATCCCGTGCTGGTACGGCTGCGTGATTGGGCGTTTCGGAATATCGGGAACAGCGCCAGGCTGTTGCACAGGGTCGCTGCGGCCGAAGCGGGAATCGACAGTCGACCGCTGAGCGTGATGGAACGGCTTCAGGCCTTGGGAATTTTCGCATGAGCGCGCCCGTGATTCGAGGATTGCGCCACCTTGCGCTGCGGGTCAACGACATCCGACAGTCACGCGCGTTCTATGAGAATCTCTTCGGCATGCGGGTGGTCTGGCAGCCGGATCCCGGGCATGTGTATCTGAGTTCCGGGTCGGACAATCTTGCCTTGCATCAGATGCCGCCGGACGAATCGATCGATTCCAGGGACGGCCGAGGGCGGCTGATGGATCATTTCGGGTTCCTGGTGGACACGCCTCACGAGGTGGACCGGATGTTCGAGTGGATGGAACGTAGCGGCGTCAAGATCGTGAAGCAACCGAAGCGTCATCGCGACGGCAGCTATTCGTTCTATCTGTCCGATCCCGACGACAACACGATCCAGGTCCTCTACGAGCCGACGATCAGCGCTTTGGAGTTCATGCCGCGGAAATAACCGACAGCCAATGGCTGGCAGCTCTGCAGCGAAGAAGGGGTCAGGAACCATTTGTGCCCGCCAGGGTCAGGAACCCTTCC
>JBBIJI010000017.1:0-68167 GCA_037446055.1 Nitrospiraceae bacterium
GGGCAACGCCGACAGCTCGGCCTCGATCTGACCGCGAATCAGCACCACGCGCGCGCCGCGCTTCTCGGCAAACTCGCGAACCGTCTGGACCATGGCGTCATCCGCATGCGCTCCCTCCGACACATTGGCCACGAACAGGACCGGCTTGGCGGAGAGCAGTTGGCATTCATCCAGCATGGCCCGCTCTTCCGGTGAGTACGGCAAATTGCCCAGCCACTCGCCCTTGTCGAGGAGGTCCATCAATCGCTGGAGAAAGGTCATTTCTAGAACGGCCTTCTTGTCGCCGGACTTGACCTTCTTCTCCACACGCTGCTTGCGGCGATCCAGGGCCTCAAGGTCCGCGAGCATCAGCTCCGTTTCGATCGTGCCGATGTCGCGAATCGGGTCGAGGCCGCCGCCCACGTGCACCACATCCGGATCCTCGAAACAGCGCACCACGTGCATCAGGGCATCCACTTCGCGGATCTGCGAGAGGAACTGATTGCCCAGCCCTTCCCCGGTGCTCGCGCCTTCGACCAGTCCGGCGATGTCGCGAACCTCCAACGTGCTGAGGGTCTTCTTTCTCGATTTGAAAATCTCGACGAGCTTGTCCACCCGCGGGTCCGGCACCTGCGCGATACCGACGTTCGTCTCCACCGTCGAGAACGGATAATTCGCGACGACCGCCCCCGCGCCGACCAGCGCGTTGAAGACCGTCGTCTTCCCCACGTTCGGCAACCCGATCATTCCACAACAAAGACCCATCTTTCCCTTCCTCTTTCCTCTCTCACCCCCACAGGGGTGACGGCAGCGATCCGAAGCGGGTGGCCTGACTCGTCATGACTGCGCGCGTCCCCCGATCACTTTCCGAAGTGAGGGGTGCGCGAGCAATGGACGAGTCAGGCCGCCCGCCTACAACTTCTCTTCTCCACCTGCCACCTCTCGCGCATTAAATTGATTCATCGCCGCCGCCACCCCTCGCTCGATCACGCACTCCACCGCCGACACCGCCCGCTCCACGGCCCCTTCGAATTGCGTCCGCTCGTCCCGCGACACGGGCTTCAGCACGTAGTCCGCCGCATCCAATCCCGGCGCCGGCCGGCCGATGCCGACCTTCACCCGCACAAACTGCGACGTGCCCAAGACCTCGATGATCGACTGGATGCCCTTGTGGCCGCCGTGCCCGCCCGCCTGCTTGATGCGGATGCGGCCCGGTTCCAGATCCAAATCGTCGTGGATGACGATGAGATGCTCGGGAAAGAGGTGGTACTCGTCAAGGAGGGCTTTGACCGGTGGACCGGATCGATTCATCCAATCGAGGGTGCCGGCCAACTCGACGGATTCCCCTGCGACGTGCCCTGTCCCGCGAAGCGTGGGGCCTCGCTGTCGGAGACGGATGGCCCAGCGCGCCGCAGCCTGTTCCAACACCCAGATGCCGACATTGTGCCGCGTGTGCGCGTACACGGCACCGGGATTGCCCAGACCGACGATCAGGCGCAACGCTACTTCTTCTTCTCGGCTTCTTTCTTCTCAGCCTTGGGAGCTTCCTTGCCCGGCGCAGCGGCTTCTTTCTTCTCTCCGGGCTTGGCTTCGGCAGCCGCAGCCGGAGCGGCGGCCCCGGCCGGGGCCGCCGCCGCGGCTTCTGCCGCCTCGGCAGCCGCTTTCCCCTTGGCGAGCACTTCGGGCTCCTTCGCCCCCTCCGGTCCGACGGCCGCGCTGGTCAACAGGGCTTCGAGTTTCGCTTCAGACATCGGCGCGGCGACGCTCACGACCATTTGGTCGGGGTCGTCAAGATACCGGATCCCCTCTTTCTTGGAAAGTTCTTTTATATGGATACCCTGGCCGATCAACAACGATGACGCATCCACTTCAACGCAGTCCGGCAGGACGGAAGGAAGGCATTCGATCGAAAGCTCGCGCAGGTTGTGATGCAGCACCCCGCCTTCCTTGACCCCGGCCGGCTGGCCCCCGATCAGCCTGACAGGGACCTTGACCCGGATGGCTTTATCCATCGTCACTTCGAACAGATCAGCATGCAGCAGGTCGCCGGTGACGGGATCGACTTGGAAGTCCCGCAGGAGTGCCGTGCGCTTGCCCTGAGACTTGGCGCCGTTCACGGTCAACGTAATCAGCGCGGTCGCCGCGACGTGGGACCGCAAGATCTTCAGCAAATCATCGGGGTGGGCACTGAGGAGAAGACATTCGCCTTGCCCGTACAGCACGGCCGGGACCTGCCCGGCTCGTCGCAGTTGGCGTGCGGCACCCTTCCCGCTCCGCTCTCTCACTTCAACCGCCAGATCGAATTTCATATGCCTCCTTCAAAAACTAGCGAACAGCAAACAGCGAGCAGCAGATAGCTCAACCCTCCGGGCTGTCCGCTACCAGCTACCTGCTACTCCCTCACCGCTACGCGAACAAGGAACTGACCGACTCATCCTCGTGTATTCGCCGGATCGCCTCGCCGAGTAAGGGCGCGACGGACAGGACGCGTAGCTTGGGACAAGTCTGTTCTTTTCCACGTAATGGAATCGTATTGGTGACGATCACTTCACTGATGCACGACTGCTGCAACCGCTCCAACGCCGGCCCGGAGAGCACGGCATGGGTGCAGCCGGCCAGCACTTGGCGCGCTCCCTGGTCGGCACACGCCTGGGCGCCTTGCACGATCGTTCCCCCCGTGTCGATCATGTCGTCGAACAGCAGCGCGCTCTTGCCTTCGACGTCGCCGATGATGTTCATGACCTGAGCTTGATTCGGCCCCTCGCGCCGCTTGTCGATGATGGCCAGGTTGGCCTGCAACCGTTTCGCGAAGGCCCGCGCCCGCTCGACGCCACCCGCGTCCGGTGAGACCACGACCAGGTCTTGGATTTTCCGCTTCGTGACATAATCCAACAAGACCGGCATCGCGTAGAGGTGGTCCACGGGGATGTTGAAGAACCCCTGGATTTGCCCCGCGTGCAAATCCATCGTCAGCACCCGGTCGGCGCCGGCCGTGGTGATCAGGTCAGCCTGCAACTTGGCCGAGATCGGCACGCGTGGCTGATCCTTCCGATCCTGTCTGGCGTATCCGAAATAGGGAATGACGGCCGTGATGCGGTTGGCGGACGAGCGTTTCAACGCGTCGATCATGATCAGTAATTCCATGATCGAGTCGTTCACCGGCGTACAGCAGGATTGCACGACGAAGACATCGGCCCCGCGCACATTCTGCTCGATCTTGACGCGAATCTCTCCGTCGCTGAAGGACGAGACCGTCGCCTCTCCCTGCTTGATGTTGAGGTAGCCGCAAATTTCTTTCGCGAGCGCAGGGTTGGCGGTGCCCGTAAAGAGCATCAGTTCCTTGTTCATCGCACCCCTCGGACGTTCGTGGACGTTAGTGCAAGAATCCTGAACTCGTGAATGGTTCGCGGAACGGCAGGGTCCGGCGGGCCGCGTCATTCGACCCACCAACCTCGTTCAGAACGCGTGGTCGCGGAAGCCTACCAAGACACTGGACTCTATCGAAAAGCCTGTCGGATTGTCAACCAATGGCGGTGGAGCGGGACTGTCACATCGCCTCCGCTCGAAGCGGAGCATCCAGGGTCGGGACGACCTCGACCAAGTAACGGGTCTCGGAAAAGCTGGCGCCGGCTCGTTCTGCCTGCTCTTCATCGCTAAACAGGCCGAAGACCGTGGCGCCGCTGCCGGACAAAAGCGCGACCTCAGCGCCGCATTTGGAGAGTCGATCACGAATCTCCTGCAATATTGGATGTCGTCGATAGACCGGCCCCTCGAAATCGTTCTCGGCCAGGGCGAAGACCTGGCTCCATTTAAGGATCGCGGTGTGTTCGATCTCACGCATCGAATCCGACAGAGGGCGAACTTGCTCTCTGCTCCGCGCCAATTCAAGGTACGCCCATTTCGTCTCGACCGGAAATCCCGGATTCACAAGGACGACCCAGCGCCGACTTTCCAACCTCCGGGCGCTCACCGTTTCTCCGCGTCCGGCCACGCACGCGGTGGGCGCCGAAAAGAAAAACGGCACGTCGCTCCCGAGCTCTGCGCCGATGACCGCCATCTCTGCGGCCGACCACCCGAGTTCGAGCAGGTGGACCAGACCGACGATCGTCGCGGCCGCATTGCTGCTGCCGCCACCGAGGCCGGCTCCCAGTGGGATCCGCTTCCGGAGGTCGATCTCCACGCCCGTGCGTAGTCCCGCCCGGGCCAACACGGCCACCGCCGCCTTGTGGACGAGGTTCGATCGATCCGCTGCGAGGCCGGGGTGGTCGCATTGCAGGCGGACGTCGGCATGCTCGGCGGTTCGACGCAGGAACAGCTGATCCTCGAGCCCGACCGTCTGCATCAGAGACCAAATATTATGAAAGCCGTCCGGGCGGCGATCGAGCACGCGGAGGACGAGGTTGATCTTGGCCGGGGAGGGAACTCTGACGAGGGAAAAATTCACACCGTAGGGCAGGTTAGTCCTGCCCTCCTTTGATCCCGTATTTTTCCAGCCGATACCGGAAGGACCGGGTATTCAACCTCAAGAGCGCGGCGGCCTTTTTCTTCACCCACTTCGCCCTCTCCAGGGCTTTCAGCAGGAGCTCCTTCTCGATGCCGTTGACCAACGCTTCGAGGTCCAGCCCGTCTTCCGGCAGATCCGTGGGATAGGGCTGCTGCGTCGAGACGGTCCGGTGTAACCATCCTCTAATATCATGTTCCGTAATCGGTGCGCCAGAGGAGAATGCCACCGCCCGCTCGATGAGATTTTCCAGCTCCCGCACGTTCCCCCGCCATTCATGTCCCAACAGCGCGTGCATTGCGTCCTGGGTCAACGGCGGTACGGGCTTTCCGCTCTCCTTGGCGAACTTCTCGAGGAAGTGCTGAGCGAGCAGCGGGATGTCGCCCGCCCGCATCCGCAGCGGCGGCAGCTTGATGGGAATGACGTCGAGGCGATAGTACAGGTCCTCGCGGAAGCTGCCTTCCGCGACGGCCTTCTCCAGATCACGGTTCGTCGCGGCGATGACCCGCACGTCGACTTTCACATCCTGCGTGCCCCCGACTCGGCGGAACTCGCGCTCCTGGATCACGCGCAAGAGTTTGACTTGTGTGGCCGGCGTCGTGTCGCCGATTTCGTCCAGGAAGATCGTGCCGCCGTTCGCCACCTCGAACAAGCCGGCCTTGTTCGAGATCGCCCCCGTGAACGAGCCTTTCATGTGACCGAACAACTCGCTTTCCAACAGCGTCTCGGGGACCGCGCTGCAATTCACCGTGACGAACGGCATGGCGGACCGAGCGCTGTTGTAGTGGATCGCACGGGCGACCAGCTCCTTCCCCGTCCCGCTCTCGCCGCAAATGAGCACGTTGCTCTTGGAATCGGCCACCTTGCGCACGAGGTCGAAGACCTTTTGCATGGCCTCGCTCTGGCCGACGATCTGGGCGAAGGACGACTGACTGGCCATCTCGCGCTTGAGGAGCATGTTTTCCGTCGACAGGCGCCGCCGCTCGAGCGCATTGCGGATGATCAGCTGGACCTCATCGACCTGGAACGGCTTGGTCAGGTAGTCATAGGCGCCATGTTTCATGGCCTCGACGGCGGAATCCGCCGAGGCGAAGGCCGTGACCACGAGCACGACGGTGTCCGGAGAGGAACTCTTCACGGACTTGAGCACCTCGAGCCCGTCGACCTTCGGCATGCGAAGGTCGGTGATCACGAGATCGTAGATCTCTTTCTGCACTTGGCCGAGCGCTTCCACGCCGTCGGAGGCCACGGTGACGGCATACCCCGAGCGCTTCAGCATGATTTGGAGCACATCCCGCATACTGCTTTCGTCGTCGACTATGAGGATTTTTTCCACGGTTCCCTACCTTCGTGCCAGGGCCTGAGTCCCATGTCCGCGGATCGCGGCAGACAGACGACGAACCGCGACCCTTTCCCGACTTCACTATCCACTTTGATCCATCCGCCGTGCAGATCCACGATTCGGTGCACCGTGGCCAGCCCGAGGCCGGACCCTTGTTTCTTCGTCGTAAAAAACGGGAGGAAGATCTTCCCGAGGTTTTCCCGCGGGATCCCCTCTCCCGTATCCTCGAACGCGACTTCAATCACGTCCCCGCGACGGCCGCCCGCCTCGACGGAACGGCACGCGGTCAAGATCGTCAGCCGTCCCCCGTTCGGCATGGCCTGGAGCGCATTCGTAGCCAGGTTCCAAAAGACCTGCTTGAGTTGGTCCTGGTCGACCTGCGCCCTCAGCGGAGTCGAGGCCAGCGACGCGACGACCGTGACCGTCGGTTGAGATCGCGCGTGGTGTTGGACGAGGTTGAGGACTTCCGTCAGGACCCCGTTCAAATCCTGCTCCGCGAGGCTCAGGGCCGGCGGCCGAGCGTATTGGAGGAACGCTGTGATGATGCCGTCGAGTCTCGTCGCTTCCCGCACGGCGATATCCATGAGCCGCTGATTGGTCTCGTCCGACGAGGCGTCTTTCCGGAGCATCTGCATCGCGCCGGCCAAGGCGCCGAGAGGGTTGCGGATCTCATGCGCCATCCCCGCGGCCATTTCGCCCAGGGTCGCCAGCCACTCTCGACGCCGCATTTCCGCTTCCAGATCCCGAATCTTGGTCAAGTCCTTGAAGACTCCGACCAACCCCGTTTGCCGACCTTGCTCGTGGAGGGGAGAAACCGTCATGCCCAGGACCAGACGGCTGCCGTCGGCGCGCTTGCACTCTACTTCGAACCGCGAGGGAGCGGAGAACGCCGCTGCCGCTCCGTCCGCGGCGTCTTGCGGATGCCAGTTGAACACCTCGCGCCACGGCCGTCCCTTGATTTGCTCCAACGAATAGCCCGTGGCCTCTTGAGCCGCAGGATTGAACGAGGTGATGCGCCCCGCCGCGTCGGCGGTGAACACTCCGCTACTGATGCTCCGGATGATGTTCTCGTGAAAGAGCTGCAGCCTCGACAGGCCTTCTTCTTTTTCCTGAATCGACAAGTCCGCCTTGCGGAGCTGATCGGCCAACACCCCGCTCAGCAATCCCACAACCAGGAAGGCCAGCCCGTAGGCGCCGAACGTCTGAAAGGTTTCGGCCGGGCTTAATCGGCTGGGCGGCAACCATCCGAACGGCTCCAATACTTGGTACAACTGCAGGTTGGTGATAAGCCCGAACAGGATGAGGCACAGACTCGGCGCGACCAGACCCGCCGGCCGCCGCGGCACGAGGCTGGATACCGTCACCGTGATCACATACAGTACGGCGAAGGGACTTTCGATTCCCCCGGTCCTCGCGACCAGGATCGTTTCGAGGATGAAGTCGATCCCCACCTGAATCCAGGTAAACGACTCCAGCGCGCGTTCGCTCGACAGATGGCGAAGAATCAACGCGTAGGGGATGGTGATGCCGTACGTGAATGCGATGAGGGCGTAGAAGGTGGGCACGCGCTCCCCCTCGTCCACGGGGAACGTGAGGGAGAGTCCGAACAGTGCCGTGACGACGACGATCCGCAGCGCCATGAGCCAATGGAGCCGGGCTTTCAGATCGACGACCGACGGAGAGGAGATGACTGCTTGGACCTCTGAAGGGGGATGGAGATCCGCGACGAGTGTTGCGCAATTGGCCATGGAAAGGAACGTGCCGGGAGCGACGGCATCACCCGGTCGGGATGCGGCGTCACCCCGGACGATCAGGCGCTTGACCGGATCCAACGGTCCCGTCGCCTCGCAGCCCGATCCAGGGCTCTGCCCGCTCGAAGGACGGCGCCGCTGCCGTGATCCTCTTATTGGATCGCCGATGCCATCTGGAAAATGGGCAGGTACATGGCAATGACGATGAACCCGACGATGGAGCCGAGAAACACCATCATCAACGGCTCCAACAATGAGGTCAGCGCGGCGACGGCCTGGTCCACTTCATCCTCGTAGAAGTCGGCGATCTTCCCCAGCATCGCGTCCAGCGCGCCGGTGGACTCTCCGACGGCGATCATGTGGGTGACCATGGGCGGAAACACGCCGCTTTTGGCCAATGGCTCGGAGATGGTCTTCCCACCGCTGATGCTGGAGCGCGCACCGACGAGCGCTTCTTCGATCACTTTGTTCCCGGACGTCTTCGCGCAGATACTCAGACCCTCCAGCAGGGGGACACCGCTGGTGATCAGCGTTCCGAGCGTCCGCGTAAACTTGGCGACGGAGGCTTTCCGGATCAGGTCGCCGAAGATCGGAAGTTTGAGGAGCAGTTTATCGATGGCCAGCCGTCCCTTGGGAGTGCCGTAATACTTCTTGACCCCGTATCCGGCCCCGATCATCCCCGCGACTATGAAAATGATGGAGGACTGTATGAAGTTGCTCATGTCGATCACGAGCTGGGTCGGACCCGGAAGTCCCATTTTGCCGCCGGACATTTCCTTGAACATCTTTTCAAAGATCGGGATGACCCAAACCATCAGCACCGTGATGACGATGATGGCGACGCCCAAGATGGAGATCGGGTAGACCATCGCGGACTTGATTTGGCCTTTGAGCTTCATCGCCTTCTCGATGTGCTTGGCCAACCGGGTCAGCACGGTATCCAATAACCCTCCCACTTCGCCCGCATGAATCATGTTGACGTAGAGATCGTCGAAGACTTTCGGATGCTTGCGGAGGGCGTCGGACAAGGTCGCACCTCCCTCCACGTCGGTCTTCACAGTCCCGACCGACTTGGACAGCGCCTTGCTCTCCGACTGCGTGGCGAGAATGTCGAGGCATTGAATCAGCGGTAAGCCTGCATTGACCATCGTGCCGAACTGTCTCGTGAAGACGACGAGATCCTTGTCCGTGAGTCCGCTGCCGAGGGAAAGATTGAACCCGCCTTCTTTGCCCGCCTTTTCCTCGAGGCTCGTCACGACCACGCTCTGCCGACGAAGCTGCTCGACGGCCTCGTTGCGGGTCTTGGCGGTCAACTCTCCTTTTTTGACGGCCCCGGTTCTCGTCCGCCCCACATATGCAAAGGTGGCCATAATGCCTCTCACCTAAGAAGGAAAGTCGAGCCAGCGCCCGCGCGGAGAGTGGGATAAATTCACAGGAGCGAGTCTAAAGGACACCCTCCAGGTTGTCAAAAAAATTGCGGATTTCGAGAGAGGACCGAGCCGCGTCTGCCATGCAGTTGCGCAGGCTTTCTAGGACGGGCTCCCAAGGCTCGCCTGAAGATACCCGCGGTACAGATAGTGGACGCCCGAGAGGCCGGTCAACACGGTGACGAGGTAGACCAAGGGGTCGACCAGCGTGCGATCCAGCATCCCGACGATGCCGAGCATGATGGCGAACACATAGGTGAGCTGGGTGAAGGTGGTGAGTTTGCCCAGCAGCGTGGGAGAGAGATCCACGGGTGAGTCGTTGAGCTTCGCCACGACGGTGCCGAGCACCAGCATGAGATCACGACTCACGACGAGAATCGCCACCCAGGAAGGAATCATATGGAGGACCGACAGCGTGACGAAGCAGGTGACCAACAGGAGTTTATCGGCGAACGGATCGAGAATCGCCCCGAGCGACGTGCGTTGGTTGGTCCAGCGAGCGATCGTTCCGTCCAACGCATCCGTCAATCCGGCCATGAGGAGCACGACGATGGCATCGGGAAACCGTTCGTAGACCATCAGCCCGACATAGAGCGGGATGAGGAAAATTCTGAGAAGGGTGAGGCTGTTGGGAATGTTCATCGCTGGGGGGACAAGGGAATTGCCGACTCGCCTTCGGCACGGCGGCGAATCGGCGCGGCCATCATAGGAAGCTCTTCTTTCTCTTGTCAACGTACGGTTGCACTCCCGCCGACGCCTCCCTATAATCATCGCGGGGCGCGGTTTTGGGTCGTGACGCGAAGGAGGACCTGGTGAGCAGCCTTCCCCTACTGTTCAAAAAAGAGGGCCTCGTCGAGAGGCATCAACTCGAAGGGGTCGACCCCAGCGACCGGTATTTCAACCGCTCCATCAGTGTGAACCGCACGGCCTCCGGCTATTCCGCCAAGGTGGCCTATGAAGCACTGACGGTAGAGAGCGGGCTCCATACGACCGTCGCAGCCGCGGTCAAGGAAATCGTGGACAAGCTGTGTGCTCTCGGCTTCAGCCGCATGCGTACGAGGCCCAACTTCAAAGGGACTCGCTATCTCGCCGAAAAAGAAACCTGGATCGACTATCCGGACCAGGGCTAACCGATTCCCACCACGTGTTCGTAGATCGCATCGTGTAACAGCGGGCGGAACTGGCGGATCCGTTCGTTGCGACTGGTCGGATGGACGCGGTTCGAGAGGAACACCACTTCCAACTCGGCATCCGGGTCCACCCAGAGGGATGTCCCCGTGTAGCCCAGATGCCCGAATGAGCGGCTCGAAAAACGGCTGCCGGAGGAGGACGGCGACGAGGGGGTATCCCATCCGAGCGCCCAACTTGACCCGACGATCTGTTCTTGGCGAGTGACAAATTGCCGCGCAAGCGCGGCATCGAGCAGCGTCTGCTTCCCATTATACGCCCCCAGCCATTGACCCGATACCGACAGCACTGCGGCGGCGGTGCCGAAGAGTCCCGCATGACCCGCGACTCCGCCGAGGGCCCGGGCGTTTTCGTCGTGAACTTCTCCGCGAAGCACACGACCTCGCTTCGCATCGTCTTCGGTCGCAGCCACCGTGTTCAACGGCACCGGGATACCTCCGACGTTGAACGTCCCCGAGCCATCCAGCGAGGTATACCCGAGCGGTCTTGCCGGAATTCGATCATAAAGCCGCTCCCTGCAAAACCGGTCCAACGGCTGTTCCGCCACTTGCTCGATCATCCATCCCAACAAGAGAAACCCCAAGTCGCTGTAAAGACTGCGTGAGCCGATCGGATGGAGCAGCGACTCTTCGCGGAGGAGGACCCGCACGGCCCCTTTCGCCTCAGGACGACCGGCGACGGAGGGGTCGATCCGTTCATAGAACGGACGCCATCCAGGCAGCCCGGCACTGTGCGTCAGCAAGTGCCAGACCATCGCTCGCCCTACCGAAGACCGTTCGTAGTCGGGCAAGACACTGGCGACGGTCCGGTCCAATGAGAGGACTTTCTCTTGGACCAGCAGTAGGATCGCGGAGGCCGTGGCCAGAGGCTTGGTGAGCGAAGCAAGATCGTAGACGCTTGCCGTCGTGACGGGGTCCACCGGCGGGATCGTCGAAAGAGTGCCCACCGCCTGCTCATAGACCACCGTCCCGCGGCGGCGCACCAGCAGCACCGCGCCCGGGAACACACCGTCCGCCACCCCTTGCCGCAGAACGGCCGTAATCGGATCACACTCTTTCATGGATCAGAAGAGGCGCGGGCGTGATGGGCATTCCGGCGCGAACCGGTCACCGCCTCGGCACAACCATCGCGCACCTTCGCGATGCGCGCGCGATGAAGCTCGCCGCCGCGTGTTCACGAACGGCTATGGCTTGACTCTCCTTCGAGCTTTTCGTCGACAGCGCCAGAGGCGCCCTGGAAAGCCTCGGCTTCTTCCACTTCCAGCATCCGCTCGAAGGTCCTCAACGTGGCGCGAAGGCGCTCGACCATCAGTAGGCGCTGCTTCCGCAAGGTGGAGAGATCGTGATGGATGTCGGCCAGCTCGGCACGCGCCTGCCGGATCATCTCGCCCGCCTTCAGCTCGGTCTCTTTCAGGAGCAGATCGGCTTCCCGCTGAGCGCTCTTCTTGACGTCTTCCGCGACGGACTGCGCCGACACCAACGTGCCGGCCAGCGCCGCCTCGGTCTTCTTCAGCTCGGCCACCTGTTGCTCCGCGTAGGCGAGCTTTTCGCGCAGGACCGCATTGTCTCGATTCAACGCTTCCACGGTTTGGGCCAGATCCTCGAGAAATCGATTGACTTCTTCTTTGTCGTACCCGCGGAACGCGACCCTGAACACCATCTGCTGAATGTCGAGCGGGGTGATCTTCATGACGTTCCCTCCCTGCGCAACTCAGTTCATACGAACGGCCACATCTTTCAGCGTTTGGACCACCGCAATCTGCAGAAAGATAATGATGAGGATCGCGATCAGGGGCGAGAGATCAATCCCCATCCGCCAACCCATGAGACGGCGGATCGGGGCCAGCACCGGCTCGGTCGCACGATCCAGGAATTGGACGATCGGGTTCCAGGGATCGGGATTGACCCAGGAGATCAGCGCCCGCGCGATGATGACCCACATATAAAGCCATAGGACGTAATCCACCACCACGGCCAGGCCGTGCAGCACATTCCCCACTACGAACATCGGCGTCCCAGCTCCTGTGAACGTTCGGTCGCTGCCTCCACCGCCGCGATCAACGCGGCTCGATAGCCACCCTGTTCGAGCGCGTGCAGCCCGGCGATGGTCGTGCCGCCCGGCGAGGCCACTCGATCCTTGAGCCGAGCAGGGTGTTCGCCGCTCTCCAAGACCATGCGGGCCGCCCCCAACACGGTTTGCGCCGCAAGCAGCTCGGCAACGGCGCGCGGCAAGCCCATCTTCACGCCACCGTCGGCGAGGGCCTCGATCGCCAAAAACACGTAGGCCGGTCCGCTTCCGCTCAAGCCGGTCACTGCGTCCATCAAACGCTCTTCCACGGGAACGACCTTGCCGACCGCCTCAAAAATCGTCCGAGCCGTCCGGAGGTCAGCCTCGGTCACTCCGGGTCCCGCTGCAACGGCGCACATCCCCTCCCGCACAAGCGCGGGCTGGTTGGGCATCGCTCGGATGATTCGGGCGGAGGGGCTGGATCGTTCGGCCACCCACCGGATGGGGACGCCGGCGGCGATCGAAATCACCAGGCGTCCGGCCAGCTCCCGGCCGATCTCCCGAAGCACCTCCTCCAGCGCTTGCGGCTTCACGGCGAGGACGACGACCTCGGCGTCCGCCACCGCTTGATGGTTGGCGGAGCACGTGCGCACGCCCAAGCGGCGCTTCAGCAGATCCCGTCGCTCCGCTGAGACATCGGAGGCCGCAATCGCAGCGGCTTCCCAGGATCGCGCCGCAAGGAGGCCCCCGATGAGCGCCTCGGCCATCTGTCCTCCTCCCACAAACGCCAGAGTCGGTCGCGCGTCACTCATCGCGACCTCCGAACAGAGCGGTGCCGATCCGGACATAGGTCGCACCTTCTTCGATGGCGACTTCGTAGTCGTTGGTCATGCCCATCGAAAGCTCGTTGAACCGGAGGTTCGGCGCCTCCATGGCTTGGAGCGACGACGCCAACTCCCGCAGCCGGCGAAAATAGGGCCGAGCCGCTTCGGGATCGTTCACCCGGGGGGGGATGGTCATGAGTCCTTCCACGACTAAAGACGGCAAGGCCCCGATCCGCGGCACGACCTCCGCGAGGGCAGTCGGAGCAAAGCCTGCCTTGGTTGGTTCACCGCCGACGTTGACCTCCAGCAATACCGCCTGGCGCAGGTCGGCTTTCTCAGCACGTCGGGCGATCTCCGTCGCCAATTCAAGACCGTCGACCGAGTGGATCAACTCGAACCGCCCGACGACCGATTTCACCTTGCGGCGCTGCAGGCGCCCGATGAAATGCCAGTGCACCGCCTGGTCCCCGATCGCCTGCATCTTGTCCAAAGCTTCCTGTAAACGATTTTCTCCGAGAATCGTGAGACCGGCACCGAGGCCCGCTCGGATCTGTTCCACTGGCACGGCCTTGGTGGCCGCGACGAGACGAATCGAAGCGGGATCCCGCCCCATCCGTTCCGCCACCTGCCGGATCTTGGCCAAGACGGACCGAACGTTCGCGGCCACGCCCTCAGCGTCGGGGCGCTCCCTGCTGATTCCGCCGGCTGTCCCCTCAACCACGGCCCTCCCGCCCGTCCGCGGTCATTGTACGAAAGTCCTTCGGGAATTGTTAGGGGGCACCTCCTTCAACCGTCAGTTCTTGGTCGATCGAAGGACGATGCCGCTCACCATCGTCCCCTTCACGACACCATCCCGCCGATATGAGAAGAAGAGGTCCGGGTGACAGATGGTGCAGGCGTTCGCCGACACAATTCGATCCGGCGAGACGCCCAGGGACTGGGCCTGCCACCGGAGGAGCCGACGCAGGTCGAACAAGGCCTTCCCGTCTCCCACCTGGATCGTGAACGAGCGCCATGCGCCGCAGGAGACACGCAATTGAGCGAGCACCGGTTCGTCCACCTCGTAGCAACAACCGCCTGCGCTGGGCCCCACGGCGACGCGCAGTTGAGCCGGGTCAGACCCGAACCGCCGCTGCATCAACCTGACGGTGCGGGGCATGATGCCCGCGATCGCTCCTCGCCAGCCGGCATGGATCGCGGCGACCACGCGGCGCGCGGCGTCGTGCAGGAGCACGGGGACACAGTCGGCCGTCCTGACCGCCACGATCAGCCCGGGCTGATTCGTGACCAGCGCATCCCATCCGCCTGGGAACCGTTCGCCCGGTTCCACGAGGCGGTCGAGCACCAGGGCCTCGGTGCCATGAACCTGCTTGACGGAAACCAGCGTGTGCGCGCCGAACGGCAAGCCGGTCGCGCGCATCGCCTGTCCTTCCATGATGGAGAGGCGTTCGGTGAACCCGCGCGTCCCGAAAAAATGCCGCGCCGAACTTCGGACCCCGGCGAACGCGGGGATGGCGATCGTCACGGGACGGCCTACAACGAGTCAGACTGTTTTCTCAGGAACGTCGGAACGTCCCACTCGTCGTCGGCCGGCACGGCGACGCGTTCTCTGGGCTCCCGGACTTCGCTCATCCGCCGCAGGAACGCCGGCCGATCGAGATCCTGCCGCACGGGTTCTGCCCCCGTGGCCGCGACACCGGTCAACACTTGCTGCCCGTTCCGCGGGGCGCGCACTGCGGCTCGGTCCACTGGCGGGACTTTCGCCACAGGAAGCTCCTCGCGCTCGAATCCCGTTGCAATGACGGTGACGATCAAGTCGTCGCCCACGTCGGGATTGATCACCTGGCCCACGATAATGTTGGCATCGGGATCCGCCGCTTGCTGGATGATGGACGCCGCCTCTTCGATTTCATACAGCGACATCGTGGGGCCGCCGGTGATGTTGAGGAGCACGCCCCGCGCCCCTTCGACGCTCCCTTCCTCCAGCAAGGGGCTGGAGACGGCTTTTTGCGCCGCTTCGATGGCCCGGTTGGCGCCGCGGGAGACGCCCATGCCCATCACGGCGCGGCCGGTGTGGGACATCACGGTCCGCACGTCCGCAAAGTCCACGTTCACGTGACCGGTCGTAGTAATGACGTCCGCGATCCCCTGAATGGCCTGCCGCAGCACATCGTCAGCCGCCTTGAAAGCCTCCAGCAGCGGGGTCGCTTTGTCCACGAGGCCCAGCAGCCGCTGGTTGGGAATGACGAGCAACGTGTCCACGTGGCGCCTCAGGTCGCGGATCCCCTCCTCGGCATGAGCCATCCGGCGCTGCCCTTCGTATTGAAAGGGTTTGGTGACGACACCCACCGTCAATATGCCCAATTCGCGCGCGATGCTCGCGACGATCGGCCCCGCGCCGGTCCCGGTGCCTCCTCCCATCCCGGCGGTCACGAACACCATGTCCGACCCGTCCAACGCGTTGCGAATGTCCTCCTTGCTCTCCAAGGCCGCGTCTTTCCCCACTTCTGGCTTCGCCCCGGCGCCAAGCCCGCGCGTCCGTTCGGGCCCGAGCTGAATCTTGAAAGTTGCCTGGGATCGCTCCAGCGCCTGAAGGTCCGTATTGGCGGCGACGAACTCCACCCGGCTCAGGCCGGAGGCGATCATCGTGTTGACCGCGTTGCATCCGGCTCCGCCCACGCCGATGACCTTGATCCGGACCGGCGTCACATGATCCTCCTGGAATGAAAACATCGTTCCACCTCCCTGCATCAGATGTGTGCCGAGCACCTGGAGTGCCCGGTGGGATTAGAAAAACTCAAAGACCCAGGACTTCATCCGGTTGAAGGCCCGCCCCAAGGGGCGCCCTCCGCGAATCCCGGCGGTGGCCATTTCTTCGGCATGCTGTCTCGCATGCAGGAGCAGACCGACACCGGTGGCGTGCATCGGGTTGCTCACGATGTCGCGCAATCCCCCGACACCCGACGGTGCTCCCCGGCGGGCCGGCAAGTTCAGGATTTTCTCCGCCGCGTCGGGCATGCCCTGCAGCAGCGAGGTGCCGCCCGTGATGACGACCCCGGCGCCGAGCATGCCTTCGTAGCCGGCGCGTGCGATCTCTCGCCGCACCAGCTCGAACATCTCATCCACGCGGGGCTCGATGATCTCGGCGATGTCCCGCCGAGAGAAGGTCCGTGGCGGCCTGTCGCCGACCGAGGGGACGTCCACCGTCTGGTGTTCATCGACCAACTCCGCGTGGGCGACCCCATGTTGGATCTTGATCTTCTCCGCTTCGGTCTGAGAGGTCAGCAATCCGATCGCCAGGTCTTTCGTCAGATTCTGGCCGCCGATGGGTAAGACCGCCGTATGCCTGATGCTCCCGTCGAGAAAAATGGCCAGATCGGTCGTCCCGCCCCCCATATCGACCATCGCGATGCCGAGCTCCCGCTCCTCGGGACTCAGCACGGCCTCACTGGAGGCGAGCGGCTGCAGAATGATATCCACCACGTCCAGCCCGGCCCGGTTCACGCTCTTGATGATGTTTTGGGCCGAGGTGACCGCGCCCGTGATGACGTGTACATTGACCTCGAGCCGGTTCCCCGACATCCCCAAAGGCTCCCGGACGCCGTCCTGCTCGTCTACGACGAACTCCCGCGGCAACACATGGAGGATGCGCCGGTCATGCGGGATGACGGCCAGCGTGCGGGCGCTCTCGATCGCCCGCTGGATGTCCTCCCGCGTCACCTCCTGCTTCTTGAGGGCGACCACGCCTTTCGTGTTCTCGCCGGAAATGTGGCTGCCCGCGATGCCGGTATAGACCGAATTGATCTGCACCGCCGCCATCAATTCCGCTTCTTCGACCGCTTTCTTGATCGACTCCACCGTGCTCTCGATGTTGACGACCACGCCCTTCCGCAGCCCGCGGGACGGACTCGACCCGACGCCGATGATGTTGAGCGATCCGTCCTCCGTCACCTCGGCAACGATGGCGCAGATCTTTGTCGTGCCGATATCCAATCCGACGAGGATTTGGTCACGCTTGGGCACGCCGGCTCACCCCCTTTCCCGCACGATGACACGGCCCGGATAACGCAGATCGACGTCATTCCCCCGTGCTCCACCGTCTTCGCCGGACACAGCCCGCACCGACGGCTTGACCCGGCGGAACCGATCCCACTGTTCGGCCAGTTGGCTCGTCCCGAATTGAAACCGTACCCCTTTGACGGTGGCGGAGAGGTGTCTCGGATCGGCGGCATTGATCTCCGGGCGACCGTCCAGAGTCCTCCCGATCAGCCGGGCCAGCTCGACCGCGGAGGCGACGGCCTGTCGCGTTGGCTCGTCGCCGTTCAGCAGGCGCACGGCTTCCAGCCCCGTCAGCAGCGGAAGCTTCGGTTCGTCCGTCTCACCGAGCTTGTCCAGCACATAGCCTTCCTCGTCGGTGAGGAAGTACCCCGCCTGCGCCCGCACCACGGCAGCCGCCTTCCGCTCGACCACTTCGACCTTGACTCGGTCGGGAGGAACGCGGGTCACCTCTGCATGTTTGACCCAAGGATGACGCTCGACCCGCATCGCCAGATCCGCAGGGCGGACGGACCATAGCGTGTTGTTGGACGCAAGCCCCAACAATTCGACGACCTCCGCGCGCGCCACATGGTGCAGTCCGTCGACGGTGATCTGGCGGATCGTGAACATCCGTGAGAGCAGCGGCCCCGCCTCCTTGATCATCACGATGCCGATCCATCCTCCGACGAGCATCACCAGAAGGCTGAAGGTGAGGGAACGCATTCTTCGCATCGTCGCCATCTCACGGTGGTGCCGGCGGGAGGCGCCCCGGCTGCCCGACATGGGCCCGACGTTCCGGCGGTAGTTGCCCCGAGGGCCGGATTTCCCGTCCCGCCACTTGAAGGTGCTCGCTCCCCCGCGTTTGCGTCGCGTGAATCTCATGCGTCACCTTCGCGCCAGGCGCCGTAGAGCCGTCTGGAGAATGCGCTCGGTCAAGGAGTCGTAGTCGATGCCGGCTTGCGCCGCCGCCATCGGCAAGAGACTCGTCTCCGTCATGCCGGGCACGGTATTAAGCTCCAAGGCATAGGGGCGACCGCGCGGTGTCACACGAAAGTCCACGCGCACCGCTCCTTCGCAGCCCACGGCACGGTACGCGCGGATCGCAAAATCGGACAACACACGCCGAACCTTACCCGCGAGCGGCGCGGGGCACAGGTACTGAGTCACTCCCTTCTGATACTTGGCCGTGAAGTCATAGAACCCGCCGGGCGCGACGATCTCGACGGCGGGCAGCGCCACGACATCGCCCTCGTCGGTATCGAGCAAGGAAACCGTGACTTCATGCCCGGGCACGTAGGCTTCGATCATGGCCTCCCGGTCGTATTGGTGGGCGAGCTTCAGGGCCTCGTTCCACTCGGCCGGCTTACGAACGATGGAGATCCCGATGGTCGACCCCTGTCCCGCAGGTTTCACGACGACCGGATACTTCAGACGGGCGGCGCGGAGCACTGCGGCGCCGGTCGACTTCTCCCCGCGCAACACGACCGTCCCGTCGGGCACCGGGACACCGACGTCCGCCAGCAAGCGTTTTGTTATGATCTTGTGCATCGCGACGGCGCTGGCACGGATGCCGGAGCCGGTGTACGGCATTCCGATGGATTCGAGAAATCCCTGGATGCTCCCGTCTTCCCCGCCGGAACCATGGAGCGCGATGAAGGCGATCTCGATCTTGCGTTCCTTCAGCTCCTCGTAGAGTCTCGACCCGACGTCGACCGTCACCGCCTCATAGCCGCGGCGCACGAGCGCCCCGTGGACCGCCTGTCCGGTCTTCAGCGAGATCTCTCGCTCGGAGGACTGTCCCCCCATCAACACTCCAATGCGTGCGCTCGTCAGCGGCATCGTCTTCCCCCGTGATGGGCGATGGGTGATGGCTGACGAGGTCAACGCTTCCGTCTCCTTGCTTGTCCCTCATCACTCATAACGCATCACCCGTCACCACCCTCTTTCACGCTCGTCCGACAATCTTGAGTTCCAGCTCGAGGCTCGTCCCGGTGCATTGCTTCACTGCTCGTCTGACCGTCTTGATCAGGGCTACCACGTCGGCGGCCTTGGCATGGCCTCGATTGACGATAAAGTTGGCATGCTTCTCGGACACCTGCGCGTCACCCACCCTGGCCCCCTTGAGCCCAGCGGCTTCGATCAGCCGCCCTGCCGAATCCTTCCCCGGGTTCTTGAATACGCAGCCGGCGCTCGGCAGAGTCAGCGGCTGCGTGTCCCGTCTGTAATGAAGGTAGTCTTTGACTACACGCTCGATTGCAGTTCTCTCACCGCGCTTGAGCTGAAGCCAGACCCCCACGAGGATCCCGCGGGGAAGCCATGCCCGCCGATAGGTGAATCGAATCTTCTCGGCCGGGTAATCGACGATCTCCCCCCGCAGATTGACGAGACGCACCGCCTTGACCGAGTCCTTCATTTCTCCTAAGCGAGTCCCGGCATTCATCACCACGCAGCCGGCCACGGTCCCCGGGATGCCAGCCGCCCATTCCAACCCGGACAAGGCACGGCGGACGGCATATCCGATCAGGGTCGGCATCCCCACTCCCCCTTCCGCGTACAACACGTGATTCGGCTCTTCCTTGATCGCGCGGAGCTTCGACAGACTCACGACGATCCCTCGGATCCCGCCGTCGCGAACGAGCAGGTTCGTCCCCCCCAACACGAACAGCGGAGCTCTTGCTCTCCGTGCTTGAACGACCACACGACGGACATCCTCCACATCAGCCGGCTCGACCAACACGTCGGCCGGTCCGCCGATCCGAAACGACGTATAGTCCTGGAGCGGAGCATGGAACGTGACCGTACCCCGCAATCCTTCGACCACCTTGCGCAAGTCACGGGATGGACCACCTCGGGATCCCCTTCTCGTGAGCCCTCGAGTCGCCACTGCTTTCATGCCGATGGCGTGGCAGGCAGACGGTCGAGAATGCCGAGGCCCGCCTTCCAGATGTCGCCCGCCCCGAGGGTGATGACCAGATCGCCCGGCCGCAACGTCGGCAGGACTCGGTCCGGCAACGTCTGCTTCTGGTCTACGAAGGTCACGAAGGGGTGGCCCGCCGATCGAATGGCCTCGGCCAGCTTGGCTCCCGACACGTCAGGGATCGGAGCTTCCCCCGCGGGGTAGATTTCCGTCACAAAAAGGACGTCCGCCTGGTCGAACGCGTGGGCAAATTCCTCCTTGAGATCACGCGAACGCGTGTACCGGTGCGGCTGGAAGAGCACCACCACGCGGCGATTCCATCCCTCCTTCGCAGCGGCGATGGTGGCGCGAATTTCGGTCGGATGGTGGCCGTAGTCATCCACGACCATGATGCCGCCCTTTTCGCCGCGCAGATGAAATCGTCGCTCCACGCCGGTGAAGGCCGCGAGCCCTTTGCGGACCAAGTCGATCGGCACGTCCAGCTCCATGCCGATCGCGACCGCCACCAACGCATTGGACACATTGTGGATCCCGGGGATCGCCAGGCGGAACGGACCGAGGTTCTTGCCACGGAAAAAGACCCGGAACTCCGAGCCCCATTGCTTGAGCGCGATGTCCGTCGCCTTGTAATCGGGCGTCAGCCCCTGGTGATCCTGGAGCCCGTAGGTCTGGATGCGCTTGACGACCCGAGGCAGCAGCGCTCGCAGATGGGCATCGTCCGCGCACAGCACGGCGACTCCGTAAAAGGGGACCTTGTTCACGAACTCCAGGAAGCTGTCGGTCAGTCGCTCCATCGTGCCATAGTGGTCCAGGTGTTCACGGTCGATGTTGGTCACGGCCACAATGGTCGGGGACAGCCGAAGGAAGGAGCCGTCGCTCTCGTCCGCTTCGGCGACGAGGAGCTCGCCGCGCCCGAGCCGCGCGTGGCTTCCCAACGCATTGACCTTGCCCCCAATGACCATCGTGGGGTCGAGCCCCCCCTGCGCCAGCACGCTGGCCACCATCGAGGTGGTGGTCGTCTTGCCGTGCGCCCCCGCGATGGCCACGCCGTACTTGAGCCGCATCAGCTCCGCCAGCATCTCGGCCCGCGGGATCACGGGAATCTGTCTCGCCTTCGCCGCCACGACTTCCGGGTTCGTCGGCGCCACCGCCGTCGACACCACGACCACCTGGGCGTCGCCGATGTTCGACTCGTGATGACCGATGGCGATGCGGCCACCGAGCTCCTCCAGGCGTCGCGTCGTCTCCGAGGCTTGCAGATCGGACCCGCTGACCTGGTACCCCAAGGTCAGCAACACTTCGGCGATGCCGCTCATACCGGCACCGCCGATCCCGACCAAATGAATATGTTGCGTCTTCCTGAACATGGAGGTTCGCCTCAGCCCTTGTCCCGCGCGCTGCCCGTTCCCACCCTCGCGACGATGGTCGGCACCGTCACGCTCCCGTCGCTCCAGTAGCTCGACCGTTCTCATGACGCCTCCCCATGAGTGCATGGCATTCGTTCACGATCGCTTCCGCTGAATCCGTCCGTCGCAAAGCCCGGCTTCTCCTGCTCATCTCGCTCAAGCGCGTCGGGTCGGTCAGAATCGAGATGATCGTCTTCGCCAAGCGCGCTCCTGTCAGCTCCGGTTGAGCCAGCACCACGGCTCCCCCCGCCTTGGCCAGCGCTTCTGCGTTGAGCATCTGATGATTGTAAATGGCTTGCGGCAGCGGGATGAGGATCGCGGGCTTGCCGCAGGCCGCCAGTTCCGCAACGGTCGTGGCGCCCGACCGAGACACGACTAAGTCGGCGCTCCGCAACGCGGTCGGCATGTCATAGATGAACGGCAGGACTTCAGCCGCCATGCCGGCTTCCCGATAGGCTGCGGCGATCCGAGCGTGGTCCCCCTCGCCTGTCTGATGGACGATCGATAACGTCGCCTTCATGTCAGCCAACTCGGGAAGCGCCGCGACCATTGCGTCGTTGATGGCTTTCGCACCTTGGCTTCCGCCAAAAATCAGCAAGCGAGAGGGGCGAGGCCTACGGTCTGGGAGTAAAGACTCACCCCCAGCCCCCTGAACGCTTGCTTGCGGCTCGCCCCGTACCACGGCTCTCTCGCCATCCTCGTAGAACGCCTGTCGTAGCGGCACGCCGACCACACGGACCTTGCGTGCGTCGAAATGGGCTGCGGCAGACTCGAAAGCCAGAAAGACTCGCTGAGCCAGTCGGCCGACGGCCTTGTTCGCCATACCCGGGTAGGCATTGGGCTCCAGAATGACCCGCGGAATACGCAGGAGAAAAGCGGCGGCCACCATCGCCGGACTTGTATACCCGCCCACGCTGACGACCAGATCGGCTCGTCGGGCTCGGAGCAATTTCAGCGAGTCGATGAGGCCGAACGCAACCGAGGCAAGCCCGACCAAGGTGCGCCACGGCGACTGTCCCATCACCGGTTCCGCAGTAATCAATGCGAGCTCGAACCCCTCGTGCGCCAAGACCCTGGCTTCGAACCCCCGTTGCGTCCCGACGAACAGGATCCGGCTCGTGGGATCCCGCCGAAGGAATTCCCGCGCGAGGGCGACGGCCGGATACAAGTGGCCGCCCGTTCCTCCCGCGGCGATCGCGATCGTCATCGCTCCTACGCCTCACCCATGTGTTCCCGCTATCCACTCCCGTGTCGTCCCCCTTGACGATCACGAGAGATGCTCAAGAGTAGTCCGACCCCCACGAGACTCACCAAGAGAGACGAGCCGCCGTAGCTCACAAACGGCAAGGTCAGCCCTTTGGTCGGTAACAACCCGGTCGCGACGCCCGCATTGATCAGTGCCTGCAGTCCGATCAACAACGTGATCCCGATCGCCAGATACCGGCCGAACGGCGCCCGCGCTCTTCCGGCGATGCGAAAGCCTTTAATCACGAAGAGCGCGAAGAGGAGCATGATCGAGCCGGTTCCCACCAACCCCAACTCTTCGCCCACGAGCGCCAGCACGAAATCGGTGTGCGCCTCCGGAAGAAAAAACAGTTTCTGTTTCCCCTCCCCCAGTCCCACTCCGAAGGCGCCCCCGCTGCCGAACGCGAGGAAGGACTGCGTCACCTGGAACCCGGTATCCGAGGCGTCCTTCCATGGAGCCAGGAACGTGAGGAGCCTTCGCCGACGATAACCGGAGCCGAGCAGCAGCACCGCGACGACCGGAACGGCAGAGAGGGCCAGTCCGAAGAGATGCGACAGCTTGGCACCCGCGAGGAACAACATGCCCATCATCACGAGCCCGATCACCACGACCGTGCCCAGATCCGGTTCCAGCAAGATGAGCCCGCCGACCAACCCCACGACGATCAGCGGCGGCAGGAGTCCTCCGGAAAACTGCGTGAGCTTGCTCTCCTTCTTGGCCAAGTACGCCGCCAGATAGATCACCGTCACCAGCTTGGCGATCTCTGCCGGCTGAAAAGCGATCGGACCCAGGCGCAGCCACCGTCGGGCACCCTTGGCGGCAACGCCGAGCGAAGGGATCAACACCATCACCAGGAGGGCCAGCGACAGTCCCAACATCGGGAACGCCAGGCGGCGCCAGACGGTGTAGTCGATCCGTGACGTCACATGGAGCAACAGCAGCCCCAGCACCAGCCACGCCAATTGCCGCTTGAGGAAATACCCCGTGTCGTGAAATTTGTTCCCGGCGACGACCGCACTGGCGCTGAATACCATGACCAAGCCCACCAAGGCCAGCACGAGGGTGATCACGAAGACCGTATGGTCGAGGGGCACCCGTTTGGCCGCTTTCTGACCAGGGACCGGCCACGGCAGAGCGAGCGTCCCGGCGGCTTTGCTCGACATCTCTCCGCCTCAGTCTCCTCCGGCAAGCAGCCATCAGCTCTCAGCCTTCAGTCCGAGCGTGAATGCGATAGGACCCGCATCGGGCTCGCGCTGATCGCTGATCGAGCATGCCATGCGCTTCAGACGAACATTTAATGCAACGCATTTACGAGGGCTTTGAACTGCTGCCCGCGATCTTGATAGTCCCGAAACATATCGAAGCTGGCACAAGCCGGAGACAGCAGCACGATGTCGCCGGCCTCCGCCCGTTGCGCAGCCAGGTCGACGGCCTCCCGCAAGCTGCCGGCTTCGGTGATCCGGTCGTACGCGCCGAGCGCGGCGCGAATCCGCGGGGCCGCCTGGCCGATCAAGATGACCCCCTTCACACGCTGCCGAACCGGTGATTCCAAACGGGAGAAATCGCCGCCCTTGTCGAGCCCCCCGGCAATGAGCCAGATCGGCCGATCGAGACTCTCCAGCGCTTTGACGGTGGCGTCCACGTTCGTGCCCTTCGAGTCGTTCACAAACCGGACCTGCCGCCGCTCCCGGACGAATTCGAGAGCATGCTCCAAACCGGGAAACGAGAGCAGAACGCGTCTAATGACATCCAACGGACAGTCGCACAGCAGGGCATAGGAGACCGCCGCCATGACGTTCTCGATGTTGTGGGCGCCCAGCAGCCGCATCTCATCGCATCGGCACACTTCGACCGGGGCGCCCGACACCGTCGAGACGATCCGGTCGCCTTGGAGATAGGTGCCTCCAGCCAGGCTGCCGCCAGGCACCGCACGGCGACTGAACCCCAGAACTTTCCCACGGTGACGGGCGGCGAGATCGGCCACGCGTTTATCGTCCAAGTTGACCACCAAGTAGTCGTCGGCCAGTTGATTTTCGAAGATCCGCGCCTTCGTGCCGACGTAGTCGTCGACGGACTCATACCGATCCATGTGGTCGATGCTGACGTTCAGGATCCCTGCCACCCACGGATGAAACTGCTTGATCGTCTCGAGCTGGAAACTGGACACCTCGACCACCAGGAACTCATAGAGCTCCGCCGCCGGCCCGGCGCGGAGCGTGGCCAAGGCGGCTTCGCTCAAGGCCGTTCCGAGATTGCCCCCAACGAAGGCTCGTCTCCCGCTCTGCTGGAGAAACTTCCCGATCAAGGTGACCGTCGTGCTCTTCCCATTGGTGCCCGTCACGGCCAGCATCGGCGCCCTGACGAAGCGCGACGCGAGCTCCAATTCGCCGATGACGGGAACGCCCCGTCGTCTCGTTCGGGCGAGCGCCTCGAGGTGGAACGGGACGCCCGGACTGATGACCACGACATCCGCGCCCTCCAGCGCACGTTCGTACTGCGCGCCGAGGCAGAGCGTGACCTCCGGCTCCTCCACCTGCGCCAGAACCTGCCCGAGCTCCGCCCTCTCCTTGCGGTCGGCGACGGTGACCGTCGCGCCGAGGGCCTGCAGCAGCTTGGCGGCCGCCACCCCGCTGCGGGCCAGCCCCACGACTGTGACCTTTGCTCCTTTCCATTCCACGGTTCCCGACCCGTTGCTACCGCAGCTTCAACGTGCTCAGGCTCAACAGAGCCAACAGGATGGCGATGATCCAGAGCCGCACGACCACCTTGGGCTCCTCCCATCCCTTCATCTCGAAGTGATGGTGAATCGGCGCCATGAGGAAGATCCGCTTCCCCCTCGACTTGTACGACAGCACCTGGAAGATCACCGAGACCGCTTCGATCACGAAGACCCCGCCGACCAGGAGCAGCAACAGTTCGTGCTTGCTGATGACGGCGACCGTCCCCAGCGCCGCCCCCAAGGGTAACGAGCCGACGTCCCCCATGAACACGGACGCCGGATAGGTGTTGAACCAGAGAAATCCCAAGCTCGATCCCAAGATGGCGCCCGTGAAGATCGCGACCTCGCCCGCACCCTCTATATGCGGGATCAGCAGGTACTCGGACATGATCTTGTGGCCCGTGACATACGCGACGATCGTATAGGCCAGGGACGCGACCATGACCGGCCCGATGGCGAGCCCGTCGAGGCCGTCCGTCAGATTCACCGCGTTGGAACAGCCGACGATCACCAGAATAGCGAAGATGATGTAGAACCAACCCAAATCCGGCGTGAACGCCTTGAAGAAGGGGACGCTCAACTTGGTCGTGTAGCCGGGAAGCAAGTACAGGAAGACGCTGATGGTCAGCGCGACGAGTATCTGCGCGGAAAATTTCTCGACCGCGGAGAGTCCTTTCGATCGCGCTTTGACGAACTTCAGGTAGTCGTCCGCAAAGCCGATCGCCCCGAATCCGACGGTGACGAGGACCACGACCCAGACGTAGGGATTCGCGATGTCCGCCCACAGCAGCGTGGACAGCACGACCGCGAAGACGATCAGGACGCCTCCCATCGTGGGGGTACCACTTTTCGCCAGGTGGGTCTTGGGTCCGTCATCCCGCACTTGTTGGCCCAACTTGATCTCCTGCAGCTTCCGAATCAGCCAGGGCGTCAACACAAACGCGATGAGAAAGGCCGTGATCGCCGCATAGATGATGCGGAAGCTCAGATACCGAAAGACGTTCAGGAAGGAAAACTCCGTGTGGAGCGGATACAGCCAGTGATACAACATAAGAGTCCATTACTGTCGAGGCGGCATCGACCGCGAGCCGACGGCCTCCGCTTAGGATGCGGTGCGAGCCAACCGCCTGGCCCCCGTCAGCACTTCAAGCACGTGTTCCATCCGTATCCCGCGGGACGCCTTCACGAGCAGTACGTCTCCCCGCAAGACCAAGGACTTGACGACGGTGCCGGCCGCCACCGAATCCTGCACCTCGATGACGTCGGAGGCTGGCTTGCCCGCCGCGATCGCCCCGGCCGCGATATGATGCCCCAAAGCTCCGCAGGCGACCAGCTTGGCGATGCCCTCCTGGACAAGCAACGCGCCGATCTCCCGGTGCAGTCGTTCCGCATCCGGCCCCAATTCCAACATGTCCCCCAGCACGGCCACGGTTCGCTTCCCTTGACCCAACTCGGCCAGCAAGCGAAGGGCCGCCTGCATCGAGGCGGGGTTCGCGTTGTAACAATCGTTGATCACCTGTACCCCGCGAATTGTGGTCACCTGTGAGCGCATCGCGACCGGCTTGAATTGTTGCAAACCGTGGACGATCACGTGCCCCGGGAAGGATAGGGCATGCCCGACGGCGGCGGCGGCCAAGGCGTTCGACACGTTATGCGAGCCGTACACCTTGATGCGAGCCGTCATCGGACGAGCCTTGCCGGCAAGAAACAGCGCAAACGAGGTCTCACGCTTCCCGTCCGAGGCGACGCCCGCCGCACGGACCATGGCCCGCTCGGAGAACCCAAAGGACACCACGCGGCAGCGTGCGCGAGACGCCAGGTAGTCGAAGTACGGGTCGTCCGCGTTCAGCACCGCCACGCCGTCGCTCGGCAGTTGGTCGAGCAACTCCGCCTTGGCCTGGGCCGACCCCTCCATGCTCCCGAAAAATTCCAGATGGTCCGGCCCGATGTTCGTAATGACTCCGATCGTCGGACGGGCGATCTCGCAGAGCCTCGTCGTCTGCCCCTGCTGATCGACCCCCATCTCGATCACGGCGGCCCGATGGCGGTGCGTCAAGCGAAACAGCGTCTGCGGTACCCCGATCCGGTTGTTGAGGTTCCCCTCCGTCTTCAACACCCGCCATCGCTCCGCCAGTACGCCGGCCACAAACTCCTTCGTCGTCGTTTTTCCGTTGCTTCCGGTCACGGCTACCACGGGAATCGCAAATCGGCTCCGATGATGCGTGGCGAGCTGCTGGTAGGCCAGCAAGGGATCCCGCACACCGAGCAAGAGCGGCGGCACGGCCCGGTCGGATCCAGCTTGTTTCACATGCCCCCGCTCCGGCCACTGATAGCGGTCTTCGACGACGGCGCCGACCGCGCCCTGGCGAATCGCGGCCGGAACGAAGTCATGCCCGTCGAACCGGTCTCCTCGGAATGCGATGAACAGGTCTCCGCGCCGTACTTCTCGAGAATCGGTTGACAGTCGTTTGACCTTCTTCCTGAGCCATCCCGGCGCTTCGCCGCAGAGCAGCCTCGGGCCGATCACTTCCCGGATTTCTTCAAGCGTGAAGAGCGTCATCGCCTGAATCACGTGGCCGGAAGCCCCCCATCGGACGTCGATCGAGACACGTGCCGAATTGTTTCAGCGGCCACTTCACGATCGTCAAAATGAAATTTCTGGGTGCCGATGATCTGATAATCCTCGTGGCCCTTGCCGGCGATCAACACCATATCGCCCGGACGAGCCTCCTTGATGGCGGCTTCGATAGCCTGCCGCCGATCGGGCATCATGACGTATCGGACCGACGGCCTCCGCTTCAACGACTCTTTGACTCCGACTTCCACGTCCCGGAGAATCGCCATCGGATCCTCCGTGCGAGGATTGTCCGACGTGAGCACCACCACGTCGCTCAATTCGACCGCGACCCGCCCCATCTTCGGCCGTTTCGTCCGATCGCGGTCCCCGCCGCAGCCGAACACCGTGATGATGCGTCCCGTCCTGATCGCCTGGGCGGCGGTCAGCAAACGTACGAGCGCGTCTTCCGTGTGCGCATAATCCACCACGAGCGTAAACGGCTGTCCCTCGCCGACCCGTTCGAATCGTCCCGGCACGTTCTTGACCCGAGCGATGCCGTCGCGAACCTGATCGACCGAGAGCCCTTCATGCAGGGCAACGCCGATGGCCGCGAGGAGGTTATAGACATTGTGCTCTCCGACCAGCGCGCTCTCGACCGGAAACCGTCCGGCGGGCGTGATTGCCGTGAACCTCGTTCCGGACAAGGATGTCTGCACACGCTCCGCCTTCACATCGGCCGCTTCTCGAACCCCATAGGTCCAGACCGGCACGCGACAAGCGGCTGTCACTTGGGCGGCTCGCGGGTCGTCGGCATTGACGATCGCCAGTTTGGGCGCGGGCTTCCGAACCGATTCACCGAGACCGCTGAAGAGCCGCAGCTTCGCCCGGAAATAGTCGTCCATGTCTCGGTGAAAATCCAAGTGGTCTTGCGTGAGGTTCGTGAACACCGCCACGTCGAACTCGCTCCCCGCCGTCCGGTCAAGCGCCAAGGCATGAGAGGACACCTCCATCACGACCGTGTCCAACCCGGCCGCCAGGGCCCGACTGAAGAGACGTTGAAGCTCCGACGCCCCCGGCGTCGTGTGGGAGGCAGGGATCTGGTCCGCTCCGATCTGATAGGCCACGGTGCCGATCAAGCCGACCTTCCGCCCCGCCGCCTCCAAGAGGGCCTTGCAGACATAGGTCGTGGTCGTCTTTCCATTGGTCCCCGTGACGCCGATCATGCGCAGTTTGCTCGTGGGATCTTGGTAGAATCGGCTTCCGAGCACTCCGACTGCGACCCGCGAGTTTGCGACGCGCACTGCGGCCACCGCCGTGGGGCCCATCGAAGCCTCGGTCACGACCCCGACGGCACCGGACCGGATGGCATTTTCCACGAAGGCGTGGCCGTCGACCCGCTCTCCCTTCACCGCAACGAAGACACTTCCGGGCTTCACCGCTCGCGAGTCGTCGGTCACGTCGAGCACCTCAACATTGAAGTCGCCCTTCCGCTCAAGCACCTGCAGCTCATTCGCAACTGCGTCGAGTAACTCCGCGAACGTGGGCATAAGTCCTACAGTCGTAATCCGGCGTCTGCCAAGGCGACCTTGACCGTTTCCACCGGAGGCACTCCCAGATGCGTGAGGACTTGCTCGCCCACCCGCTTGAACACCGGCGCCGCAACGACGCCCCCCCAGGCCTCACCCTCTGGCTCGTCGATGACGACGATCATGGCGATGCGTGGCGACTCGGCGGGCACAAAGCCTACGAAGGAGCCCACGAACTGGGTCGACGAATACGTCCCCGTCCTCGGATCGATCTTCTGGGCAGTGCCGGTCTTCCCGGCGACGCGAAAGCCGGGAATCGCCGCGCGGCTACCCGTGCCCTTGCTGACAACGCCTTCGAGAATGCCCCTCAAGGCCTTCGCGGTCCCGGGAGAGATGACGCGTCGCCGGACCGACGGCGTCGTTTCGGACACCAGGCTGCCCTTCGAGTCTCTGATTTCAGACACCACGTACGGGCGCATGAGCAGTCCGCCGTTCGCGATCGCCGAGACGGCCGTCACCATTTGGAGCGGCGTCACCCCGATTTCCTGTCCGATTGAGATCGACGCGATCGACCGCCTCCCCCATTCCGTCGGGGGCTTGAGCAGCCCAGCCATCTCCCCGGGCAGATCGATCTCCGTTTTCTGGCCGAAGCCGAACGCTTGAAGGTAGCGATAGAGCCGCGTCTCTCCCAAGGCCATGCCCACTTTCGCCGCCCCGATGTTGCTGGATCGCTGAATCACCTGCGCGAACGTCATCCAGCCGGACTTGTCATGGTCGTGAATCACGGTGTTCGCGACGGCCATCCTTCCATACTCGCCAAACACCAGCGTGTCAGGCGTCATTATTCTCTCTTCGAGCGCCGCAGCCGCGAGGATCGTTTTCATCGTGGACCCCGGCTCATACGCGTCGGTGAGGGCGCGATTGCGCCATCGGTCCGGAGTCAAGGCCGCGACGACATTCGGGTCGAAGCGCGGAGAAATCGCCAGGGCCAAGATCGCGCCGGTCGTGGGATTCATGATGATGATCGTCCCCGACTTGGCCCCCGAACTGACCATCGCTTGTTCGAGTTCTTTCTCCGCAATATATTGGACCACCTCGTCGACGGTCAGCGTCAGGCTATGCCCGGGAGCCGGGCTTTGCTCGCGCAACCCTTTCGGAAACACCGCGCGTCCGAGCGCATCCCGCTGAAGAATCACGACCTGTTTCTCGCCGTGGAGGTAGGACTCGTAGCGACGTTCCAGCCCTTCCAATCCTTGCCCGTCCACTCCCGCAAAGCCGAGCACGTGCGCGAGCATCGGCCCTTTGGGGTAGAACCGCCGCCCCTCCATCACGACCCCGATCCCCTCAAGCGACAACTGGTCGAGTATCCGGCCTCGATCGGGATCCAATTGTCTTGCCAGCCAGACGAAGCTGCGGTCTTGCTTGAGCTTGCGCTCTAGCTCCTCCGACTTGAGATGGAGGATCGGCGAGAGGGACCTCGCTACTCGACCGGGATTCTCTAACACCGTCGGAACGCCGAACACGGAGGGAACCTCGACGCTGAGGGCCAACACTTTCCCATGTCGATCATAGACGGTACCACGCGCTCCCTCGAAGGTCACCGTTTTCTGATGTTGCCGGTCGGCCTTGAGCGTCAGCTCCGCCGCTTGCAGCACTTGCATCTGAAACAAACGAATCAGGATGAGAGCGAAGCCCACGACCAGCAGGACGACAAGCACGAATTGGCGACCTCGGAACTGGCGCTGCGTCACTGGCGATCCCTCACCATGATATTCTGTGCGACCCGGACCTGCATCGGCTCCGCTTCCATGGGCGAAGCCGCGGGCGGATACCGCTGGATGAGGACGACTTGTCCTTTTTGCGGAGGGATCATGCCCAGCTTTTCGGTCGCCACTCTTGCAATCCGCTCCGGGGCGGTGAGCGCCGAAAATTTCATCTCGAGTTCGTCATGGGTGCGCTGCACTTCAATTTTCTTCGCCTTCAACCGCTCGACCTGATACCCCACCCGCACCACATCGACACGTTCCCAGACGAACAGGAGCACCAGCGAGAGCATGAGTGTGGACGCGATCACCTTCATCTTGGGACCTCCAGTGGCAGGCGTTCCGCGACACGTAATTTTGCACTGCGGGCTCTTGGGTTGGCGTCCACTTCCTGCTCCGAAGGAGTGATCGGTTTCTTCGTGAGGATGCGCACGCGAGCCGATGGCGATTTGGCCAGATCCTGATACGTTCGTTTCACGATCCGGTCTTCCAGCGAATGGAAGGAGATCACGCACACGCGTCCCGAGGGAGTCAACAGATCCACGGCATCCCGGAGGGCCGGTTCGAGCACATCCATCTCCGCGTTGACGGCGATGCGCAGAGCCTGAAAAGTCCGCGTTGCGCAATGAATGCGGCCATGCCGGTAATGCGGCGGCACGGCTCGCTCCACGGCCTTCACCAGATCTTGCGTGGTGCGTAGCGGACGCTGCCGTACCAGGTGACGCGCGATGCGGCGGGCATACCGTTCCTCACCGAAATTCCACAGCAGATCGGCGAGCTCAGACTCATCGAGTTCATTGATGAGGTCCGCCCCCGTGGGACCCTCGGTGGGATTCATCCGCATGTCCAGAGGTCCCTCGGCCCGAAAGCTGAAGCCCCTCGATGGGTCATCCAATTGAGGGGAGGACACGCCGAGGTCGAACACTGCCCCATCAACGCTCTCTAAGCCTGCCCGTGCTATGCACTGTTTCATGTTGCTGAAATTCTCATGGAGCAGAAGCTTCTTGGACGGGTATGCTTTCAGTTTTTCCTGCGTCGCCACCACAGCAGCTGGGTCACGATCAATCCCGAGCAAGAATCCTCCTGGGCCTATGGCCTGGAGAATTCTTTCCGCCAAGCCACCGTAACCCACCGTCGCATCAAGATACCGTCCTCCGGGCTTAGGATCGAGCCAGTGGAGTACCTCCACCGGCATGACCGGAATGTGTGCACTGAACTGTGCTGAAGACAGGCTCCCATTCGTTCCCACTTTTTCCCACTCAGGGCGCGCAGTATACACTCTCGGATATCCTTGTCAATAGAAATTTCAGGGAGTTAGCTGCAGACAACAAACACAGAAGTTTCCCCCGAATTTCTTAGAGGTGACACACTCGGGGTTCAATCCTCATCACGGTGATCATGGCGGCCGCGTGAAGCTTTTTCACGGGTACAGTCGATACAGCATTCGGGGGAAAGGGATCGTTTCTCGAACATGCTCGAGGCCGCAGATCCAGGCCACCGCACGTTCGATTCCCATGCCGAACCCGGCGTGGGGCACTGATCCGAATCGGCGAAGGTCAAGATACCACTTGAAGGATTCCTCCGGAAGCCCGTGTTCCTTGATTCGAGCGAGAAGTCGGTTGTATTCGTGGACCCGTTGCCCGCCACCGATGATCTCGCCATAGCCTTCCGGCGCCAGCACATCCATGCAAAGGGCAAGGTCTGGACTTGAGGGATCAGGCTGCATGTAGAATGCTTTGAGCGCGGTAGGATAACGATGCACGATGACTGGCCGGTCGAATTCTCGCGAGAGAATCGTTTCTTCATCGCCGCCGAAATCGTCGCCCACCTTGGTCTGGTTGCCTTTCGCTTGGAGCAATGCCACCGCTTCGTGGTACGTAATCCTTGGGAATGGAGGACGTACCCGTTCGAGCTTGCCGATATCCCGCCCGAGGAGGGTGAGTTCCGCCCGGCGTGTTTCCAACACGCGCCCTACGATGAAGGTGAGAAACTCCTCCGCTAGATCCATCATGTCGGGCAGTTCGGCAAAAGCCACTTCCGGTTCCGCCATCCAGAATTCCATCAGGTGTCGTCGCGTCTTCGACTTCTCCGCTCGAAACGCAGGACCGAAACAGTACACCTTACCGAAGGCGGCGGCGGTCGCTTCACTGTAAAGCTGCCCGCTCTGAGTAAGGTAGGCAGTTTCTTCAAAATACTCTGTCTTGAACAGGGTCGTCGTGCCCTCGCAGGCATTCGGCGTAAAAATCGGCGTATCGACCAACAGAAACCCGCGGTCGTCGAAGAAATTCCTGCAGGCGCGAATGATCTCGTGCCGAACCCGCAGGATCGCCTGTTGTCGGGAGGACCGCAGCCACAAGTGCCGATGTTCCATCAGAAAGCCGACTCCGTGCTCTTTCGGCTGAATCGGGAAGGGGTCGGCAACCTGCAAAGCCGTGAGGTGCGTCACATCCAATTCGTAGCCTCCGGGGGCCCGTGGGTCCGCCCTGAGAGTCCCCGTCACAATGAGAGAGGATTCCTGGGTGAGGTTTGCTGAGATTGCGAACTGTTCGTCCCCGACGGACTTCTTGCTCACCACCGCCTGAATGTCTCCTGTGCCGTCGCGCACGATCAGGAAATGGAGCTTGCCGCTTTCCCGGCGGCTCCGGAGCCAGCCACGGATGACGACTTCTTCGCCGACGTGCTGGGCAGCGTCCGCGACATACATTGCTGGCATGTCAGCCTCCTTGTTGGAAACAGTTGCAGACTAACGGATTACCTGAAGCCGTTCAAGGCGCTGCAAATTCTGACCTTGTTTGACATCGGGGACAGTCAGGGAGACAATTAAGCCATGATGGAAGCCGATTCCAGCCCACGTCGGGAGCCGAAGATCGTCAAGCCGGTGCTGGCGACCCTCTTGCTTGCAAGCGCGGGGTTCTCCACTCAACCTGTGTCAGCAGCGCCGCCAATTGAGTACTGCCCGGGCCGAACGCCGGACCAGCAGCTCGGGGCTGCTAGGCACCCCGAAAGGAAAGGCGGAGCTGTCGCAGAACCTGAGTGTGTCCCTTTGCTAGAGAAGAAAGAACCTCAGGACGCCCAGGAGCCGGACGAAGCAAGGAAGCCCCGACGTGACTTGAAGATTGAGAATCTCCAAGCAGAAGTCTCCCGTTTCCTTCACAGGCAGCGCCAGTTCCTTGAATGCTGCAAGACAGACACGGCACAGCTCGAGACCATCGAAGACATGGGCGAAGATGTCGCCGAGCTGCTTGAGACTGCGCAAACCGGGCTCTTCAGTGAGCAAATGAAACTCCGCGGCTTCACGCTGAGAGAATTGATTCCTCCGGTGGCCAAGGCCCGTCAAGAACTGCGCGACCTGCGCAGGCAACTAGAAGGCATCGATACCGCGAGGGAGAGACGCCGTCGGCTCGATTATGAGGGAGCAGGGAAAGAATCGCTTGCGATTCAGGAAGCGGAGGAGTCCATTCAGCGAGGATTCCACCCCTACCAGGAACCGACCGGTCCCAAGACCGGACTTGAGATCGGAGTCACGCCCTCCGTGGGAAAAGAAATCGGAAAGACGCCCACCACCGGTACAGCGATTGGATCGGAAGGCCTCACGGGGCCCAACATCGGCGTGAACCCGAAGACCGGTCGCGAGATCGGGGCGACGGGGCCAACTGGGTTTGAGATCGGCGGCACCGGCCGGGCGGGTCCGAGCATCGGCGAATCCATTCTCAACCGCGATTCCTCCGGCGTGGGGTCGTCGCTGCCCACGTCGACGGTCGGCTCCAGCTTGCCTGACTCCACAGTCGGCTCCTCGCTCGGTCCATCCAACATCGGCTCGACCTTACCGGATACCTCCGCCGACTCATCGCTGGGCGGATCATCGGTCGGATCGTCGATCCAGAACCGCAGCACGGCCCCCTAGGCTGCCCGAAGCCCTTCCTTTTACAGAACCACACGAAGTGCTCAGGGACGCTCGACCACCTTCATCGGCGGTAGCGCCGTCCAGGTGTCGCCTCGGTTCACGCTCTTGTAGAGCCCGCTCCCGTTCGTGCCCGCATAGAACACGTTGGGATCGTGAGGACTCTGCGCGAGCGTACGGACGTTCAACGTGGCAAGGCCTTCGTTCACCGTCATCCACGTCATTCCGCCATCCTCGCTGCGGTGTACCCCATCGCGCCCGGCCAGATAGATGACGCCCTTCCTCGTTCGGTCCAACACCATAGCGACCAGCATCTGATCCGTCAATGATTCGCCGATGCGTCTCCAGGATTTGGCGCCGTCCGTCGTCTTGTAGAGTCCCGCCAGCGTCGCCGCGTAGACCGTGTCCGGCTCGAAGGGATCGACCTGCACGGACGTCACGCCGAGAGCCCGGGAGGTCTTCACCAACTCAGGAGGCACCAAGCCGTTATTCACTTTTTCCCAATGACCGGACTGATCGACAGACTTGTACACGCCGCCGCTCGTGCCCGCATACAGAATGGCTCGCCTGGTCGGGTCCATCGCCAAGCTCACGACCATCAGCACTTCCTTCATCCCCTCCATATGCTTCGTCCAACTCTCACCGCCGTTCTTGGATTCGAACACGCCCATCGTCGTCGCCAGGAAGATGTGCGTGCTGTCGGCCGGATCAATGACGAATTGATTCACCACGGAGGTAATCGTGGCGTCGTCCAAGCCGGAGCGCATCGAGACCCAGCGCTGCCCCCCGTCGTAGCTCTTGTAGACCGCGTCGCCCTTCGTACCGGCATAAACCGTCGCGGGATAGACGGGGTCCAAGGCCATGGATATCACGCGTGAGTGGCTCATGCCCCTGGAGAGATTCGTCCAGGTCTGCCCCCCGTCGCGCGTCTTGTAGATGTAGTCGTTCGTCGCGATATACATGATGTCAGGATTCTTGGGATGGAGCTGAAGCACGACGATGGGATCGCTGCGGTTGCAGCCGACACTCGTCGCGATCAGGAAAGCAGAGGCACAAACCAATGAGCCGAGTATTCTGCGCCGCTCCTCACAATTCACGCCTCATGCCCCACGAACTCGTCCTATCGGTAGTTGGTGAATTGCAGATCTATCCCGAAGTCCTTGCCCTTCAGAAACGCAATCGTCGACTGCAGGTCATCCTTACTCTTACTCAGCACACGCACTTGCTCGCCCTGAATCTGCGCCTGCACTTTCAATTTCGAGTCCTTGATCGCTTTCGTAATCTCTTTGGCCTTCTCGGCGGCAAGCCCGCTCTGAATCTTGGCCATTTGACGCACCGACCCGCCCAAGGCGGGCTCAACGCTCCCATACGTAAAGGCCTTCAGCGACACGCCGCGCTTCACGCACTTGGCTTTGATGATCTCCTGTACCGCCTTCAGCTTGTACTCGTCATCAGACACGACGACCAACTCCTTCTCTCTTTCCTTCAGCGTGATCTCGGTCTTGGTGTCCTTGAAGTCGAACCGCTGCTTGATTTCCTTCGTCGCCTGATCGAGGGCATTCTTCAGCTCCTGCATGTTCACTTCCGACACGACATCGAACGAAAACAGATCAGCCACAGCTCCCTCCTACTAAGAATCCCCTCACCTTTTCCTCTCCTTAATGGGGAGAGGGAAGGGAGAGGGGAGATTCATCCGGTTAGCAACAGCCGCCGGTGTGCGGCAGTCGAAAACCCGTCTCCACATCCTCACTGTGAATCGCCGTCTGTACCCTTCCTGGCGAACCGGCACCCGCCATGACCACCACTTCGCTGCTCGTAAACGGCTTCTTCAAGATTACATACCAGTACCACTGCTTCATGCTGTCGCTCAAGACGATCAACCCCAGCATCGCCACCGCCGCCACCAGCAGGGCATCCAGATATAGGGGGAAGGCCTGCCCCTTCGCTAGCGGCGCCGCCTTCCTCAGGAACATCCCGAGCATCTCATAGGATCCCGTAAGCGTGATCGCGCCCACAAAGAGCATCGGCACCGCCGTGACCCAGAGATACGGCGCCTTCCACATCTTAATGAGCACGGTCGTCCCGATGCAGAGCGCCAGGGTCCCCAGCAGTTGGTTCGCCGCGCCGAACATCGGCCAGATCGTCGAGATGCTCCCGGTCCCGATCAAGTAGCCCCAGGCCCCCACCACGAGACCGCTGCTCAGCAACACCCCGGGCCACCAGTTTATCCGGCCGAATGGGCCATACACCCGCCCCGCCATTTCCTGAACGAGATAGCGCGCCACGCGCGTGCCCGTATCGATCGTCGTCAGGATGAACAGCGCCTCGAACACCAGCGCGAATTGATACCAGTAGGCCATAAGCCCCGACATCCCCGGCAGCGCGGAAAAGATCGAGGCCATGCCGACCGCCAAGGAGACAGCGCCGCCCGGTCGCCCCGCCACATCCACTTCGACGAGCTGCGAGAGCTCCGCGATCCGAGACGGCGCAAAACCCATCGCCGTGAGCGCCTCAGAGGAGAGCATCGTGTTGATCGCGAGATAGTCGCCGGGAATCAGCACCGAGGCCGCAATCAGCGCCATCACGCCGACGAAACTTTCTAGCAACATGGCCGCATAGCCCACCACCGCCTGCGATTCCTGCTCGATCATTTTCGGCGTCGTGCCGGACGACACCAGCGAATGGAAGCCTGAGATCGCTCCGCAGGCGATCGTGATAAAGAGAAACGGAAACAGCGTGCCGGGGATAATCGGCCCGCCGCCATTGGCGAAAGGGGTCACGCGCGGCATCTCAATCGTCGGGGCCATGAGGATCACCCCGAAGCCGAGCAGACACACCACGCCGAGTTTCATAAAGGTGGAGAGATAGCCGCGCGGCACCAAAAGCATCCACCCGGGCAACACCGAGGCGAGGAAGCCATAGCCGGCCAGCAGCCACACGAGTGTCAGCCGGTCGAACTCGAAGAGCCAGGCGTAAGACGACTGCGCGACCACACGCCCGAACAGCACCGCAGCAATCAACAGCACCACGCCTATCGCGGACACTTCCGCCACCGCGCCGGGGCGAAACTTCTGAAGGTAGAAGCCCATGAGGAAGCCGATCGGAATCGTCATCGCGATCGTAAACGTGCCCCAGGCATTGTGATACAGCGCATTCACCACCGCGAAGCCCAGCCCCGCCAGCGCCACCACCACAATAAAAAGCACGGCGACCCCCGTCGCCGTGCCGGTGACCAGACCAAGCTCGTCGCGCGCAATCTCCGGCAATGAACGTCCGTTACGCCGCATCGAGGCCACGAGGATAATGAAGTCCTGCACCGCTCCAGCCAGCACCGCGCCGATCACCAGCCAGAGAAAGCCAGGAAGAAAGCCGAACTGCGCCGCAAGCACCGGCCCCAGCAGCGGCCCGGCACCGGCAATGGCCGCGAAATGATGACCGAAAAGCACGACCTTATTGGTGGGGTGAAAATTCACACCGTCGTTCAAGCGCACCGCCGGCGTCACGTGCTGGTCATTCAGCTCGACTACCCGGCGGGCAATCCATCGTCCGTAGAAGCGATAGGCCACCACATAGATGCACGCCGCTGCGACGACCAGCCAGAGGCCGTTGACCTTTTCGTGGGGATGAACGAGGCCGGTCACAAAAGCAAGCGCAACGGCGCCGAGGACTGAGAGCAGTATCCAGATCAAATTCACGGCCGCGTTCATGCACGGCATCCTATCATAAAAGTGCGGAAGGACACCCGTGCTGGGCCCTTGCTCCCGGAGCGCGCACGCAGGGCCAATCCAAATAGTCAATCAGGGGCTGTGCCCGCTCGACGGCCGCAGTGGGCCCAACACGGGTGTCCTTCCTATATGGGACAATGAGCAAGCTTGGAAGGATCATCGAATTTTGTTCGACGGCTGCAGGAGAAGGGCACCCAGTCATATTCAGACCGCGAAGCCGCCAATAGGAAGGCCACGCTCACGCGTCGACAGAGTCGTCATATATCATGATATTTGACGACACAGTCGACGCATGCTACCATCCCCGTTGTGAGTTCCATACCGATCATTCCTCGGCTCCTGAACCTGGGACAGCTCCTGGAGAAGAAATCACACTTCCTCCTGGGCCCTCGCCAGACAGGGAAGAGCTTTCTGATCGCCCAGAGCTTCAAGGGGGTCCGCGTCTACGATCTCTTGGACACCTCTATCTACCTCGCGCTCAGCCATCGCCCCCAGCGCCTCGCCGAAGAGCTGAGCCAGAAAGACAGGATTGCCGTCATCGATGAGATTCAGCGGTTGCCGGTCCTGCTGAACGAGGTCCATCGCCTGATCGAGCAGCGGGGCATTCGATTCCTTCTCACGGGGTCAAGCGCCAGAAAACTCCGTCAGGGCGGAGTGAACCTGCTGGGTGGACGGGCCAGAACCAAGTACCTGCATCCCCTCACGCATCGAGAATTGGGCGAGCACTTTGACCTCGACACATTCATCTCCCGCGGAGGGCTGCCGTCCATCTACTTCTCTGACGATCCGCGCGCCGACCTCGATGCCTATACCGGTTCCTATCTGCAACAAGAGATCGTTGCGGAAGGGGCCACCAGGAACATCACAGCCTTCAGTCGCTTTCTGAAAGTGGCGGCCTATTGCAATGCCACCATCGTCAACTTCACGAACGTGGCCACAGACGCTCAAGTCCCGCGCACCACAGTGTATGAGTATTTCGAAATCCTCAAAGACACCCTAGTGCTGCATGAACTCGCGGCGTGGCGCGAATCGAAGAAGCGCAAGCCGTTGGCCTCATCGAAATACTATTTCTTCGACATCGGTGTCGTGTCGGCCATCCAGGAACGACGCTACCGACGAGGCACACCGGAATTTGGCGATGCGGTAGAAACGTATGTCATGCACGAATTGAAGAGCTACACGGACTATGTTTCCGGTGAACCATTGGCTTTTTGGCGATCCACATCCGGGTTTGAAGTGGATTTTATCCTCGGCGACCATACGGCCATTGAAGTGAAAGCTCGTGAGAACCTCGCGCCCAACGATTTGAAATCGCTTGTGGCACTGGCGGAGGAACGAAAGCTGAAACGGTATCTGTGTGTCAGTCTGGAAGCTCGCCGGCGACAGGTCGGCAACGTGACCATCCTACCGCTGAACGAGTTTCTCAAGAACCTGTGGGACGAGGCCTACGCCTAAGTACCCCTCAGAGTGAGGGGCGATCGCGCCAACAGGCGGACGGATATAGAACCGATAGGCCCCCCACATAGATGCACACCGCCGCGACCATGAGCCAGAGGCCGTTCAGTTTTTCCAGGGGATGAACGAGGCCGGCGACATCGGCAAGGGCAACGGCACCGAGGACGGAGACCAGCGCCCAGACCAGGTTCATGGCCGCGTTCATGCACGGCATCCTAACACGGAGAAATGGGAAGATGACGTCTTGATACGATCGAGCAGGCTTTCCCCCTTCTACCCTCAACATTCACGCCACTCCTACAATTCATGTTCTCGACCATCTATCACCCTGCGTATGTAATGTATTTTAGAAATCCAGCGACTTAGTCCCCCTCTTAAACCGCCGAGCGGTGACGGAAACTTTGCTAACGGGTAAATAGTCTTCTCACGAGACTCCAGGTTGTGTCCCGATTCCCGTAGAAATTGGCTTCTCCCGGCATCTGGCTCGAAAAATGGCTCACGCATTTGCCCTAGGATCCACGATCTCTCGTCGGTCCATATCAGAGCCTCGGCTGTCAGGCGGCGCGTGGCGCGTCCTCGGCTGCGTCTGGCGCCAGGTCGCGCCAGCCATCGATCCGTCGCATCCGGATCTGGCCGCTGGTGATCAACCCAAACAGCAGCAGCTCCGCCGCCTGCGCCGTGGGCAACGCCCCTTGCGTCTTCACCCGCCGGCGGAATTCCCCATTGAGCCGCTCAATCACGTTCGTCGTCCGGAGCGACTTCCACTGACTCCGCGGGAAGCGGTAGAAGGTCAGCAGGTCCTCACCCGCTTCTTCCAGACTCTCGACGACCTTGGGCGCGCGCGTGCGCCACGCACCGACAAACGCCCGGTAGGCCTGCCGTGCGGGCGCCGAGGGTCTCCGCGTAGACGATCTCGTGATAGGCCGTCCGGAGCTCCTCGATCGCATGCTTGGGGGCGTGCCGTTCCAGATTCCGCAGCGTATGGACCGTGCAGCGCTGCACCGCCCGGCCAGGTCGACTCCACCGCGGCTCGCAGGCCAGGGTTCCCGTCGATCACGCACAGCCGCGGCCGGCGCAGCCCCCTCGCACTCAGCCCCTCCAGCAGGCCCTGCCAGGCCGTGGTCGCTTCGCTCGTGAGCAACTCCAGATCGAGGACCACCTTCTGCCCATCGGCCCGGACGCCCAGCGCGACCACCACGGGCGCGGTCACGACCTTCTGCGCCAGCCGGACCCGCAGCACGATCGCGTCCAGGTCCAGAGAGACGCAGCGGTCCGGGGCCAGCGCTCGCTGACGCCAGTCCTCAAACAGGCTCTTCATCCGGCCCACCAGCCGCGAGATGGCGCTCTTCGACAACGGCGCCCCGCGCAGCAACGGGGCCAGGGCCCCCTTGAGCCGCCGCTGGTTCGCCCCGGTCAGATAGGCCCCAGCACCGCCTCATCCACGGCCCGGGCCCGGCGCTCATAGCGCGGCAGGAGCGTACTCTGCCCTTCGCCCCACCGGCCGTCCTGCCGCAGACGCCCCCGCGGCAACTCGACCGTCGTGGCGCCCAACCCCGTCGTGATCGTCCGCGGCTCGCTGCCATGCCGATAGCCGCGCCGCCCGTCCGTGCGTTGATACGGCAGGGCCGCCAGGGTCTCGGTCAGCTCGCCCTCCACCAGAGTGACGATCACGTCCCGAATCCGCTCCTGCAAGGCCTCGGTCAACCGATCCGGACCAACCCGGCCTTCCCTTGTGCTCCGAACTGCGATAGACTGCGTGCTCATAGGCGTATTCCTCCTCTGGTTTCGGCCCTCCCCAGGGCCGGTTGTTGCGACGCCGGGAGGATACGCCTTTTAATTTTCCACGGAAAGGGGGACACCACCTAGCCGATGGCACGGACAAGTACGCAAGAGCTGATGGCGAGTCATGGGCGCTGATGGTTCATAGGGTATGGCCGATGGCAGCAGCAAGAATGTCAGCGGTATGGGCGTGGGGCGCAGGCACTATTGAGTTTTGCGAGGAAACTTAACTGGCAAGCTTGTGCAAGGAAATGCCGGTCATGTCGAGGTCTTTGCCGGCACGGAGGAGTTTCTCGACGGCATCGCTGATTTTGAGCGCGGTCATGCCGGGCACGCTCCTTGTCCCGCAGTGTCCGCAAAGCATGGCGTTGACATTTTCCACATCGGCGTAGAAACCGCCGCGCTCGAAATGCAACGTGGTTCGTCCACGACGCATCGCCGTGCCGCACTGAGGACAAGTCTTCCTTCCTACCGCTTTCGTTTTTTTTCGAACTTGGCCTTTTATCCATTGGTCTCGTTGGGGAACGTATGTGGTTACAATGTCCACCGATCACCCGGCGCTGAAGTCTACCACAACTTGAACAGGAATCGCATCCGCGTTGTGCCCATAGACCAAACACTTCGCCTTGCCCGACACCGCTCAATGATCTTCCCTGTCTCGATGACGTGGAGCATGTCGGCCACGCTGATTCCATCTTTGAATCCTTCAGTGAGTGCATGATCCGTGACAAAGAAATTGCCTCTGCGGATGCAAGCTCGAATGGCATCGATCTCCACCGCGTCGCAGAATAGCGAACCTTGGGGGGAAGGGTCAAACATCGTGGGAGAGACAAAAGCGTTGGGAACGATTCGCCTTGGCCAGGCCTTGCCTCGGCCTGTTTGGTTTCCCTTTCATTCAAATAGGAAATAGCCAACCGTGCAATGGCTGATTCGGATCGCAGGCAACTAACATCAAGAGCATATGGCTTATGGCGTATAGCGCATGGCGGGATCGGAGTGTTTGACAGGGCCTGCCGTATTCGCTACTCTGTGTGTAGTCGCTACACACGGAGGCGGTCGTGCCCACGAATCTCGCCATTGACGACTCCTTGCTCGAAAAGGCCCGCCGGATCGGGAAGCTCCGCACCAAAAAGGAGACTGTCACGCTCGCGTTGGAAGAGTTTATCCAGCGTCGGCGCCAGCGTAGGCTTCTGAAATCCTTCGGGACGTTTGAGTTCAGAAAGGACTGGGACCATAAGAAGGATCGCCGAGATCGTGAATCTCGTCGTTGATACTTCGGTCTGGTCGTTGGTCCTCCGCCGGCCTCGGGTCGATCACTCGAATGTCTACGTTCAGGCCTTTCGCACCCACCTTGAGTCAAATAACCGTCTGTTTCTCCTCGGCAGCATCCTTCAAGAACTGTTGGATGGACTACGATCGCCCAAGCAGATTGATCGCCTCGTGAATTTGTTGGAGCCGTTTCCCCTCATCGACGTCGATCGTTCGACATACGTCGCTGCGGCCAAGCTGCGGACGACTTGCCGAACGAAGGGCGTACTGGCCGGCCCCATCGACTTCCTGATTGCAGCCGCTTGCTGCCAACACGGTTATCCCCTCCTGACAGCAGATCAAGATTTCTCGCGCATCGCCAGGCATTGCGATTTGGTCGTCCTTCCCGGTTAGTGTCCGATTAACTGCCCTCAATGCAGAAATATCCGATGCACTCTGGCTGATTCAGATCGCCGGTTTATAAAAATAATCCTTCCAAGCTTGGTAGTGATTCCTCAGCAAGGACACTCGTGTTGGTCCCACTGCGGCCGTCGAACAAGAACGCAATGATCCCTCCAGGTTTGCGCGCTCCGTCTCCGCGACAGGGGCACCTTGGTTGATCTCCCACTGCACGCGTCCAACGGAATAAATCCTCCCTCCGAGCTTGCTCGGCTGTTCCCTTTCTGGGACTGGTGCCCGCGTTGGCTCTACTGCGGCCGTCGAGGGAGCACCTCCAAACAGAACTTGTTCGACCCGGAGCTCTTTGTGGGAATCTTGGCGACGGGATAAACACATCAGGTGCAGGATTATCTTAATCACGGACACGCGGCCTCCGGGAGCAAAGAGCCAATGCGGGTGCCAGTCCACCAACCTCATGTGTGCGCGTTGCGCGAGCACAGGAGATTGACTAAGCTGCCCTCTGCGCCTCCTTTGTTCTGAGGCCAAAGGATCAATGCGAGTGTTCTTCCGTAGCTACCTTCCCGCCGACGAGAGCCAGGCACAGCAGCCCCAATCCGATCCAGACCAGTTCGCGGAAGCGGCGGAGCAGCGCGAAGGTGATGCCGGTCACATCCGAGTAGCCGAAGGCTTTCATCAATAACAGATTGCCGCCGTCTTGGGCGCCGAGGCTGCCGGGAATGAAGAACGTCCCACCCTTGATCAGTTCCGCGATGCCGCAGATCGAGAGCGCACTTAGCATGTCCACCGGTCCTCCCAAGAAGTAGAGCATGGCATAGACTTCTGCCGCGTCCGCGAGCCACCCCAGGAGGAACAACCCGGTTGAGAGGTAGAAGATCGGCCGCTTCATCGAGTAGAAACTGAGAATGGTCTGATCCAATTGCCGCAGCTTGTCTTCCCGTTGCTCCAGATGGGTCAGCCGCAGCCCGATCGCTCGCAACAGCCCCAGGATACCCGTGAAAATCCCGTGGCGTTGCACCGCGACAAAGCCGACCAACCCGAACAGGAGCAGCCCGAGGCTCAGCAGTCCGCCGAGGATAAGCGTGCCGATCGATTGCGTACCCCATAACAACCAGACGCCGCCGGCGATCCCGCCCAGCATGAAGACCACCTGTGCGATCGTCATGGTCGTTTTGGCGATGACGACTGAGGCGAGACCATCGACCATCGGCACGCCATACCGCTTCAGGAGATAGGCTTTGAGCGGCTCGCCCCCCACGTAGGCCGTGGGCGTCGTCATGTTGACGACTTCGCCCGCAGTCCGCGTCGCCCATAGCCGCCAGAACGGCAAGGCCCGTGCGTAGGTTCCTAACGTAACCCGCCAGCCATAGGCTTCGACTGCGTACATCGCGACGGAGGGGAGCAGGATGGCGAGCAGCGCTCCTGGCCCAAGGTGGCTGGCAGCTTCATAGATGCGGGCGGGGCCGATCTGCCAGACGAGGAACAAAAGCGTGAGGGAACCGAGGACAAGGAGAGCAGCGCGAAGCACGCTCGTTCAGGAACGGCCGTGAGGAGCGATGGCGGAGGGTCTGACCACCCAGAGCATGAGAAGGGCGAAGAGCACCGAGCCGACGGAGGCCAGCGCGAGGAACCAGAGCAACTTGCCGATGAGCGCGAAGACGAACACCACCACGGAGAAGTCGCGGCTCGCGACTTTCTTCAGCACGAACTCGCACCAGGCCGCGTGCGCCGGCGTCCTCCACCGCTGAGCCGCCCTGATGGCTTGCGCGCGGTTCACCAGCGAGAAGGAAACGGCATTCCCGGTCACCGCGGCGGCGCCGAAGGCGAGCGGAACCCACGCATGGTCCGAGCCGGCCATAGTCCAATAGGCTCCTGCGGCGATGCCCGCAAAGATGGCGATGTGCACGACATTGTCCATCGCGATGTCAAGCCAAGCGCCGAAGGGAGACTCGGTGAAGGTGAGTCTCGCCACTTCCCCATCGCTACAGTCGATCACCGCCGACAGTTGGAAGAGCAGGGCCGCCAGCAGCCCAGCGGCGTAGGTCCCCATCCCGAACACGAACGCCGCGATCAGTCCGATGACGGTCGCGACCATTGTGATCGTATTGGGCGAGAGCCGCAGCGCGAGAAAAACTTTGGTCCACAGCCTCGAAAGTTTGCGGTTGATCAGCCGATCGACGATACCTTCGGTGTCCAGATGCAACGAACGGAAGAGGAGTCGTTCGGCTTGCTTGGCTCCCACCGCATCCGGCACCTCGCAGTACCAGTGCTCCCGACTGCCCCCGACCGGCCAGACGCGGACCCGGCCCTCCGCTGCAAGTTGCTCCAGCCAACGACGGATCGGAGGGGCGCTGCTCCCCTCGACGGCCGTGGCCGGCGCCGGTTGGGTGCCGCTCGCCAAGACCTGCGCAGGAAGCACGACGCAATCCGCGGCGACTTGACTCGTCTCGTGGCCGGTCTGATTGTGGAACGCCACCAACCGGTCGCCATTGACCTGGAGCGCCGGGTTGCGCCGGCGCGACGCCGGTTCCTCCCGATCCTGGGGCCGCGCCACGATCACCGCTTGGCCGTCCTCCACCGACCGGCGCAGGTGTTCAATCAGCCCTCGCGAGAACACGGCTTCGACTCCGGCCACGAGACAGCTTCCACGGATCTCGGCGGCCAGGGCTTCCCAGGTCCGCTGATCTTCGAGCGGAAACTCACGTATGGGCATCCAGCGGACCGGGATCGTCACGCGCGCGCCCTTGGTCAACGTGTGTTTCAACGCTTCGGCTTCCGCCCCGGCCAACACGATCAACTGGCGGATTCCGGCCCGTTGGAGCGTCAGCACGGCGCGTTGGAAAAGACTGAGCCCGGCCACCTTGCGCAGCGCACCCACCTCTTCCTGGGCCAGATTGCTCCGCCCCAAGAACAGACCTGCCGAGGGCAGCAAGATCGCCGTGCTCAGCCCCTCCAGCTCGACATCCTTCTGGACGACCCCTTTCCCTTCCGACCCGCGCGCTCGCTCCATAGCCGTCTGCTCCGCCGTTCGCCCGCATTATTCATGACGGTTCGTGACGAAAGCGCCAAGTCGCCATGCGTTGGACCCATTGCACCTGGCAGAGCAATGGGTGCCCCCAAGCGGAGCCCCGAAGACCGGAGGCGTACTCATTGCAGTACGTTGACGGTCTGAGGGGCGAGCCTGCCCAGCCGATAGACTTCTCAGCACGTCTGTCGGCGTGTGGCAGCGGCGAATCGGCGGTTGCAGTAGAACGGTCATGAATAATGCGGGTCAGAGCCGAGGGAACACTTCTCGCTCCGCCTTCGTCACGTCCTCAGGAAAATCGATTTCCGTCCAAGGGAGCCCGCCGATACGTTCGCATCCTACCTTGACCTGGCCGAAGAACTCCAGCAAGGCGTCCTCATACTCCATGTTCCATCGGTCGCGATCCACGTAGGGCTTCAGCGAGCTGACGACAGCCTGCGTGTCGGCGTGCCGCACCTTGAGGAAGCCCACGCCCTCGCCCGCGTAATCGTACTGCGACGGCATCTGCTTCGTCAGCGCGACGACGCGCCCGCCCCGGACGACTACCATACACTCTTCACCCGTCTGCTTCACCGACTCATCCATTAAAAGGCAGTTCGGGATCGGCGACTGAACCAGCCGACGCAGAATCTCTCGATGGAAGAGCACGTCGGCGTCCATGATGAGCACGTCGTCGTCCAAAGCCGTCCTGGCGATCCACAGAGACGAGATGCTCCCGCGGTGGAACTGATCGTTCTCCAGGAAGTCCACCCGCACGCCGCAGGATTCACCCGCAACGGCCGCGCGGATCATGTCCTGTTTGTGGCCCACCACGATCGTGACGCGCCCGATCCCAAGACTCGCCAAGCTCTCCAGATACCGATGCAGGAGCGTGCGGCCGCCGAACTCGATGAGACACTTGGGCCTGTGCTGCGTGACCATCCACAGCCGCTTGCCGACGCCGGCCGCCAGGATCACGGCTTTCATGCGCGCACCACCGCCTGCTCGAGCACGCGCTCGAATGCCTGCAAGAAGCCTTCGATCTGCTGCACCGTCAGCGCCCCCATGTTGGCGATCCGAAAGATTTTGTGCTCGAGCGCACCTTGGCCCGCATAGATGACGTAGCCCTGTTCTTTCAGTCGATCGTGGAGCGTCTCGTACGGCAGGCCGGCCGGCAGATGATACGCTGTGAGCGAGTTCGACCAGACTTCACGGGGCAACACCGGCTTCAGGCCCAGTTTCGCCATGCGTTCCCGAATCAGCGTCGCCGCCCTCTTGTACCGTTGGATGCGGTTGGCCACGCCTTCTTCCAGCAGTTCGCTCAACGCCTCATCAAAGGCATAATAGACTTGCACCGCCGGCGTGAACGGAATCGTGCCCTTGCCGTTATCATCGACATAATGGGTCAGGTGCAGATACCAGGACCGTTTAGGGTATGCCCTCATGCGCTCCAGGAAGCCCTTCCTCACCAGCACGAACGCCACCCCGGGAAATCCTTGGATGCACTTCCCGGAGGTCCCGGCCACCATGTAGATATGGGACCCGGCGATGTCCAGCGGCTCGCCCGCCAAGGCGCTGACGGCATCGAGGATGAAAACCCGGTTCTGACTGTCTACGACCTCGGCGATCTCTTTTACCGGATTGATCATCCCGTTCGTCGTCTCGTGGTGCACCATGCCCACTGCATGCACCTCCGGGTGCTGGCGCAACGCCAAACGAAGCACTTCCGGATCGGGACGGACACCCCATTCGAGCTTCTGCTCCACCACCCCGAGGCGGTGCAGCCCGACCATCTGAGACATCCGGTCGCCATAGACGCCGTTGTTGATGACGATGATCCGCTTCCCGTGCGGCAGGGAGGACATGAGCGCCGACTCCACGGCGGCGGTTCCCGACCCGGTCATCACCGCGGCCGCATACTCCGCTTCCGCGCCGGGCACGAAGGCCTTGAGGAGTTTGTACTGGATGCCGTGCAGCAGCTCGGCAAATTCCGATTCGCGGTGGCAGAGGTCCGGCCGCAGGAGCGCCTGACGCACCCGCTCGGAGACGTTGACCGGACCGGGGTTGAGCAAGATCATTGCCGTTCCTTCGTACTCCTCCCTCCCCTACTCTAGGGGAGGGATCGGGTTGGCTCCCCACTGCGCGCGTCCACCGAGCGCTTTCTGAAGCGCGGGGTGCGCGAGCAAGGGAGCCGGCCCGATTCCTCCCTATTCTATTGCCTTCATGAACCGCCGCGTGATCTCCGGCGGATCGAGCATCACACGGCCCACGTCTTCGGCAAATTCGTTCACTTTGATCAGCAACATGCTGGGCCCCTCGATCTTCAGCATGGTCTTGAACTCGTACACCAAGTCATCCCGATCAAGGACCCGCTCGACGTGGACGTACCCGGCCGCTTTCGCCACCTTATCCAGCGGCACGACGTTCGAAATCGTCGGCTGGTTGCCCGTGCTGCCGTACACCTCATTGTCGAAGACGACATGGAGAAAATTCTTCGGGTTGAGGGCTCCCACGGTCGCGAGGGTCCCCATGCCCATGAGCACATTGCCGTCGCCGTCGAAGACGACGACCTGTTTGTGGGGTTTGGCCAACGCGACCCCGAGACCGATCGCCGCCGCCACGCCCATCGAGCCGATCATGTAGAAATGCGTCGGCCGGTCGGCAATCTTGTACGCCTCCCGCGAGGGGAACCCGTTACAAATGATCACGGCCTGATCCGTCAAAAGCTCGAGCAGCGCGGCGATCGCCTGCGCGCGGCTGATGAGCGTGCCTTCTTCGGGTCTCATATTCTGCCCAGCGAGTAAAGAACAGCGAATAGCTCGGAACTGTTCGCGGCTAGCCGTTTTCTATCGATTCGCAGCGTCACGGGTGCAATCCCTTCACCACCCCTTTGGTGATGAGGAGTGCGACCGGAATTCGCTGCTTCATGAACGTCTCCGCCACCCATTTGAAGTCCTCCACGGCGGTCTTCTCGGTGAGGGCGCGATGGGGAATCTTCATCGTGTCGAGCAACTGCGGCATGGTCCGGCCCATGACGAGATGCTCCGGCGCGTCCTTGCCTTGATGGCCGCGCCAGGAAACGATCAGGACACAGGGTTGCTGATAGATGAGGTTCAGCGAGATCAGGGCATTGAGCGAGGTGCCCAACCCCGAATTCTGCATCAGCACCGCCGGGATCTTGCCAGCCATGTACGCGCCGGCGGCCATGCCGACCGCCTCATCCTCCCGGACCGCCGGTGTATAGAGCCGCCGTTCCATCAATTCTGCGATGATGCCTCCGAGGATGGAGTCTGGAACCCCGGTAAAGAAATCGACCCCCATATCCTGAAGGGCCTGGACGAAGGCGTCGCTCTCAATCATAGAGTCGTAGCTCCAAGCGAACAGCCCGCAGCGCTCAGTTATTCGCCATAAGCTGTTAGCCATTGTCGGAGAAACCGGCGCATTATAGCCAAGGCCCTGCGCATTCTCAATCAAGATGGGCCGGTTGCCTTCACGTGGCGGCCATGTTAGCGTGAACGTGTTCCCCGTCTGCGGAGGTCATCTGGATCATGCGGGGCAGGCGACTTTTCGTTCACCTGGCATTCGGTCTTCTCAACGGCCTGTTCTTCATCTTGTGTGCGCTTCCTGGCCACGCCGTCGAGATGGTCAACGATCCCAAAGGGTTTCTGAATTTCGCCTGGGGCAGCCCACTGGCGGGACGAACGGATCTTGTCCTTGCCCGGGCCGGGCCGCATATCAACGAATACAGGTTGAAGAACGGTGAGCCGACCTTCGCAGGCCTCCCGGTCGATAGCGTGCTTCTCTCCACGGTCGACGAGCAGTTCGCGCGGGTGACGATTCGGTATCGGGGAGAACGGACCCACAAGCAGATGTTGTCTTACCTGGAGCGAACCTTCGGCCCTATCGAACGCCTTCCCGGCCAAATGATGCGGGGTCTGAATCAGCAGTATAATTGGCGAGGCAGCGACACGGAGATCAATCTCACGTACGAGGCCAATTTGGATCGGGGGTTCGTGTTCATCGAAAGCCGTACGCTGTCGCCGAGGTTCAATGACCAACTGACCGATTCGGCGGAATAGCATGCGCCTCTCGATCATTCTCCTCACGGCTCTGGCGTCTATCGCGATCGGCATCGCTGCTGACGCCGGCCCCATGACCAGCGACCCGAAAGGGTTCGAGGGAATCCCGTGGGGTGTCGCTTTCTCGGAATCCGAGAATTTCGTCTTGGTGGACGATGGCTCGCGGATCAAAGGCTACGAATTGAAACAGGGCTCGCTTCAGTTGGGTCCCGCGACGGTGGATAGCATGCGGTTCCTCACCGTCAACGGCCAGTTCGGGCGCGTTACCATCCGTTATCACGGCAAAGAGACGCACAAGCGACTCCTCGCGCACTTCCAATCGAAGTACGGGCCGCTCGACCGGACACCGGGGCAGATCGCGGCCGGCTCGGTGGAACAGTACAACTGGCGGGGGCCGGAGACGGACATTACCATGAACTATGAGAACGCGCGTGATCGAGGCATCATCTTCTTTGAAAGCGTCCTGCTCGCGCCACGCTTCACCGAGGGCATCGCCGATACGGTCAATTGAGCCGGCAAAACCGCCCGAACGACAGAGCCTCGAAAGTTTTGATTGACATGCCCGCTCCGAGTTTCGCATAGTCCCTCTCATGCACAACGCCGCCAAACTTCGCGAGTTGCTTCGGCGCCCCGGCATCGTCAAAGCCGTCGGCGCGCATGACGCCCTGAGCGCCCGCTTGATCGAGCGGGCCGGGTTCGACGCCATCTGGGCAAGCGGCTTCGCCATCTCCGCGTCGCTCAAGTGCATCCCCGATGCGAGCTTCATCACCTCCAGCGAGCAATTGGAGGTGGAGCGCAACATTGCCGCGGCCGTGTCGATCCCGGTGATCGCCGATTGCGACACAGGGTACGGGAACGCGCTCAACGTGATGCGGACCGTCAACGACCGGGAACGGGCCGGCGTGGCGGCCATCTGCATCGAGGACAACGTGTACCCGAAGCGCTGCAGCTTTTACGCGGGCGTGCGGCGCGAGTTGGTCCCGATCGAGGAACATTGCGGCAAGATCAAGGCCGCCAAGGCTGCGCAAATATTCCCGGACTTCATGGTGATCGCGCGCACGGAGGCGCTCATCGCCGGGTGGGGCCAGGAGGAGGCGCTCAAGCGGGCCGAAGCCTATGCCGAAGCGGGCGCCGACGCCGTGCTCATCCATTCGAAATCGCCCACGTTCGAGGAGCTCAGGGCCGTGGCCAAGGCCTGGTCCGGCCGGGTTCCGCTGGTGGTCGTGCCGACGATCTTCGATCAAACCTCGGCGGTCGAGCTGGAGGAGGCCGGCTTCAAGATCGTCATCTACGCCAACCAGATGGTCCGCGCGAGCATCCGCGCCATGCGCGACGCGCTGGCCGTGATGAAACAAGACACCAGGCCGGGGTCGGTGAACGATCAGATCGTGAAGTTGAAGGAAGTCTACGAGATCGTCGGCGTCCCGCAGATGGAGGAAGATGAGCGACGATTTCTGCCGGTCGGCGGCGAAAAAATCACGGCCGTGATCGCGGCGGCCGGGTTTGAGAAGCAGTTGCTCCCCCTCATCGAGAACAAGCCGAAATGTCTGCTCGATATCAAGGGCAAGACGATCTTGGAGCGCCAGGTGGCGGCGTTGAACGACTGCAACATCAAGGACATCGCTCTGGTGCGGGGCTACAAAAAAGAAGCGATCACGCTGCCGAACATTCGGTATTACGACAACGACCGCTATGAAATGACTGGAGAAGTGTTTTCGTTGATGTGCGCCGAGAACGAGATGAAGGGACGAACGCTGCTGCTCTACGGCGACATCATCTTCGAAACGGCCATTGTGGAAAAATTGCTCAAGAGTCCGGCGGACATCGCGCTCGTCGTCGATCTCGCCTGGTACGATCAGTATCAGCAACTCGGCCGGTGCGACGCCGTCGGCTTGGATCTCGTCAGCCTCGATGAACCGCCCGGTCGCAGTTACTCGACGCGTTTCGTGCTGCCTGAGCGGGAGCCACGCATCACCAAGATCGGCTGGCATGTCCCGCACGACCAGGCGCACGGTGAATTCATCGGGCTGGCCATGTTCAGTGAGCAAGGGATGCAGGCATTCCGCGAAGGCTACCACCGGGCGCGAGAGCGGTCCAAAGGAAAGGCTTTCCATGAGGCAAGCAGCTTCATCAAGGCGTCGCTCACCGATATGCTCCAGGAACTGATCGACCAAGGCTTCACGGTCCGCTGCGTGCCGATCTTCAAAGGCTGGATGGAAGTCGACTCCTTCGAAGAGTACCAGAAGGCTTGGGCCAAATTGCGGCATTAACGGCGCTTGTTCCTCCTCTCCCTGCCCCATACCCGATATCAACGCTCGGTTCGCTGCGGAGAATAACCCGGTAGGCTAGCGAGATACGCGGCCAGGCTGTTGCCGAGTGCTGAAAGCGGCTGAGCGCGGGGTCAGGCGGAATGCTCTCGATCGAGGAACACGATCGAACATTTCTGGCAGAAGACTTTATGATCGAAAGGTTTAAGGAGGAACTCACGGGCTCCGAGACCCATAGCTTCCCACACCTTATCGACTTTGCTGCTCCCCGCCATGACGACGACCGGTAACACGGGATGGCGCTGCCGGACCTCTCTCAACACCGCCATCCCGCCAAAATGTCGTAACTGCAGGTCCAACAGTACGCCATCGATCTTTCCTCGTTCCTTCTGCGAGGCCAGCCTCGACAGCCCTGAATGTCCGTTATCCGTCGCGACTGCCGTGAATCCGAGCTCCTTCAACCATCGACAGAGCAGCTCTCGAGCCGCGTCATCGTCGTCGACGACCAGAATCGCCCTGTGCCGTGAGACAGGTGTCTCTACGGCATGACTCGACCCACGTGACGCTCTCCGAGTCTTTCCGCGTGATCGAACGCGAAGGCCGTGCCCAGCTTTCGGGGTTTTCATCGTACGAGGCGTCGGTGTCGAGCTGTACCGACTGCGCCGCCCGCGCTTCTCATCCCTTTCGCTCTCATTGGCGCCAGCAGGCCCCTTGCTTGCATTTCCCGATTCGACATGATGAGCGGGTCGCTCACGTCTCCGCAGTTGAGGCACAACAATCCGTCGTATCCCCACACCAAATCCCCGCCGAAGTGTCTCGCGACGCGCAGCCCTCCGCACCGTTCACATCTCATTGAACAATCCGTCTCCTTCCAGACGTCCTGACCCATGAGCCCCATATCCTTCTCGCCCCCAGCGTCGCCGGAAGACGTCCGTTTGATTCGCTCGACTGTTTCCGTCTGCTCTTGCAATCCCGACGATTGCCGGAAACCAGAGCCGAGCCGGCGAGAAGGGAGGGGTGGTCGCAACCGTCTAGGAGGAAACCCGTCCAGGCTACGGGCAAACAGCCACGACCCAGGGTCTCGCCGACCCAGCATTCCGGTTATCCGTGCCGTAGTGATTTCTCCGCCGCCGGCTCCCCTCCCCCGAACGCGCGCAGGCACTTGCGTCTCAGCAGCTCCGGGTCGAAGGGTTTGACGACGTACTCGCTCGCTCCCCGTCGCACGGCTTCACGGAGCAGCGCGACGTTCAGTGAATCCGACATCGCGATCACGGGAATCTGAGGATAGCGTTCACGCATGGATCGCAACACCGCCATCCCATCCTCGAGAGACATGCACACCTCGAGCAACACCCCCGAGAGCGGCATTCGGTCGATCTCCAAGGCGATCCGCGCGAGGGCGGAGGCTCCGTTCTCCTCACCGACGACGTCAAAGCCCATCGCCGCAAGGCGCTGGCACAAGATGAGTCGATGGTCGTACCCATCATCCACAACCAACACTCGGCGTTTCGCCGGTTCGCTTTCCATCACAGCCAGCTTGTCCTCTTCCGAAGACCCTCTACGAATCGATGATGCCAAACGCATAACCGAGCCTCTCTGAGGCACGAGACTTCGATCACGATCGTGTTGTTGTCTTGCGGGAAAATTTAGGTGTCCCCATAGCATGACCTTCTTCGTGCGCGCCTGATGGGACAGGGGTTCGGGTCGCCGCTCCTGGTGCAGCACGATCAGGGGATCCACAATGGCGCCACAGATCACGCACCGCCACCCTCTGAAGCCGAGCGGATGCACATCCGACTCCCAGTCGATGAAGGTTTCTTCCACCATCAGGTTGTCGCAACGCGGACAGCTCATCACGCCGCTTCCCTCGATGATCGGCGCTTCATGCTCAACGAGCCGTTGCGGGATGGAAGGTTCCGGCCGACTCGGCCTTGGCCCTGCCTGTAAAGGCGTTGATTCTGTCTACAGGAGGTCCGTTGCTCTGAAATCAAATCAAACAGATCCCGCGAGCGTCTGCGACGCAAGCTTCGCCAATCCCGCACGGCGCTCCCAATCAGCAGAACGATCGCTACGCCGGTGATGCACGTGACAGGATCGGTCAGCAGGCCGAGGAGAATGGTCAAGATTTCCATGGCGATGCCTCCTCCAGGGATACCGCCTGCGGCTTAGTCCCGGCCTGCTTCATCTCCAGGCGGTGCGAAGAGACGCCACGCCCGGCACCGCATCTCTCAGCTCTCGATCGCCTGCCTTGTCGATGACCACCATGATGTGAAACTGGCTCCCGCGCTCCCTGTCCGGGATGCCAAATGCGCACAGGGCGACAGGCCCCCCGCCGGTCTGGACGATCCTCCGCGCCTCACCGGCCGCCGGGTCGTGCGGTTCACGCTGCATCTGCCACTGCTCTCTGACCGTCATGCCCAAATCGACGATCGCGTCGAGCAGATCGATTTTCTCGGAGAACTCGGTCGCCCCCCATCGAAGGCGTTGGAGCAGGTCTCTTGCCCGTTGATTGGCGTACCTCACCCCCATCGAACTACCGAAGACCACAATCCCGGCTTCGGCCTTGTGAGACGCCTCGGCGGGGTGAGCGGCAACCTGCGCCACGGTCGGTTCCTTGGGTTATCGGATCGTGTGATCTCCGCGCGGCTGTTCCGCCACGGTTTGACGCTCCCGCCCGTACGTCATGAGTTGATTGTAGAAGCGGTCACATTCATCGCAGAAGGTCTCGCAGAACTGAAGAGTGGACAGTCTCAGTCGATAAGTCTTGAGATACCCCATGACATCGACCCACTGCCCCCGCCCAACTCCAGTCGGTTCTTCCCCTCTCACGCGACGGCACAGCGCACATTGGCTGACGATTATCTGTCCCAAGTGAGCCTCCTGGATCCCAGACGATGAGCTCCGGCCTGACTCGCGGCGCGAGCGCAAGCTCGCGCCGCTCCCGTCGGCCGTGCCCACGACCTTGTTCTTGGACCCCGACAAGGCCATCGGCCGTTCGCGGTGATGAGGATCGCCATCGGCTTAAAGAAATCTCACTCGCCCTACGAACCACAGCCGCGATCGGCCTCGATCGGTCAATTCCCCTGAGCCGGGAGTATGAAACCTACGCTTGAAGGATCGAGAGCAGAGCTAGGCAAATCCCTGGGTTCGGGCGAGAAATTCCTGGGCTTGGGTGGGCGGTGGTGATGGAGGGGCGCCGCGAGGGAGGCTAGGAGGCTAAGAAAGAGCCTCGGAGGCTAAGAAGAAGTCAATCCATGGGTGATGGCGTATTTGGTCAGCTCAGCGGTGGTGTGCAGATCCAACTGGACCATGATTTGCGATTTGTGGAACTCCACCGTCTTCGGCGCAATGTTGAGAATCTGCGCGATCTCTTTCACCGAGTGACCTTCGGCAACGAGTTGCAAGACCTCTCGTTGGCGAGGGGTCAGTTCTTCCCCTTGCACCACGGGAGGAATCCCTCCGCCTACGATGGACTCGACCAAATCTTTCGCGATCAGAGGCGTGACATAGAAATCCCCCCTCATGACCGCCTCGATCGAATGGGCCAATTCGGTGGCGGCCGACCGCTTCAACAGGTAACCCGAGGCTCCCGCCTTGAAGGCTTCGTTCACGTAGGCTCGATCCGCGTGCATGGTCACAAAGATCACCTTCATGCCGGGCGCCTGTTTCTTGAGTTGCCGGGCGGCATCGATCCCGTTCAACAAGGGCATCGAAATGTCCAACAACACGAGGTCGGGCTGGAGCCGAATTGCGGCGTCGAGGAGCGCTCGACCGTCTTCAACCGTGCCCACCACCTCACAGCGGTCATCAAGAATCTTCTTGAAGCCTTCCAGGACCAGCGTGTGATCGTCGGCGAGGAGAACACGGGGCTTGCTCATGATTCCGCACCTCTGGCCGGCACCCAGACTTGCAGCCTGGTGCCACATCCCGGCTCTGATTCGATGCGTAAGCTCCCGTTCACCAGACGGACGCGTTCTTTCATGCTGATGAGACCCAGTCCCGGGGACCGCGAGTTCAGATTGTCGGAACTGAATCCCTTCCCGTCGTCACGCACCGACAAGCTGATGCCGTCTCGTTCCTGGGACAGCACCACCTCCACCCGCGACGCCTTCGCATGCTTGACGATATTCCCCAGACTCTCTTGCGCGATACGGTAGAGGCAGGAGGCGACCGGTTGGGGGAGCGCCGTTGAGACATTGTCGTGCTTGAACGATCCGGTGATGCCCGAGCGGAGCGCGAACTCATCGACCAATCGCTGCAATGCGATCGCAAGCCCCAGATCATCGAGGATCGACGGATGATACTCATACGCCAGGTGGCGGACATCGTCGGAAAGTTCAGCCAAGCGATCCTGGATCGAGCGCAGCCCTCGCCCTACCGCCTCCGACCCGCCCGGGAGCTGACCTTCCAGTGTCGCGACGTCGACCGTCAGCATGGCGAGCCGCTGATTGACATCGTCGTGCAAGTCGCGAGACACTCGCTGGCGTTCTTCTTCTTGGACGCGCAGCAGTTGGGCGGTGAGCCGTCTCAGCTCTTGTCGGTTGGTTTCCAACGCCGCTTCACTGACGCGCAAGGCTTGTTCGGTCTCCACACGCTCGGAGATCTCTTCAACGAGGGCCCGGTTTACCTGCGCCAATTCTTGTGTCCGTTGCCCAACGCGGTCTTCGAGTTCGTCGTTTATCCTCGCCAATGCCGCTTCGACTCGGCGTCGATTGATGAAGAACCACACGGGCACCCACAGCACGAGTGTTCCGACTATCCGGTTACTCCATGGAATCCAGAGCGGCAGATCGTATGTCCGGGGGCTCAGGATCGCGCCCACAAAGATCAAGCAGGAGCATACGACCGTGATCACGATAGGCAGCGTCAAATTGGGCGAGGCAAAGGCCACGATGACAGGGATCACATACAGCACATGGCTGGCAACCCCGAGCGGGGTGTAGAGATCGAGCACGAAGAGTCCGGCAATGAGAACGCCGACTGAGCCGAAGATCAGCCAATCTTCTTGTATGATCCGTTGGATCATCGCCGGGCATGAACCCTGTTGGGAGGAGATTATTATCCCTTCACCCGGGACTCTACAAGCTGCAAGGACGGGGCAGGAGAGATGAGCGTGCTTTTCACCCGTCTCAAAGCTGTGGTAAGCTCACCGGTGAGTAACCACTTACTCACCAGATGACAAAGACCAAGAAACCGAACGGCAATCGTGCCTCCGGCCACGAACGCCAGGCGAGCATTATCGCCACCGCAGCCGCGCTCTTTGCCGCGAAAGGCTTTAGCGGGACGACGACCAAGGAAATCGCCAAGACCGCCGGCGTGAGCGAGGCGCTGCTGTTCAAGCACTTCCCGACAAAGCGCGCCTTGTACGCCGCGATTCTGGCCGAGAAAGCACAGTACGCCGAGCTGCGGGAAGCGGTCGAAGAGGCGGCCAAGAAGCAGGACGACGAACGGCTGTTCACTCTGCTCGCGAGCTATCGCATCCGCAAGGGCGCCGATCCGACCTTGCTCCGCCTCCTCCTGTTCAGCGCGTTGGAGGGGCACGAAATGTCCGAGATGTTTTTCCGCCGCCAGTACCGCGTGTTCTATGACCTGCTGGCCGGCTACATCGGCCGACGGATCAAGGATGGGGCGTTTCGCGAGGTCGATCCCTTATTGGCGGCGAGAGCGTTCTTCGGCGTCATCGTGCACCACCGTCTCTTGCACGACATCTTCGGGGTGCCGATGCACCGGGGATATGAGGAGACCGTCGCCGAATACGTCAACCTGTTTCTCGACGGCCTGCGGAGCGCGCCATCGTACCAGACGACCCACAGAGCGCTGGACTCATGAACCACGTCACCAGACATCCGATCGTCGTCCTGGGCGCAATCATCTTTCTCGCCGTCCTGGGACTCGTCGTCTTCCGCCTCTCCAGCATCGGGGCCAAGGGAGACCCGAAAAAGGGGCGCGTCATCACCGTCGGCACGATGACCCCGCAGCGCCGGGACCTTGACGTGCGTCTGAGCTACACGGCGGACATTACGCCCAACCAAATGGTCAACATCTTCTCCCGCGTCGACGGCTACATTGCGAAGCTCCACGTGGATAAAGGCGACTTCGTGAAGGCCAACCAACTCCTTGTGGAGATTGACCATACGGACTACGTGCATGCCGTCAATCAAGCCAAGGCCAACCTGGCCTCCGCACGGGCGAAGGTTGCCCAGCAGGAGGCCAACGTGCGCAACGCGAAGCTGACCTTGGATCGGATGCAGGCCCTCATCAAAGACCAGTTCGTCTCCCAGCAAGATTTGGACAACGCGCTGGTGAATTATGACGCTGCCGTCGCGCAGTTGGAGTCGCTTCGCGCACAAGTCCAACAGATGGAAGTGGCGGTGGCCCAGGCCGAGACGAATCTCGCCTATTCTTACATCCGCGCTCCATTCGCCGGTTATATCGCCGAACGGAATTTGGATCCCGGCGCTTATGTCAGCGGAACGACCGCCAGCACCTCGACGTTCTCCCGCGGCATCTTGAGCCTGCATGAGATCGAAACCGTGCGGACGCTCATCGAGGTCGTGGAAAAGGATGTCCCGTTGGTGAAGATCGGGCAGAAGGCGGAGATCCGGGCCGAAGCCTATCCCGACCGGGTCTTCATCGGCACGGTTACCCGGGTCGTCCATGCGCTGGATAAAGCCACCAGGACCATGAACGTCGAAATCGATCTCCCGAACCCTGATCGCGCGTTGAAGGGCGGTATGTTCGCGCGAGTGGAGGTCTTGGTCGCCAAGCACGCCAACGCGATCCAGATTCCCCTCGACGCAGTCAGCCGGCTGGAGGATTACCAATATGTGTATGTCGTCCGGGAGGGGAAGGCCCATCAGGTGCCGGTGGAACTGGGGGTCCGCGTCGAGAACCGGATCGAGGTGACGAAGGGCCTTCAGGGCGACGAGCAGGTCATCGTCTCGGGCAAGGATCTGGTCCATGAAGGCACGCCGGTCGTCACCCAAACGCTCTGAGAAAGTATGATCTGGTGATCTGGTGAAGTTTGGAAAATCACCAAATCGTACTTCGCCAAATCACCATATTCTTCGGATATGTGGCTGACCCTCCTCGCGTTACGGAATCGCATCGGCATTCTCATGCTCTCGCTCGCGATGGTGGTGCTGGGCGTCACCTCCGTTCAGAGGCTGCCGGTCGATCTGTTCCCTCAGATTCAGGTCCCCGTCGCCTTCGTCGGCGTCATCTATAAGGGGGCGCCTCCGCTCGACATCGAACAGAGCGTCGTCTACCCGATCGAGAAAGCGGTCAGCTCCGCCTCCAACGTCGAGCACGTCGAGTCCTTCTCCAAACAAGGCATCGGCGTCGTCCAGATCTGGTTCAACTGGGGCGCGGACCTCAACGCGGGGCAGATGGAGGTGATGCAGCGGATCACACAAATTCTGAACAGCCTGCCGCCCGGGATCCTGCAGCCCTTCATCGTGAAGTTCGACGTCTCGAACATCCCCGTCGCCTTCGTGACCGTGTCCGGGGGCGACCTCGACGAACGGGCGCTCTATGACCTGGCCTTCAACACCATCGCGCCGCAGATCGAGCAGATCGCCAACGTCGCCGCGGCGACGGTCGAAGGGGGCAAGATCCGCCAGATCAACATCAATCTGGACCCCGCGCTGTTGCAGGCACGCGGCCTGTCGATTCTCGACGTGGTGAGGGCCGTCAAGGCGGCCAACCTGATTCTGCCCTCCGGCGACATCAAGGCCGGGAACCTCGACTACAACGTCTTCACGAACAATCAGTTCAAAACGGTCGAGCCGATCGCCGACGTCGTCGTCAAAGTGAACCAACAGGGCAATCCCGTGCGCATCCGCGATCTGGGCACGGTGACGGATTCATCGGACATCCAGACCAACATCGTGCGCGCGGACAGTCATCGCGCCGTGTACCTGCGGGTCAATAAACAGCCCATCGCCAACACGGTCGAAGTGGTCGACGCGTTGCGCAAAGCCATTCCCAAGATGATCGGCATTCCTCCGGGCGTGCAGCTCGGCATTTCGTTCGATCAGTCGTTGTATATCCGCCAAGCGATCAACAATCTAGTCGAGCAGGCCCTCCACGGCTCGCTGCTTGCCGCGGCGGTCATCCTGATCTTCCTGCGGAACCTTACCAGCACGCTGATCATTTCGGTGGCGATTCCGCTCTCGATCATGGTGACGTTCATCGTGCTGTACTTCACGGGGCAAACACTCAACGTGTTTACCATGGGCGGCCTCGCGTTGGGCATCGGTCGCCTGGTTGACGACTCGATCGTGGAGCTGGAGAACATCCAGCGCCATCTCAATAAGGAACCCAACCGGTGGGAGGCCATCCTCAACGCGGCGCGCGAAGTGGCGATGCCGATCCTCGCCTCGACGGTGACGACGGTGGTCGTGTTCCTGCCGATCTTCTTCGTCGTAGGGATCGCCAAGCTGCTGCTGATCCCCATGACCTTCACCATCGCCATCGCCCTGTTCACCTCGTTCTTCGTGTCGCGCACGGTCACGCCGGCGCTCTGCTACAAGTTCTTGAAGCCCGAGCACGAAGCCCACCGGCATCTGCCCGCGTGGTTTGTTCGGATCATGACGTGGAGCCGGACCAAGTACGAATCGCTTGACCGCGGGTATGAGGCCAACCTGCGCTGGGTGCTGGCCCACCGCAAGACGCTCATCGGGGGCATCCTGCTGATCTTCGTCGGGTCCGCCTTGATCTTCCCGTATATCGGCACCGAATTTCTTCCTGTGTCCGACGAAAGCCAGTTCCGCATCGTCCTCCGGGCGCCGGTGGGCCAACGGGTGGAGAAAACCGAGCAGCAGGTGGCCGAGGTGGAGCGCGTGTTGCGGGAGAACATTCCGTCGCACGAACTGGAAACGATCGTCTCCAGCACGGGCGTCCTCGCGCAAGGCCGCGCGTCCTTGTTCAATCCCAACACCGGGCCGCATACCTCGGTCATCTCGGTCTACCTGGTGCCGCCCGACCGCCGGTCCCGCAACCAAGTGCAGATCATGAACGACGTGCGGCCCAAGGTGATCAAGCTCTTTCCCGGCGTGGCGATGTTCTTCGACCCGGGCGGGCTGGTGAAACGCGTGACGAGCTTCGGATCGCAGAAGGCCGTGGACGTGGAAATTTACGGCTACGATTTTGAGAAAGCGCGGCGGGTGATCCGCGAGGTCGAGGCCGTCATGCACCAAACCCCGGGGCTCGCCGACATCGAAGTGAGCCGCGAGGAGAATTACCCCGAGGTCAACGTCGTCGTCGATCGCGAGAAAGCCGCCCTGCTCGGCATCAGCGAGACGGACGTAGCGAATGCCGTGCTCTTTTCCTTGAACGGGAACGGGCAGACCGATCCGATCATCTACACGGACCCGCAGAACGGCAACGAGTACTACATCAGTGCGTGGCTGGCGGAGAACCACCGCAAGGACCTGACGGACCTCGAAAATATCCTGCTGACGACGCGCGGCGGCGAGCCGGTCTTGCTGAGAAACGTCGCTTCACTGAAGCTGAACGCCGGTCCCGTCAAGATCGACCGCAAATACTTCCAGCGCATCATCCACATCACGGCCAATCCCGTGAATCGCGACCTCGGCGCCATCGCGGAGGATTTGGAGGAGGCCTTCGCCAAGCTTCAGTTGCCGCAGGGGTTCAGCATCCGCTTGGCCGGCCAGATTCAACAACAGCGCGAGACTTTCGAGGGCCTCCTGTTTGCCAGCATCTTGGCGTTGGTCCTTGTCTATATGGTGATGGCGGCTCAATTCAAATCGCTGATCGACCCCTTCATCATCATGTTCTCCGTCCCGATGGGATTCCCGGGAGTGATCCTCATGCTGTTCCTCACCGATACGATGCTGTCCACCAGTTCCTTCATGGGCATCATCATGATGCTCGGCATCGTGGTCTCTAACGGCGTCCTGCTCGTGGATTACACGAACGTGCTCCGGCGGCGTGGGATGGAGTTGCACGATGCCGTCGTGGTGGCGTCCCGCACCAGACTCCGGCCCATCCTGATGACCTCGCTCGCCACCGTGTTGGGTCTCCTTCCCATGGCGATCGGGCTCGGCACCGGCGCGGAAACGAACGCCCCCTTGGCCCGCGCCGTCATCGGCGGGTTGAGCGTCTCCACCCTGCTCACGCTGTTCTTGATCCCGACTCTCTACACAATGCTGGAAGAACGGTTCCCGCGGCGTGAAGATCCCAGCCTGCAAGAAGTGCCGGTGCCGGTCATGCGGGCATAAGGGATGGGAAGCGGTTGGAATAGGAGCCTATAGCTGATGGCTTATAGCTGATAGCACGATCAAAGAGACGCATCCTGGCTTGTGCCATACGCCAGGGGCCTTGTGCTCTGTAGTTTATGACGACGAGATACGAACGACGCTTCACGAAAGACGAGCGAGCTAGCCGACTCCCGGGAACAGAGCCTTCAACTGAATCGCCAGTCCCAGGTCGCCCGCGATGCGCAGCCGGCCGGACATAGCGACCGCCGGACCGCTCAGCTCACCGTTCAGGACCTTCACGCAGTCCTCGCCGGCCATCGACAACGTCACGTGGGGATCGGAATGGGTGCCTGACACCACCCGGCAGGTGCCGTCCCGAATCTCAACGTAGTACTGTCCGCCTTCGGGACCGCTGAGGTCAAACTGATAGACTGCCGCGACTCCGTCTGCCGCCTCGGCGTCAAGTTGACCTGGTAGTTGTGCGAAGAAGTCTTTGACGGTCGTCGGCTTCATAGGTGGGGCGCACTATACGGGAGTGCGGGACGCCTGTCCACCTTCGTTGACAAACGCGTGATGCGTTGGCCAGAATGCATCCATGTCGGAGGCCGCCTCGTCCAAGCCCGATCCACACAGCGCCACGATCGCCGAGATTCCCGACCGCCTCTGCACCTGGTGCAAGGTCCCTATGAAAAAGCGGCTGGTCGGCGGTGGGCTGTTCATTCACTACACCTGCCCCAAGTGCGTCTTTCAACACGCCACAAAACGAGACGCGAAGAAGCCCTGAAATCGGCTCCTCCCTCGCTGACCCGTCAGTCGTCCGGCTCTCCGCCGGCGTCGTCGTAGTACTTTTCGCGATAGATCGGGCACAGACCCTTTTGGTTCAAGATCGCCGTCACGTCCTTGAGCATCCCGCTGTTGCCGCAAAGATAAACCGCGAGGTTCTTGACGGCGGTAATGCGCTCCTCCACAAGCCCCGTCACACGGCCGGTTGCGCCAGGCCAACCAGGTTCCGGACGCGAGAAGGTCGTGACGAACGAGAACTTCGGATGGGTTGTCGCCAGTGCCGCAAGCTCCTCCTGATAATAGAGATCGCGCTGATTTCGCAGCCCCCAGAAGAGCGTGATTGATTGCGCGGTCTCGCGCTCCAATTGGTGCAACAGCTTAGAACGAAGGGGCGCGATGCCGTTACCTGTCGCGACGAAGAGCACATCGCGGTGAGGATCCTGGCGCAAATAGAACGCGCCGGCCGGACCTTTGAACAGAGTTCGGTCTCCCTCGCGCAAGCTGAACAGATACATAGAGCCGGGACCGCCGGGAACCAGATTAACAGGAACAAGATCCGTTCTGTCTGGCTCGGCGGCGAGGCGATCGAATGGGGACGGGTGACCGGTTGGGGAAACCCCTCTTTCTTGAGTTCGAACGACACGAATTGGCCGGGCTTGAAGCGGATTTCTTTCGGGTCCAGCAGCCGCAGTTCGATCTCCCGCACCTCATGCGCGGTGTCCGTGGTGCGAGATATTTCGGCGGTAAAGTCAGGCAAAGGCCCTTGCCAGAACGACGGCGATTTGTCTCCACCGATTGGACCACGACATCAGTAAGTGACCGTTCTAAGAACCGGCGTCGATTCATCAGCTCGTGCAACTACTTTCACCTTCACCCGCCCCAATACCCGTCCGTCCTCCGTTTCCACATCCACCCGCCAGTCGCCGGGGTCGAGCCGTTGCTTGAAGGTGTAAGCGCGGTAGCCGCCTTCCCGGCCCCCTGAAATCTTGATCGGAATCCGATCGGCATGGAAGAACGGATTTTTGCCGTTCGTCCGATGGTACCAATGATGATAGATCGTCGTGTTGAGATCGACCGGCGCAAACACCGCGGTGAAGCAGTAAATCGGCTCGTTCGCGGGGAACGTCGTGTCCGAGCGCTTCCAGACCTGATACCACTTCCGATCGAACGACAGTTCGAAACGGTCGCCGGCTTTCTTGACCTCGTGGTAGATCCCGCCGAATTTCATCGAGAGCGGCACCGGCGGAATCCAGTTCAAGAAGTAAAACCCGACCAGCACGCCGATCACAGCCAGCGCCGGCGCCGCCACTTTTATTCTCTCGCTCCTGCCCACACCATCGCGCCCGCGAAACACCAACTCTACAAGGCGCAGAATGACGAGGGCGGAGAGCGCCGCCCCGACCAGAAAGACGATCGTGTTCATCCAGCCGGTCATCACCGGCAGGAAGAAGGTGAAGAAACTGAACGTCACCACGGCATAGAGCGTGACGAGCAGGCGGAGACTGGAGAGGCGATCGCGCAAAAATTCGTTGGCCACGAGCAACCCGATCAGGACCGCGAAGAACACCGCCGTTGTCGTGAGCGATGCGCTCTTCGAGTAGAAGATGGCGTAGGCCGAGAACAGCCCGCCCAGCAGGAACTGCATCGCCATGGGAAAGTAGGGCCTGCCCTTCAGGAGGGCTCGCACGAAACGGCTGGCTCTTTCGTTATGGACAAAGTCTTCCCCAAAACCCCCGTTCAGACGGCTGGTAAGAATGATCAAGAAGCCCAGCAGCGCCAGATAGAGCAACAGGATGAGATTGTCTTGCAGGCGGTCGATGCGAGTAAGCGTCAGCGTGTCGTACGTGACCCCGGCGAAGAAGGAGGCGGCGGGCATGAACGGTTTGGCGAGTATGGACTGAACTCTTGCACGGAACGGCATACTATAAACGTATCAGGACGCTCAAAAAGCCCGTCCAACAAGGCTCGCAAGGGCGCGAGTGCCCCCGAGGCGGACGAGGGAAGTACATTGAGGGGGTCAAGCGACTGAGAACGAAGCCGGCGGACTTTTTCAGCGTCCTGTCAGACGAAGGGCGGAAGCGGCGCGTAGACGACAGGATACCCCAGCAGGCGTTCTAACCATCCCGCCATCTGCGCCTCCGGCAACGGCGCGCGGTTGAGCCGCACCTCCAGTCGAAACATGTCGCCTTCGCCGACCATGCCCACGATGGCCGAGGCCTCGTCTCCCTCCGGCAGAACTTCCTGCGTTTGGAACTCGCATACTGTGGTGTAGACCCTGCCCCGTGATCGGAGCTCGCTCAGGATCTCCGGCAATTCGTCCAGCGGGCTATGGACCGAACACCGGTAGGCCAACTGCGGAGGCGGCGCGATGGCCTGAAAATCCTCCAGCGCCCGCTCCGAAAAGCCGGTGAGATAGACCCGCACCCCTACCGGTTCGTCGCCCATCGTCGCCGCCAGTTTGCTGGCCGGAACCAGGAACTCGAAGGCGTCGGATGAGTTGTATTCGAATTGACAGGGGCCGAACGCATCCGGCCAGGAACAAAAAAACGGGACGGCCCTGTCCGTCGGCACGAGCTCGACCACGTCTTTCTCGACGGCGGTCTCGATCGCGAGGTCCAACAGCGTGATCGCTTCCAAGAACAATGCCCGCCGCTCCTCCAGCCAGATGGCGCGATCGCTGTCGGCCCGGGTTTCCCCCGGGGTAATGACCTCGTTCGTGTGGAGACGCACCCGGATGAACGCATGAGTATGTCGGAATCCGACCCAGCACATGCTGCACGGTCGATGGAGGCGCACCGGCTCGCGGCTGCGCCAGGGATGGCTGATGGAACAGTAGGTGTTGATGTCCTGGTGTCGCTGATACACCGTGTGGTAGGCGCCGGCCAGGAGGAAGAAATCACCCTTCCAGCCTTCGCGTATGTGGAGCAGCGTGACGTCTTCCGTCGACCAGGCATCGAGGCGATCGAGGTCGACAGTCGCGTCGACCCGCCACTCTTCGATGTAGGAGATGACGTCCTTCTCCGGCACAGCCGGCTTGAGACCCAGCGCGGCCAGCCGTCTCCCTACCGCGAGGATGTGATCAAACCTCAGCGGCGAAGTCGATTCCCAGCGGCGTTCACGCATCGATTTGAAAACGGGTAGAGCCCGAGCAGGGGTTCACTGTCAGCAGTGAACAGTCCTCAGTTTCGGAAACTGAGGACTGAAAACTGAGAACTGACGGCTGATACCCGACCGCTGAAGAATATTGCGAACGACTCATCGCCCTTCCCGAACAGCGAACGAGGCCGTCCTCGCCCCGCTCGCGTCGCCGCTCTCGTCCGACTCACCGCGTCGGCCGCAAGGCCCGATTTTCGACCTTCGTATCGGTGATAAGCCGATCCAGGCTGTCCTGCAACGTCGCAGCTAGCAACTCCTGCACGTCGCTCGTGTCGTACCAGAAGACGACGGTCGATCGGCTGCTTTCCACCGTTCGCGTCACCACGCTTCGGTCCCCCATGTTCTTCGCTTGGAGCACCAACTTATTGCCCGCCGTCAATTTGGTGTTGAAGAAGCGGCTTTTCGCCTGCGCGGAGAACTCCATCACTTGTCCAGTCACGATGATGTCGGCAGTCCCGGCGTCCTTTCCGGAGGCCGGCGCCACGGTGACATCCCATGCCTTGTCCTGCCACCCCCGCTGGCTCAATCGACGCGCCAAGGCTTGCGCCACCACCTCACCCGGCTTTCCCCCAGCCACGTCGAAGTAGCTGACTCCCCCTCCGAGATGAGTCCTGACGCCGACACGCTTGTCGCTTCGAAGGTCATCGAACGGTTCGATGACGATCTTGACAGGCTCGACTTGTGCCGTCTTTGCGACGCTCGACCGTGGGATCACATCCAAATAAAAGACTTCTCCCGTCCCGCTGCACCCGCCACCCACCAGCAAGGCAAGAGTCAGCAGCATCGCTCGGGAACTTCGCCGCATCTCTCGATTCACAGGCACCTCCTTAGCTGTTCGAGCTGCGCTCGACACGGGAGGGGTCCCCAACCGACTCCCCTCCGCTTGTTCTTGGCGCGACAGAAGCCGCCGGTTCATTCACCCCGGGGGCAATGGCGCGC
>JBBIJI010000018.1:0-66515 GCA_037446055.1 Nitrospiraceae bacterium
GCAGGAATCTCAAGACCGGTCCTGCGGAGTTTGCTTGGGGATCAATTTGGAGGATTAATTCAACACTTGTGCGCAACGAAGAGGAGGATTCGCATGCGTCCAGGAGTGTTGTTGACACGTTCGCTCAAACGTCTCGGTTTGGTGCTGACGATAGGGGGCACTCTCGCGTTGTTGCTGGTGCCGGTGAGCTTCGGAGCGGAGCCGGCGGCGCCCCCCACCAGCGCGCCGCCGCCTAATGTGCTTGAGCGGATCGAGAATTTGGAAAAGAGAGTAGATGCGCCGTCGATTTGGAAAACCTTGGGGTTCAAGCTCTCCGGGGCGGTGAGCGTCGCGTACACACAGAACTTTAATAATCCCGGTACGAACCTCAATCAACTGCGGATCTTCGATACCAACGCCAACGCCTTCATGCCGCACATGGCCCAGATCATGCTCGAGCGGCCAGCGGACGCGGGGGGCAGCGGGCTGGACCGGGCCGGCTTCCGGGCGAGGCTCAATTACGGGCTCGACTCACGGGTGACTAGGGCGAGGACCAATTTTCAGCCCGGCGTGGCGAGCGATGAGCTCGATTTCCAAGAGCTCTACGCCGAATATATTGTTCCGATCGGCAACGGCTTGAAGATCCAGGCCGGGAAGATCAACACCCTGATCGGCTACGAAGTCATCAATAGCTGGGAGAACCCAAATTTCTCCCGCACCTTCATGTTCGGCTTGAGCCAGGCGTTTACGACGACCGGCATTCGGTTCACGTATACGTTCAATCCGGTGGTCACGGCGTCGATCGGGCTCATCAACGGCTGGGACAATGTGGATGACAACAACAAGGACAAGTCGTTCGAGTGGCTGCTCGCGCTGACGCCGCATGAGAAATTCGGTGTGAGCTTCTACGGGTCCTATGGCGCTGAACAAGCCAACATCAGCAACAATGCGCAAGCGACCGGCGACAGGTTGGTTCCCGGGTCACCTGGCTTCGATCCCAGCGCGAAGCGCACAGTGGTCGGCTCGATCATCACTGTCAAGCCGACCGACAAGGACACGATCGTGCTCGAACCTTATTACGGGAACGAGGCCAATGCGAGCACGATCCGCACGGCGCGGAACGCCCGATGGAACGGGCTCGGCGCCTACCTGATTCACGACTTCAACGACCAGTGGAGCTTCCGGTTCCGCGGCGAAATCTGGGAAGACGCGGGCGGCGCGCGGGCATGCACAGGAGCGGTGCTCGGGACCACCACTTTTATCACCGGTGTCCCCGGCGGATGGAATACCTGCGCCCCTGGCATAGCTCCGGTGTCCCAGACGCTCTGGGAGAATACGTACACGCTCCAGTATAAGCCGGTGCCCTCCCTGATCACGCGAGTGGAATTCCGCTACGACCATTCGAACAGGAACGTGTTCTTGAACGGAGGCGATCCGAGCAACAACCAGGAAACTCTTTCGTTTCAGGTGGTCTATCTATTCTGAGAACGATGAGAAAGGAGCAGACCATGTCACGACGCATGCGTTTCATGACGATGATCCTGCCGATTGTGATCGGCCTTGCGGTGCTCTTACGGGCGGGAGGAGGTTGGGCTCAAGAGGCTCCACCGGCGCCGCCCGCGCCCGCCGCCACGGAAGCGGCACCGGCGGCTCCTGCCGCGACGCCGGCGCCCGCCCCTCCAAAGATCGACACGGGGGACACGGCCTGGCTGTTGACGTCATCGGCCTTAGTGCTCGCCATGACGGCCCCCGGACTCGCAATCTTTTATGGCGGGATGGTGCGAAGAAAAAATGCGCTCAACATCATTCTCCAGTCGTTCATCATTCTCTGCATCATCAGCGTGCAATGGGTGCTGTGGGGATACAGTCTCGCCTTTGGTCCCGACAAGTGGCACTTTATCGGAGGGCTCGAATGGCTGGGGCTGAATGGGGTTGGGCTGGACCCCAATGCCGATTATGGAGCCACGGTTCCGCACCAAGCTTTCATGGTCTTCCAGTTGATGTTTGCCGTGATCACACCGGCGTTGATCACCGGGGCCTGCGCGGAGCGGATGAAGTTCAGCGCCTTTTTGGTGTTTGTCCTGCTCTGGGCCACTTTCATCTATGATCCCTTGGCGCACTGGGTGTGGGCGGTCGGAGGATGGCTGAGAAATTTGGGCGCGTTGGATTTTGCCGGCGGCACGGTAGTCCATATCAGCTCAGGATTCGCCGGCTTGGCCTGCGCGTTGGCCTTGGGAAAACGCCATGGCCATGGCACTGAACCCATGCCGCCGCACAACCTCCCGCTCACCATCATCGGCGCTTCGCTTCTCTGGTTCGGGTGGTTTGGATTCAATGCAGGGAGTGCCGTGGCCTCCGGGGCCCTGGCGACGAGCGCCTTTGTGGTGACCAACACGGCGACGGCAGCAGCAGCCTTGGCCTGGATGGTGTCTGAATGGACCCATCGTGGAGCCCCCACGGCCCTGGGCGCGGCCAGCGGCGCCGTCGCCGGACTGGTCGCGATCACACCCGCATCAGGCTTTGTGGGACCGCTCTCGTCGATCGTGATCGGGATCGGAGCCGGTGTGTTCTGTTATATAGCCGTCGTGCTCAAAGGGAGATTTGGTTACGATGACGCCCTCGATGCGTTTGGCATTCACGGGGTGGGGGGCTCGTGGGGAGCGATCGCCACGGGGTTGTTCGCCTCCAAAGCCATCAACCCGGCCGGCGCGGACGGGCTCTTCTTCGGCAATCCCGGCCAGTTGGTCAACCAGTTCGTGGCGGTTCTGGCATCGTGGGTATTCGCGTTTGTGGGGACCTATATTATTCTCAAGGGAATCGACGCGGTCATCGGGCTCAGAGTCACGAAAGAGGAAGAGGTGAATGGGCTGGATCTCACTCAGCACAATGAGGCGGCCTACTCATAAGCAAGCGAACAGCCGATAGCGGGTAGCGAATAGCGGAGAGTGCAGAGAAGACGGAGAAAGCGTTTTCCGGCTGTGAGTTGCTCGCTGTTGGCCATTAGCTCTGGAGGCGGATATGAAAATAGTTGAGGCGATCATTAAGCCGTTTAAACTCGACGAAGTCAAGGATGCCCTGCAGGAGATCGGGATTCAAGGCATGACGGTGACGGAAGTCAAAGGGTTCGGTCGTCAGAAGGGGCATAAGGAAACGTATCGGGGCCAGGAATACACCATCGAGTTTGTCCCGAAGGTCAAGATCGAGCTTGCCGTGGCCGACAATCAGGCCCAACGCGTGATTGAGACGATCGTGCGGGCGGCCAAGACCGGCAGCATCGGCGACGGCAAAATCTTTGTGCGGGAGCTCAGCTCGGCGGTTCGCATCCGCACGGGTGAAACAGGCGACAGCGCCTTGTGACATCTTGTGAGAGCGGTGAGTCGGCACGATGCGTGAAAAAGCCAACGTTTGATGGGGAGAAGCTCTCACAGGTATGATTGTGATCGTGAGTCGTCATGGGTAACAAGGAGGGTGGCATGGATGTTCGTGGGGTTCTCGATTTTGCGAAGAAGAACAAGGTCCAAGTCGTGGACTTGAAGTTTTGCGATTTGTTGGGGACGTGGCAACACTTTACCATTCCCGTGGAGGAGCTGAATGAAGGCCTCTTCAAGGACGGTTCCGGGTTTGACGGCTCATCGATCCGCGGGTGGCGGGCGATCCAGAGCAGCGACATGCTCGCGATTCCTGACCCGGCGACCGCCTGCCTCGATCCCTTCACCGCCGTGCCGACCCTGAGTCTGGTCTGCAACGTGGTCGATCCGATCACGCGTGAAACCTACGATCGCGATCCGCGGTTCGTCGCGCAGAAGGCGGAGAGGTATCTGCAGAGCACGAAGATCGGTGAGGTCTCCTATTGGGGACCGGAAGCGGAGTTCTTCATTTTCGACCACGCGCGCTATGACCAGAACAGCCACAGCGGGTACTACTACATCGATTCGGAAGAGGGGATTTGGAATGCCGGGCAGGAAGGCGTCAATCTGGGGTCGAAACCTCGCCACAAGGAAGGCTACTTCCCCGTCGCGCCGACCGACACCCAGCAGGACATTCGCAGTGAGATGATTCTCGAGATGCAGAAGGTCGGCATGATGGTGGAGAAGCACCACCATGAGGTCGCGACGGCCGGTCAGGCGGAAATTGACATCCGCTTTGATTCGCTGGTGAGCATGGCCGACAAGATGATGATGTACAAATACATCGTCAAGAACGTGGCCCGACGACACGGTAAGACGGTCACGTTCATGCCGAAACCGATCTTCGGAGACAACGGTTCGGGCATGCATACGCACCAGAGCATCTGGAAGGAGGGCAAGCCCTTGTTTGCCGGCAAAGAGTACGCGGGTGTGTCGCAGACATGCTTGTATTACATCGGGGGCATTCTCAAGCACGCGAAGGCCCTCGCGGCCATCACGAACCCGACGACGAACTCCTACAAGCGCCTGACCCCGGGGTTCGAGGCGCCTGTTCTGCTGGCCTATTCCAGCCGCAACCGCTCGGCGGGCATTCGGATCCCGATGTATTCGCCGAGCCCGAAAGCCAAGCGGATCGAGGTCCGTTTTCCCGATCCGGTCTGCAATCCCTATCTGGCGTTTGCTGCGATGCTCATGGCCGGACTGGACGGGATCGAGAACAAGATCAATCCGGGCGAGCCGGCCGACAAGGACCTGTATGATTTGGAGCCGAAGGAAGCGGCGAAGATTCCCACCATGCCGGGCAGCCTCGATGAAGCGCTGAACCACCTGGAAAAGGACTATCAGTTCCTGCTCAAGGGAGGCGTCTTCAGCGAAGACTTCATCGAGACATGGATCAGCTACAAGCGCAGCAAAGAGGTGGATCTGCTGCGCCTGCGACCGCATCCCTATGAGTTCTTCCTGTATTACGACGCGTAGGTCGCCGGTAGGATCACAGGGCATGGCCCTGACATCCTACGGGAGCTTCTCAGTTCCGTTGCGATATGTCCGGCGGCCGGATGTGACGATACTGTTCCTTCGACGGAGGCGCCTCCGAGAAAGCTCTTGACGTTCCGAGTATATGGGGCATAAGATCCCTCCCCGTTTTCTGAAACCATGACCTGTGCCGGGTTGTGGCGGTCAAAAAACCAACCGAGAGCGTCCATTCGGTCCTTGCGCAGGCTGGATCGGGCGGGCGCTCTTCTTTTTGCACGCTCGCGGAACTGGCCGGCGAGCGGTCCGTGCATGGTTGGGAAGCTCCTTCGACACATCCGGCGCGGAGACCGGAAATGCGGCGGCAGGTCGGCATCCCCCCGGATGGTCGAGCGGGATGTCCCTGCGTGTCTACGCGCCGAACATGTCGGCGATTTGATTGTTGCGGGGAGGGAGGCAGCCGGTGACCAAACCAACACGTGTCGGCATGGTGTGGAGTGCGGGCTGGGGACTATTTGCGGCTTTACCGACGGGAGTGGCGGAGGCGCAAGCACAAGCCGCCGCGCGAGGGGTCGATACCGGCGATACGGCGTGGGTGTTGATTTCGTCCGCGCTCGTCCTGGCCATGCTCGTACCGGGATTGGCTCTGTTTTACGGCAGGCTGGTTCGCACGAAGAACGTGCTGGGGACGATTATGCAGAGCTTTATGATCCTCGCCGTCGTCAGTTTGCTCTGGATTCTCTTCGGCTACAGTCTGGCATTCGGACCTGACAAGGGCGGCGTGATCGGCGGATTGGACTGGGTGGCCCTGGCAGGCGTCGGACCGGAACCGCACCCCACGTACGGGCCCACGATCCCGCAGCAGGTCTTCATGCTCTTTCAGTTGATGTTTGCCGCCATCACACCGGCCTTGATCGCCGGTGCCTTTGCGGAGCGAAAACGATTCAGCTCGATGGTGCTGTTCTCCACCATGTGGTCCGTGTTTGTCTACGTGCCGTTGGCCCACTGGATTTGGGGGGGAGGGTGGCTGGCCTGATTGGGGGCTTTGGATTTTGCCGGCGGGGCGGTCGTTCACATCAGTTCGGGGGTCTCGGCGCTGGTCTGCGCGATCGTGATCGGTCGGCGCCACGGGTTTGGGACCGAGCACATCACTCCTCACAGTTTACCGATGACGCTCTTGGGCACCGGTCTGCTCTGGGCGGGATGGTTCGGCTTCAACGGCGGGAGCGCCAGGGGGGCCAATGCGGCGGCGGCGAACGCGCTCGTGGTCACGCACCTGGCGGCCGTGTCCGCGGCCTTGTCCTGGGTGGTCATCGAGTGGCAGCACCGGGGGAAGCCGACCGTGTTGGGAGTCACCAGTGGGCTGGTGGCGGGACTTGCGACATCGACGGCGGGTGCCGGGTACATGGGGCCGATCTCCGCAGCCATGGCAGGATTTGCCGCTGGGGGAGCATCCTATCTCGCAATTGTGTGGAAGGGGCGGATCGGCTATGATGACACGCTCGATGTGCTGGGCACGCACGGCGTGGGGGGCGTGCTCGGCATGTTGGCGACAGGACTTCTGGCTTCTCGGGCGGTCAACCCCAACGGGGAAGACGGCGCCTTCTTCGCAATGCCGGGCTGGTCGGAGTGCAATTCCTCGCCGTGACCGTCGTCATCGTCTATGCCTTCATCGGGACCTACGCCATCTTAAAGCTCGTTGATGAGGGCGCCGCGGGGCTACGTGTCTCGCCGGAGGAAGAGGCCACCGGTTTGGATCTGACCCAACACAACGAACGAGCGTATTCATAGAAAACAGCGAGCAGCTAATAGCGAACAGCCAACAGCCCCAAAGGGATTTGTCTTATGGTTCTCAGCTTTTAGCTATTCGCTATTGGCTGTTTGCTCAGGAGGCAGGCATGAAACTAGTCGAGGCGATCATCAAGCCTTTTAAGCTGGACGAAGTCAAAGATGCCTTGCTCGAGATCGGCATCCAAGGCATGACGGTGACGGAGGTCAAAGGGTTCGGCCGCCAGAAAGGGCACAAGGAAACCTATCGAGGTCAGGAGTACACGATTGAATTCGTGCCCAAGGTCAAGATCGAAGTGGCGGTCACCGACAATCAGGTGCCTCGAGTCTTGGACACGATCACACGGGCTGCGAAAACGGGGAGCATCGGCGACGGGAAGATTTTTGTGCGCGATCTGAGCGCCGCCGTCCGCATCCGGACCGGTGAGACGGGAGAGACCGCATTGTGACGACCCATGGAGGAGCAGTGTCGCTGCCGTCGTCGCCGCCTCCTGACTTAGAGGAGGTCGGCACAATGTTGGCTCATCAACGGCGGGTGATTCATGATCGCCTGTTGGCCGGCGCGTCCGGCGCGGAAGTGATGGCGGCCTACACCGACCTGGTGGATGGATTGATCAGCGGACGTTACCGCACGGCGGCGCGCCAGGGTGGGGAGGCGCTGGTGACCGCCGGATTCGAGGACTGTTGTCTCGTGGCCTTGGGGGGGTATGGGCGACGGGAATTGGCGCCGCATTCCGACATCGATTTGATGTTTCTGTACCGACCCGGCGCAGCGGATGTCGCCCCTGACCTGGTGCGCCGGGTGCTCCATCCGTTATGGGATATCGGGTTTCAGGTCGGTCACAGCGTGAGAACGATTCAAGACAGCATCGAGCTTGCCACGACCGATCTGACCGTCAAGACCTCCATGATGGAGGCCCGGTTCCTTGCCGGCAGTGCGGAGCTGTTTCAGGAGTTCCACGGGCGTTACCTCCGCAAGGTGATTTCCCGTGGCACGGACGCGTTCCTGGATCACAAGCTGGAAGAGCGCCGTCGCGAGTACGAGAAGTTCGGGGAGACGGTGTATCTCCTGGAGCCCAACGTCAAGAAAAGCAAGGGCGGGCTGCGTGATCTGCACCTGCTGCAGTGGGCGGGCCTCGCCCGCTTTCAAGCCCCGACCATCCGTGAATTATCGGATCGGGGCATTCTCTCGCGGAGCGATTACGTGGCGTTGGCCGAGGCCAGAGAGTTTCTGTGGCGCGTCCGGGCCCTGCTGCACGTCCATGCCGGCATGGCGCAAGAAATTCTGAATTTCGACGAGCAAATATGGCTGGCGCAGCGCTTTGGGTTCACGGATCGGCCGCACTTGCTCGCCGTCGAGCAATTTATGCAGCAATACTATCGCCACACGATGGGGCTTCACGAGCGTTGCGTCCGGTTCGTGGATCGCTGCCGAAGCGTGCCGATCTGGCGTCGGGTCTCCCGATTCCTTCCGGCTCAGAAGGTCGACGGACTGTTCGTGGTGCGCGGAGATGTGCTGACGGTCGCCGAGAACATGCGCGTTCAGGTGTTGCACAGTCCCGCGCTGCTCCTGCAGTTGTTCGATGTGGCTCGGCGGCGCCACGTCGCGATCGTGCCGCCGCTGCTCGAGGATATCCACCGACATGTGGACTCGGTCTCCGACGCCGCCTACCGCGCCCCGGAGGTCGGTCGAACGTTCGTGCAGATTCTGGCCGGTCCGGGCACGGCGAAGACGCTCGAGACGATGCATCGGGCCCATCTGCTGGAGAAATTCATTCCCGCCTTCGCCACCGTTCGGGGGCTGATGCAGTTCAACCAATACCACAAGTACACCGTGGACGAGCACAGTCTGTTGGCGGTGGCGAAAGCGGAGGCGCTGGCGAACGATCAAGGCGTCTTGGGCGAGGTGTATCGGGAAATCAAACGGAAGGACATGCTGCACCTGGCCGTGCTGTTGCACGATTTGGGCAAGGGGCACGAAGAAGATCACAGCGAGGTCGGCAAACGGCTGGCTGAAGAAGCGGCGCGGCGTTTCGGGTATGACGAACAGGAAACGCGGACGCTGGTGTTTCTCGTGCATCGTCATCTCTTGATGGCCCATACGGCGTTTCGTCGCGATCCCTACGACGAGAAGGTGTTGCTGCCGTTCGCCCGTGAGGTAGCCACGCCGGAAGTCCTCAGGAAGTTGCTGGCGCTGACCGCGGCGGACATTGCGGCCGTCGGCCCCGGGGTGTTGACGAAGTGGAAAGAATCGCTGCTGGTGGAGCTCTACCTGAAGACGTTGCCGGAGGTGTCGGGTGAGCGGGAGCCCGCCGATGCTCCCGATCGGCTCAGGCGAATCGCGGAAGAGGTGCTTCGTCAACCGTCCATGACGGGACAGGGCGTTGATGCGGCATGGATTCAGTCGCAACTCGACCAATTTCCTCTTCGGTATGCCTACGGGACGACGCCTTCGCGGATCGCGGCGCACCTGGCCGCCATCCGACGGCTGAACGCTGGCGCGGTGTTGGTGGAAACGGACTTCAATGCGTCCCTGGGGACTTGTGAGTACACGGTGGTGACGTTCAACGATCTGATCCCCGGTCTGTTCTCGAAGATTGCGGGGGTCATGGCGGCGAGCGGGCTGCAAATTCTCGACGCGCAGATCCTTACCCGGAATGACGGCGTCGTGGTCGACACGTTTCAAGTCCTGGATGTGGACTACAACGGGACTCCGCCCGTGGAACGGCAAGCCGCGGTCGCGAACACCATCACGCGGGTGTTGCAAGGCCAGGAACGGATCGAGGAGGTCATGCGGCGCGGCACGCGACTCAATCTGGCCAGGTCGCTTCCGACCACCAAGCAGGCGACCGAGGTGCGCCTCGACAACGAGACGTCCGAGCGCTTTACCATCATCGACGTGTTTGCCGACGACCGGCAGGGGTTGCTGTACGTCATCACGAACGCCATATTCCAGTTGGGACTCTCCGTCCACGCCGCGCGGATTTCAACGAGGCTGGATCAGGTCGCCGACGTGTTCTATGTGTCGGATGCGGCGGGAAAGAAGATCGAAGATCCGTCCCAGTTGGAGCGGGTTCGGGCGGGCGTAGAAGCCGAAATTGAGAGATTTTTGGGGGCTAAGGCGGCATAATGCCGACGGTGTCCAGGGATTCGTTTTATGAAGGCTGAAAGGAGGAAGGAATGAACGTTCGAGAGGCATTAGATTTTGCGAAGAAGAACAAGGTCCAAGTCGTGGACTTGAAGTTTTGCGATTTGTTGGGGACGTGGCAACACTTTACCATTCCCGTGGAGGAGCTGAATGAAGGCCTCTTCAAGGACGGTTCCGGGTTTGACGGCTCATCGATCCGCGGGTGGCGGGCGATCCAGAGCAGCGACATGCTCGCGATTCCTGACCCGGCGACCGCCTGCCTCGATCCCTTCACCGCCGTGCCGACCCTGAGTCTGGTCTGCAACGTGGTCGATCCGATCACGCGTGAAACCTACGATCGCGATCCGCGGTTCGTCGCGCAGAAGGCGGAGAGGTATCTGCAGAGCACGAAGATCGGTGAGGTCTCCTATTGGGGACCGGAAGCGGAGTTCTTCATTTTCGACCACGCGCGCTATGACCAGAACAGCCACAGCGGGTACTACTACATCGATTCGGAAGAGGGGATTTGGAATGCCGGGCAGGAAGGCGTCAATCTGGGGTCGAAACCTCGCCACAAGGAAGGCTACTTCCCCGTCGCGCCGACCGACACCCAGCAGGACATTCGCAGTGAGATGATTCTCGAGATGCAGAAGGTCGGCATGATGGTGGAGAAGCACCACCATGAGGTCGCGACGGCCGGTCAGGCGGAAATTGACATCCGCTTTGATTCGCTGGTGAGCATGGCCGACAAGATGATGATGTACAAATACATCGTCAAGAACGTGGCCCGACGACACGGTAAGACGGTCACGTTCATGCCGAAACCGATCTTCGGAGACAACGGTTCGGGCATGCATACGCACCAGAGCATCTGGAAGGAGGGCAAGCCCTTGTTTGCCGGCAAAGAGTACGCGGGTGTGTCGCAGACATGCTTGTATTACATCGGGGGCATTCTCAAGCACGCGAAGGCCCTCGCGGCCATCACGAACCCGACGACGAACTCCTACAAGCGCCTGACCCCGGGGTTCGAGGCGCCTGTTCTGCTGGCCTATTCCAGCCGCAACCGCTCGGCGGGCATTCGGATCCCGATGTATTCGCCGAGCCCGAAAGCCAAGCGGATCGAGGTCCGTTTTCCCGATCCGGTCTGCAATCCCTATCTGGCGTTTGCTGCGATGCTCATGGCCGGACTGGACGGGATCGAGAACAAGATCAATCCGGGCGAGCCGGCCGACAAGGACCTGTATGATTTGGAGCCGAAGGAAGCGGCGAAGATTCCCACCATGCCGGGCAGCCTCGATGAAGCGCTGAACCACCTGGAAAAGGACTATCAGTTCCTGCTCAAGGGAGGCGTCTTCAGCGAAGACTTCATCGAGACATGGATCAGCTACAAGCGCAGCAAAGAGGTGGATCTGCTGCGCCTGCGACCGCATCCCTATGAGTTCTTCCTGTATTACGACGCGTAAAATCCGGCGGCAGGTGCTTGGACACCCCGGACGGGGGGCTTGCGAATTCGCGACCGTCGGTGGTAAAAAGGCCAATCATCGCGGAGGACGATGCTGTCCTCCCGGTTGTGCCGAGGCGACTAGCATACGGACAACGGCGTCCGTCATCTTCGAAAGGTGACGGACGCCGTTTTATTTTAGGCCGGTCCAGGATGACTCGAGACGACGCCTCTGGGTCTAAGTTGGCGAGGACAAGGGCATCCTCACCAAGATCTGGCGAGGACGCCCTTGTGTGTCAGGGAAGCCAACGAGACTCAATGTCCGTCATCGAGAAGAATGCACGCGAGGCAGGTGCAGCATGGAGGTGGTTATGAATGACGAGCACCAAGATAGAGCACACCGCGCAGCGAATGCCACAGATCCAGCGATGGAGCGTCGATCCTGCGAGGCGCATTTTGAGAGCACGGTAGAGCGCGCGGTGGCGGCGGCCGTAATACGGGCCTCGGGGCCGTCGCGCCGACAATTCCTGGTCGGTGTCGGCGGCACCGCCCTGGCGGCGCTCATCGGCGAAATCCTGCCGTGGGAGAAGATCAAAGCCTTCGCCGCGGACCCGCCGGGGAAGCCCGAGAAGACGGATTTAAGCATCGGGTTCATCCCGATTACCTGCGCGACGCCCATCATCATGGCCGAGCCGCTCGGCTTCTACAAGAAACACGGGTTGAACGCGACCGTCAAGCGGGCCGCGGGTTGGGCCATGATTCGGGACTGGGCCATCAATAAAGAAGTGGACGCCGCCCACATGCTGACTCCGATGCCCCTGGCGATCACGCTTGGAGCCGGGTCGGTGCCGACGCCCTTCTACATGCCAGCGGTGGAGAACATCAACGGTCAGGCGATCACGCTGCACATCAAACACAAGGACGTCAAAACGGCGGCGGACATGAAGGGCTTTCGGTTCTGTGTCCCCTTCGATTACTCCATGCACAATTATTTGCTCCGCTATTTCCTGGCGGAGGGCGGCGTCCATCCGGACAAGGATGTGCAAATCCGGGTGGTGCCGCCGCCGGAGATGGTGGCGAACCTCAAGGCCGGCAACGTGAACGGCTACCTTGCTCCGGATCCCTTCAACCAGCGGGCCGTATACGAGAACGTCGGCTTCATTTACAAGCTCTCAAAAGAGATTTGGGATCGCCATCCCTGCTGCGCCTTTACCGTGTCCAAGGACTTCGCGACCAGCCATCCCAACACCTTTTGGGCGCTCTTCCGCGCGATCGTCGATGCCACGCACTACGCGTCCAACCCGGCTCATCGAAAAGAAATCGCCGCGGCGATCGCGCCGACTAACTATTTGAATCAGCCCGTCACCGTCTTGGAACAAGTCCTCACCGGCACCTATGCCGACGGGCTAGGCAACATCAAGAAGGAGCCGAACCGCATCGATTTCGATCCCTATCCCTGGCATTCGATGGCCGTCTGGATCATGACGCAGATGAAGCGATGGGGACATCTGAAGGGCGATGTCAATTACAAGTCGGTGGCTGAGCAGGTGTATCGAGCCGCCGATTGCGATCGCATCGCCAAAGAGCTCGGCTATCCGACCCATCAGGCGACCATGGCTAAGCACGTGATCATGGGCAAAGAGTTCGATCCGAGCCAGCCGGAGGCTTACGTCAAGAGCTTTGCGATCCATAGCATGGCGTGAAGGAGCAGAGGACGAGGCCGCAGCTTGTCTCTACTCAGCGATCCGCTCCTTCAGACGCAGATACAGTTGACGCGCGCAGTGATGCACATTTCTCGGGTTCTCCTCGAAGATCTAGACGACGGTTCGCGGGGAGACGAGTTGAGCGGTAACGGATTCGGAAGGTCACACCTATGAGTGGGCAAAAAGGGAACCCCTGGTTCATCTCAGGCTTTCTGCTCGTCGTCTTCCTTTTGGGCTGGCATTTTTTCACGTTGAGGTCGGCGTTCGATCCGCGGGGGAAGACTGAGGAGCAGCTCCAGCTCATGGAATTCAACGGCGACATCGTCAAGGGTCCGGACGGCGGCTATATGTGGAATCCCGAAAAGGAAAAGGTGAAGGGGGTTCCAGGACCCTTGGCCGTGATCGAGAAAGCCCGAGTCGAGTTGGCTGAAGCCTTCGAGAAGAAGGGGACCAACGACCACGGAATCGCGTATTTAGTCGTCTATACGGTGTCGCGCTTTGCCGCCGGCTTCCTGGCCGCTTCGCTGGTGGCCATCATGCTCGGCGTCCTGCTCGGACTGAACAAAGTGTTGTTTCGGGCGGTCAATCCCTACATCCAGATCTTGAAGCCGATCTCGCCGCTCGCATGGATGCCCCTGTTGCTCTATACGGTGAAGGATCCCAAGTGGACGGCGATCTTGGTCGTGTTCATGGCGGCGCTCTGGCCGACGTTGGCCACGACGGCCTTCGGAGTGAATTCCCTCCGGAAGGACTACCTCCATGTCGCGGCGATTCTTCAACTGTCTTGGCACAAGCGGCTCTTCAAGGTGATCCTGCCCGGGGCCGCGCCGACCATCGTCAATGGATTGAGGATCTCGTTCGGCAGCGCGCTGGTGGCGGTCGTGCCGGCCGAGATGTTGTTGGGAGAGTTAGGCGTCGGGTATCTGAGCTGGATCGAGTGGAATAACCTCGACATCGCCGGCGTGATCTTCGCGATCTTGGTCGTCGGAATCGTGGGAGTCATCCTGGATTCCGGCTTCAACAGGCTGGCCGGGCGCGTCACGTACCAGGAGTAACTCATGGCGTTTCTGCAAGTAGACCATGTGAGCAAATATTTTCCGAATCCTTCCGGAGAGGGAGAGGTCTGCATCTTCAAGGACGTCACGATCAAGATCGATAAAGGAGAATTTGTAACCGTGATCGGGCACTCCGGCTGCGGCAAGAGCACGCTGCTCAACATCATCGCCGGACTGGAGACGATGTCCGAAGGGGGTGTCCTGCTCAACGGGCGTGAGGTGTCAGGCCCGGGCTTGGACCGCATGGTCGTCTTTCAAAATTTTGCGTTGATGCCCTGGATGACGGTCTACGAAAACATCGGGATCGCGGTCCGATCGGCCTATCCGGATTGGAACCGGGAACAAGTGAGGGCCCATGTGCAGAGATACGTCGAGTTGGTCGGTCTCAAAGGCGCCGAGAGCAAACGACCCGTCGCGTTGTCGGGGGGGATGAAGCAACGGGTAGGTCTTGCCAGAGCGTTTTCCATCGAGCCCAAAGTGCTTCTGTTAGATGAGCCGTTTGCGCAGATCGATGCGCTGACACGCGGGGTGATTCAGGAAGAGCTGATCCAGATGTGGAATACCTCCAGAAACACGGTCTTCATGGTGACGCACGATGTGGACGAGGCGATTCTGCTGTCTGATAGGATCATGCTCATGACAAACGGTCCGGCTTCGTCCATTGCGGAGATCGTCGATGTCACCATCCCGCGCCCGCGCTCAAGGGCCACTATTATCGAACACCCCCATTACTACAAAATTCGGAACCATATCATTCATTTCCTGGTTCGACACGCCAAACACGGGACGGGCGGCGACGGAGGACCCCCAGACCACCCTGTGAATGAAGCTCCGGTTGTAGTGAATTTCGACAGTGAGTCGCCCGCGCTTCACTAACGGTCCATCGGAAGCGCAGCGCGCAAAGGAGGTCCTCATGGAGAAGGATGCCATTCGAAAGACGATCAAGGAAAAGCGATTGGCCAAGAAACTGACGATCGCCGAGGTGGCGAAAGCAGTGGGCAAGAACCCGACCTTCGTGGCGGCGGCACTGAACGGCAACCACAAGTTGGCGCCAGAGGAAGCTCGAAAGGTCGGCGACATGCTGGGTCTCGACGCCGAGCTGACCGCGTCGTTGAGCAAATTCCCCGTCCGCACCGATTTTCCGAACACGACGGATCCGTTCAAGTACAGATTGTTGGAAGTCATCGGGGTCTACGGAGATGCCCTGCGCGACATGGCGAACGAGATGTTCGGCGACGGCATCATGAGCGCGATCGATTTCACGCTGGATATGGAAAAGGTTACGGGGAGCCAAGGCGAAGCCCGATGCAAGATCACGCTCAACGGGAAGTGGCTGGAATATAAAACCTTCTAGATTGGTCGAGTCCGTGAGGTCTGTTGGATCGGATTCGCCCGCTCAGAAATCGAACGGCCTCTCGGACGGAGCGGGCTTCATGATTCATCGAGCCATGCGGTAGGTTGCGGACGAAGAAATCTGGAAAGTTCATCGCGATGGGCGTCAGCGCGGTTCAAGAAAAAGAGGTGCGCATCTGTTGAAAAAACCATTGACGACGAATTGAGTCGAGTGGTACAAGCGACTCCAGGTTGGAACTGAGACAACGGCGTCTTCTGATCCAACCCGATAATCCGAATTCGAACGGACAAAGGCGTCCGTCATTCTGGGAGGAGTGACGGACGCTTTTTCATTTTTGCACCTTGCTCGTGAAGCGGAAGGACCTGTGAAAATGAGCCGCGCGGCCGCTCGGAGTGCCGCGAAGTTTTCCACGGGAACTGAGAGGAGGTGCACCATGCGTCGCACGATGGTCAGCATAATGAGCGCCTTGATAGCGGTCGTCTGGTTCAACACTCCGGTACTGGCTGAAATTGAAAGCAGCGTCGTGGATATGCTCGCCCACCAGAGCTACCACAAGCGTAGACCGACGTTGGACATTGCGAACAAGGCAGCGACCGAGAAGAACGCCACATTGGAATCGCTCGGCAAGGCTTGCAATCTGATGCCGATCCGAGTCGGGGCGATTCTGTCGGGTCAGGCTCCGCTGGAGAAGAAATCCGAAGAATGCCTGGAAGCCCAACTGGGCTTGAAGCCCGGAGAACTTGCTCCGTTAGCGGAGCCGCCGGCCCGTTGGAATGTCGGTTCCATCTATCGCTTACATGAAGCTGTCGATGTCTACGCACCGGCTATACAGCGGTGGATGAACGAACACTTCGGCGACGCCATAATGTCGGCGATCGACTTTGTCGTGGAAGTTGAAGAATCAAAAGGCAGTCACGGTGAAAAGCGGATTCGGATCGTTTTCGACGGCAAAGCCCTACCGTACTCGGGCGATGAAGGGTGGGCGCCCGTGCATAAGTGACGGGTCCAAGGCACACAGTCAACGGGCGGCTGCGTGCCCCGCTGCACGAGGAGTTGATCATGAGATGTAGGTTGATGGTCTGGGTTGGGATTGGGCTGCTGGTCTGGTTACTGAACGGAAGGGATATCGGTTGGGCGCAGTCAACGGGCAGCTCCAGCCCCGCCGTGAGTGCAGCAGATACCGCTTGGGTGCTCACCGCGTCTGCTCTCGTGCTCGCCATGACAATCCCCGGCTTGGCGCTGTTTTATGGAGGGCTCGTCCGCAGCAAGAACGTGCTGGGGACCATCATGCATAGCTTCGTGATCCTGTGTCTGGTGAGTCTTCTGTGGATCGTCATCGGCTACAGCTTGGCGTTCGGCCCCGACGTGAAGGGCATGATCGGGAGTCTCGAGTGGGTCGGCTTGCAAGGCGTGGGATTGACGCCGCACCCTGCGTATGGTCCCACGATCCCGCACCAGGCCTTCATGGTCTTTCAGATGATGTTTGCGGCGATCACGCCGGCCTTGATTACCGGAGCGTTCGCCGAGCGGATGAAATTCGGCGCGCTGGTGATGTTCGCGGGGCTCTGGGCCTTGGTCGTGTATTGCCCCATCGCCCATTGGCTCTGGGGTGGAGGATGGTTGGCAGGAATAGGCGCGCTCGATTTCGCCGGTGGCGCGGTGGTGCACATCAGCTCGGGCGTGAGCGCGCTGATCTGCGTCCTGATGCTCGGCGCGCGCCAGGGGTATGGAACGGAGTACATGGCGCCACACAACCTTCCCCTCGTGCTCTTGGGAACGGGATTCCTCTGGTTCGGGTGGTTCGGCTTTAACGCGGGGAGCGCCCTCGGCGCGAACGATACGGCGGTGGCGGCCTTTGTGGCGACACATACGGCCGCAGTGACGGGGGCGCTGACCTGGATGGCGATGGAATGGGCGCATCGCGGGGCGCCGACCGTCCTCGGGATCGCCAGCGGCGCGGTTGCCGGGCTCGCCATGGTGACGCCGGGGGCAGGATATGTCAGCCCGTTCTCTGCTCTGGTGATCGGGCTGATCGCCGGATCCATGTCCTATTGGACCATCATCAAGAAGGGCAAGTTCGGCTACGACGACTCGCTTGACGTGGTGGGGATCCATGGGGTCGCGGGCGTGTTCGGGATGCTGCTGACCGGGCTCCTCGCCTCCAAGAGCGTCAATGCCGGGGGAGCCGATGGGCTCTTGTTCGGAAATCCGGCTTTTTTCGGGGCGCAAGCGGTGGCCGTGTTGGTGGTGTGTGCGTTCTCGGCCGTAGGAACCTTCGTCGTGTTGCGAGTCGTCAATCGGGTCGTCGGATTGCGGGTGTCACCGGAGGAGGAACGAATGGGGCTCGACATCAGTCAGCACAACGAGCGCGCGTATTCCTAACACAACCTTGTCCTCTCATGGAGGTGGACCATGGCGACTGGGATTCTGCCGCGTGATCGCAGCTTCTCAACGGAGGAAATGTTGCTGGCCGTGCTGCGGACGCAGGGGCCGCAAACGCTGGATAGCCTCTGTTCCCTGCCCGAAATCGGGTCTTCGCAGATGCTGCTGGCTATTGATCGCCTGAGCAGGTCCGGATTGGTCACGATCGAACCGATCGCTCGATGCGAATACCGCGTGGTCCTGAACGATGGCGCCGCATGTTGACGACCGCCGATCACACGCTGTGGACCTTGGTGTCGACCGTGCTTGTCATGCTGACACTGCCGGGTGTCTCCCTGTTTTACGGCGGCATGGTACGGAAGAAGAACGTCCTGAATACGATGAGTCTGCCCCTTGCCGCCCTTGCCCTCGTGTCCCTGGAATGGCTCGTGGTCGGAGAGGCGCTTACTTTCGGTGGCGAGGTGGCGGCGAGAGGCGGGGCGTCGGTCGGCGCGTCCCCGTCCGTCACGTTCCATGCACTGGCGGCGTCGCTGGCGTTGGCATTGGTGTCGGGAGGGGTGGTTGAGCGGATTCGGTTCTCGTTTTTTCTCCTCTTTGGGATTCTGTGGGTGGCTCTGGTCTATGGCCCATTGGCGCACTGGATCTGGGGCGGCGGATGGTTGGCCAATCTCGGATGTTTGGACTTTGCCGGCGGAGCGGTCATCCATATCAGTGCGGGAGTGGCGGCTCTGGTCACCGCGCTGATGGTCGGTCCTCGGCTGGGCTACGGCCGGGCGGAGATGATGCCGAGTCAGTTGCCGTTGTCATTCTGCGGAGCAGCCCTCATGTGGGTCGGGTGGTTCGGCTTCTCCGCCGGTCCGACACAAGACGCGATCAAGGCGGTCACGAGCGCATTTGTCTCGATTCACCTATCCGCCGTGGCCGCCGCGTTGACCTGGATGACAGTTGAATGGCTCCAGCGCGACAAGCCGACGGCCCTCGGCATGACGAGCGGCGCCGTTGCAGGATTGGTGGCGATTTCGCCGGCCGCTGGGTATGTGAGTCCGTTCTCGGCGGTGGTGATCGGGATCGGGGCCGGGGGGCTGTGCTACATGGTCGTGAATTACGTCAAGCTGATCCTGGGCTATGACGACTCGCTCGATGTCTTCGGGATGCACGGTGTCGGAGGGACGTGGGGGATGATCGCGACGGGGCTCTTCGCTTCCACGGAGGTGAATCCCAACGGGAGCGACGGGTTGTTCTACGGGTATCCCTATCAGTTCTTCGTCCAGATGCTCGCCACCGTGGTCGCCTGGCTGACTGCCGGCGGGGTGAGCGCGGGGTTGGTGGCTTTGCTGAGACTGGCGCTGCCTCCGCGGGTGGACCAACAGGCCGAGATGATGGGGTTGGATCTCGCCCTCCATCAGGAGAAAGGATAGGGGAAGAAATTCATGGCCATTATTCACGATGACATCGGGCGCCGCCGGTTCCTGAGCCAAGCCGTGATGGGGTTTGGCCTCTTGTTCGGAGTGGGGATGTTGGCCTTGCGCTTCTTCCAGTTCCTCGTGCCCAGTCAGCGGGCCGCTCGGTACGAGCCGATCCTGATCGGAGCCGAGTCGCACATTCCCGTGGGTGAGGCGATACCGCTGGACATCGGAGGTCAAAAAATTCTCGTGTTGAGGACGGAGAGTGAGGTCGTGGCCTTCTCGAGGCGGTGCACGGATCTCGGATGCCTTGTCTCTTGGAGTAAAGATCGCCAACAGTTCCTGTGCCCCTGTCACCAGGGTGTCTACGACAAGACGGGACTCAATATCGCCGGCCCTCCGCCGCGTCCGCTCGATCGGTTTCAGATCGTCAGAAAAGGCGAACAGTTGTACGTGAACATCAAGACCGCGTAGCGCGTCGTTACGTGCTCTGTTCTGAGTCCTGAGTTGTGAGTGCTGAGTGTGGGCAAGACCAGATGTCTCCTCTCATTAACTCAGAACTCAGCACTCAGAACTCAAGACTCTAGTGGAAGGATGAGTAGATGGCATCGACAGCCACACGGACCGTGAATGCTGAAAAAACCGGCTCAGCCAAGTCGTGGATCGACTACATCCAAAAAGATCTGCCCGAGCATCTCGAATGGTGGCCGTACACGCTGGGCGCCATTCCCTTGACTCTGTTCGGGCTGCTGGTGCTGACCGGTCTGTTATTAACTTTTTACTACGTGCCTTCGCCCGAGAAAGCCTATGAGAGCGTCGAGCAGATCACCTTTACGGTGTACTTAGGATGGTTCGTGCGCGGCGTCCACAAGGTGTCTGTCGACTTGATGATCCTCTTCTTGCTGTTTCATGTGATCCGCGTGTTCATCACGCGTGCCTACCGCGCGCCGGGTGAGCTGAAATGGGTCACCGGTTCCCTGGTGCTCTTCGTCACGTTCGCCATGGGGTTCACCGGCTATTCACTCGTCTTCGACAACGTCTCGTTTTGGGGGATGACGGTTGTGACGAGCATGATCGGCAGCCTGCCGATCGTCGGGACGCCCCTGCTGCATCTGCTGCGCGGCGGCGAGGAGGTGTCGGGTGTCACGCTCCTGCGGCTCTACGATCTCCATACAAAACTGCTGCCCGTGCTCCTGGGCGGCTTGGTGCTCGGACACGTGCTCGTGGTCCGGTTGCTCGGCTTTGTGGATGTCGAGGGCAGCCGCAGCTTCCATCCCTTCTTTCCGGACCATGCCATGAAGATGGGCGCGATCGCGGTCGGGTTGCTCGTGCTGATCGTGGATCTGGTTATGATCTTCCCCCCCACCCTCGGCCCGCCGGCGAATCTTCAGGAGGTGGCGGCGGACGTGTCTCCCCCGTGGTATTTCTCCGCGCCCTATATGTGGATTACGTTGCTTCCGGGACCGGTTGCGATCTGGAGTTTGCTGGGCGGTGCAGGCTTGTTTGTGATGTACCCCTTTGTGGACCGGGAGTTATCGAAACGTGGATGGCCAATGACGATCATCAATGCAATCGTCGGGACGGTCACCGTCGGCCTCGTGGCGTTTTTCATGTATCTCGATACGCGGATGTGAAACAGGTCAGGGGCGATGGGCGAGGGGCTAGGGGGAAGAGAACAATTTCCCCATTCCAATCCCCTTGTCTCATGCCTCTCACCGTCTTAGAGGGAGAAAACCAATGGCCGAGGCAAATAAAGAACTGAGAGATCAGGAGGAGGAGCATCACCACGGGGGGAATAGCAAGCTCAATTTCATCCGCTACATGATCGGCGGGTTGTGTCTGATCCTCTTTCTGGCGCTGACCGGGGTGGGGTACGTGCAAGTGGAAGAACGACGTGGCGGCGGGATTCGACCGTTTGTCTCCGCGGAAAATAAGCGCTGTATCGATTGTCACATGGCGAAAGATGTTTCGGTCGGCGGGATCAATGACTGGAAAGTCAGCCGCCACGCTCCGAAAGGCATCGGCTGCGTCGAATGTCACCGGGCGGAAAAAGGCGATGCGGATGCTTACGACCATGAAGGCTTCCTGATCTCCACCCTGGTCACGCCTAATGACTGTATGCGGTGCCACGACAAGGAGACGCGTGAGTTTGCCAAGTCCCACCATGCCAAAGGGGCGCAGTTTACCGGCTCGCTCGACAATTTCCTCGGCAACGTCGTCGAGGGCCCGGAGATCGTCACCACCGGCTGCGCGGGCTGCCACGGCAGCATCGTGAAGGTGATGGAGAACGGGAAGCTCCATCCGGCCACCTGGCCCAATTCAGGGATCGGACGGGTGAATCCCGACGGCTCCAAGGGAACCTGCAGCGCCTGCCACGCGCGGCACAGTTTCTCGATCGCCCAGGCTCGGCAACCGGAAAGCTGCGGTCGCTGTCATATGGGGCCGGATCATCCGCAGATCGAGGCCTACTATGAGAGCAAGCATGGAGTGATGTTCAGCGCGAACAAGGAGAAAATGAAGCTTGCCGACCCATCGGAAAAGTGGCATCCAGGAAAAGACTATCTCTACCCCACTTGCGCAACTTGCCATATGAGCGCGACCACGACACAAGAAGTGACCCATGACGTGGGCGATCGCATCAGTTGGACCTTGCGGCCGGTCATTTCGACGAGGCTCGAAAATTACGAGGTCCGGCGGAAAGCGATGCGGCAGGTGTGCTCCTCCTGTCACAGCGAACAGATCGTCGAGCGCTTCTTTACACAGATGGATCAGGGCATCACGTTGTACAACGAGAAATTCGGCAAGCCTGCCAAATCTGCCATGGACAAGCTATTGGCGATGAAGAAGATCACGCCGACGCCGTACGATGAAAAGATCGAATGGGTATTCTATGAACTCTGGCATCATGAGGGCCGCCGGGCCCGGCACGGGCTCTCCAAAGTCGCCCCTGACTATGTGCACTGGCAGGGATTCTATGAGGTCGCCAAGCATTTCTACACCCAGTTCCTGCCCTTAGTGCGAGAGCTCTCGCCGGAGGTCGCGGAAGAGATGCTCCGGAAGGAAGGCCACAAATGGGTCGAGAAGGGGCTGACCAAGGAGGAGATCGCCGAGATGGTCCAGTTTTACGAGAAGGAGATGCAGGGCAAACGCGAGGGCGGATAAAAGCGGGCTGTCGGACGAACGGAGCCGCTTGAGCCGCGGCGGCTCTTGAGGCGGCGTATAGGCATGCGGTATTCTTCTGGCACACGCTAAGGAGAACGATGATGCCGAAACGAGTCCGTACAGGGTTGACGCGCGCCGACATCCTCGATCGATACATCGAGCGGTTTAAGCAGCAACTGGCCAAGTTCCAGGTGTTCCTGGCGCGTAAGCGAGGGATGGGTTCCTTGGAGGAGTTCGATAATGCAGCCGAAGAGTTGATCGCTTTGGTCTTCGGGGCCGCGTCCGATGAAGCAGAGGCGTATCTCTATGCCAAGAATGGCGAATCGGCCATGTTACCCGAAGAAGCTCAGGAGAGTGGGTCTCACGATCTCGAGCGCGAAAGTCTCCAGCAACGACGCCAGGTGCTCGAAAGCTGTCTGGTGGATCTGGAGTTACGGCGACGGCTTCAGGCCTTACGGCAGGGGCGCCGGGACGCCAACGGCATGTTGCACGCCCCGGTCCAAGATTACATGTCGCACGAAGTGCGCAGCATCCACCGAGCGGCGAGCATCAAAGAGGCGGGACGGCTGCTGCAAAAGTGGAAAGTAGGGTCGCTCTTGGTGGATGACGGTTCGCGCTACATCGGCATCATCACGGACACGGATCTCAGCCGAAAGGCCGTGGCGAAGGGATTAGACCCGAACACCACGACCGTGACCGCCTGCATGAGCAGATCGGTGGTGACGATTGAGGACACCGAGCCGTTGTCCGAAGCACTCGCGCTTATGAAGAAGCATGGCATCCGCCACCTGCCGGTGACCGAAGACGGCACCATCATCGGCGTGCTGTCCCTCTCCGATCTCGTCCGCGCCCTGGAAGAACGAGGACCCTCCTGACGCTGTTGGCCCGCCCCGCGCCGCGAGAACGAGGCACTGCAACAGCGCAACTACTCCTTGCCACTATGTAGCCTATAAGCTACACTATGAGCTGTGGAAGCAACTCCGAGGGAACTTAGGGTCTATGTCACTGAGGAGGGCAGGGAGCCCTTCAGCGAATGGCTTGCATCGCTCCGCGACATTAAGGCTCGTGCCAAGATCCGGGTACGTTTGGATCGAGTCAGCTTAGGCAATTTGGGGGATTGTCATGGAGTAGGCGAAGGCGTCCAGGAACTGCGCATCGACTATGGCCCCGGCTACCGGGTGTATTGTGCGCAAGACGGGGCGACCATCGTCCTGCTGCTCTGCGGTGGCGACAAGAGCACGCAGGCTAAGGACATTGAAACCGCGAAACGATACTGGAGTCAGTACAGGGGGCGGCCATGAAAAAAAGCAAACCCTATCAACCGGACCTGATCGAGAGCCTGCGCAACATTCGAGAGGCTGAGGAGTACTTGAATGCGGCCTTGGAGGAAGACCATCCCGAACTGTTTCTATTGGCGCTGAGGAACGTGGCTGAGGCTCGAGGCGGGGTGGCGCAGCTTGCCGAAAAGACCAAGCTCAACCGTGAAAGTCTCTACAAGATGCTTTCGGAGCGTGGCAATCCTGAACTGAGAAGTCTCGATGCTCTCCTTCACGCCTTAGGGTTCCGCCTCGCCGTGACGGCAACCCGTTAGGCGTGAGGCGCAGCGAACAAGCGCCGCCGCGCGCCGCGAAACGGTTGCTGACGCGGTATTCTTTCTCATAAATCATCCGGTTTGAGACCTGTCACTTTCGAAAGGCGGGCTAGCATGCGCGGGCCGATTTCGTCGCGGTCGTGAAAGGCGAAGACCACGTCAGGCCAGCCGGTCCGTTGAAGGACTTTGTGAGAACCGGTTGCGCGTTTGATCTGCCAGCCGATGCGAAGGAGAGCGGAAAGAACGCGCGAGGCCTGAGTCGAAGGCCAACGGCTTATGCCGCGATGAACGAGACATTCAGCAGTTCCCCGGGGACAGCTTCATTGTGCTCAAGGCGATCAGCCATAGCACGAAGAGCCAGGGCTTGGACAGCCGCAAGCGCAGCGGCTTTTGTCTGTCCATAGGCCATCACACCCGGCAGCGCCGGCACTTCGCCGATCCACCGGCCATCTTCTTCCTGCTCCAGCTCGATCTTGAGTTGAGTGACCTTCGCCATGAGTATCCTCGGAACGATTTAACTGCCATTAGGCTAGGCCCCAACAAGGGGAAAATCAAGTGGCCATCAGAACGCCGCCGCGCGCCGCGAAACCGTTGTCTTTTCCCCGGAATCGGAGAATTCGCCTGTTGTTCCCATCGAGCTTAACCTCTTCTTAGACCGGTAGGGCAGCCGCAAGGTCCAACCAGAATGACTTCAGGTTCGCCACATAGTCCTCGAAATCTTGCTGATCGATGTATAGGTTTTCGCCTCCTAAGGGATTGAGGACAACAGGATCAGGAGCGATCCTGGTCGGTGCGCTAGCTCTCAATGAAGGAGGGCTAAGCAGATCTGGCCTCAATTGCCGCAGTTTCTGGCACGAATGCCCCGCACCGTGTTTCGCACAGTTGGCGGCCAAGCTTAACTCGTACACCTTTCCCCATGCGGGTAACGTTTCTATCTCGACACCATCCGCTTTGAACGCCTGCTTGACCTGATCCAATAAAAATTCATCAGTCGGTTCCAATCGGCCAGCCCAAAACTCCAATCGCCGATGGATCTCGAACAATTGCTGCTCAAAGAGGTGATACAGTCACACGGCTTGCAGGTTGATCTGGGCTTGCGTCATCTTCAACATCGTATGTATAAAATCACCCGCTTCTTCTGCGGCCCTCTCTCCCAATGACGCAATGTCGGGGTCTTCCGAAGTAGATCGAGATAACAATTGCCGATAGGTTTCATCCTCGACCTTCTTTGCTTCTGCATCAATGTTGTCGAATGCAGGCAATATCCTGTCCCTTAGAATTGCTGCAAATAGGTCTAATTTAGGAACGAAGTACGAGCGAATATGAACAGGGAAAAGCCCATAGCTTCGAGGCGTGACGGCCATGATTCAACTCCCTTCTATTCCGTCGATTGCATTCCTTTAGGTAATTCGAGACGCATTCACTCATTTCTCGCGGATCGATTGTCTCGGGAAGGCATGCTGCAGATAAGATCACTTTCTGTTTGTCAGAATGAACGCGTACTCTCTTGCAGTCCGCAAGCTCATCTCTCGTCGCATGAGGATGTACATGCGAACAATCAAAGACATGCTACTTTCCAGCACGACGACAGGCCATTATCTATTGCTCCCTCCGAGCGTGCTACTCTCTCTCCTTCAGGTATTGGAGGATGGATGGCTGTCCGGCAACTTACGGCGGCTCGCATGAAATATGATGCTCCCACCAAGCTAGCTCGCCTCCTCTCCAGGGGAGTGGGCCTGTTTGCTCCCCAACGGTCCGCGCCCAACGGGAGAATTCTGCCTTCCGAGCTTGCTCGCCTGTTCCCTTTCTGGGACTGGTGCCCGCGTTGGCTCTACTGCGGCCGTCGAGGGAGCACCTGCCTTGAGTTGCAGATGTGATTAACCGAGGGTGCGGCCTCCGGGAGCAAAGAGCCAATGCGGGCGCCAGTCCACCAACCTCTTGTGTGCCGTGTTGCGCGAGCACAGGAGAGCAACAGGCCTCACTCCCTCACAATTGTCCAAACATCCTCTCAAAAAACTCCCTCGTTCTCCCCATATGCTCCTCGATATCCGATTGCAAATGCCGCGCCCCCGCTTGCCAGTCCTCCGTCGTGTAACCGACGCGGCGGGCGAGAAAGATGAATTCGTCGGAATCGGCCGGCGGAAGCACCAGATCTCTGGCGTTGCCTCGCACCATCCGCAAGCCGTCAATCACCATGCGAATGAAGAAATAGGCCTTCCGTAGATTCTCCCCATCCTGTCTGCTCACAATTCCGCACTCGACCAATCCCGCCAACGCGTGCATGGTGTTGGGCGTGCGCAGCACGGCATGCTTGTGGCCATGCATCACTTGGAGGTATTGCACGGCGTACTCGATATCGATGACGCCGCCAGGACTGAGTTTGACGTTGACGGTTCCCGGTTCAACCAATTGTTTGATTTGCTGCCGGCGGAGGTCGAGGGCTGTAGCAAGATCCCACGGGGCGCCGCCGTACACATAGCGGTCGCGATGGGCTTCGACCTGTTTCCCGAGGGCTGCGTCGCCCGCCACGTGCCGCAGCTTGATCAAGGCTTGTCGCTCGAACGGGGCGGCGAGGCCGGTCGGGCTGTAGTAGCTGATAATTTCATCCAATGAATTTGTTAGCGACCCCTTACCGCCGTGGGGCCGCAGGCGAACGTCGATGTGGAAAATGCCTTCCTGCTTCGCCTCGATCCATTGCAGCAGCTCTTGGGCAAGCCGCTCGAAGTATTCGCTGTTCTCGATGCTGTGCTTACCGCTCGTCCGGCCTGCTCCTCCATAGACGAACAGGACTTCGATGTCCGAGGCGTACCCCAACTCGCGGCCGCCGAATTTGCCCATCCCCAGGATGGCGAAGGGACAGGACTGCTTGTTCGCCAGATAGGGGGCGCCGTACTGTTTGGTCAATCTTGCCTGGCAGTCGTGCAGGGTCCGGTCCACGATGACTTCGGCCAACTCGGTCAGGGCGAGCGAGAAGTCGGCCAAGCTGGTCGAGGGCTCGACGATGTGCTTCATGTCGATGCGAAAGAGTTCGCGGTCCTTGAACCGGTTCAACGCTTCTTTTCCGGCATCGTCGGTCTTGGCTCGATCGACGAGGCGATCGAGCTCTTTGCGGAGCGAAACTTTCGGCTTGATCAGCGGCGTATCGCGGTAGTGTTGGAGGAGTGGAAGCAGGTTCCCGTGCTGGCGGCGAAGAAAATCTTCCCAGAGAAAGTCGCTGGCGCCAAGCAATTTGGCGAGCAGAGGAAACGTTTTCACGTCGCTCACAATGTCGAACTCGCCCTTGAATCGCCCCGGCGACTCCTGCCCGACGAGCATGTCCAGGAATTGGTCATACGCCTCCAACGCCTTGCCGGGATCGGGAGCCCACGTGAGGGCATGGGTGAACTGCTTGATCAGGACCGCCGTGAGCCGGAGGTGCCGCTGGTCTTGCGGGTCGAGGATCTTGTGGCCGAACCGGTCGCGCACGAAAAAGCGGTCGTGGAGTTTCCGGCCTTCAATCTGGAGCTGAGCCTTCGTCACGTAGATGTTGCGCATGGCCAACGCGTTGGCGAAGGCATACAGAAAGGCCGGGGTATCCTCCGAGCGGATGTCCATGATCGTGTCCGTCTGGGATTGGCTGTTGTCGAAGCTGATCTGGACCGTATGAAGGAGTCCGCCGAATGTCGTGCGGTGACGGCTCAGCCGTTCCACAAGCCGGCGATTGACTTGCTGCCTCACGTCGTCGGTCTTTCCGGCATCCAGCAACCGGATCATCGAGGACAGGTCTTCGATCAGGCATTGCCGCTCACGCTCGCCGAAGGGGGTGCCCCCGATGGGGGTCACGCGGAAGACATCCACGATCTTTTTCCGGGCGAGGCCGGGCCGGGTTTTCGGGCGCGTACGGGGACGACCATACGGCATGCGACTGGCTGCCTCTGGGGCGACCTCGCCAAACGTGTAGACCCGGCCCTCCTCGATGTTCAGGCCGGCGGCGGAAAGGAGCCCGCAGATGGCGGCGAACTCGGAGAAGTAGTCGTAGGCGACGACCACGACGGTCCAGTGACCATCGGGCTGCGCTGCAACCACGGCCTGGCAGGGATGATCGAGATCGAGCCGGGCGGCCAGTCCGATGTGCTGGGCGATCTCGGGCAAGGTAAACTGCTGGAAGTACTCCGGATCCATCCGTGACACAAAATCTCGTACCACGTCTTCTCCGGCGTCCTTGCAGAGTGGGCTCAGGCGTTCCAGGAGCCGGTCCTGACTGTCGAAGGGATGGGTCATCGCGCGATCAGTATACCTGAAGCGATCGTCGTTGAGTGAGAGGAGCGTCACCCAGTATAATGCCGCATCTGATGCGCCGCGCGCGAACGCCATCTCCTTCCATCGCTCCGTCTGTCGCCTACCCGGACCCAACTCCCTTGTTGTTATCCTCGGGCCTTGAACCGAGCGAGGTCGCGCGCATTCTCACCACATACGGGATTCGTGACCATGCCGCCGCGGATGCCAATATCCAATCCATGGCGGGAGAACCGCACACCCGCCGACAACTCGCCAGATTGCTTCCCGATCTGCTGACCGCCATCGCGGAGACGGCGACTCCGGACCAAGCGCTCGTCCACTGGGACAGGCTCCTCACGGCGGGAGCCAATCGGGCCGCCCTGTTCACCTATCTCCAGCAGTCGCCACGGACATTGCACATCCTGTGCGCCATCCTCGGCAACAGCGCTGCGCTGGGGGCGACGCTGATTCGCGACCCGCTGTTGGTGTACTGGCTGGCTGAGCAGGCCGTGCTGGCCGCCGGTCCGTTACCGGGAACTCTCGCGAAGGAGCTGAGGCGCAGCCTCTCCAGCTTGACGGCCAAGGAGCTGAAACTCGAACTCCTGCGTCGGTTCCGCCGTCGAGAAATGCTGCGCATCGGGGCGCGCGATCTTCTTCGCCTGGCCACCGTGCAGGAGACGACCGCGGCGTTGTCTGATCTGGCCACCGTGTTGATCGAAGCGGCCTATGCCGTGGTGAAAGAAGACCTCCGACGCAGCGTGGGAGTCCCGATGCATCGTGATCGGGATGGGCGGTGGCAAGAAACGGGCTTCTCGGTCATCGGGATGGGCAAGCTCGGCGGTCACGAGCTGAATTACAGCTCCGATGTGGATCTCATCTATATCTACGAATCCGATGCGGGAAGCACCAAAAGCATCGCTTCGGGCTCGCGGAACGACGTCACCGGGGAAACCCGTTCCATTTCGAACGAAGAGTACTTCGAGCTCCTTGCCAGGGATCTCACACGGGCGCTGGCGGACCAAACCCATGAGGGCCACGTGTTTCGGGTGGATCTCCGCCTGCGTGCAGAGGGGTCGGTCGGACGGCTGGCCCGCGCGCTGGACGACTATGTCAACTACTATCGTCAGCGGGGTGCCGCGTGGGAAAGGCTGGCCCTGTTGAAGGCGTGGCCGGTAGCCGGCTCGATGGAAGTGGGGAAAGCCTTCGTGCGTCTCGTCAGACCGTTCGTGCTAGGAGGCAAGGGACAGATAGTCGCCGCCGAAGACGCGCGGCGTTTGGTCGCGGAGGTCAAAGCGGTGAAAGAGTTGATCGATAACAAGATGGCCGATCGCGGGCATCTTCATCGCAACGTGAAATTAGGAGTCGGCGGGATTCGGGAGATCGAATTCCTGGTCCAGACGATCCAGGTCCTCTATGGCGCGCAGCTTCCGGCCATCGTGACCAGAGGCACCCTGCCGGCCTTGGACCGGTTTCAGCAAGTCGGCCTGTTTTCGGAGCAGGAAGCGGCTCGACTGCGGGACGGCTACATCTTTCTTCGAGACGTGGAACACAAGCTTCAACTGGTGCACGACCTGCAGACCCATGCGTTACCCGAAAGCGAGGAGGAGCTGGAACGTTGCGCGGTCCGCATGGGCTATGCCAGCGCCGGACGGGAGACGAGCCTACGCCGCTTTCGCGCGGACTTAGCCCGCCATATGGCCTTTGTGCGCGAGGCCTTTCAGTCGCTGTTCGGCGACCCTGATCGCGCCCCTCTCCTTGAGGTGGCGAACCGTCTGGCCAAGCGGGTGCCGTAGACCCCCGTGGAAGCACGAAGGGCTCAGCGGGGTGAACCCGCTGAGCCCTTCGTGGTTTGACTCCGAGCTCTAGGCTCTACACCATCAGCTCTTTTAGTACATCCCTTCCATGCCGTGGTTGTGGCCATGGCCGCCCATCGGCTCTTTCTTTTCTTCCGGTAATTCCGTGATCATCACCTCGGTGGTGAGCATCAGACCGGAGACGCTGGCCGCGTTCTGCAAGGCGCAGCGCGCGACTTTCGTCGGGTCGATGATGCCGGCCTTGATCATATCGACGTATTCTTCCGTCGCGGCGTTGAAGCCCGCATTGATGTTCTTGTCCCCGCGAACCTTCTCAACAACGACGGAACCCTCGGCGCCGGCATTCGCCGCGATCTGGCGGATCGGCTCTTCGAGCGCCCGGCGAACGATGTTGACGCCGACTTGCTGTTCCGGATCGAGCTTGAGTGTATCCAGAGCTGGGACACAGCGGAGATAGGCCACGCCGCCGCCGGGTACGATGCCCTCTTCCACGGCCGCCTTCGTGGCGTGCAGCGCATCTTCGACCCGAGCCTTCTTTTCCTTCATCTCGGTTTCGGTCGCGGCGCCGACGTTGATGACCGCCACGCCGCCCACGATCTTCGCCAGCCGCTCCTGCAGCTTCTCACGATCGTAGTCGGAGGTCGTCTCGTCGATCTGCGTCTTGATTTGCTTGACGCGCCCTTCGATCTTCTTCGGATCGCCGTGGCCTTCCACGATCGTGGTGTTGTCCTTATCGATCGTGACGCGCTTGGCGCGGCCGAGGTCCGTGAGCTTGACGTTCTCCAGCTTGATGCCGAGGTCTTCGGAAATCACCTGGCCGCCGGTGAGGATCGCGATGTCTTCCAGCATGGCCTTGCGGCGATCACCGAAGCCTGGGGCCTTCACTGCGGCCACGTTGAGCGTGCCGCGAAGCTTGTTCACCACGAGAGTGGCGAGGGCTTCGCCTTCGACTTCCTCGGCGATGATCAGGAGGGGCTTGCCCATCTTAGCCACCTGCTCCAGGAGCGGGAGCAGGTCCTTCATGCTGCTGACCTTCTTCTCGTTGATGAGGATGAGCGGCTCGTCCAGGACGGCTTCCATCCGCTCGGCGTTGGTGACGAAGTAGGGCGAGATGTAACCGCGGTCGAACTGCATGCCCTCGACGACATCCAGCGAGGTCGTCATGGACTTCGCCTCTTCGACCGTGATCACGCCGTCTTTGCCGACCTTCTCCATCGCCTCGGCGATCAAGTCCCCGATGGTTTTGTCGTTGTTCGCGGAAATGGTGCCGACCTGCGAAATCTCCATCTTGCTTTGGCAGGGCTTGCTGAGCTTCTTGAGCTCCGCCACCACCACTTCGACCGCGCGATCAACGCCCCGCTTGATCTCCATGGGGTTGGCGCCGGCGGTGATGTTCTTCGCTCCTTCGCGATAAATGGCCTGTGCCAGAACCGTCGCCGTGGTCGTGCCGTCACCCGCCGTGTCGCTGGTTTTGCTGGCGACTTCGCGGACGAGCTGGGCCCCCATGTTCTCATAGGGGTTCTTCAGCTCGACTTCCTTCGCGACGGTCACGCCGTCTTTGGTGATGGTGGGCGCGCCGAACTTCTTGTCCAGAATTGCGTTCCGCCCCTTCGGACCGAGCGTCGCTTTGACGGCGTCGGCGAGCTGGTTGACCCCCTTGAGGATAGCCGCTCTCGCGGATTCACTGTAGAGCAGTTGCTTTGCCATTGCGTTCCTCCCTAAATGTTCTTTTTAATGTGAGATGGATTTGTCGTGGGCGGATTAGATTAGCTGGTAAAGACCCCCAAAATGTCTTCTTCCTTCAGGATCAAGCAATCTTCATCGTCGATGCGCAGCTTGCTCCCCGAATACTTGTCGAACAACACCTGATCACCCACCTTCACGTTCTCAACCTTCTTGCCGACTGCCTGGACAGTGCCTCTTTGAGGTTTCTCCTTAGCCGAATCCGGCACATAGATTCCGCCGGCGGTACGCTCCATTTCCTCGGTGTACGTGATGAAGACCCGGTCGCCGAGCGGTTGGAAGCCTTTTGCGACGTTCTTCTTTTCTTTGGTCTCCGTTGCCATGCCTCTCCTCCTCCTCTTAAGAATCTACGGTGATTGTTAAAGGTTGTCAGCGTGTTTGGACCCGGCCCCGGATCCAACAGGACAAAACCAGGCAACAATACATGACCCTGGGTCACGAAGCCAGCGAGAAGATAATCTCAGGAAGCCCCAAGTCAAGAGGAGCGATCACGAATTTCTTTCGCGTACGCAGTGGATGCCGGAAGAAGAGGCGTAAGTCATTGAAACTTCAAGGCTATACAGGTTGTTTCCAAGTCTAGACCCGAAGCTGATCGAAATCCTTGACCTCCTTGCGAATGTATTCGCGCAGACGTTTGATGATGCGCGCCTCCAGTTGCCGGGTGCGTTCTTTGGTAATGCCGTACTTCGCGCCCATGTCTTCCAGGGTGAGCGGGCTATCGGAGAGGATCCGGTTACGCAGGATATCTTCCTCCCGTTCATCCAGGCGGGTGATGAACTCGGCCAGCTTCTTGCGGAAAAGCGCCCGAAGTTGGTTGTCGGCAATCTGCTCATCCGCCGGTCGCTCTTGAGCCGGTAACACGTCCAACAGCGTCCCTTCCTGATCTTCACCGATCGGCTGATCAAGGGACAGCTCCCAGCTCCCCAACCGCTGATCCATCTCGATCACGTCGCGCTCGCGCACGTTCAGGCGATCTGCCAGCAGCTTCGCGTCCGGGGTAAACCCTTCACGTTCGAGCTTCGCCTTTTCTTTCTTCAAGTTGTAGAACAACTTGCGCTGGTCCTGTGTCGTCCCGACCTTCACCAGGCGGTAGTTATTCAAGAGATAGCGGAGGATGTAAGCTCTGGCCCACCAGGCTGCGTATGCGTAGAACCGCACATTGCGCGTGGGATCGAATTTCTTGATCGCCTGCATGAGGCCGACGTTGCCCTCTTGAATCAAGTCCATGTGGTCGGCGCCGGTGTGCAGATATTCCGCGGCGATCGCGACAGCGACCCGCAAGTTGGAGAGGATCAGTTTGACGGCGGCTTCACGGCTACCGTGGAGTCGATATTCCTCGAACAGCCGTTGTTCCTCTTCTTTCGTCAAGTAGGGGTAGCGTCGGACTTCCGCCAGGTACTGCTGGAGGGCCGTGACAGGGACGACCTCCGTCGTCGGCGCAGGGCGCTGACCGGCTTCTGCCTCAGCAGGTTCCGCCAAGGTCGAGAGGAGGCCTTCCTCATGGACTTCGTCGTCTCGGGGCTCCGTGAGGTCCGGATCGTCGCGCTCAGGGGTGCTCTTTTCGAGGTCGGTCATACAGCAGTCGGTTGTCGATGAGGAGAAGCCTTCCTATTGTTTCGTGAATATAACAGAAGCCGACAACCAGACAAAGACAGCTCCTGCGCAAGGTGGCCGGTTCCAAGGCTTGCGCCGCGCTCCCAATGCCCGTATAGTGAAAATTCTTTCCCGGAGCAATGCTATGTGGAAGGCGTTTCGTAGCGGTCACTGGCCGACGTTGCTCGGTGCCTGGTTGCACTTCGAAGTGAGCTTCATGGCTTGGCTGCTGATCGGCGCACTGAGCGTGCCAATCGCAAGCGAGTTCGGCCTGACGGCAACGGAAAAGGGGTTGCTCGTCGCCCTGCCGCTGCTCGGAGGCGCCTTCCTTCGGGTTGTGGTAGGGTTCGGGAGCGACTGGTATGGGCCCAAAGTGATGGGGCTATCCGTCTTGACCTGTGAGTTGGCGGCGGTCGTCTGGGGATGGCTCGGGGCCGCGAGTTATGGGCAGGTGTTGGCGGTGGGACTCTTGCTCGGAGTCGCCGGGACGAGCTTCGCCGTGGCCTTGCCGATCGCCAGTCGCGCCTATCCGCCGGCGCACCAGGGTCTTGCGATGGGTGTGGCGGCATCGGCGAACAGCGGGACCGTCCTCTCGATGTTTTTTTGCGCCACGGCTTGCGCAGCATGTCGGCTGGCATGGGGTATTCGGGCTGATGATCGCGCCCCTGTTCCTAACCGCCCTGCTGTTCCTGCTGTTGGTCCGGGAGAACCTGCCGGTCTTCCGATTCGAACGTCCACCCAAATGGTGGTGGACGTTTATCGACATGTTGAGGCGACCGTCCATGTACTGGTTGTGCGTGCTCTACGCCGTAACGTTCGGCGGGTTCGTCGGGTTCTGTAGCATGCTGCCGATGTTTTTGCACGATCAATACGCGCTCGATATGGTCAGCGCGGGGTCTTTGACGGCCCTCTGCGGTCTCCTGGGTAGCTTCGTTCGACCCCTGGGCGGATACGTCGCCGATCGGGTCGGCGGACTGCAAATCCTGGCAAGCGTGCTCTTGATCATAGGGGCCTTTGTCGCCCTGATCGGTGAACTGCCCACCCTCCCGTGGGCGACGGGCTTTCTCGTGTGTGCGGTGACCGCGATGGGCTTTGGCAATGGCGTCGTCTTTCAGGTGGCATCCGATCGGTTTCAGAAGCAAATCGGTTTGGCATCGGGCCTCATCGGCGCGGCGGGGGGATTCGGAGGGTTTCTGCTCCCCGCCTGGCTCGGATTGCTTAAAGATGTGACCGGCACTTTTCAGACGGGCCTGTGGCTGTTCGCTGCCGTGGCGGTCGTGGCAGGGCTGAGTGTGGTGATCGTTGGGCGTGGTTTTTCTCGTTGACAGGCAGGTGGAAAACAGGGTTATGTGATGGCGCTCCATTCTTACTTGGAGTTGTGAATGGCCTCCCCGTTTGACTCGATCGAAGAAGCGATTCGCGAGATCAAGAAGGGCAAGTTCGTCATTCTCGTGGACGACGAGGACCGCGAGAACGAGGGCGATCTGGTGATCGCCGCTGAGAAGGTGACGCCGCAAGCGATCAACTTCATGGCCAAACATGCGCGAGGGTTGATCTGTCTCGCCATGACCCCGGAGCGGGTCGAAGAGCTGCAGTTGCCGCCTCAGGCGGTTGAGAACACGGCTACGTTCGGCACGGCCTTCACCGTGTCGATCGACGCCCGCAAGGGAATCACCACCGGGATTTCGGCGGCTGATCGGGCCACCACCATCCATGTCGCCATCGACCCGAAATCCAAGCCCACCGACCTTGCGAGACCGGGGCACATCTTCCCCTTGAAGGCGCAGAAAGGGGGCGTCTTGAAACGGGCAGGTCAAACAGAAGGGTCCGTCGACCTGGCGCGATTGGCCGGTCTCTACCCCGCCGCGGTGATCTGCGAAATCATGAACGAAGACGGTACGATGGCGCGTGTGCCGGAATTGACCAAGTTCGCGAAGCGGCATCGCGTGAAGCTGGTCACCGTCAAGGCGCTGATCGAATATCGGATGCGACGTGAGACTTTCGTCAAGCGGGCGGCATATGCGCGGATGCCGACGATCTTCGGGGAGTTCGAAGCGGTGGCGTTCGAAAACGAAATTGACGGCGTGACGCACATCGCTCTGGTCAAGGGACGCGTCGACAGCGGCGAGCCGACGTTGGTACGAGTGCACTCCGGCTGCTTGACTGCCGACGCGCTCGGCTCATTGCGCTGTGATTGCCGCGATCAGCTTCAGGCGGCGATGGAGATTATCCAGAAAGAAGGCCGGGGCGTCTTACTCTATCTCAATCAAGAAGGGCGCGGGATCGGCCTGCTGAATAAGATCAAGGCCTACTCGCTCCAAGACAAGGGGAGCGATACGGTCGAGGCCAACTTGAAGCTCGGTTTCAAGGCTGACCTGCGGGACTATGGCGTCGGGGCGCAGATTCTCGCGGATCTCGGGCTGCACCAGATCAGGCTGATCACGAACAACCCGCGGAAGATCGTCGGCATCGAAGGATATGGGTTGAAGGTGGTCGAGCGGGTGCCGATCGAAATCCAGCCTCATGATGCGAACGTGAAGTATCTTCGGGCCAAGAAGCATAAGTTAGGGCACATCCTGAAAAAAGTCTGAACGCGGGAAAGTTGGAAAGTTCAAAGAGTCAACCTGCCAACTTTCGAAGTCTGCAACTGTCCAACTATCCGACTGAGAATGAAACTCCGGAAAGGGTCTCAGGATGCGACCGGGCTGCGGTTCGGGATCGTCGTCAGCAAATTCAACAAGTTCGTGACGAGTCGCCTGTTGAGCTCCTGCGCGCAGGCATTGGAAAAAGCCGGGGCTAAGGAAGACGATGTCGAAGTGGTGCGGGTGCCGGGCGCGTTCGAGATTCCGTTGGCGGCGCGGACCTTGGCCGGATCCGGTCGATTCGACGCGGTGATCTGTCTGGGCGCGATCATCCGAGGCCATACGCCGCATTTCGACTACATCAGCGCCGAGGCGAGCCGAGGCATTATGCGGGCCGGCCTTGACGCGAACGTGCCGGTCATCTTCGGCGTACTGACGACCGAGACGGTGGCGCAAGCCATCGAGCGAGCCGACCCCGAGAAATACAATCGAGGCGGTGAGGCGGCCAAAACGGCCATTGAGATGGCGACAGTGATGAAGATGTTGAAAGAAGGGACCGACCGGGCGGTGGATCGCACGCCGACACGAGAGAGAAAAACCCGCTCAAAGAAACGGCACAAACGATGAGCCTTGTCGTGTCAGCTTGTCGCCGGCTTGATCGAGTATCTCGTCGACCAAAAACTCGGTTGGCCGGTCGGCGCGCCAACGCGTTACCTTAGTGCCATGGGCATTCGCCACCAAGCCCGAGAACGGGCGCTGCAAATTCTCTTTCAGTACGACATTCACGGGAAACCGGGGCTCTGGCTCGAGGAGTTCTGGAAACAGTATCCGGCGTCGGAGGAGGGGAAGGCCTTTGCCGAGCGACTCGTGGAAGGCGTATTGACGCATAAGCAGGAGCTGGATACCCTCATCGCGGCCCATGCCACGCACTGGACGGTGTCGCGCATGCCGATCGTCGATCGGAACATTCTGCGCGCGGGCCTCTACGAATTCTTCTGGATGCCCGATGTGCCGGCGCGGGTGACGCTGAACGAGGCGATCGAACTGGCGAAGAGTTTCGGGGATGAAGAGGCCTCGAAATTCGTCAACGGCATCTTGGACCATGTACTGAATTCGGATCAACGCCTGGAAGCCAAGCGAGCTCAGGCGGTACAGGGGAAGCGTACACATTGACGATTGGTTCATTGTCGATTGAGTCATCGTTTTGGAGTCTCAGGAATGGCTCACTGATCCAATGTGTCAATGGTGCAATCTTATGATCGATCGTTACTCCCGCCCCAAGATGAAGGCGCTTTGGGACCTCCGGCACAAGTACGAGATCTGGCTCGAGGTGGAATTGGAGGCCTGCGCCGCCCTTGAGCGGATCGGGCAGGTACCGCGCGGCGCGGCGGCGCGCATCCGCAAGAAGGCGCGGATCGACGTGGACCGGATCGCCGAGATTGAGACAGTCACCCGGCACGACGTGATCGCCTTCCTGGAATCTCTCAACGAGCCGGTCGGGCCTGATACGCGCTTCCTCCACATGGGCCTGACCTCCTCCGATATTGTGGACACTTCCCTGGCCGTGCAGATGGCCGAGGCGCTCGATCTCATTCTCGACGATCTCGATGACCTGCTCACCGTGCTCAAGCGACGCGCCATCGAGCATCGGGACACGATCATGATCGGCCGGTCCCACGGGGTTCACGGGGAGCCGATCTCCTTCGGATTCAAACTCGCCATCTGGTACGAAGAGACATGCCGGCATCGGGACCGCTTGCGGCGCGTGCGGGAAGAGATTGCGGTCGGCAAGCTGTCCGGCGCGATGGGCACGTTCGCGCATCAGGGTCCGGAGGTCGAGGAGTATGTGTGCCGCAAGCTAGGGTTGAAGCCGGATCCCATCTCGAACCAAGTGGTGCAGCGAGACCGACATGCCGCCTACCTCTCCGCACTGGCGCTATTAGCTGCGAGCATCGAAAAGTTTGCGACGGAGATCCGTCACTTGCAGCGCACGGAGGTGCTGGAAGTCGAGGAGCACTTTGCCGAGGGCCAGAAAGGCTCGTCGGCGATGCCACACAAACGGAACCCTGTGGCCTCCGAAAATCTATGCGGTCTGGCGCGCCTGGTGCGGGCCAATAGCCTTGCGGCGATGGAGAACGTGGCGCTCTGGCACGAACGTGACATCAGCCACTCGTCGGTCGAGCGCGTCATCATGCCGGACAGCACCATTCTGATCGACTACATGCTGGCGAGGTTTACCGACCTGATCAAGAACCTGCTCGTCTATCCGGCACGGATGAAGCAGAACCTGGAGCTGACAAACGGATTGGTCTATTCCCAGCGCCTATTGCTCGCCCTGGTAGAGAAGGGAGCGCAACGGAAAGACGCCTACGAAGCGATACAGCGCAACGCGATGCAGGCCTGGAAAAGCGGGTCGGGGTTTCAAGAGCTGGCGCACAAGGATCCGTTCATCTCCCAATATCTCAAGCCGGCGGACATCCGGGCCTGCTTCAACCCCAAGTATTATCTGCGACATCTCGATAAGGTGTTTCGACGTGTATTTGGCGGCGGAGTCAAAACGGTGAGGCGAAGACCATGAGCATGCGAAACTTACTCTACGAAGGGAAGGCGAAGAAGATCTTTGCGGGCGATCGGCCGGATCAGGTGATTCACTATTTCAAGGATGACGCGACCGCCTTCAACGCGCAGAAGCGCGGCACCATCGTGGACAAGGGGATCGTGAACAACAAGATCTCCGAGCGACTGTTTACGTTGCTTGAAGAGCACGGCATCTCCACGCATTTCATCCGGCGTCTCAGTGATCGGGAGATGCTGACGAAGAAGGTGGCGATCGTGCCCCTCGAGGTGGTCGTCCGCAACATTACCGCCGGCAGCCTCGCGAAGCGGCTGGGGCTCAAAGAGGGGGAGGCGATCGAGCCGCCGGTGGTGGAGTTCTATCTCAAGAACGATGCGCTGGGAGATCCGTTGATCAATGAAGACCATGCGCGGCTCATGAACGTGGCGACGCCCGGCGTGACGCGGGAGCTGAAAGCTTTGGCCCTCCAGGTGAATCAGGTGCTGCGGCCCTTTTTCCTAGAGCGCAAACTGCAGCTCGTAGATTTCAAGCTGGAGTTCGGGGTGTATCACAACCGGACGGTGGTGGCGGATGAAATCTCGCCCGACACGTGCCGATTGTGGGATCTGGAGACGGGCGAGTCCATGGATAAGGATCGGTTTAGGAAGGATTTGGGGAAGATCGAGGAGGCGTATCAGGAGGTGCTGAAGAGGGTGTGCGGGTGAGAGAGGTGGGGTTGCCCGCTTTGCTCGCGCAACGCGCACCAAGACAAAATGAGCTGGCGGTTCGTCTCCCTTCTGTGCTCGCAGAGCGCGCACGCAAGAGTTACCTGATTGTTGCATTAGGGGCGGTGCTCGCTCGATGCGCGCAGTTGAAGGCAGACGAACCGCCGCTCGAAAAGAAGAGACCGCGAGGGAGTGGGTGGTGTCGAGGCACCTGTTGCTCTGAGGTCGCAACGGGTCGCTGGCGCCCGTAGTCGAGGGCGACCTTATCCCTTTTGTGAATGTTTTCCAATCTTCCTGTGGAGGGTGGAGGAACAGAAGCAGTGAAGCGGTTACTGGAGTGGTTCCTGAACTATGGCCTCGTGGCGGCGGTGCTGGTGTGGGCGGCGGTGGTCGGGCTGATGGCGTATCACCTCGAGGAGTCGCCATGGCGCTGGACGTTCGCAGTGCTCTCCGTCGGGGGCGTGGCGACCGTCGGGGGAATTATCTGGATCCGTCGCTATATCAATGCCCTCGCCAAGGCATCGAAGCAGGAGAATCGGTAACGCGGAGTCATACTGACCGTTCGGTTCCCTCTCCTCTTGGGGAGAGGGGAGGGTGAGGGGCAAAGAGTGAAAGCGAAAATTCACGTCACGTTGAAGCAGGGGATTCTCGATCCGCAAGGCAAAGCCATCGAGCATGCGCTTGAGTCATTGGGATTTAAGAACACGGCGAATGTGCGGGTCGGTAAGTACATGGAGCTGGATGTCAATGAGAAGGACAAAGCCAAGGCCGAAGCCGAGGTCAAGGCCATGTGCGAGAAGTTGTTGGCGAACACGATCATTGAAGAGTATCGGTACGAGTTGCAGTGACGGTAAAGGTGCGGGGCGACAGGGCTTGCCTCCGTGCTCGCAGAACGCGCACCCAGTTCATCTCAATGTTCATCGAAAAGGTTGGAGTGCTCGTTCGATGCGCGCAGTAGAGCCAAGCCCTTTTGCCCCGTCACTGGTCTGCCTGATCGTGGAGGCTGGGAGAGGAAGAGATGAATATCGGCGTGGTGGTGTTTCCCGGTTCTAACTGCGATCACGATTGCGAGCATGTGTTTAAGAACGTGCTTGGCCAGACGGTTACGATGGTCTGGCACAAAGAGACATCGCTGGCCGGGCTCGATGCGGTCATCCTGCCGGGCGGGTTTTCGTACGGCGACTATCTGCGCACGGGCGCCATTGCGCGGTTCTCGCCGGTCATGAGCGCGGTGAAGAAGTTCGCCAATGACGGCGGCATGGTCCTCGGCATCTGCAACGGGTTTCAGATTCTGCTGGAAGCAGGTTTGCTGCCCGGGGCGATGCTCCGCAATACCTCGCTGAATTTCATTTGCAAAGATGTCTATGTGACGGTCGAGAATGCCGCGACGCCATTCACAGGCCAGTGCGAGTCAGGCCAGGTGCTCAAGATTCCGATCGCCCATGCGGACGGCAACTACTACACGGATCCCGTGACGCTGGCGGGCCTTCAAGCCAATGCGCAGGTCGTCTTCCGCTACTGCACGCCGGAGGGCAAGGTAACGCCGGAGGCGAACCCAAACGGCTCGCTCGACAACATTGCCGGCATCCGCAACGCCGCCGGCAACGTGCTGGGCATGATGCCCCATCCCGAGCGATGTGCCGAGGATACGTTAGGCAACGAGGCCGGGAAGCTGATTTTGTTGTCGATGCTGGATACGCTGAGGAAAGCGAAGCAGGAGTCCAAGGTGGTGGGAGTGTGACTGCCAAGGGAGGCGAAGCCATGCTGCCGTTCGCTTCAGGGCCTCTCGGAGCGACTCTTTCGGACTCATCACCCGTTGCGTTGAAGGGAGCAACAGGTACCCGGCGGAAGCCTTCGGAAATTCCCTCGCGGACTCGCTCAGGTTCCGCCTTCATCCCAGGCCGAGTCTCGATGGGTCCCCGCTCCTCCGGCCAATTCCGCTCGCGGCAGCATGGCTCGCTGGATGAGAAATGTAGGATCCCAACTGCTCTCGGCAATGTCGCTCTGGCCCTTCCCTCAGCCTGTTGGCTTGTGTAGGGAAGACAAGTGTGGCGTCCAAGCTTTCGTGTGATTGCGCGGCGCAAGCCGCGGCTATCTCACGTGAGCGTCCCCACATGCATTGAGTATCTAAAGACATGAGTGCGTTCACTCAATTACAAGACCTGCTTCGAGAGCTGTTCTAGTTCGAGCATGCTGATCTGGATTTCGGGCTCTACCGCCTGCTTAAGCTGAAGCGGAGCGAGATCGAGGCCTTTTTGACCGAGCAGCTTCCCCGCCGGGTTGATGAGACCTTTTCCACGCCCTCCGCCGGAGCCCGTGCCGACCTGGAAAAGGACGTGGCAGCCCTGGCGGAGCGGGTCCGAAAGGACGTGGCCGAAGACGCACTGTTGCCCGGCGGGGAGATCAAGCCGGAATACAGGCAGATTCAAGCCAAGGCCGTGCAGACGCTGCTGGCTGAATACGACGAAAAACGCCGCGCTTTGGCGGAGGTGGCGGTCAGCGAAGCGCAGAAGGCCGAGGTCTTCAACCACCTGTGGGCGTTCTTCAGCCGCTACTACGACAACGGAGATTTCATCCCGCGCCGGCGCTATGGGGCGCGGGAGACCTACGGTCCCCTACCACGCGCAGGAGACGTTCTTTCACTGGGCGAATAAGGACCAGCATTACGTCAAATCGGGAGACACCTTCCGCGACTATGCCTTTACCGTCGAGGCGGTGGGCGGTCCGTACCACGTCCGGTTCGTGCTTGCCGAAGCCAGCGTGCCTCCGGGCAACACCAAAGGCGAAACTCGGTTCTTTTTCCCAGTTCCCAAAAATGTTCTCTGGGATGCGGAGGCCAAGACGCTCCGGATTCCGTTTGAGTACCGGCTTCCGATCGAGCAGGAGGTCGAGCGATTCGGGAAGAACAGCAAGGGGCAGGAGGCCATCCTGGAAGCTGCCGTACCCAGGCTCCTGGAGGCGGTGCCCTCGCTCGCCTTGTGCGCCGTCCTTGCGCAACCGGAAGACAAGAAGGATGACCGCGAGATTTCACGTCTGGAACGGCGACTTCGACATTTTTCGCGACGGCGTACGAGCGACTATGTCATCCACAAGGATCTGGCCGGGTTCCTGAAGCGAGAGCTGGAGTTCTATCTCAAGGACCAGGTGCTGCACCTGGGCGATCTGGAAGGCGACCTGGTAGGGAAGAGCCGGGTGCTGCTGGTGGTCAAGCGGCTGGCTGAGGACATCATCACGTTTCTCGCCCAGATCGAGGAGGTCCAGAAGCGGCTCTTTGAGAGGCGCAAGTTCGTCTTGCGGGCCGACTATCTTGTACCGATCAAGGAAGTGCCCCGCGAGCTGTGGAAAGAAGTGTTACAGAACAAGGCCCAGCTTGCCGAATGGAAGCGGCTCTTCGCCATTGAGCCTAAGAAAGACCTGTACAACAAAACGGGCAAGGTGAACCTTCAATTTCTCGATGAACATCCCACCCTGGTCGTCAATACCGCCCTCTTTGGTGCCGACTTCACGAACCGTCTCCTCTCGGCGTTCGAGGACCTGGAGGAGGTCACCGACGGGCTCCTGATTCATTCCGAGAACTACCAGGCCTTGCGGCTGCTTCAGCGCAACTACGAAAGGCGAATCATGTGCATTTACATTGATCCGCCATACAATACCGGATCGGACGAGTTTCTCTATAAGGATCGTTACCAGCATTCGACGTGGCTGGCGATGATGGGAGAGCGCCTTCGGCTTAGCTGGCATTTTCTTAATTCCGCTGGCGGGATCTTTGTCAGCATTGATGACTCGGAAGAGGCGTACCTCCGTGAGGTGTTGCGTACAGTTTTCGGACCAAGCAACTTCGTTGGAGTCATCCTCTGGCAAAAGCGGTATTCCCGCGATAACAGGCCGGTGATGGGCACTGTACATGACTATATTCAAGTCTTCGCGAAAACGCTGAATGAATTCGCAGCCGCGCGAAATCGCATTCCTCCTGATGAGGAGAGCCTAGCAGTCTATCGGAACCCTCACAATGATCCGCGCGGGCGCTGGCGACCAATCCCAATGACTGCTCAAGGATTCCGACCAAATCAAATGTACCCGATTACCACACCGACGGGCGTGATTCACAGGCCGCCAGCGGGTCGCTGTTGGAGCATGATCGAATCCGAATATCTGGATCTCTTGAAACAAGGAAGGATATGGTTTTGGACAGGATGCTAAGGGCCAACCGAATGTCATTCGTTACTTAAGTGAAGTTGAAGGGTTCGTGCCATGGACATGGTGGCCACATCAGGAGGTGGGTCACTCGGATGAGGCCAAAAAAGAGATCTATGAGCTGCTCGGCAAAGGAAGTCCATTTGATACTCCGAAGCCAACAAGGCTCCTTTACCGGATCATCTTCGTCGCTACTAAGCGAAATGATATCGTTTTTGACTTCTTCGCCGGTTCGGGAACATCGGGTCATGCGATCGTAAGCCTGAATAGAGAAGATGGGGAGCAACGTCGGTTTGTTATGGTCGAGATGGCTGATTTCTTTGACTCCATCCTCCTTCCACGCATGAAAAGGGTCATCTATGCGCCGGAATGGAAGGACGGTAAGCCCTCTCGCCTTCCGAATAAGGAGGAAGTGGCCCGCACCCCGCGCCTCGTCAAAGTGCTGCGCTTGGAGAGCTACGAGGATGCCCTCCACAACCTCGTGACCGAGGACACGCTCGCGCGGGAAGCGCCGCGCGCGAAGGCCCACAAGAAGGTCCTCGGGGAGGAAGCCTATCGCCTTCGCTACTTGGCATGTCTGCCACTTGAGAGCAGTGCTAGCTTGCTCGCCCTCGACAAACTGGAACATCCGTTCGAGTACAAGCTCGAGGTCCTGACTGAGGAAGGGCCGAAAACACAGAACGTGGAACTCGTGGAGACCTTTAACCTCCTGTACGGCCTGCATGTGCAGCGACGGGAGATCTGGGAAAACGACGCGGACCATCGTTCGCACGTGGCTGTCAAAAGCAAGGATCGAGAGAGCCGCCGGGTGTTGGTGCTCTGGCGGGACATGGGTGGGCTCGATCCCGAGGTCGAGCGCCGCTTTCTCGAGGACCGCATCCGGCAACACGGGCCGTTCGATGAGATACTCATCAACGGCGATTCAGCCGTACCCGGCGTCCGGTCGCCGGATGGGCTGTTCAAGCGCTTGATGGAGGAGGGTCAACGATGACAACCGGCATTCACCTTCATGGGATCGACATCCCCGCGGAGGAGCTTGCGGAGTTTTGCCGGCGCTGGCGCATCACCGAATTGGCGTTGTTCGGGTCCATTCTGCGCGATGACTTTCGACCGGATAGCGATGTGGATGTGCTGGCTACGTTCGCCCCAGAGGCAGGGTGGAGCTTGCTCGATCACGTGGGCATGGAGCAGGCGCTGGCTGAGCTGTTCGGTCGGCCTGTTCATCTTGTGAGCCGACGGGCCATTGAGCGGAGCCAAAATTGGATCCGACGGCAAGCCATCCTGAACACGGCTCAGGTTGTGCATGTCTCGTGATGCGGCGACGCTCTTGGACGTGGCCCGTGCGGGTCGGCTCGTGGTTGACTTCTGCAGGGGCCTGGACCGGTCGGCGTTCATGCGGGACGTGAAAACACAGTCGGCCGTACTCCATCAACTGCTGGTCATCGGGGAAGCCGTCAAGCGGCTCTCTGAGGAATTCCGGACTCGCTATCCGGAGATTCCCTGGGCGTCCATTGCCGGGATGCGTGACAAGCTGATCCACGAATACGATGAGGTGGGTCTCGACGAAGTCTGGAGCACCGCGCAGCGGGCTGTCCTCAACCTCCTGCGTTTCCTTGAACCACTCGTGCCGAAAGAGGGCCAGTCATGAGGCTGGAGCAGGCACTGGTTCTCAATCGGTATTGCCTCAACCAATTCGGAGTGCAGAGCTTCCAGGCCCTGAAGCAAGTTCTGTTTCCGGTCACTGAGGGGCTGGGGGGAGACGGATACAGCCATTTCTATCACGTACTCGCCGAGCTGAAAGGACTCGTAATCCCTGCTGAAGCGCTTCGAGCCTATGACCGGCGGGTGATGGAGTATGAGACCCGGCTCGCGCAGGCCCGAGGGGCATTCACGTTCAAGTACTTTCAGTATCTCGCCCTGCTGTATACAGAACTGTACCTGGATCGGCTGAGCGCGAATCCGGGTGGGTTTCTCCAGGAGTTGAACGCCTTCCTCGAACGCTTGAAGTCCACCGATCCTGCGGTGCGGCATTTTGTACCGTTTGACGCCGTTGACCTCAGACGATTGGCCTTCTTCATGGCCACAGGGTCTGGCAAAACACTGCTGCTCCACACCAATCTCTGGCAAGTCCTGCACTACCTGGAGCATGGTCGCCATCCGGAGGCCTTGGTTCGCCGGACAGACGGATCGCGAGCGTTTGATTCGATTCTCCTCGTGACGCGGAACGAGGGCCTGTCTCAGCAACATCTGGGCGAGTTCGCCAAGAGCGACATTGATGCGGCCTTGCTTATTGCCGACCGGACAGGGCAACGAGGGCTCGAGCCTCGGGTTCATGTCATCGAGATTCACAAGCTGGCAGAGCAGGCGTCGGGGGAAGGGGTGAGTATCCCCCTGGAAGAGCTTGGCGCGGCGAACCTGGTCTTTGTGGACGAAGGTCATAAAGGTACGGGCAGCGAAGCGCAAACCTGGAAAACGCGGCAAGAGGGTTTGAGCCAACATGGGTTTCTCATCGAGTACAGCGCGACCTTCGCCCAGGCGATTGGGGCAACGAGCCCCAAGCGAAAGGAGCTGCTACTGGCCGACTATGGGAAATCTATCCTCTTCGATTATTCGTATCGATATTTCTATACCGACGGCTACGGGAAAGACTTCCGCGTCTTGAACCTTTCCAAGGCCCGGGAACAACAGGCATTCGAGCTGCTGCTCGGTGGCCTGCTGGTCTATTCGCAGCAAGTCCGGCTGTATCGGAACTCTCGGGCCGTCTATCGGCCCTTTCAGGTGGAGCCGCCGCGTGGGTCTTTCTCGGATCTAGCGTCAACGCGGTGTACTCGAGGGACCATCGCCTGAGGAGCGATGTGGCGACCGTTGTGGGTTTCGTCAAGCGTTTCCTCGAAGACGTTTCATGGGCCGTGGGAGGAATCAGAAAGATCCTGGGCGGGCGCAGCGGGTTTACCGACGAAGGCACCGGTGAAGATTTGTTTTTACCGAGACTCGCCTATTTGCAAGGAGTCCGGCCGGAGACGCTATATAAGGACATCGCCTTGTCGGTCTTCCACGGGCGTGGCGGGATCGAGGTGTGTGAGCTGAAAGGGATTGAGGGGGAATTGGGCCTGCGTGTCTCTGCGCCGGCGGGCCAGGCATTGCCGTATTTCGGTGTGATCAATATCGGCCACGTGTCTGCCTTCAAGAAACATCTCGGAGAGAGTCTTGGGCTGGAAGTGCGTGAGGATCGCTTCAGCGGCTCGCTGTTCGGGCACATCGATAGTCCGGACTCGCGGATTAACCTCCTCATTGGGTCCAAGAAGTTCATCGAAGGTTGGTCTTCTTGGCGGGTCTCCACCATGGGGTTGCTCAACATGGGCAAAGGAGAAGGGCCGCAAGTGATTCAGTTGTTTGGGCGTGGAATCCGGCTGAAAGGCAAGGGCTGGTCCTTGAAGCGCAGCACGGCCCTGACGCCTGCCGAAACTATTCCCGATGGCTTGGCTGAGGTTGAAACCCTCAGCATTTTCGGCTGGAATGCGGATTACATCCAAGCATTCCGTGGCATGATCGAGGAGGAAGAACTCGGACATGAGGTCCACATTCCAGTACATCGGAACTTTGATCCCTGGCCCAAACTGTTCATTCCCCAGCCCAAATCCGATTACAATGCGGCGGCTGAGACGTGGTCCCTCGATCTTGTCGAGGGGGTAACGGTTGAGGTGGACTTTATCCCGCAGGTCGCGGCGCTCGCGGGAGCCTGCGTAGGATCCGGGCAGGTAGGCAGGGCCGTTGAGATTGATTTTTCTCAAACGGAGACCGCCGGCTTGCTCGACTGCGACGCTCTCTATGAGGACCTGCTCGCCTACAAAAGCGCCAGACGATACGGGAACGTGTTTGTGCCCAGGAACGCTCTCTTGCCCATCTTGGGTGCTTCGACCTTGCGCATGTCTGCGCATGATGCGGGCGATCCTGAGCAGCTTCAGGCCGGAGCCGCCACAGTCTTGCGGACCTATTTGGATCGCTTTGTGGCCTTTTGCGAGCGTGAAGCAGACAGTCGGCATCTTATTCCTAAGCCGCTCCCGGCGGTCCATGAAGCCATTCCCCAATACTATACGATTAGAACCACGTCCGATGAGCTGGTGCGTGAAATCGAGGAACTTCTCAACGACACAAAGAGCCTCTTCAAGTCGATGGAGACAGCGACTCATCTTCCCCGTCTTTTCATCGAGTGGCACTTGTTCAAGCCGATTCTGTTGAGCCCGAAAGGGAAACGGGAAGAAGACACTTCTGTTAGCCAACCCGGTCTCAGGGAAGAAGAAGCCCAACTGCTTAAAGATCTGCGGAGCTTCTGGGCTGCCCATCATGCAAAGCCAGAGTACGCAAAGGTCCACGTATACGTATTAAGGAATCTGGGGAGAGTCGGTGTGGGGTTCTTCAGGCGAAGTGGGTTCTATCCGGATTTTCTAATCTGGCTTCAGAAGCGGTCTTCACAAGAAACACACTTGCGCTTTGTGGAACCGCATGGTCTGCATCACGGAGGGCTGACCGGGAGCAATCTGGATAAGATCGCCGCGCTTCAATACCTTGCCGAAGTGAGCCGGCAACCTGCTTTTCGTTCAAAAAAGATCTCAATGGATGGGTACGTCGTCACGAACACGCAATTGGATCAGATTCCCGGTGCTCAGGGGAAGACCTGGGCCCAGCTACGACAGGATTATCGGGTCCTCCGCCAAGGTGGGAGCTATATGGAAACCATCTTGGCTTTGGATTGAAGTTGGTTGAACTTGATAGCCGCTGCTGAAAGGGGACAGGAAGTGAGGTGTGCAGCCGATTGCCAAGTCACTGATCGCGCAGCATAATCTGACCGATGACGAGTACGAAAAGATTGGCGTAGGCCCCTTAGCGAAGATGAATTGATGATGGAAGACAATCCCTCCTATGAATTATCAAGTCATGCTGCCACAGTTAGTCAAGAACGGGGAATCAAGAAGGAATGGATCGATCGAGTGTTGAAGCTTCCAAGGAGAACAGAGCCAGACAAGAAAGATCCTGTGTTGCGCCACGCGATGGCGCCGATACGGGAGCATGGTGATCGTATCCTCAGAGTGATCTATAATGACGCGGTCAGTCCTAAGTTGATCGTGAGCGCGTATTTCGATCGATCGCTGAGAGGAAAGCTATGAAGGTGCATTTCGACGAAAAAGCCGATGCCTTGTATCTGCGTCTGGATGAGTCCAAGATCGTCGAATCGCAGGAAGTCCAACCGGGGATTGTCCTCGACTACAACGAACAGAGCCAGGTCGTCGGCATTGAAATTCTTCGGGTGAAAAGTAGGGTGCCCTCAGCGAATCTCAAACAAATGCAGTTCGAGGTTGCCTGAGGTCGACAGTTCTCTCTTCTCCAGGACTCTCCCAATGCGAAAGATGTTCAAGCAGAAGCGACGAGCCTGTGCGCTTTGTAAACCCTTCAAGCGCGGCTGGGCAAGGCGGTGGACTGCTAAGGAGTTTGCCCGCCTCATCTCGATGGAGCACGAAATCCGACAAGGCGAAAGATGAAGATTGCGCAACAGCCCATCACCAAAGACCTCATCGCGCAGCATAATTTGACGGACGACGAGTACAAGAAGATCGTCGAGATTTCTGTTTGGCAAACACATGATGGAACCAATGGGGTCGATTGATCGCTTAGAGCCACTGACTAATGAGGATGAGGCGGACCTTTTCGCGGCGCTGGCCGAACTCGATGAGGGGAAGGGAATCCCGCTCGCAGACGGCGTGCCAGATATTCGTGGCGGGTCGTCAGAGTCGTGATCCATCTTGTTCGTGCTCGTGCATCCAGGCAGCAAGTGAAAGAGATGCTCCAGGCGCTCGATACATATATCAAGTTGGCGGTCGATCTTCAGAAAGGCGTTCTGGCTGGTGGCGGCGTGCTTCATGCGGACCGTGAAGCCGTGCCGATTGAGGATGGCAGTCGCCAGGAAGATGTATGGGGCGCTGATTGGAATCCTGCGGCTCAGCAAGTCACCTTCGAGTCGCTGATCAATATCCGCCCTCGTCAGAACAATCCGTCTCTGGAGATTCTTGATCCGGTTATTCGCGAGCGCGTGGCAGGGATCGTTCATCAATTGCTGGAAGGCGTATGAAAGACTGGACGGCGATTCGAGAACGATATATGCGGGACGATCTGCCAGTCCGTCTGGGAGGCCTGGCAGCGAATTTGAGCCGAATCAAGTCGTTTGCTATGCACGATGCCGGCCGGGAAGCGGTTGAAAGTTTGATAGACGAGAGCAAGTTCTTTATTGAATGGACTGCGGCGGAAGCTGAGAGCCACACGGCGGAAGAACTCGTTGCGTTGCAAATACAGCTTGCATGGTGGCAGTACGACTGGAGCCGTATCTGGACTGATCCTGAACAACGGCAGCGTCTTGCAGAGCGATCGAATGTTTGGTCGAAGCGGGTCTTGGAAATGACTGGTCTCTTGAGCCATACCGCGAAGTGAATCGCTGATGCAAGCCGTGATCACCAAAGACCTCGTTGTGCGGCATCATCGGATAAGCGACGAGCAAAAGAAGATCGTCGAGATTTTGGGTGCAATCCGATTTTCACCGAGTGGGGATGTTCTCGGTGATGCGGAGGAGCTAACCATGGAAATCTTTCCTGGCATTTCAATGGACCCGGGTATTCTCTTTGGGAAGCCTTGTCTTACCGGGACGCGGATCGATGTGGCGACGATAGTGGGGCCCCTCGCTGCAGGGGAAACCCTCGAATCGGTCCAGGACGCCTATGCCGTCACGCGGCAGCAGATTCTTACCGCGCTTCGCTATGCGGCGCATGTGGCTGAGCATGTGCCTCCGGCGGTCGAGCAAGCCTCTTGAAGATTCTGTTGGATGAAAACTGTCCGCTCCGGCTCTATTCTCGGCTCCGGTCAGCGGGATATGATGCCGAACCGACGACGAATACAAGAAGATCGTCGAGATGCATTGAGATGCCACTGAAGGGAGCGACTTGTGAAACCAATTGAATTCGACGCCATCATTTTCCAGGAGGGGAAGGCCTACGTGGCACATTGTCCAGAGTTGGATGTCTCAAGTTGTGGCAAGGATGTCGACGAGGCTCGGCGAAATCTGAAAACGGCTGTCCGCTTATTTGTCGAGGAGGCAGAGAAATTGGGAACGCTGGACGAGATTCTAAAGGAGGCCGGTTATCAACGTATGAGCGATGGGACCTGGAAGTCCCCTCGGATTGTTTCAACGGAAGTGATGTCGTTGTCGGCTTGAAGCGATGCCTCGCATCATTCCGATACCGGCATCGAAGCTGCGAAGAGTGTTTGAGAAAGCGGGCTTCAAGCTGGTAAGGACCGAAGGGGATCACTTCGTGTACGTGAAGTCCGGTGTTGCAAGACCCATTGTGATCCCAGATTGGGACGAAGTGCCGGTGTTCATCATCAAGAACAACTTACGCACGGCTGGCCTTTCGCGAGAAGAGTACTTCACACTATTGGACCAGGTATGAGATAGAGGATTCACTCAAAGATGTCAGCGCAAGCACAACCCGTCACCAAAGATCTCATCGCACAGCATAATCTCACCGACGAGGAGTACAAGAAGATCGTCGAGATTTTAGGCCGGGAGCCGAATCTGACCGAGTTGGGCATGTTCTCGGTCATGTGGAGCGAGCATTGCTCCTACAAGAGTTCTCGCATCCACTTGAAGAAGCTGCCGACGGCGGGGCCGCGGGTGGTGCAGGGACCGGGTGAAAATGCGGGCGCGGTCGATATCGGCGATGGGCTCTGCGCCGTGTTCAAGATGGAGTCGCACAACCATCCCTCGTTCATCGAACCCTATCAGGGTGCGGCGACCGGCGTCGGCGGGATTCTGCGTGACATTTTTACGATGGGGGCTCGGCCGATTGGATTGCTCGATTCATTGCGGTTCGGGTCGCTGGAGCAGGCGAAGAACCGGCATCTCTTCAAGGGCGTAGTTGCGGGAATCAGTGGATACGGGAATTGCATCGGGGTGCCCACGGTCGGCGGCGAGGTGGTATTCAACGACATCTATGCGCTGAATCCACTGGTTAATGTGTTTTGCCTGGGCATCGCGCGGAAAGACAAACTCTTTCGCGGCAAGGCGGCGGGCGTGGGCAACCCCGTGATCTATGTCGGATCGAAGACCGGTCGCGACGGCATTCACGGCGCCACAATGGCCTCTGATTCCTTCGATGATCAGTCGGAACAGAAGCGGCCGACGGTGCAGGTGGGCGATCCGTTCACCGAGAAGCTGCTGCTCGAAGCCTGCCTTGAAATCATGGCCGCTGATTTGCTTGTCGGCATTCAGGACATGGGGGCTGCGGGACTCACCAGCTCGTCCTGTGAGATGGCGTCGCGCGCAGGGACCGGCGTGGAGCTCGATCTCACGAACGTCCCGCGCCGCGAGCCTGGCATGACGCCCTACGAGCTGATGCTCTCGGAATCGCAGGAACGTATGCTCATGGTGGCCAAGGCTGGGAGGGAAGATGAGGTGATCCGCATCTGTCGCAAGTGGGATTTGGATGTTGCGGTCGTCGGGCGCGTGACCGATGACGGCATCCTGCGCGTGAAGGATCAGGCGCACGTGGTCGCCGAGATTCCCGCGAAAGCGCTGGCCGATGACGGGCCTCGCTATGATCGGCCCAACGCGCCGCCGGCGTATCAAGAGCTCCTCGCATCGCTCAACTTGGATGCGATACCCGACGTGAAGGAGGCCAACGCCGCGTTGCTGGCCTTAGTGGAGTCGCCCACCATCGCCAGTAAGCGGTGGGTGTATCAGCAGTATGACCACATGGTCCGGACGAATACATTGATCCGGCCGGGGTCCGATGCGGCAGTGATTCGCGTGAAGGGGACGAACAAGGCGCTCGCCCTGACGGTGGACTGCAACGGACGTTATTGTCTGCTGCACCCCTATGAAGGAGCGAAGATCGCGGTGGCAGAAGCGGCGCGGAATCTGGCCTGCTCCGGCGCCGAGCCCATCGGCCTGACGGATTGCTTGAACTTCGGCAATCCTGAGCGGCCGGACGTGATGTGGCAGTTCATCCTGGCGATCGAGGGCCTGAAAGACGCGTGCGAGCACTTCACTATTCCGGTCGTGAGCGGAAACGTCAGTTTCTACAATGAAACGAACGGGGTCTCGATCTATCCCACGCCGATGGTCGGCATGGTGGGACTGATCGAGCCGGCTGAGCGTGCGATGACGCAATGGTTTAAGCAGGAGGGCGATGCCATCATTCTCCTCGGGACCACGAAAGATGATTTGGGAGGGACGGAGTATCTCAAGGTATTGCATGCGCGGGAACAGGGCTCGCCCCCCTACCTGAACTTGGAGACGGAGAAAGCGCTGCATGACTGCGTGCGAAAGCTGATTCGGGAGGGCAGGGTACGGTCGGCTCACGATTGCTCAGACGGCGGGTTGGCCGTGGCTTTGGCAGAGTGCTGCATCTCCGGCCCGGACCGATCGATCGGCGCTGTGGTAAAATTACGCTCTCCAAAGATCAGGCGGGATTCGCTTCTGTTCGGGGAGAGTCAATCGCGTGTGGTCCTCTCGGTGGCGGTCGACCAGCGCGAGGCGGTGCTGAAGGCGGCGGCCGAATCCGGAGTACCGGCGGAAGTGATCGGGACCGTCGGTGGGGACCGGCTGGTGATAGATGTCGCGGAAACTCGGTCCGGCGCAAGCTGCAACGTGAACCTTGAGGTCGCCGTGCTTCACGACCGCTGGGCGACTAGTTTGGAGAGAGCACTAGGCGATGGGCAATAGGCAATGGGTCAAACAGATCTTGCCTATAGCCCATAGCCTATCGCCTATAGCCTTATGCAACTGATCACTCCCGACAAATTCCACGAAGAGTGCGCCGTCTTCGGCGTGTACGGTCACAAGGAGGCGGCGAACCTCACCTATCTCGGCTTGTACGCGCTCCAGCATCGTGGTCAGGAAGCGTCGGGCATCGTTTCCGGCGACGGTGAGCATTTCCATGTGGAGAAGGGGCAGGGATTGGTTGCGGATATCTTTTCGAAAGCCGCGTTGAAGCGGCTGACCGGTCATATGGCCATCGGCCACAATCGCTACTCCACCGCAGGGGGGAGCGACCTCAAGAATGCACAGCCGCTGATCGTGAACTTCGCCTTGGGAAACCTCGCGTTGGCGCACAACGGGAATCTCATCAACGCGCAGGTCCTGCGGAACGAGCTCGAGGCCTATGGCGCCATCTTTCAATCCACGTCGGATAGCGAGGTCATTATCCACCTGATCGCACACTCGCGGGCCGACACTCTGCTGGCGCGCGTGATCGACGCGCTCAGCCAGGTACGTGGTGCCTTTTCGGTGGCGTTGCTGACGGACACCGGTCTTATAGCCGCGCGCGATCCATATGGATTACGTCCCCTCTGTCTCGGCAAGGTCCGGGGCGGCTACCTTGTGGCGTCGGAAACCTGTGCGTTCGATTTGCTTGACGGCGAGTACATCCGCGAGGTCGAGCCGGGCGAACTGATCGTCTTGGACGAGCGCGGTGTGACGAGCTATAAGCCCTTCCACTCCACGAAGCCGGCGATGTGTATTTTCGAGTATGTGTACTTCGCGCGTCCCGACAGCAAGATCTTCGGGGCCAACGCCGTCTATGCCACGCGCAAAGCTCTGGGTCGCCAGTTGGCGCAGGAGTCCTGGGTCCCGGCCGACGTGGTGATTCCCGTGCCCGACTCCGGTGTGCCCGCGGCGTTGGGATATGCGGAAGGAGCGGGCATCCCCTTCGAAACCGGGCTGATTCGGAATCACTATGTCGGACGCACGTTCATCGAGCCGGAGCAGTCGATCCGCCACTTCGGCGTCAAGGTCAAGCTCAACGCGGTGCCGGAAGTGTTGCGCGGCAAGCGGGTGGTGGTCGTCGATGATTCGCTCGTCCGAGGAACGACCAGCCGCAAGATCGTCAAAATGATCCGGCATGCCGGCGCCAAAGAAGTGCATATGCGGATCAGCTCTCCGCCCATCGTGTCGCCCTGCTTTTACGGCATCGATACGCCGACCAAGAGGGAGCTCATCGCCTCCAGCCACTCGACCGAGGAAATCCGCAAGTACATCACGGCCGACAGCCTCGCGTATCTGAGTCTCGACGGGATGCTGAAGGCGGCGCCCGGCTCTCCGGATCATTACTGCAACGCCTGTTTCACGGAACGCTATCCTATCTCGTTCACGCGGGCTGAAGAATTGCAACTGGGTCTTTTCGAGTCCTCCCACTGAGCCCGCCGCGAGCGACGTTCGTCGGTCGTCATTCCCGGACGGCATCCTCCCGGCGATCGTCGCATGACGCGCAACAAGTCGCGCCTGCACCCGGTTGCCCAGGGAAAAAACTGCGTGCTACGATACAGCCCGGCTCATGAGTGTCGAGGAGCGAAATCAGGGTCGGCTGTTCAACTCGGCGCTCATGGTTCAGAGCTTGGAAATGCGCTTGTCACGCGCAGGAGGGTGGTCATGAAACGATCTCTGAGGTTCCTCGCGATACTACTGATTCCAGTGTTTGCGTGGCAGATGGCCCTGGCGGCAGGATTCTTCAAGATCGGTGAGAAGGCGCCGACCTTCACGCTCACGGCGATCACCGGCGAGACGGTGTCGCTCGAGTCACTCAGGGGGAAGGTCGTCGTTCTCGGTCTGTTCCATATCTGCGAGCCTTGCCTCATGCAAGGGACCAACTTGCAAAAGGTCTACGAATCCACGCAGGGGAAGAATGTCGCGGTGATCGGGGTCAATTCCGCGGGTAACTCAAAGAAAGACGTCGGGGAGTTCCTCTCGGCGTTTCCGGTCAAGGTCACCTATCCGTATCTGCTCGACCCCAACAAGGTGACTGACAAGTTGTACGGCGGGGGTAAGTTCATCCCCAATGTCTACGTGATCGATCAGAACGGCGTGATTCGGTGGCAGCGGGTCGGGAACATGGATTTAGCGGGCGCCGAGGTGATTGTGGCGGAGGTGGAAAAGTTGTTAGGGGGCGTGAACAGGATGTGAGAGGGCGTTTCGGCTTGGCCGTCTCCTTTGCTCCCGGAGCCCGCGCCTCAATCATTTTGGAATACATAAGTGAGGGGCGGCGTTGGCTCGACGGCCACAGACGGAGATGGCCAAGCCGGCGCAGTGGCGAAAAGCTGGTCGTGCCGCCTGGGGAGAGAGGAAAGAAAGAAATGGATGAGATGGAAGAGGGGAAACGGAAATTCTTGGAGTTGGTCAAAGGGATCGATGCGACGGTGGAGGTGGTGATCCCGACGAAGCCGGCCAATAGTCTGTTCCTGATTTCTTTGACAAAGGGTCCCAATCGAAAGTTTATTACAGTTTCGGAGGATGACATCATCGACTTGCCGAATGAGGCCGGTATCTATGCCAAGGTCTCGAAAACGGTCAAAGACGCGGTGGCGGCGCTCTGATAACAGTGAGGGTTGGGGAGGGGTCGGGAGTCCTTGCGGCTGACTCCCGACCCCTTGTAGATAGGGGGTCAGGAACCGCACCCTTGGGGGCGCCGGAAGGGTTCCTGACCCCAGGCTGTTCAGTGATCTGCTGTTCGCATCAGCCATTTGCGATTAGCTATCAGCCGTTAGCCGTCACCTTTTCTATGAAACAACTCCTTCCCGGTATCTGGCAGTGGTCCTGGTTCTCGGAAGAGAAACAGCTCAACTTCAATGGGCTGTTCTTATCGGTCGGCGATCATAAGATTCTGATCGACCCGCCCCCCATGGCGGCGGAGGACCTCACGTTCGTGCGAAAGAACGGCCCGGTCGATTACATTCTCCTTACGAATCGCGATCATACCCGCGAGGGAGCTACCGCTCAATCTGAACTGAGAAGCCAGCTCTGGGTCCCTGACGCTGATGCGTCGCAAATGGATGTGAAGCCGACCAAGACGTTCAAGGATGGGGAATTGCTGCCGGGCGGAATCTGGGTCATCCAGCTTCGGGATCAAAAATCGCCGGGCGAGTCGGCCCTGTTTCTTCAGCAGGGCAAAGGGATCCTCATCGTCGGCGATGCCTTGATCGGCAAGCCCGAAGGGGCGCTCTCACTCTTGCATGCCGAAAAGTACGCGGACCGAGACAAAGCGAAACGCGGCCTCAGACGATTGTTGAATTACTCGTTCGACACGATTCTCGTCGGCGACGGCGCGTCGATCCTCGCCGGAGCCAAGGCTGCGGTCGAACGGGCAATTCAGTAAGGACTGGCGATGCCGCTACGGAACGGACTGTCGGAAGAGCTCAATCGCCAGGGCAACGAGCATTTCGCCCGTGGACATTACACGGAGGCCTACGCCTGTTACATCAAAGCGCTCGAGAGCGATCGTCTGACCGGTGACCGTCGTGCGCTCGCTTCCACGTTGGGCAATCTCGGCAACATCTGCGCAGTCAGCGGCCGGCGGGAGTCTGCTGAAAACTATTACCACGAAGTGCTGGAGCTCCAAAAGATTCTCGGTGACGAGCAAGGAATCGGGACGACGTTGGCCAACCTCGGCAACCTGCGGGCCGACGCCGGCGAGTGGGCGCGAGCGATGGCCTACTATCTCGAAGCATTGGACATCATGTCTCGAACACACGACGAACGGGGGAAGGCGGTCCTCTTCTCCGACCTCGGGCTTGTGGCACGGGAAACCGGACAGTTCGACCAAGCGCTCGGCTACTACGAGCAATCGTTGGTCTTGATGCGTCGCCTTGGCGACCAAGGCGGTGTCGCCGACGCGTGGAGGATGATGGGGCGCACGTACTTGATTCAGAAGCGCTACGAAGATGCGATTGCCTGCTGCCGGACAAGCCAGGCCATCGCCGAGCGGGATCGGGACGACCTGCGGGTCGGCGGCGCGCGCTACGTGCTGGCGCAATGCTATGAGGAGATGGGTCTTTTGCAGGAGGCGGCGGACCTGCTCGATCAGGTGGTGCGCATGGATCGCAAATATGGATTGCCGAAACTCGAAGAGAACGTGAAGCGATTGGAAGACCTGAGGGCCAGACTCGCCGCGGAGGGTCGACCACCATCTCCTCCGCTTGAGACCTCCACATGACCTCGTCGTTGAGCCCGCCGCCGTCCTGGGATTCGATCCGCATCCAACTGACCCGAATGTTTCCGCAACTCTTCGAGTTGGAGCCGGGCGGGGCCTTGGGCATGGAGCTGGGGAACGGAGGCTGGATGCTCGAGCTGACACCGGACGGGCGGTTGATTTGCCAGAACGGCATGGACATGGACGACGTGCGAAGTCTCCTGTCGACCGGGACTACCGAAGACTTGGCCAACGACGAGTTGGCGAAACAGGCCAAGGCGGTCCTGAACCCGGCGGTCGCAAAGGTGCGCCCTCTGTTGGTCAAAGCGGGTTATCGAGAGCGGACCGAGATGACCGAACAATACGTGGCCATTCTCTTCGAGAAGACGGTCGATTTCTCCGACTTCGAGAGCCTCCAGGCCGAGGCCCGGTGGTGTCTGCGCCAGGCATGGTAGAGGTATGAAACAAGCCACACAAGTCCATGAGCACGTGCCGATGTCGCATCGTGCCCATCGCGCGGATGCTGAATGTCGTCGCCTCTATTCGGCATGAACCCCGCTCCGATCCGTACCTTCGAGCAATTTCGTGACGCAATCGCCGCGTATCGCCTGCCGCGCGTGCTCATCACGGCGTTGGAACTCGATCTCTTTACGGTGATGGGCGAGCGGGTCTGGACAGTGACCCAGTTGGCCAAAGCCCTGCAGTCGAGCGAACGAGGACTCGACATTCTCTGTCGTAATCTGGCCATGGCCGGTCTTCTGCTGAAACGGGGGAGCAGTTACCGCAATACGACACTCGGACTGGCGGCGCTGAATCGGAACAGCCGCGACTATCGCGGCGCCTACTTGGATCTCATCAAGGACAACTGGGCAGACTGGTCTCGGTTGACCGACTGCGTCCGTCGAGGAGTCCCGGTCGATCATGAGCTGCCGGAGTCGCCGGATTGGCGACGGCAGTTCACGTGGGCGATGCATCACCGGTCCCGGGATCTCGCCCCGAAGGTGGCGGCCTCGCTCAATCTGCGAGGAGCACGCACCCTGCTGGACCTCGGCGGCGGGCCGGCGACCTTCGCGTTGGCCTTCCTGGCTAAGAATCCCGGGTTGAAAGCGACGGTCTGCGACCGGCCTGATGCGATCGAGGTCGCGAAGGAGGTCGCATCGATTCACAAGGCCGGGGCGCGACTGTCGTATCTGCCCCTCGACTTCATGAAGGAGCCGGCGCCCGGGCCGTACGACGTCATCTGGCTCTCGAATGTGATCCACATTTACTCCGCTGAGGAGAACCAGGCCCTGCTTCGTCGCTTGCTGACGACACTCGCGCCGGGAGGGCGGCTCATCATTCATGAGGCCTTATTGCACGATCGAGAGGGGCTCCATCCGTGCGAAGCCAGCCTGTTCGCCGTCAGCATGCTGTTGGCGACTCCAACCGGGAACACGTATCACTTCAAGGCCGTGCGTCGATGGCTTGAGGCTGCGGGTTATGAGAAAGTCAGGGCCGTGGCGGTCCCGAAGGCTGCGGAGGATTGGGATCGCGGGATCATGGAGGCCTTCCGTCCTGTCGCACGTCGAGCAAGCCGCGACCGCCGTACACGATGAGCACGAGGTACATCAGGCACTCCACGAGCATCATCGCCCCGTGCGGCTCCATCAGGTCTGCGTTCGCCGGACGTTGAAGAAGTGTGGCGATGTCGATCGCCAGCCCCACGGTTCCGTACATCACGGCGCCCATGAAAGCCCAGCGTTGACGCTGCCACACCAGCAGCGCTAAGAGCAGTGGGAGCGCGATCAGAAACAGAAGCCATGGAATCGAGCGCAGCGGTCCGAAGGACTCAGAGGTCGTTGGTAGCCATAACAGCGGGCTCGCCTGTATGACGAGAATCACTAACGCGCTGAGGACCATCCTGGTATCGCGCATGGCAGGACTATAACAATCGTTGTGTCCACTGTGACGACGATGAACGAGCCTACCTCTCCAATCCTGATCTACGACGGTCAGTGTCGTCTCTGCGTCAACGCGAAACAGGGTCTGGAACGTCTGGGCCGGGGCGATACCGGTCCTGCGGTTCGATTCATTCCGTATCAAAGTGAGGAGGCCGCTTGCTACTTGGGGATGGAGTATCAGCCGGGCAGGCCGGATGTGGCCTATCTCATCGAGCGAGACGGGGTTGTCCGACACGGTCTTGATGCATTTCTTCCTCTTCTCCACGGATTTCCCGGTGGCCGTGTGCTCGCCAAGCTGGCCAATTTCCGGGCCATTCGCCCGTTGGCTCAGTTGCTGTACAGGATTGTGGCGCGCAATCGGTACCGATGGTTCGGGGCGATATCGGGTGCCGATCCTCCCACCCGTTAGTCTGATGTTCACCCATACTTTCCGGGGGGAAGGCAGGGCCTCAGTAGAATTTACGATCCACTCGGTTCCACGGCAGAATGCCCTCCAAGCTCAAGGAGGACTGGACGATGTGGCACCGGGTGATCGACGTGCTCCTCGGTTGGCAGGCGGGCAGTCCTCTCCGTGTGCGACGATATGCTCACGCCTTGTTACAGCCTAAGCGGTTCCGCCTGTGGACGTGTTTCATCGTTGCAGCGAGCCTCTTCGACGCTACCGTCGGGATGACTGCGGAGTTCTTCGTGCCTCCAGGTTTTCAACAGTCGTTCGGTACCCCCACGATGACCAGTTCTCCTGCGGCCCATTCTGAGCATCCACCGATCATCGCCGCCGGCTTCGGCTACCAGATCAAGGGAACGTCGACGATTCTGGTGAAGACCTATGATCCTGTTTCCGGCGACGTCCTGACCGAAGACAACTACGATTTAACCGTCCGCGAGGAAGGGACAGGGGCAGAGGCAAAAGATCAGGCGCGCATTTTCGCCGGTGGTGTCGGTATCGACGGGAATGGGCTTTCGGCGTTCACGCTCCGCGTGTATGAAGCCAGCAGCGGCAAGTTTCTTTGGGAAGGGCAGCTCAACCTGATGCCGGCGGGAGAGGGCATTGACGGCAAGCTGACTGCCGGGGTGTTCCCTTCGCCGCCGAGGGCTCGGGCGATCGTCGAGAAGAAAGTCACGGGAGCGATGCCGCATTTTGCGGTCCGCGCATTTAATGCGGAAACCGGCGCGCTTGTGTGGGCGGACGAATTCGGCGTCGCAAAAGCGAAGCCGTCGAGCGATATGTCCCCCGGTTCGGAGCCGCAGCCCAACGGAACGGGCGCGCAGCCGATCTTCGATTTCACGGTTCGGACGGTGGACGGAGGGACAGGCAAGGTTTTGTGGCAGGATACGTTCGAGCCCGTCGGAGCCGTGGAACAGCCGGTCACCGAGGAGGAAGAACGGGCGATGGTGATTCCTTCGTGGCCGTTGCGGTACCAAGTGCCCGCGCCTGGCCTGCAGGAAGTCCGGCTTGTGGTGCCGTCATACCTCCTTTGTTGACCAAGTAGGCCCTGATCATTCCGCGGGTCTATCCTTTCGATGCCACGTGGGTTTTGATTCGTTCCGCCCATTGCCGCTCGAACTGCTCATACGAAATCGACAGGGCATCGGTCATCGCGCGCGCGAGCGACTGGCGGGCTTTGAGCCTCTCAAGGATGTCGCGCAAGGGCTGCATGCCGTATCGGTCCAGCAAGGTATGCGTTGCGGCGTTCGCCTCGAAGTACGCGACGGTTGCCACCTCCGTCGGCAAGCCTGACCAACTGCCTTCCAAGGTCTGCAATGGGACGATCCGGAAGTCCTCCTGCGAAGACGGGGCCAGGGCGGTCCAGCGGTCCCCTGACAATTGCATGGCCAGGCCTTCGTTGAGCCAGGTCGGCATCGTCAGGATGCCTGCTCCCATGTAATCGTGGAGCAGGGCATGGACGAATTCATGCCGCAGCACCCTCGCCAACCAGGCCCTGTCGGTCAGGGCTCCCTGAGTCGGGATCTGGATCCGCCCCATGCTCGGATCGTATAGGCCGTCGGCCCATCCGGGACCTCCGGCGGCACTGCGAAAGTGTTCTCTGCTGTGAAGCACCACGATGATGGGTCTGGATGGATAGTGCCCGAGCTTCTGTCCGATCTCGCGATACGCTTCCTCCAGGATCTCCAGCGTCTCGACCCACGTAGTCTGATCCTCCGCTCCGTCGAACTTGACGGTGAAATGCGTGCTGGCGCGCGCCGTGAGCTGGTGCTCATCGTTTTCCGTCCGCCGCACACGCGCGGTGACTCGTTCCAGATAGGTGCGAAGAGCCGGGTCCTTGCCCGCTCGTTCGGTCGCCTGGTCGAGGTGGCGGACGGCGTCGCCGAGACGATCCTGTTCCTGAAGCAAGTCGGCCAGGGCCAGGTGCGGGAACGGCTCATCGGGGGCGAGTGTAACCAGCCGGGTGAGGAAATCCTCGGTCAACCCTGGGTCCCGGAGCTCCCAATAGGCGTGAGCGAGATTGAGGTTCGCCACAACATTTTGCGGATCCAAGCCTACGGCTCTCTTGAACGAATCGACCGAGGCTTCGGTACCGTTGAGGCGAAGCTGCAACACTCCAAGGTTATTCCAGAGGACGGCCACGTATCGCGTTATTTGCGGATCATTCCCCATCGTGGGAGGAAGAGTCGCTAGCTTCGCTCGGGCTGCCGCAGCATCGTCGCGCTCAAGATCCTCACGAACAGCCTGCAACGCTTCGACCTGGTCGGAGGCGCCGGGCAAAACACCGATAGGCGGCGGCGCAGGGGCGGTCGTGTAAGGGCCCGGGGAACGATCGTAGGATGGAATCGGAGGCTTGGGTTGAGGGGAAGGCTCGTGGTCCTCGGTCGCCGGCCCGGCAAGCTCCGTTAAGACGAGAGTGTGGGGCTTGAACCAGGCATGATAGCCGATGAAGGCTGCGAGCAGCAGAACAATCGGCCCGAAGATGTGAGTAATGTGGCGTCGGTACATGGTCTCACCGAAACTGCAGTGAGTGTATCACCCCCTCCACGATCACCCAACAAAATGGGGGAAAATCACTGGCGTTTGGCCTGTGAGAGCGCACCTGTGCGTCTGTGGCTTCGTTGTGTGGTCGAGGGGGCTGTGGTACGATCCCGCCACGATGGAGCGCCCCGCCTCCTCCGATCTCTCGCAGGCCCTCACCGAGTGGGTGCGGCGGGTGTCTCGTCCAATCGAGTTTGCGAGCCGCGACGACTGCGCCCACGTCGGCGCGGTCAGAAATCTCGGGTCCTTCGTCGTCGCACAGGTCCTGAACGTACTCTCCGCGCACGTGTACCCTGCCGCCCTTGAAAGCCGCTTAATGGAGTTGCGGGAGCTGTTCGCCGATTTCCATGCAGGTCTGCCTGCACAGGAGCAAAAACAGCGTCTGGAACGAGCCAGAGCGATTCTCGGAATGCTCAAGCGAGCGAACATGGTCGGATCGGACATCGAACCAGGCATCGTCGGCAAGACGATGAATGAAAGTTCGGCAAGGCCACGTGGTCCTCATGAGCTGTGGCGCCTGCCTATTCGTTTTGCGAAGGGTGTGGGGCCAAAACGAGCCGGGGCACTAGAGCGGATCGGCGTGGAGACGGTGGAACAAGCCTTGTGGTGCCTCCCCTGGCGCTACGAAGATCGGTCACGCATCGTCCCCATCGCGCAGTTGGCGCCGGGACTGACCGCGACCGTGTGCGGCACAGTCGTCCAGGCACAGTTGAAGGGCACTCGTCGGCGGGGGATGACGGTCTTGGAAGTCGTGCTGCAAGACCGGACGGGCCGTATTCGCGGCGTGTTCTTCAATCAGGCGTATCTCGAGCAGCTCTTTGTCGTGGGAGCCCAGGTGATGTGGTCGGGGCCGGTCAACCCGGGACGAGACGGCGGCACGGTGCTGCAAATGGACGTCCAACAATACGACGTCGTTGACGACGGCGCACGCGCCTCCCTGCATGTGGGGCGGATTGTGCCGGTCTATCACGAGACGAAGGGTTGGACGTCCCGCCAGATGCGCGTGCTCATTCATGGGTTGCTGGACGAGTACGCGGCAAACCTGGACGAACCATTACCGGTCTCGGTTCGCGCCAAGCATGGGTTTCCGAGGATCGAGGACGCGATCCGCTCTGCGCATTTTCCTGACAAGGCCGCGGACGTCCAGAAACTCGAAAGAGGCCTCACACGCGCGCATCGGCGACTGGCCTTCGAAGAGCTGTTCGTGCTGCAGGTGGCGCTCGCGCAGCGACAACGGCAGGTGAAGGATGAGGTGAAGGGAATCAGATTCGATACGACGACGCCGATGCTGAAACGCCTGAGCGCCAAGCTACCGTTCAAATTAACCGCCGCCCAGGATCGGGTGGTGCGTGAGATCCTGCGCGATATGGCCGCTCCCAGGCCGATGAACCGCTTGATTCAAGGTGATGTCGGATCGGGCAAAACCGTGGTCGCTCTCCATGCGATGGCCGTGGCCTGCGGCTCCGGCTACCAGGCTGCGCTGATGGCGCCGACCGAGATTCTGGCGGAGCAGCATGCTTCGAGTCTTCGGCCGTTGCTCGAAGCGATCGGCATCATGCCGGTCGTGCTCACGAGCGGCGCTCGAACGTCGGCACGTGGCAAGACACTCGCGGACATCGCCGAGGGACGGGCACAGGTCGTCATCGGAACCCATGCCATCATTCAGAAAGGCGTCAAGTTTGCCCGATTAGGCCTTGCGGTGGTGGACGAGCAGCACAAGTTCGGCGTGCTCCAGCGCAAGACTCTGACTGAGAAGGGCTACCGTCCGGACGTCTTGGTGATGACCGCCACCCCCATTCCCCGCACGCTCGCTATGACGGTGTATGGTGACCTGGACGTGTCGATCATCGATGCCCTTCCGCCGGGCCGTAAGCCTGTGAAGACATGGCTCTTTGGCGCATCCGAACGTCGTAAGGCTTATCAATTGGTCGTGGACCAGTTGAAGGAGGGACGACAGGCCTACGTGGTCTTCCCCCTGGTCGAAGAGTCCGAGAAGATAGATCTGAAAGCCGCGATTCAGGCCGCCGAACGGTTGCAGCGGGAGGAATTCGCGGCCTTCAGGGTGGGTCTGCTCCATGGGCGTCTCGCCTCGAAGGAGAAAGACCGGACGATGGCCGAGTTTAAGGCCGGCACCATTCAGGTCCTAGTGGCTACCACCGTAGTCGAAGTCGGCGTCGATGTGCCGAACGCGAGTGTCATGCTTGTGGAACATGCGGAACGGTTCGGGTTAGCGCAACTCCATCAACTCCGCGGACGCGTCGGCCGTGGGGAATATCAATCGCACTGCGTCCTCTTGACGACGCACGATATGCAAGCTCGGGGGCGTCCTTCTGGGCCGACGCTCTTCGCGGAGGGTGCTGTTCCCTCGTCTCGACAGCGTCTGGAGGCCTTGGTGCGCTCGAGCGACGGATTCGTCATCGCCGAGGAGGATTTGAAGATCCGCGGACCAGGAGAGTTTCTGGGCGTGCGGCAGTGGGGGATGCCGGAGTTCCGCGCGGCGAATCTCGTTCGCGACGCTGACTTGCTGCAACAGGCCAGACAGGAGGCGTTCGCCTTGGTGCAGCGCGATCCTGCTCTTTCGGCTCCAATGCACCGGGTGCTCCGGGACGTCGTCATGCGGCGTTGGCAGGCGAAGCTGGATTTGGGGGGGGTGAGTTAGAAAACAGTGCAGGAGGCTGGACCGAGGTCAGTGCTCCCGGAGGCCGCGCTTATGAAAGCGCCGGGGGACCCGTTGCTCTGCAGGTGCAACGGGTCGGGACGGCCGCAGTTGGACTCAGCCCGGTCCCCTGACTGGCATATCTGGTTGCGGGGTCCGAATGTGCGGAGAGGTAGATGGGACTGCTGCAGAGATTGAAACATGACCTGAAGACCGGTTGGGCATTGCTTCGGCTGGGAACCGCGCAGGCCGCCACGCGGGCGCTGGAAGAGACCGAGCTGCTGAAGCTGCGTCTGGAGAGCAGGAAGCTCGATGCGCAAATGGACGACCTATACGAGGAAATCGGGGAACGGGCCATCGAGTTGCATGATCGGGGAGAATCCGCTGAGCGTCTCTTGGCGGATCTCGAGATCAGCCGCCTGGTGCGAGAGGTGCAACGAGTGAGAGAACTTCGGCGGAAGCTCGACGCCGAGATGGATGAGGTCAGGAGTGAGCCATGACGCCTGCGCGAGTGTTAGCCGGTATCGATATCGGAACGTTGACCTGTCGGTTGCTGATCGCGCGAGTGGATGACTCCGGGCACTTGACCGAGCTTCGTTCGGACCGGCGCATCCTTCGACTCGGGCAAGGCGTGGACAAAGAACGCATTCTGCTTCCTGAAGCAATGGATCGCGTGCTGGCGGCTTTGAAGGATTGGCAGCAAGTGATCGCGGATTTTCGTGTGGACGCGACGAGCGCCGTCGCGACCAGTGCGGTCAGGGATGCCAAGAACAGGGACGAGTTTTTGGATCGAATCAAACGGGAAATAGGATGGGAAGTGGAGCTGATCAGTGGTGAGGAGGAGGCGAGGCGGACGATGTTGGGCATTCGATCCGGCTTGCCTCCCGGTGTGACGGACATGCTGGCGTTGGATGTCGGCGGAGGGAGCACGGAGTTCATTCTGGATCGACCAGGGCAACAGCAGGTCGTCCGATCCATCGACATCGGGGTCGTGCGACTCACGGAACGGTTTCTTCGCCACGATCCACCCACATCAGAGGAAATCCTACTAGCCCGTGAATGGGTGCGGAAGAAAACTGAGGCTGCTGTCGCCGATATGCCACGACCGGACGGACTTACGTTCGTGGGGACCGCCGGGACGATCACGACTTTGGCGGCCATGGCTCAGCGCCTGCCCGCCTACGAGCCGGCGCGGATTCATAACTATGTCCTCAACCTGTCGACGATTCAGGGTCTTGAACGAGCGCTCCTTTCCCGGACGAAGGCCCAACGCCGCGGCATGCCTGGCCTTGAGCGAGGCCGCGAAGACGTCATAGTCTCCGGCGTGATCATCCTGAGAACCGTGATGGAAGCCCTGGGTTACCCTGAGTGCCTGGTGAGCGATCTGGGACTGCGGGAAGGCGTGGTGATCGAGCTGGCGAGACGAACCACAGAGCGGTGAAACCATCGGCTGGGCTCACACAATGTGTGATTGCAAGACCTGGCCCTCATTCGGCTATTCTGCAGTTCTCAAACTCTGGCATTTAGGGCTCAAGTAGATAGAAAAAGTCACTACTGTCCGACAGGTTTCTGGGTCAACAACTGAAACACAAGAACTGGCGCG
>JBBIJI010000019.1:0-65764 GCA_037446055.1 Nitrospiraceae bacterium
TCTTGTTCTTGTCCGTCGGCCCTTCCGCGAACAGCAACCAGGCCAGCACGACAAAGCCGATGGCCACCCCGGCGATCGCGAGCCAGGTACCGAGTTTTTCCATCAGTGGCCTCGTTGCGCCGGTTTCCGGAGCGCCTCCATCAATGATTTTTCCAGACGCTTGACCTTCCCCTGCAGATCAACGGTCACCAGTTTGGCGGACCCTTCCACCACCAAGCGCTGACTCGCGCGTTCGCGCAACACGTGTGAAAAGGTCAGCGAGCTGAACCCGATCTCAACCAGTTTCGTCTCCACGTTGAGCACTTCTCCGTAGCGAGCCGGCGAGCGGTAATCGACCTCGGCATGCACAACCAGAAACTGCGTGCCGTCCTTCAACAGGTCCACCACTGAAATGCCGCGTTCCTCCATGTATTCCGTCCTCGCCCATTCGAAGTAGCGCAGGTAGTTGGCGTAATAGACCACCCCGCCGCAGTCGGTGTCTTCGTAATAGATGCGGATGTTCATAAATGCGGCTGATGGCTAATAGCCAACAGCTCATAGCGAACAGCTAACGGCGTTAAGCCCTCACGTGCTCCTATGAACACTGAAACAGAACGACTGTGCTGCCTTCCTCCGCCGGTCATGCTTTCGTTCGGCTGTTCGCTGCCGGCTACTCGCTATGAGCTCATCAAAGACTCAACACCGGAAACTTCGGCAGCGCGCTCTCGCTGACGCCGGTGAATTTGACGACGAGATCATAAAGCTGCTCGAAGCGTTCCGCCTTGACCGGCTCGAAGCCGTGACCCAGCACGGCATGGCTCGCCGCGTCCAACAGCGGCTTCATTTTCGGCCAGTCGCGGAGGAACGCCTGGCCCATCTGATCCCCAAGCCCGGCCAGCGCCCGAAACTGGCCCTGGAGGGGGAGCTTGTATTTCCCGTCCACGTCGTCGAGGTAACAGGTCCGGCAGGGTTCTCGAAGCGCTTCGGGCAGTTGCTCCGGTTGCACGTCCCAGGTCTTGATCTTGTACTGCTTGAACAGTTGCCGCTGTACGAAGGCTTCCAAAGCGCGGACCAGCGCCGCCATGGCACCTTCGCTGCCGTGATCGACCGATGCGCGTCGGCGGGCGTGTGCGAGGAGATCAAGCGTCACAGCGTCCTTTACCTCGGCCGGGTCGAGCACGAGCTTTTCCAGGAATCCGGCGTTCGCCTTGATCGCGGGCAACAGCGCCTTGAGCCCTGGCGGACCTCCCCACAGCGCCGCCATGTCGAGCGCCTTGAGCGCCCCCTTCAATTTTTCCCAGGCCTGCCGGTATTGGAATCGCTCCCAGAGATCGTACCCTTCCGCCAAGTCAGCGAAGGCCCGATACATCGGTTTCTGCCCACCGCTCACTCGCGCTTCGAGGTTCCGGAATGACAGCGAGGCCGCGCGAAACGCGCCGCGATTGAACAACTCGCACGCTTCGCGCCGCACGAAGATCGCGGCTTCATCCCAGGGATTGCCTTGCAGCCACAGCCGCTCCCGACCGTCGATCATGACGGAGTCGCCGGACCTAGTCCCGTTGGGGCCCGCCTCGACGATCGCGATGGTCCGCGAGCTCCAAGGAAGGCTGGCACAGGCGAGCGCGGCCGCCATGGCCGGCGTGGCCCCGCTGAGGTCCACGACGACGTCACCTTGCTGAACCTCCCAGGTTTGCAGCAGCTCGTGCAAGGTCCGCGTGAGGGCTTGGTGGCAGAGGATGAAGTTGGCAGGATCGGGCGTCAGAATCAGATCCCAGCGCTTCGGCATCTGCTGAAGCTGAGGCTGGACTGATTGGTCGATGAGCGCTTTGGCGGACTCCGGGGCGAAAAAACAGAGGAGCTCGGGCTTGAGGCGATTGATGACGAAGGCGGCGGTCGCGGCGTCGTTCGTCAACGCAACGACCAAGGCTTTGACGGGCGTGTCCGTCGCCATGCTTGGCGGACTATAACACCAGCCATGCGCTCGATCAACGGAGGCGTTGCTTCCGCGCCTCACGCCGGCCATGAGAAGAACGGAGGGACGTGTTTGACAGAACCGGACCGCTTTCCTACAATCGCGTGCCATGCAACAGCGCGTCACTAGCGCCTTCGACGAGAGCGCCGACGTCAAGCGGCAGTTCGTGCGCGCCCATGCCGACCGGATCGTGGCGCTCGCCCAGATGATCGGGCGCGCCTTCCGTGAAGGGCACAAGCTCCTGCTCTTCGGCAACGGCGGGAGCGCCACGGACGCCTCCCACCTCGCCGCGGAATTTGTGGGGCGCTATCATAAAGACCGGGCGCCGCTGCCCGCCATTGCGCTCGGCACGGACGTGGCGGCGATCACCTGCATCGCGAACGATTTCGGCTACGACGAGATCTTCGCCCGCCAGGTACGGGCGCAGGGTCAGAAGGGCGACATCGCCATCGCGATCAGCACGAGCGGCAATTCACCCAACGTGCTCAAAGGGGTCACGGCCGCCAAAGAAATGGGACTCACCACCATCGGCTGGACGGGCGGCACCGGCGGGGAGCTGGCCGGCCTGGTGGACCACGCCTTCGTCGTGCCCTCGGCGGTCACCGCCCGCATCCAAGAAACGCACATCACGCTCGGCCACGTGCTCTGCGAACTCATCGATGAGCAGCTCTTCGCGTAAGCCGACTGATCGGGCCCTGACGTCGCTGCCGCGCCGTTCCTCGCTCAGTCCCATCGACGTGTCAGCACTGAAGACCTATTCGCTGAAGAAGCGCACCAGCAAAGTGCTGCTGGCGAACTTCGCCCAGGCGTGGAAGCGAGGCGGCTCATTCAGACAGTTCGTGCGTTCTCTGCCGGACATTCTCGCGGTGAAGACTCTGCGCGAAGTGGCCCAGGCGGTCGTTCGCGCGCATCGACGCGGGCGGTTGGTCATCGTCGGCATGGGGGCCCACGTGGTCAAGGTCGGCCTCAACCCGGTGCTCGTGGATCTGATGGAGCGCGGTGTCGTCAACGCCGTCGCGATGAACGGGGCGGTGATCATCCACGACTTCGAATTAGCGCTGATGGGTCACACGTCCGAAGAAGTGGATGAAGAGATCGATTCCGGCCGCTTCGGCATGGCCGAGGAGACCGGCCGGATGCTGAACGATGCTATCGTGCAGGGCTGCAAAGACGGCCAGGGCATCGGCGAGGCGATCGGGCGGTACATCCTCCGGCATAAGAGCCAGTTCCGGTATCGAGAGACCAGTCTGCTCGCCGCCGGTGTTCGCTTGGGCATCCCGGTCACCGTGCACGTGGCCGTGGGCACCGACATCATTCACATGCACCCGTCGGCCGACGGCGCCGCGATCGGAGCCGGCTCGATGCTGGACTTTCGCCGGCTGGCCGCCATCGTGGCGGGCATGGAAGGCGGCGTCTACCTGAACCTCGGATCCGCTGTCCTGCTTCCGGAAGTCTTCCTGAAGACGGTCTCGCTCGCCCGCAACCTCGGACACGAGCTCAAAGACATCACGACCGTGAACATGGACTTCCTCACCCATTACCGTCCGATGACGAACGTCGTGCGGCGCCCGACGCAAAAGGGCGGCAAGGGATACCACCTCACAGGGCATCACGAGATCATGGTGCCGCTGTTGGCGGCTTCGATCTTGGAAGAACTCACGGGAGCCTGAGAGAAGAGAGACTCTCCACAACCGTGAAGACACCCTCCCCGCCGCGCTCGCGTGAATGGCTTCACGTTCGTTGGGACGAACTGAACCAGCGCTATTTCGACGGTCAACTCCCTCCGATCGAGGTGCGGTGGAGCAGCCGTTTGACCTCGTCGGTCGGCATGTTTGTGAGCCTGGTGGGCCCGCGTGCCTACACGCGGGACTGCAAAGATGAGAGACAAGAGGGCCGCCACATCCGTTTGTCCCTGCCGTTGTTCCAGCAACTCGCCGCCAGGACCCCCGACGCCGAGCAGGAGTTGTTGAGCACCCTGGCCCACGAAATGATTCATCAATGGCAGTTTGACATCTTGAAGCGACGGCCGAATCACGGGCTCGAATTTCTCGCCAAGATGCGGGAGATGAACCGAAGCGGTCTGCTGGGGATTACCGTCACGCATTCGCTCAAGAGCGAGGTTCAGAGTCTGTCACGGTTCGCCTGGCAGTGCCAAAAATGCGGCTGTCTCTACTGGAGGCAACGTCGGTCTATTCAGCCGAAACGGCACCGCTGCGGCGCCTGTCAGGGGCTTCTCCGGGAACTTGCGACTGTGGACAGCTTGGCGGCGACGCCCGAGCCGCGGGGTCGCCATCGGGGTGTCTCGTCCGTTCAGCTCACGCTGCCAATGCCGGTCCCAAGAGACTCCGCCACTCGGCGTTAGCTCGCTTTCCGGTGGCATGCAGGTGCCTCCCGACAGATCGCTTCGAACCGTTCGCGAACGCGTGAGAATTCTCGGCCGAGCTCTTCGATCAGGACCGGGAGCGCGTCGAACTCGCCCGACTCGCCCTGTTGCTGGATGGAGGCGCAGAGACGGGCCAGGCCTTTGGCGCCGACGTTGTTCGAGCTGCCTTTCAGGCTATGCGAAACCCGAGTGATCACGTCGCCTTCTTTTCGCTCGAGAGCGGCGCGCAGGGCGGCGATGTGGGCATCGGCATCCATGAGGTACTGCGACAGCAGCGTTTCGAGAAAATGCGGCGCATCACTTCCGGCCAACTCCTGAAGCTCCTGGAGGATTCCCGCGTCCACACAGTCCGGCTCTGGCGAGCCCGCGGCATGGAGAGGCACCACTTTCGTGTCCGGAGATTGAGTGCGGCGGCCCGGCATCAGCCATCGGTCGAGAACCTCTTCCAGCTCCGCCGGCTTCACCGGCTTTCCCACGTAATCGTCCATACCGGCCTTCAGGCACTCCTCGCGATCGCCGGGCAGCACGCTGGCGGTCATGGCGATGATGGGGACGCGCCGACGAGAATGAGGAATTATGAATGTAGAATTAGGAATTGGGTGGAGAGACGGAGAACTCTTCAATTCATCATTCCTCATTTCTAATTCATCATGACCCCCGGCCCGTTCGCGTTCGCGAATCAGCCGCGTGGCGGCAAAGCCGTCCATCTCTGGCATCTGGCAGTCCATGAGCACCAGGTCATAGGGAACACGGGACAAGGCTTCGACGGCTTCGAGACCATTGGCGACGACGTCGACCCGAAGCCCCATCCGCTCCAACATCCGCACCGCCACCTTTTGATTGACTGCATTGTCTTCGGCCACGAGCACCTTGAATCCCGCGCGCGCGTTCACCCGCTCCGCCCTCTGCGCCGCATCACGCCGGCCCGTCCCTGAGGGCACCGGTGCCTCCTGAGCGCGTGCGCCGGTCCCCCGCATGGACAGCCTGGCGAGACACTGAAACAATGCCGCTCCTCGGATCGGCTTGGTCAAATAGGCGTCCACCCCCCGTTCCGTCCACCGCTTGGCCTCCTCCCGCTTTCCGAGGGAGGTCCACAACAGCACTTTGAGGGAGCCCCTCTGCAGAGACTGTCGAAACCCGAGGAACCGTCGCACGCCTTCCTCGCCCACACGGTCGAAATCGAGTATCGCGATGGTGACGGTGCCCCCCCCTATTCCACCGGCTTCGAGGCGTTCGATGGCATGCCCGACGGTGTCCATGACTTGAGCGTCCACGTTCCACTGCGTTGCCGTGAGCAGGAAGCTCTCCTGACTGATCGGACGGTCGTCGACGAGCAGGACCGGCAGGCCGCTGAGGGTGGAAGCCCTTTCACGATCGGCCTGCTGACCGAGCGCTTGCTTGGCCAGACGCACCGTGAACCAGAAACAACTGCCCTTGCCGACTTCGCTGGTGACGCCGATCGTCCCCTCCATGAGTTCCGCCAGCCGCTTGCAAATCGCGAGACCCAACCCCGTCCCGCCGAACTTCCTCGTGATCGATCCGTCAACCTGGCTGAACGATTCGAAGAGCCTGGCCTGGCCTTCCGGAGAGATGCCGATCCCGCTGTCGACCACTTCGACGCGGAGGACCACGGCCTCCGTTTCTTCCGACTCCGGCTTCACCCTGACGACCACCTCGCCTTGCTCGGTGAACTTGATGGCATTGCCGAGCAAGTTGATCAAGATCTGTCGAAACCGGCCGGGATCGCCGCGGAGGGCGGTCGGAACGGTCGGCTGGATGAGACTCACCAGGTTGAGCCCCTTCGTCGAGGCGCGTTCCGCGAAGAGATCGAGGCTCTCCTCCAGGGTCGTCCGCAGGTCGAAGTCGATGTGTTCCAAGGTCATTTTGCCGGCCTCGATCTTCGAGAAATCGAGGATGTCGTTGATGATCGTGAGCAAGTGCTCGCCCGAGCTCCGGACGGCGTTCGCCATCTCCCGTTGCTCGTCGGTGAGATCCGTGTCCAGCAGGAGCCCCGTCATACCGATCACTCCGTTCATGGGAGTCCGGATTTCGTGGCTCATCGCCGCCAAGAACGAAGACTTCGCGACGGTCGCGGCTTGTGCCCGAGTTAGCGCCGTATCCAGTTCCTGATTCACCTGCTCCAACTGACGGGCGTAGGCCTTGAGGTCCTCTTCCGCCTGCTTGCGGCTTGAGACATCCCGCAGAAACGCGCTGAACACCACGCTGTCTCCCAACCACAAGGCGGCAATCGACAATTCGACGGGAATCTCCCGGCCGTCGCGACGGCATGCGGTCACTTCCATGAGTCGATTCAAGGCCGGGCCTTCCCTCCGTTCCAGAAACCGCTTGAGGCCGGTGCGATGGGCGGCGCGGAAACGATTCGGAATGATTGTCTCCGCCAGGTTGCGTCCGACGGCTTCGGCCTGCGACCACCCGAAGAGCGCTTCCGCTCGAGCGTTCCATTCCGTGATCGTGCCCTCGGCGTCCATGGCGACGACGGCATCCATAGCCGTGTCGATGATCAGCCTCGTGCGTTGCTCGCTCTCGCGCAAGGCCGCCTCGACTTCCAATCGTTCGATAAACAACCCGATCTGCGTCCCGATCCCCACCAGCATACGGGATAACTCCAAGTCGACGTGCCGGGATTCCCGGCTGAAGAACTCCAACACCGCATAGACGTCGGCCCGTAACCAGAGCGGGAATGCGTAGGCGCTGCGAAGCCCGTTCAACGCGACCGGCGAGGAGCGGACCCCGCCGGGGGCGTTCTCGACATCGCGGATCGACACCGGCTCCCCCTGTACCAGGACTCGGCCGGGGAGTCCGCCGCCGATGCTGAAGGTCTCACCCCGGCTCGCGGCCACGATTTCGTCGAACTGATGAGCGGTGTATTGCCAGGCATGGGTACAGCGTAACGTCTTGGTCTGCTGATCCACCTGCCACACGAATCCAAGATCCCACCGCAAATTGGCCCCGATGGCGGGCAGGATCGCGAACATGGCTTGCTCAATTGACGGGGACTCAACCAAGACCCGCGTCACGGCGTGTTGGGTGGCCAAGCGTTGGCGAACGCGGGTGCGTTCTGTAATGTCGGTGATAACCACCTGGGTGGCGGCTCTGCCGTCGAACGTGATCGGCGTCACCATCACTTCCACGTTCATGATCGTGCCGTCCAGTCTGACGAGTTCCTCCTCCCTGTCAGGGAGGCAACGATCCGATTCGGAAGCCCGCAGAGCCCACGCCCAACCGGTCGTACGGCAAGAGGGATGGATGAGTTCCAACGGCGATTTTCCGAGCACGGCTGCGGCGGAGGTCGCGCCGAAAAGCTTGACGGCCGCTTCATTGATGAACACGACTTTCTCGTCACAATGCACGAGAATCGCGATGGGAAACCACTCGACCATTCTCCGGAAGCAAGGGTCCTCGTGATTCACAGCCGTCTTGTCCATCAATTCGGTGCGCGGTTGGATCACGGCCTTGCAGCCGCAAGACCGTTACAGCCCTATCGGCCTGAGGCCCAAGGGACTTGAGGGTTGAACGAAATTCGCCGGGGGGCCAGGACGTTGAAGAGGAGCAGACTTGTGCTTATGATGGATGGGGCAATGCGGGATTCCCTGCGATGAAGTCCAAAATCATAAGCAAGGAAGAATTGGCGCGCCGCCTGTCGGAGCTGCGCGCCCAAGGGCGGCGGATCGTCTTCACCAACGGCTGCTTCGACCTGCTTCACGTCGGCCATACCCGTTACCTCGAGGCGGCCCGGGCCTTGGGAGACCTGCTGGTGGTCGGCGTGAACACCGATGCCTCCGTCCTGTCGCTCCACAAGAGCCCGGAGCGACCCATCGTGTCCGAGGACCAACGAGCCGAGGTGCTGGCCGCGCTGGCCTGTGTCGACTACGTCGTGTTGTTCAACGAGCCGGACCCGGGACGCCTGATTGAGGCGATTCAGCCCGACATTCTTGTCAAAGGCGGCGATTGGCCGCCGGAGAAGATCGTCGGCCGCGACACCGTCGAGGCGCGGGGGGGGCGCGTGCAGACGATCCCGTTGGTTCCCGGCATCTCAACCACGACCTTGGTGCGCCGGATTCAATCCCTCAAGCCGTAACCCCGTGCCGCCGACTATCTCCTTTCCCTCACTCGATCGATTGTGGACGCCGCTGGTCGATGCGTTGCGTCGTGAAGGCGCTCGCGGCTCACTCGTGGGGACACAAGGCTCGCTCACCGGGTTGGCCCTGAGCCTGCTGGTCGATCGGACCGCCGGAACCAACGCCTCGTGGCTGATCGTGACGACCACCGACGAGACCGCGGAGCGGCTGTACCTGGATCTGCAGTTCTTCCATGAACTGCTGGGGCTTCCTGCTCGCCCGTTAGCGCTCCTGCCCGAATGGGAGACGCTCCCGTATGAGCCGGCCGCTCCTCCGGTCGACCTCATCGCGCGGCGCATGCGGACGCTGGAACAGCTCTCGCGAGAACCACGGACGGTGCTCGTCACGTCGGTTCGTGTGTGGATGCAACGCCTCCTCCCCCGTTCGGCCTTTCTCGGAGGTCGTTTCGAGATCACACGTGGAGGGGCCATCGAACGAGAAGATCTCACGGGCCGGCTGTTGCGGCTGGGGTACCGGCGCGCTTCGGTCGTCGAAGCGCCGGGCGAGTTCAGCATCCGCGGCGGTATCGTCGATCTCTATTCAACGGCGTATGACGAACCGTTGCGCGTCGAGTTCCTCGGGGACACGGTGGAATCGATCCGGTTCTTCGATCCCGAGACTCAACAGTCCACCAGGAAGCTGACCGAGGCGATCGTCCTGCCGGCGCGCGAGTTCATCCGTCCCGTCGGGGACGCCGACGTGGGTGCGCCGATCAAGCCCGATGCGGAATGGCGCAGTCCGTCCGTCTACGAAACGATGGACACCCTGCTGGACTACTTCACGACGCGCCCCATCGTGGTCCTCGATCAACCGGCTTCCCTCAGCCGTGAAGCGGAACGCTGGTGGGATCAGATCGGGGAGGCCTACGGGAGACTGGACCACCGGGAAGAGGCAGCGACACCCGATGAGTTGTTCTTCGAATGGCCTGCCCTGCTCGAGCGGACGCGCGATCAGCCCCTCCTGAGCCTCGATGCCTTCGCCCCTCCCGAAGGCACGCGGGAGCCGGTCGCGCACTTTCCCGCTCAGTCTCCCGCGAGCGCCGGGCTGGCGGTCCGCGGAACACCGTTCACGGAAACGATCAAGATCCTGGACCGACTGCGCAGCACTCATCGGATGCTGATCGTCGCGCGAAGCCGAGGACAGGTGGATCGACTGCTGGCGCTGTTCGCCGAACATGACCTGCCCGCGGAGCGATGGACCGCCTCGTCTTGGACCCGACCTCTCACACAGAAGCTGCCGTTCCTGCTCCTGCAAGGCGACGTGAGCACCGGCTTCGTATCGGCCGAGCTGCAGCTCGCCGTCATCACGGAAGACGACCTCTTCGCCAAGGGAACGCGCCACCGTCCGCAAGCCAAGACCAAGACGGCGGCGTTTCTCTCGACCCTCGAAGAGCTCAACGTCGGCGACTACGTCGTGCACGTGCAGCACGGCATCGCCACGTATCGGGGATTGCAGCGGCTCTCGGTCCAGGAGTTCGACAGCGACTACCTGGTCCTGGAGTTCGCCGGTGGCGACAAACTCTACGTCCCCCTGGATCGGTTGAACCAGGTCCAACGCTACAGCGGGGGCGACGGTCACGTTCCCCGGTTGGACCGGCTCGGAGGCGCGACGTGGGCGAGAACGACGGCTCGCGTCAAGAAAGACATCGAGGAAATGGCCCAAGACCTGATCGACCTCTACGCAAACCGGGAATTGGTCCAACGCAGTTCCTACGCCGGCGACAGCACGCTGCTCCATGAATTTGAGGCGGCCTTCGAATACGAGGAAACACCCGACCAGTTGCGGGCCATCGAGGACATCAAGCGCGACATGGAATCCGTCAAGCCGATGGACCGCCTCGTGTGCGGCGACGTCGGGTACGGCAAAACCGAAGTCGCGATGCGGGCCGCCTTCAAGGCCGTGGAGAACAATCGACAGGTGGCCGTGCTCGCACCCACGACGTTGTTGGCACAGCAGCACTACGAGAACTTCTCCGCACGCTTCGCGCCGTTTCCCGCCCGCGTGGCCCTGCTGTCCCGGTTCCAATCGCCGAAGGAGATCAAAGCGGTGCTCAAAGACCTCGCCGCCGGCACCGTGGACATCGCGATCGGCACGCATCGCTTGCTTCAAGCGGATGTGCAGTTCCGAGATCTCGGTCTGGTGATCATCGACGAAGAGCAATGGTTCGGCGTGCGGCACAAAGAGCGGCTCAAGCAGCTCCGTACCCAGGTGGACGTCTTGACCCTCACGGCCACGCCCATCCCGCGCACGTTGCAGATGGCCATGTCGAGCGTGCGCGATCTCTCGGTCATCGATACGCCACCCCCCGGGCGCTTGGCCATCCGCACGCAGGTATTGCGGTTCAGCGACCAGATCGTGCGCGAGGCCGTCATGCGCGAGCTCGGCCGCGGCGGCCAGGTTTATTTCGTCCATAATCGGGTCGAGACCATGGAGCAGATGGGGACCTGGTTGAGGCAGCTCGTGCCCGAGGCCCGGATCGTGATGGCCCATGGTCAGATGAGCACGCATGTGCTCGAAGGGGTGATGATGAAGTTCTTTCATCGCGAGGCCGACGTGCTCCTGGCCTCCGCGATTATCCAGTCCGGGCTCGACATTCCCACGGCCAACACCATCCTGATCAACCGCGCGGATACCTTCGGTCTCGCCCAACTCTACCAGCTCCGCGGCCGCGTCGGTCGCGCCGGAGATCAAGCCTACGCCTACTTCCTGATCCCCGATGAAGGCACGCTGTCCACGGACGCGCAGAAGCGCCTGATCGCCATCCAGCAGTTCACCGAATTGGGTTCCGGTTTTCGCATCGCGGCGGCCGACCTGGAAATCCGCGGGGCGGGCAATCTGCTGGGCAGGCAGCAATCCGGTCACATCGCGGCGGTGGGGCTGGATCTTTACATGCAAATGGTCGAGCAGGCCGTGCAGCGGCTGAAAGGCCACGTCGTCGAGGAGGAACCGGACCCGATGCTGCGGCTGAATCTCTCGGCCTACATTCCCGAGGACTATGTCCCGGATGCCCACCAGCGCCTCTCGCTGTACAAGCGGCTTTCCTCGTGTCTCCAACTCGGGGAGTTGGCCCTCCTTCACGGAGAAATGCAGGACCGCTACGGCATCCCGCCGGACCCGGTGGAACGGCTCTTAGAGGTGATGCAGATTCGGCTCCTGGCGAAGGCGATCCGGCTGACGGCGGTCGAGGTCAAGCCCGCGTCCTTCGTCCTCACCTTGAGCGAGCGGGCGGAGATACCCGAGGCGACGATCCACCGCCTGATGAACCGCTGCGGGACGCGACTGCGCTTTCTGTCACCTCGATCCCTAGAGGTGCAAACGCCGCAACCAGACTGGCTTTCCGTCTTTTCGGAACTCACCGCAACCTTGCAAACCTTGGGAGTCTATGATACCAAGACTCTCACATCCACCGAATGAAGATCCTCCGACCTTTTCAGCCCGTCCGCCCCGTGCTCGTCTCCGTCGCCGGGTTGATGCTCACCCTCGGTCTCACGCAGCCCTTCGCGGCCTGCGCTCCGAAGGAGGAAGACGCGATCCTTGTGGTCGTGAACGGACGCCAGATCACGCAAAGCGAATTCGATTATCGCTGGTCGGAATTGGCCGACGCGACGAAGGCGCGGTACGAGAAGCACGGGGGGAAGCGGAAATTCCTCGACGAGATGATCACCCGGGAGCTCCTGATGCAAGAAGCTCGTCACCGGGGGATCGACCAGAGCGAAAGCATCAGGGAACGTGCGCAGCGGTTTAAGGAACAGCTCATCCTCGATGAGTTGCTGAAAGAGAAGATCAAGACCCAAGTGGAGCTGTCCAAGGAAGAGCTCGACGCCTATTACGCGGCTCACGCGCGCGAATTGCTGGCGCCGCTCAAGGCGCAGGTGTCGATCATGCTGCTGCCGAACGTGTTCGCCGCCAAGGATCTGAAGAAGCAGGTCGAATCGGGAGGCGACTTCGCGAAATTCGCGCAGCGTTATTCGGTCGACGAGAAGACCAAGGCCAAAGGCGGCGATCTGGGACCGTACCGCAAAGGCATCGCCCCGCCTGATGTGGAAGAGGTGATTCCCACCCTCAAGATCGGCCAGGTGAGCGAGCCCATCAAGACGGACGCGGGTTACTACATCGTCAAGCTGAGTCCCTTGGACAAGGAAACCCTCGAAGCCGATCTGGCGACCCGGGAACGGCTCCGCCAGGAGCTGTTGGCGGAGAAGCGACGGAAACGACTGGAAGACGTGGTCTCGTCGCTGAGAGCCAAGGCGACGATACGGTTGGCCGATGCGTCTCGGTATGTCATGGAAGACACAGGGCGTCCCTCTGCGACCCTCGCACGATAGGCTCGCCACGGTCCGATTGTCAGCGTCTCGCTGATTTCTCAGCATCTGCGCACCGGGCACGCGATTCGTGTAAACTTTTCGATTCATGAACGGACCGCGCACACTGATGATCGCCGCGCTGGGCGGGCTTCTTTTCGTCGCGCCCGGGCCTGTCCCCTGTCCTGCCGCCCATCTGGAAGACCGGATCGTCGCCGTCGTCAACAAGGAACTGGTCATGCTGTCGGACCTCAAGAAAGAGCTGGGATCCGAGCCGGAGCAGCTCCACAAGCAGTTTCGCGGCGAGGAGTTCGACCGACGGCTGAAGGCGGCGGAGTACCGCGCCTTGACGCGCATCATCGAGCGGATCCTTCAACTGCAGACGGCTCGGACCAAGGGGGTCGAGATCACGGACATGGAAGTCAAGCAAGCCATCGAGGAACTCAAGCGCCGAGGAGACAAGATCGACGCCTCGGATCCGGCCAGCGCCCGGAACGTCCGCGAGCAGCTCATGATGCTCCGGTTGGTCGATCGGGACGTCCGCAGCGGCGTGATGGTGGGCGAGCTCGAAATGCGCCGGTACTACGAGCAACACAAGGATCGATTCGCCCTGCCCGAAGAGTACCAGCTCAGCCAGATCCTCATCCTCCCGAAGTCCACCGACAGGGCGGAGGCCTTGGGACGGGCGCGGACGGTCGCAAAGGAGCTGGCGAATGGGGGAAACTTCGAGGAACTGGCGCTACGGTACTCCGACGGCGTCAACGCGTCCCGTGGCGGCAAGATCGGTCTCGTGCGGCAAGGCGAGCTGCATCCCCAGATCGAACAGGCCCTGGCGTCGCTCTCTCCCGGCGGGATCAGCGAGGTCGTCGAGACGATGGAGGGCTTCCACATCGTCCGACTCGACGAGAAAAAAGAGCGGCAGTACCGACCGTTCGACGTCGTGAAAATCGAGATCCAGTCGCTGGTGTTTCAACAGAAAACCGAGGACGTCTACCAGACCTGGATCGCGGACCTCAAGAACAAGTCCTACATCGAAATTAAGTTCTAGCGCGCATGAGGCCGATGCGTTCGCGCAGCAGTGCCCACAGATGCTCGCGGCCCTGATGCGTCACCGAGGAGTAGGGCACCACCGGCAATCCGTCCGGTAATTGGAGGGTCTCTCGGACTTCGGACAGTAGGCGCTGCCGCTCCGCTTGCTTGAGCTTGTCGACTTTTGTCGCCACCACGATCGGGGGGCGGCCGATCGCGCACAGCCACCGTACCGTTGAGATGTCCAGCGTTTGGATGTGCCGCCCGTCGATCAGCAGCACGACGGCGCACAACTCGCTCCGCCGCCGCAAGTACGCGTTGATCATGTCGCCCCAGTCGGCCTTGACCGCTTGGGCGACCTTGGCATACCCATAGCCCGGGACATCGACCGTGTAGAACCGACCGATAATCGGATCGTCCGTGCGGACTTCGAAGAAATTGATGAGCCTCGTCTTGCCCGGAGTCCGGCTCACGTGCGCCAGAGTTTTTCTCCCGAGCAGCGAGTTGATCAGCGACGACTTGCCGACGTTGGACCGTCCGAGAAAAGCGATCTCGGGGAGACGCTCCGCCGGGTAATCCGCCGCGAGGCGACAACTTTTCACGAATTCAGCCGACAGGATTTTCATTGCACGAGCGGGCCCGCGGTGAGAGGCTGGTGGCGAGGAGAGAGAAGTTCTGAGTTCTGAGTTCTGAGTTCTGAGTTGTCAGCAAGACGTTCTGACTCAGACTTTTCTGCTCAGAACTGTCCGAGTTACATCGTCTCTATTCCCGCGCCTCTCGCCTGACTCAAGTGACAATTACGCAGCACGTATGGCTAAGTCAACTCGGCGCTTAAGACGCCGTCGCATCGTCCTCGTCTGCCTTTTCGGTCTCTTCGCCGCCTCGTGCGGGTTCGGATTCACTTGGCTCCTCACCATGCCGGACGTGGCCGGCCTCAGGACTGCGAACCCGACATCCACCTCCTTGATCGATTCCAGGCGCATGCAGGCTCGTGCCCACGGGCAGTTATTTAAACCCGCCTGGGTGTGGGTTCCCTTGGCACAGATCTCACCCCACCTTCAGCGGGCCGTCGTCGTGGCGGAAGACGCTTCGTTTTGGTCTCACGAAGGATTCGACTGGGAAGGAATCCGAGACGCGGCGATCCGCAATCTCGAAGAGGGCGCGATCAAGCGGGGCGGCAGCACGATCACGCAACAGCTCGCGAAGAATCTCTATCTCCCGTCCGAGCGATCCTGGTTCCGCAAGGCGCGGGAGGCGATGATCACGCGCTCCCTCGAACATCGACTCTCCAAGCGGCGGATTCTGGAGCTCTACCTCAACGTGGTTGAATGGGGCCGCGATGTCTACGGGGCCGAAGCTGCCGCCCGTCACCACTTCGGCAAGTCAGCCCAGGACCTCACCGCCGAGGAGGCCGCGCTGTTGGCCGCCATCCTCCCGTCACCGAGGCGATACGACCCGATCAGGCGCACCCGCTTCCTCACGGCCCGTCAGCAGAGCATTCTCCATTGGATGTCCAAAACTACCCTGCCCTCGTCGCCCCCCGAGCCGGCCGAATCCACGCGCGATCGGTAGCGCCGTGTGCCTCTCAATGGTCCGGGCATGCTGGTCTGTCCTTGCACTCTGGTGTCTAGGGGTCACCCTCGCACGAGGCGAAGGTCCGCCTGATCGAGGCTTTCCCGGTTCTGCGGTGGACCTGACGTCCGCCGAGGTGGTCGTGACTCCGACAAGGGCGCCCTCCAACCGCGAAGACATTGCTGCGGCCGCGACCGTCCTGACCAAGCCATGGCTTGACACAACCCCGTTCGCCGACGGTCATCAAGTTGACGACGCGCTCCGCTATGTGCCCGGCGTGCAGCCGAGCAACCTGAGCAGCCGGTACAACCATCCCACCGCGCAAGCAGTCACGCTGAACGGCCTCGGCAACCGCAGGACCCTGGTGCTCCTCGACGGTGTTCCGCTCAATGACGGATTCGGCGGATGGATTAACTGGGGACTCGTTGCGAATCACATCGAACGAGTGGAGGTGGTTCCAGGGGGCACCTCGAATCTGTACGGCACATGGGCGATGGGCGGGGTCATCAACATCATCACGCAGGAACCGGGCATAAGGCCTGGATTCTCCCTCGACAGCCAGGCGGGAAACTTGAGCTCGTATCAACAAGCCATCGCGGCCCGATACGGCAGCGATCGTTGGCGCCTCCAGCTCGGGTACCGGTGGTTCCACACGAACGGCTTCATTCCGGTTCCGGCCTATCAGCGAGGGCCGGTCGACAAGGACAACGATTCCCGTCACCAACTCGTGACCGGCGGCCTCACGTATTTTCCCAACGCTGCCAGCAAGGTGACGCTGACCGGTACGTTCTTTCGAGAAGACCGGAACTTCGGCACGCCCATCAGCGTGGCCAGGCGAATCATCGGCAATGCATCGTTGACATACACCGGAGAGCTGGGATGGAGCGATCACTGGGAGGCGAAAGTCTTCAGCCAATGGCAAACGTTTCGGAACGCGACCTCCCAGATTCTCCCCTCACCGACCGTTCGGCTCACCGAGATCCCCGACCGCACGCAAACGATCCCCAGTCGCGACATCGGCGGGTCGTTGCAATGGACCCACCGCTTGTCTGACCAGAGCCGGGTGCTGCTGGGGAGCGACGTACGAACGATCATCGGGGAATCGATCGATGACGTCTTCGTCGTTCCGGCCGGTCGCACGACGGTAAGCGGTCAGCAACTGGGCTGGGGACTGTTCGGTGAGTGGATCGTGTCCCCGATCAATGGGCTGACTCTCACGCCGAGTCTGCGCTCGGACTGGTGGAAGAATTTCAACGCGCAGAGCGAAGGACCGGATGGGGCTGTGACCCGCTTTCGTGACAACGTGGTGCAGGTCCTCAACCCCAAGCTCGCGGCCCTGTACAGGATCACGGATCGTTTGCGGACCGGAGCGTCGGTTTACCAGGCCTTCCGCGCCCCGACCCTGAACGAACTCTATCGAGGGTTCAACTTCGGCGGGCTGGGCTTTCTCCCCAACAGTCAACTGAACCCTGAACGACTCACCGGCGGCGATGCCAAACTAGAGGGTGAACTCTTGGCCGGCAAGCAGGTCCGATGGCGCCTGTCGGCCCACTGGGACGAGGTGAAAGATCAAATCCTGTTCGTCTCTCAAAGCCCTTTCGCGGTCCAGCGGCAAAACGTGGGGCGCACCCGTTCGCTGGGCGGCGAGGTCGATCTGTCATATCGGCCGTCGCCTCTCTTCTCGCTCAACCTCAGCTATGCCTACGCCGACTCCGTGATCACGAGTTTTCCCGGCAATCCCGCACGGGAGGGCAAACGCGTGCCTTTTGTCTCGCGCACTCAGGTCACGGCCGGCGTCACGATCGGGCGACCGGAGATTCTGGAAGTGACGGTGCTTGGGCGCTACTTGTCGCGGCAGTACGCGGACGACAATAACCAGCAACCGATCGCGGATTTCGTGGTGCTCGATGCGTCAGTCCAACGAGCGATCACGAAAAACATCCGGCTGTTCCTGAACGGCGAAAACCTAACGGACCGGCAGTACGTGGCGATGCAAACGGGATCGATCAAGACGCTCGGCGCGCCGCTGCTGGTGAGGGGGGGAGTGAGGATGGACTACTGACGCTTGCACTGATTCTCAAGGACGGGCTACATTGCGCCCCATGCGTCGTTCCCACTAACGGCCGGCGATGACAGAGAGAAGCCTTTGGAGACTCGAAAGTGTAAACACCCGACTCCCGATCGGGTGAAATATCAGATGATCTTCACCGCGACCGAGACGGTGAGCGCCGATCAGATGCAAGAGGCGAGGCACTTCGTCGAACATTCCGAGGCATGATGTGGGAGGTAGTCGCAGATTGCGCCACCTTTGATGAGATCGAGGGATATGAGGTCACAACCTGTGACCTCATAGGCTAGATCTAGTCACTCTTGAGATTCCATTTTGGCATCTCAAAGTCGGCTGGTGTTTGAGGTCGCAATTTGCGACCTCATCATTGGTGATTTGAGGTACCATTCAGGCACCTCAAATTCTAAGGTCGTATCTGGCGACCTTAAAGATGAAGTGGAGAGGTAATGAGCAGCCTCATCCCAATTGAGCGCATCGAGCGAATCATCCTCCTGATTAGAGGCCACATAGTCATCCTCGATCGAGATCTCGCCGCGCTGTATGGCGTGTCAACAAGGGATTTGAACAGGGCCGTCACCAGAAGTCTCGACAGATTCCCTGACGATTTCATGATTCAGTTGACGCCGTCGGAGTTCAAGAACTTGAAGTTCCAATTTGGAACATCAAGTTGGGCGGCACACGCAAGTTGCCCAGAGCCTTCACCGAACAGGGTGTAGCCATGTTGTCCAGCGTGCTCCGCAGCAAGCGAGCTGTACAGGTCAACAACGAGATCATGCGCACCTTTGTGCGGCTGCGGGAGATGATTGCGTCGCACAAGGACCTCGCCCGCCGCTTGGATCAACTGGAAAAGAAGTACGATGCCCAGTTCAAAGTCGTGTTTGAGGCGATCCGTAAATTGATGACGCCGCCGGAGGCGCCGGTTCGTCGGATTGGGTTTCATCGAGAGGGCGCCAAGTGAAAAAGACCGCGCGAAAGAAGGCCGCCAAGAAAGCCGGAATTGTGAAGTCGCCTGCCATGCGGGTCGGGACCACGGCTCCCGCAGCAACCGAGCCGCCCAAGAACACCGAAGTGAAAATCACTGCCGCCAAGGGGCGGCCGATGCTGACCTGGGTGGGCAAGCGGCCACTCTCGCACGTCACCGCCTTTCCAGCCCAGCACATCGAAACCTACGCTTCCCAACTCCCCTCTCCCCTTGCGGGAGAGGGCTGGGGTGAGGGGGACCTCTGGAAAGACTTGTCCGCTGCGTATCCCAAAGGTCAGGGTCGTCCTCAAGGACGGCAAGCTGGTCGTGGAGATCCAGGACTTCATCTCGCCCACGATCATCAAACGACTTCAGCAGCAGCCGGCCTGCTGCAGCCCAAGATCGACGACTGGCGGGCGATGGTCGATTGCGTGATGATCGATGTGGCCTACGATGGAAAGGTATTCAACGTCGCGCTTTCGGATGTACCGGAGAAGAAGACTGATTTCGTGGCGGGGCGTTATGAACTTCCGGCGCCGAACGGTACAGCCACCGTGGCCGTCAGGCTCATCGACATGCTGGGCGAAGCCGCGCTGGTGACGTTGACCGCCTGACCACTGACCTACTCGGAAGCCTGTGCGCCGCAAGACCGAGACCCGCGTCGATCCATCGACAACCTCGGCAAAGTCCGTTCCGGGTGATCCCCCGGCCGTGCTCCGCGCCTTCGAGGCGCTGCCCCCCAATGATATTTACCTGATGGCTCCCAAGGAGTCGGTGACCCGCGGGTTCGACTATTATCAGCGGCACCGGCTCCAGGGATATGAGTGGAGTCCCGACCGGTCGAGGCTCACGGCCTTCGTGCAGGGCACCTGGCTCTACACGGTCACGTTCTCGGTGCAGGACGACGCCCTTTATGGCGAATGCGATTGCCCGGCCTGGAGTCCAGAATGGCCCTGTAAGCATGTCCTCTGCGCCTGCTTTACGACGAAGAACCTGCTCTCGCCCGAGACGTTTCGTCTGCACCGGACCGAGCCCATCCGCCAAGACACCCTTCGGGTTGCGCTGTTCGGCACTAGCCGGAGCGAGGGTCGGCCGAAGGCGGGCACCATCACGCCGGCCGCCCGCGTGGAACTCGTTATCGACGCGACCGTTGACCCGCCGGCGCTCGCGATCCGCCTCGACGGATTCAAGGTGACCACCTCATCCGGGTGGCTTCCACGGGCTGGCCTTCCCCCGGAATTGGAACCTCTGCTGATTCCCTCTTACGGCTACCAAGGGAGCCGGGGCCAAGATCCCCTTCTGCTTTATCTCAAGCGGTATGCGGACGCCTATCCGTTGGTGCTGGAGACCCGCACCAAGACCATGTCGCTCCGATGGGAGCCCTCGATCAAGGGCTTGAGCAAGACCGTTGTGGAAATCACTGGCGACCAGATCACGGTGCGCGCGGCCTGTCTCGTCGATGGCGTGGAGTTGGCCAGCTTTCTGCGGTTCCGCGCCTTCGTAGTGGATGTCAACGGCGGCCGGCTTCTCCGATTGGACGACGAGCGGGGCTGGGGGCCGTTTTTGGCATTCCAGCACGGCACCGGATTTGCCGAACCTTACATGAGCGCCGCTGGAATCCTCGGCGGATCACCCCGCGCGGTGACCTGGCCGGACCAGTCCGGCCTCCGGTTATGGCAAAGCCGAAGCCGGCAGATGACCGTGACCATGCCGTTCCAGGAGTTCCAGTCGGTGCAGCTTGACATGCTGCAGAAACAGGCCGAGCGGGTGCTCGACGATCTCATCCTCAAGATCAACGGCGAGGTGCAGCCGCCGCCCGCACTCCCTGAGCCAGACACGACGGCGCAGCCGATCGGCCGCCTCCTGCTCATGCAACCGGCGGATCAAAGCGATCCGTCCGCCCGCTTCTGCCTCCGGGCCGAATGCCGGTGGCAGGATCGATACGTCGCTCCCAGCGCCTCGGTCTTCGCCTTCTTCCCGCTCCTGGAGCAGGGCCGGCATCCAGCCCCCCTGCGGGCCTGGAAACGGAAGGCGGTGATGATGGCGGCCTACCTCGATCTCATCGCCGTCACGGACGCCAAGGAGCAGGAGCGCCGCCTGCGTCAGATGCTCGCCCATCCGGTGTTCCATTCGCGCGAGGTTCAGCGCGAGGCGCAATGGATGCTTCAACCCGGACTGGCTGCCGGTCGGCGCAGCGACCTCCGGCTCGAGCTCCATGACGGTCGCTGGCGGCTGCGGGCAGTTGACAAGGTCAACGAAGCGGGACTGTACCGGATTCCCTGCGAGGTGTTCGGCCCGGAGATCTTTCGCGGGATGCGACGCGGCGACGAGATGACGGTCCCGGCCCCGCTCCTGTTCCAGCGGCTGCCGGATTTGGTGGAGCGGCTGGCCGCAGCGGGCATCCCGCTGCTCTATGACGAGAAGCCGGTTCGCGCCGGGCAGTGGGACTGCTCGGTCCGGGTCGATCGGTGGGATCGCGAGGGGACCGGGATCGACTGGTTCGAGAGCCGGCCGGAGATCCGTTGCGACGGGGCGGTGTTGGAGGAACGGCTCTGGCGCGAGGCGGTGCGCCGGGGCGGCATGATTGAGGCCGAGGGCAAGCTCCTGGTGCTGGATGCTTCGACTCTGGATCGCCTGCGCGCCCTCGCATCGCTTGCCGATCATGCGAGATCCGCCCGGGGCGCCACGCGCCTCGTCACGGTGCCGCGGCTCGCACTCTTCGAGTGGCTGGCACTGCGGGAGCAGGGCGTGCGGGTCTCGCTCCCGGCCGAGGATGAAGCCGTGCTCGCCCGGCTATTACGCTTTGAGCGGATCGAGCCTCCGCCGCTCCCGGCCGGGTTGCGGGCGACCTTATGGCCCTATCAGCGCGACGGCTACGGGTGGCTGGCGTTTCTCTATCAGCACCGGTTCGGCGCCTGTCTCGCGGACGACATGGGATTGGGAAAGACGCTCCAGGCGATTTGTCTGCTGTCCGCGATTCGAGAGGGGATCGTCCGGCCCCCGGCGGCGGCCCGCGGCCCGCATCTGATCGTCGCTCCAACCAGCCTGCTCTTCAATTGGGAACAGGAACTCGCGCGCTTCTACCCGGATCTGACGGTCCGGACCTACACCGGCACAGAACGGGCTCTCGACGCCAAAGACGGCGAGGTGGTGCTCACGACTTATGGACTGCTGCGGCGGGATTGCGAACGGTTGGCGCAGGCGGCGTTCCACGTCATCATCTTCGACGAAGCGCAGGCGGTGAAGAACATCCATGCCGACACGACCGCCGCCGCCCGCCGGCTCACCGGCTCGTTCAAGCTTGCGATGACCGGCACGCCCCTCGAAAATCACCTCGGCGAGTACTTCTCGATCATCGATCTGTGCCTGCCCGGATTGCTCGATGACTACGAGCGGTTCAAGGCCGCGGTGAAGGGCCCTGAGTCGAACGCGCTCGAACGCCTCCTCCGGCGGACCCGCCCCTTTATCCTCCGGAGAACCAAGGAGCAGACCCTGCGCGACCTGCCCGACAAGATCGAGACCGACCTGTACCTTGACCTCACCGATCGGCAGAAGGCGCTCTACCAGCAGACCGTGGACCAGGTCCGCGCGACGATCGAGGACGCCTATGGCACCAAGACACCGGCCCAGGCCCAACTCATTGCGCTCACGGCGATCCTCAAGCTCCGCCAGGTTTGTCTCTCGCCTCAGTTGCTCACCGGCCGAACGGACGAATCAGCGCCTAAGCTCGAGTTCCTGATGGACCGGCTCAAGGTCCTGCTGGAGGAAGGCCACTGTGCGCTCGTCTTCTCCCAATTCACTAGCTTTCTGGATCTCGTGGAGGAAGCCTTAAGCCGACAGGGCGTACCTTACAGCCGCCTGGACGGGTCCACGGCGCCCGGCAAACGGAAGGCCTTGGTGACGGCGTTTCAGGCGCGCAAGGAACCGGGTGTGTTTCTGTTGAGTCTGAAAGCCGGAGGCCAGGGCCTGAACCTGACAAAGGCAACCTACGTGTTTCATCTCGATCCGTGGTGGAACCCCGCCGTGGAGCAGCAGGCCTCTGATCGCGCGCACCGTATCGGACAGAAGCGGGTGGTCACGATCTTGCGACTCCTCATGCGCCACACGGTGGAAGAAAAGATGATGGCGCTGAAACGACGGAAGCTGGATCTCTATCAGGCGGTCGTCGGCGCTGCGGTTCGCGGAGCCTGCAGCACGGTTCTCACCAAAGCCGACTTCGATTTCCTGCTCGCGCCGGCGGGCGCTCCCGATCCACGGTAGGGCTTACGGGTCCTCAGGGGGTGACCGGTCTCCGACCTCTCGATACCCTCGCTCGCCGAAAATCGCCGACTCGTGCGTATAGTGCTTGAACTCGAGGAGATTGCCGGAGGGATCTTCCAAAAAGAACGTGCGATGCTCGATCCTGGTGCCGGGGAAACGGACTCGCGGCTGCTGATAGAAGGTCAGGCCCTTCGCCTTCGCCCGTTCGGCCAGGGCGTGCCACTCTTTCTCGTCCAGGAACACCAGACCGAAGTGCCGCGGGTAAATTCCTTTCTGCTTGTGTGATTGCCCTGTCTCCAGATGAGCCACCAGCTGGTGTCCCGCCAGCCCAAATGTGAAGGCAGACTTCGCTTCACGCCCCAGCTCACAGCCGAGCCCTTCGACGTAGAAGCGCTTGGCAGCCTCCAGATCATGGACAGGAAAGGCAAGATGGAAAAGGACTTGTCCATGCGGTGATGGGCTTACGTCTTGACTTGGCAATCCGGGGTCTGAATGACCCCTTCGGGTAGTCTGCACACCTGTCCGTTGTCACGTCAATCACTCATTCACCAAATCGCCGAATCTCACTTGAATCGATCGGTCACGACGGGCTTGCCCTTGCCATTCCAGTAGCCGGCGGCCATGCGCGGGGTTGTGTGGCGGATTGCGAAGCGACCATCAGGGGTGAGCACGATGAGGCCAGCCGACCCGCGGACGCGAGAAACGAGCTTCTGCAGCACGGCTCTGGCGGCCGCGGCCGGGGAGGCGCCGGTCTCTAACCGATCGCACAGCTCCTTGGCCACCCCAATGCGGATGATGCACTCGCCGAGTCCTGTCATGGAGACGGCTCCCGAGTGGTTGTCGGCATACACACCGCAGCCGATCAACGGGGAGTCGCCGACCCGTCCGGGCAACATGATGTCGACCCCGCCGGTTGAGGCACCCGCCGCGACCGTGCCGGATCGATCCAGAGCCACGGCCCCCACCGTCTCCTTGCCGAGGGCCGCCCATCGAAGGTGCCCGCTTTGTTGCATCTCCCGATAGAGCTGCCAGGTTTTTTTCGCAGAAGGTCTAAGAACCCGATGTTGGGAGGGTCCGATTTGTCGCTGCCCGCGACGAGACGGTGCTGCAAGACCCAGGTGCTTGGCAAACTTCGTGGCCTCTTCTCCGACCACCAGCACATGGGCGGTTTCGTCCATCACGTGGCGGGCCGCCGCAATCGGATGGAGCACGCCCTCGATCGAGGCCACCGCGCCGGCACGGAGATCCCGGCCTTCCATGATCGACGCGTCCATCCGCTGCACTCCGTCGAGCTGGCGGTTTGATCCGAGGCCAGCGTTGAAAAGCCCCGACGCTTCAAGGACTCGAACGGCGGCTTCCACTGCGTCGATGGCCGCTCCGCCGCTGCGCAGCTTGGCGTATCCGTCCACGAGGGCTTGCGTGAGACAGTCGGCCTGCAGCGCGGTCAACTCGCGCAAACCGGCACCGCCATGGACAAGCAGCAGTGGGAGACGACGACTCAATGGAGGAGAATGTCCTTTGCCTTGCGGTAGACGGGATTTTGCATCCGGGCAAGATCGGACCGGACGAAGCCAAGGCCGGTCACGCAGAGCTCGAAATTGTCCGACAGCTTTCGGAACAACGGCGACTCATCCGACGCGCCGGACTCGGTCACTCGCGCGACGATGCTGTAGGAGCGCTTGCCGGTCTTGACGTAGTCCACAAGGAAGTCCGGATGATAGATCATGCTCGCGCTCTTCAGCCGTTTCAAGTAATTGGGAAACAAGCCGGCCATGAATAACGTGAAGTCGCCGATATGGCGATGAACCTCCCGTTCGCGCTCGAATGATTGCGCCTCCAGCAACACCTCCGATTCAAAGAGGAGGTCCACGACGGTATCGACCGCCTTGCCCTGCCGGTTGCGAATCTTGTAGAGACGGTCGGTCCTCGTGAACTCCACGAGCAGATCGGAAACGTAGTGGGTGACCGTCGAGTCAGGCCAGCCGAGGTGCTCCGTGAAGCTCTTTTCCGTGAGCGTCCCGAACAATTGACGCAGCGGATGGTTCCGAGGAACTTCTGTGGCCATCTCCACCTCCTACTCCGGAGCGATGACCAATGTTATAGGCGAAAGTATAGCAAACATGCCACCCCCCGGAACAATTCCACATCGGAGGGGGCAGGCTGATCACCCTCGATTCATGCCTCCCGGCGGCTGTCGAGGAGCAACGTCACAGGTCCGTCGTTGAGCAAGTCGACCCGCATGTATGCCCCAAAAACACCGGTTTCGACCAGCGTCCCCGCCCCACGCAGTTGCCCCGCCGCCAATTCGTACAGCCGTCGCGCTTCCTCCGGCGGCGCAGCCTCGTCGAACCCCGGTCGCCGGCCTTTGCTCGTATCGCCCAAGAGGGTGAATTGCGACACCAGCAGTATGGACCCACCGATGTCCTCGACCGACCGATTCATCTTGCCTTGATCATCACTGAAGATGCGCAGGGTCCGGAGTTTCTCGACGATGTAGCGAACGTCGGCCTCGCCGTCGCCCTTCGCGACCCCCAGCAGCGCGACGAGCCCCGCACCGATCCGACCGACGACCTTGCCTTCGACCTCCACGGAGGCTCGGCTCACGCGTTGAACGACCGCTTTCATCACTTTTGCCGAAGCAGTGCGAGGCTTCCTTCCAGCTTGAGCAAGCACCGTTTGATCGACACGCCGCAAGAGAACCCGCCCAGCGAACCGTCCTGGGCCACAACACGATGGCAGGGCACGACGATGGGAACGGGATTCGCCCCCAGCGCCCTCCCGACCGCGCGTGCGTACCGCGCTCCTCCTACCCGAACCGCCACCCATTGGTACGACCGCACGCGACCGAACGGAATGCGCTGAATCGTCCGCCACACTCGTCGCTGAAATGCTGTCCCGACGGACAAGTCCACCGGAACGGAAAACTCGCGCCTGGTGCCCTGCAAATACGCGATGAGTTGAGCTCGAGCTGCTTTCACGATGGGGAGCGCTGTTTTCAACGCCGTCTGTGGACTGGCTGTGTCATGGCGCTTCATCCGAGACAGGACGATGCTGGTCACGCCTTTTTCGGACGCCGAGAGACTGACCCAGCCCCAGTTCGTCTTGAACGCAACAGAATCCGGGGCTGACTGCGGGGACTGTCTCATTGCGGCGTTCTTCACTCTTACATGTTCCTACGCCGAACCACGCGCTCGAACCAACTTGCGCCTGGCCAGATTCCACAGGACATCCAACTCCTCGGACTTCAACAGGGCGTGCACGCCGAAGTAACCGGTCGCGCTCAATCCGATGGCCACGAAGAGCATGACGGACTTCGCGACCCATGCCCCCTCGTAGGTCCAAACTTTCGCGTTGGCCACCCACCAGCAGGCCAGCGCCAGCGGGACGCAGGCGAGCATGACGCGGAGCGATGATCGGCCCACCGACGACCAATCCACGCCGCCGACCCGTCGATTGAGCACGGCGACGAGGATCGATCCGTTCACCATCGCCGCCAACGCGGTCGCGAGCGCCAGCCCGGGGGCACCGAGCGGCGACATGAAGAGAAGCGAGAACACGATGTTCGCTCCCACCGCAACCACGGCCGAGAGCACCGGGAGCTTCGTGTCTTGTAAGGAGTAGAACGCCGACACGATAATCCGCACCCCGGCGAAGGCCCAGAGCCCCACGGCGTAACACAGCACCGCGGTGGCCGTGGCGGCGGTGTCGGCCTTCGTAAACGACCCATGCTCGAAGAACAGATGGACGATCGGCCGGCGCAACAGCATGAGCCCCACCATGGCCGGCAGAATGATGAAGAGAATCATCCGGAGGCCGAACGCAAGAGTCCCGCGCAGCTCCTCCAACGCGCCCCGCGCCGCTTGGGCCGACAGCGTGGGCAAGATCGCGGTCGCGAGCGCGACGCCGAAAATGCCCAGGGGGAATTGAATCAATCGCATGCCGTAAAACAAATACGTGGGACCACCGGCAAAAAAAGAGCCGAGGATCGTGCTGACGGTGATGTTGATCTGGGTCACCGACAGCCCCACGAGCGACGGCACCATCAGCAAGCCGATCCGTTTCACGCCCGGATGCCCGGGATGGAAGCGAAATCCGAACAACATATCCCGGAGCTTCAACCCCGGTAACTGCATCGCGAACTGCGCCGCCCCCCCGGCGACCACCCCGATCGCGACGCCGATGATCGGTTCCGGCAACAATGGAGCGAGAAAGAAGGCGCAGCCGATGATGAAGATGTTGAAGAACACCGGCGAGAATGCCGGCGCGGCGAAAGCGCGCAACGAATTCAGAATGCCCATGGCCAGCGCCGCCACGCTGATAAAGATGAGATAGGGGAACATGACGCGCGTGAGCAGCGTGGTCATCTGAAGTTTGGCCGGCTCGGCATGAAACCCCGGTGCAAGGACCCACACGATCGCGGGCGCCGCCAGGATGCCGCACAGCGCGACGGCGGTCACGATGGTCAGCAGCGTCGTGAAGGTCGCGCTGGCGAGCTCCCAGGCATCGCGCTTGCTGCGGAGGGCGTGGTATTCGGTGAACACCGGAATGAAGGCGGAAGACATCGAGCCTTCCGCGAACAGCTCGCGCAACAGGTTGGGTATCCGGTAGGCGACGAAGAACGCGTCGGCGGCGGGCGTCGCGCCAAACAGACGGGCTAAGACCATGTCGCGCGCAAAACCGAGTACTCGGCTACAGAAGGTCGCGAGGCCGATCAATCCCGCGGCTTTGACGACGGAGTGATTCTCGTCTTGGATGGTGGAAAGGGAGGTCCCGGGCGCAGGCACGGACATCGAACGGATTGTAACGGATGGACTGCCGACAGTCTACGAACGAGCGCGTTCTTCATCTCGCCCTGAACCGGCGTGCATCCCCCAAAAGCAAAGAGAGCGGAGGACTACCGCCGAGGCTGTGCGAACTGGGCTTAACCGATCCGGTGCGTGAGCTTCAACGACGCCGCATTCTCGTCGTGTCAAAATACTTCTAACAGCTCGCTAGAGTCCTCCTCAGCGGGCTTGAAACGGGTGATGCGCCGAACGATGTGGATTCCGTAGGCACGCACCCCGGCGAGCACGGCCTGGCGGACGGCCGCCGGCAACGATTCCGGTGGGTGCACGCCGATGTGCTCGCGCGGCAAGTGTTTGACGAAGAGCGCCACGAGGTGTGCGCTCGCCCAGGGAATCGGCGAGGATGGCGTCCCCCGCTCCCGGAGTTGATGGAGGCTCGGAAAGCTGGCGTCCCAACGGATGACGGTCGGCCGGTCTTGCTTGATCCCTCGAACCAGGACGGCCATCGCAAAGCGCGCGTTCCGCAACTCGCCTCGGCGGATCAGTGTGGCGACCACGCGGGGGGGAGGAGTTTTGGGAAAGCGCGCGGCCACCGGGCCGCGTGACTTCCTGAGCTTACCCTGTCGGTACCAACGGCGAAGCCGCTCGATATCGCTTCCGCCGATCTTCACATCCATGTCATTCATGCGGATCACGTGGGGCAGGGTGCACACTTCATCTTGGGCCGCCAAGACGACTCCCACAGAACCGATCGGCGGCGCGAAGCGGAACAGCTCCCGTTCACCAAAGCGCTGACCGAAGCGGAAATGTCCCTCTCGGTACACGCGCGGTCGTGCGACGGCGGCGCTGAAGGACTCGTCTGGTGACCACTGCGAGAAGGGGTCTTCGCTTTCCGTGTGTTCGTAGAGCCGCACCTGGACTGTCTCAACACGATCGAGCTGTTCCGCGCCGCGTGCCACGAGCAGGTTGGTGAGGCCCGGCGCCACGCCCGCGTCGAACAACGCGACACGGCGCTTCCTCCGGAAGTCATCGTCGAAGCGAAGCTGCTCGGCTTTGAAGGGATCGCGCGTGAGGTGGGACGCGGTGTCGAGATAGTGGCAGCGCAGGCGAAGGGCTGCTCGGAGAACGGTCGTGTTGAACTGCGCCGGGCAGACGTTGACGATCAGATGATGGCCCTTCGCCGCCCTAACGATGCTCCAGAGGTTACGTGCGTTGACATGCTTAATCGGAACGGGAGCCTGCGTTCCCAGAAAATGCCGCGCGCGTTCGGGATCCCGGTCACCACATGACACCTGGTGACCTTGGCGACTGAGAAGCGGTACGAGCAAGGAACCTGTCGCTCCGACACCGAGCAGAAAGACCCGCATCGGCGCGCACTGTACCACAACCGGACTGATCCAGGGCTAAGGATTCACGGGCAGACCTAAGAACATTGTGCGGGAGCGTAAGCTCGGTGCACTCACCGGGACGCCCTCAAGTCCTTACCTCCCCCAAAAGCACTACTCAGGCTACCAATGCCCAATGGTTTCTGCAGCGACGGATTGGCTACCCTGCACCTACGTTCTCGACGATGGGAGGTGGCCGTGCTGGTACTGAGTATCATCGCAGCCTACATGGGACTCCTGATTGTCTTAGCAGTGGCGACACCGGGGGTCGGACCGATCGGGACCCTGATGGTGATGCTACCCGGAACCTTGACGGAATTGATGCATGCGCCGGCTTACGGTTTCTTGGCGTTTCTGGCGATCCGAGCCTTCAGGCACCGAGGCTGGCCTGTCTCGTATGCGTTGGGAGTCGGCTTGCTCTTCGCACTGGTCTTCGGAGTGTGGACAGAAGTGGCCCAGGCATCCGCGCCCGGCCGCAGCCCGTCGGTAGATGACCTCGTGGTCGATATCATCGGGATCGTATTCGCCGGCAGCCTGGTCCTCTGGCAGGAGCTGTGCCCGGCCCAATTTGACGTGGTCACCAATTTGTCAAGCCGGTGGCCGCAGCGCATCAGGAGAGGAGTCGTATCATGAGATCAGGGTTTGGGAGACGCACCATTTTCCGGGTCCCGGTCCAATGTCCCGTGTACTACACGGACGGCAGCTTCCACGCCAGCGGCATCATACGGAACCTCTCCGGCTCCGGCGGATTGGTACAGGGGACTCATCCTGTTTCCGAGGGCATGCGCCTCACCGTCTTCCTCATTCCGCCGGCACCTCGTCATCCGCTGATGGTCGAGAATGCCAAAGTACGTTGGGCGCACGGGACGGGATTCGGCATCGACCTGGCCGATCTTGATCTCTCGAAACAGGCTCACTTGGCCTACCTTGCCTTGTCGATCCCCTCGACTCACTGACCGAAACGGTCCGCAGCGCCCGGCGCCGCCGTCTTCGTGCGATGACCCAGCCGAATATACAGGGAGACGTGCTACACTTCTGGCATGGGTCCTTCCCGCCGTTGCCGCCCTACTCAAGCCGCCGATCGGTCCCGACGCAGCCTGCTGGACCTCCGGCGCGGGCTACTCGACCTACACAAGGCACTCATCGAAACTGAACGGATCACGTATGAGCGCATCTTCGGGCGCATCCCTTCGAACGGGCAGCTCCTACAACTCGTCATGCACGATCCTTGGTTCACGTGGCTCCGCCCCCTCTCCCAACTGGTGGTCCGGCTCGATGAAGTGATGGACAGGTCGGAGCGCGAGACCACGCTCGATGCCCACGAACTCCTCGACACGGCGCGTGCGCTGTTATGCCCCTCCGAGCAGAGCGAAGGATTTGAGCGCAGCTATTATGAAGCTCTCCAGCGGTCCCCCGAGGTCGTGCTGGCCCATTCCCAGGTGAAGCACCTATTGGCCGCCCTGGGACGATAAACGCAGCCATCGGCTGCTTGCGACATTACCCTTTCCCCGCCAAGAGAACCTTGTGGTTTACGGTTCCTGGATGAGTTTATCCGGCAACTCGTCGGGGTTGTTCCCTGCCCCAGCGGGACAAACTTGCGCCAGAAGCCGCCCGCAGGCGGCAATAGCCTCGCAGATGGCCTCCGTCGCACGGCCCACGTGTATCCCTTCGATGATGCCGCCCACCAGTCCGTCCCATGTGCCGGTCGGTACACTTTCGTTGATGCCCTTGTCGGCGAGCACGTGAACGCGTCGCTCGAGCAGCGACACCAGAATGAGGATGCCGGTGCGGGCCCGAGTCTTGTGAAGACCATGCTGATAGAAAGCCTGTTCGGCGCGCAGCTTAACCTTATAGGCCATCCGCTCGCGTGAGGTGATGAGGCGAATCACCGCAGGAACCGCGCCGAGCCATTGTCCGAGTCCATACGCGACGACGACCGCGAGCAGCAGCCAGCCCGCATTCCCCGCGTGCCAGCCCCAGGGCAACCAATAGACTTCAGCGGTCAGAAGAACGGCCAGGACCAACAATGCCAGCATGAGCCCCATGCGATGGCCCGCTTCGCGATACCGCGCTGAGGCCGCAACGATCATCGGGACAATCTCGCCCTTCGTGCCCTGCTCGGCCTCTCGCACCGCTTGCTTGATCCGTTCGCGTTCCGCGTCAGTGAACTGAAGCATCACCAACCTCCCGAGGCGCCGCCCCCGCCGAAATCTCCGCCGCCCCCGCTGAACCCCATGTCGCCGCCGAATGACCCGCCTCCCCATCCTCCACTCGGGAACCACGTCATGTCCTGCTCCCAACCCCATCGCCTGCCTCGCCCACCGCTGCGAGCAGATTGGAGGATCAGCCAGAGCAGGATGGCCGTCACACCGGCCGCCGCAAGCCCCGAGAACAGGCTGGCTGTCTGCGCAACCAAGAACGCGAGCACGCTCCCCAGCAACGCGCGCGACCGATGAAGCCCATGACTCAACACGATGCCCGCCAAGGTTCCGACGATGATGCCGATGACGATAGAGTGAAGCGCCGTCGGTTCGCTGTTCGTCCGCACGCGGATGGGCGGCGTCTCCGGCGCAACGTACGTGCCGTCGATGGTGCCGAGGATCGCGTGGACCCCGGCCGAGATGCCGCCCGGGAGATCGCCGGCGCGAAGACGCGGCACGATTTCGTCGCGAATGATCCGCGCAGCGCGTAGGTCCGTAAGTGCGCCTTCCAGGCCGTAACCGACTTCGATCCTGACTTTCCGGTCCTTGATGGCGACGATGAGCAGCACGCCGTTGTCGGTGCCTTTTTGCCCGAGCTTCCACGTGGTGGCGACGCGATGGGAATACTCCTCCAGCAGTTCGCCCTCGAGCGAGGGGAGGATCAAGACGGCGACTTGATTCGTGGTCTTCGCTTCATGGGCGTGGAGCTCGTTGGCAAGCGAGCCCGCTGCATCCCTCGGCAAGGCCTGCGCGAGGTCCACGACAGGACCCGTGAGCGGCGGCACATCGAGTGCCCACGCCGAGCTCGCGCACGACAAGATGGCAAGAAAAGCCATGAGCCGTGCCGGCACTCGACCGACACGGCTCATAATCGAGCACAACATAGCGGCGGGACCTAGGTTAGAACTTCACCTCGGGCGGTTTGGCCACGGCCGTTTCATCGGCCACCGTAAAATTCGGCTTCTCTTCGAGATGCAGGAGAAACTTGGCCGTCAGGTTGGTGGGGAAGTACCGGACCATTTTGTTGTAGTCGGCGACCTTATCGATGTACCGCTTGCGGGCCACGGTGATGCGGTTTTCCGTGCCTTCGAGCTGGCTCTGCAGATCGCGGAAGCTCTGGTCCGCTTTGAGATTGGGATAGTTCTCGGCGATCGCGATGAGCCGACCCAGCGCTGTGGACAGATTCGCCTGCGCCTTCTGAAATTGTTCAAACGCGGCCGGATCGCGCAGCATCTCCGGGGTCACCTGAATACCGGTCGCCTGAGCGCGCGCCTGCACCACCGCCTCAAGTGTCTCTCTCTCATGCTCGGCATAGCCCTTGACGGTCGCGACGAGATTCGGAATCAGATCGGCCCGGCGCTGGTATTGATTGATCACCTCGCTCCAAGCCGCTTTGGTATCTTCATCCAGACCCTGGAGGTCGTTATACCCGCACGCGGATGCCATCGCCACCATCATAGCGACCGCGACTCCGATGACAGTCGTTCTGAGCATGGAATCCATCACGCCCTCCTCCTTTGACGATAAGCCCGTCATGCGCCAGATAAGGCCGGTTTCGGGTGAGTCAAACTGCAGGCGCGCCGCGCGATATTCTAGGAGAGGGTGCCCACGATGGCAAACTGATTACGCGGCTTGTCGATAGGTGGCGGACTTGGACTGGACGAAGGCAAGCAGGCGCTTGTTCTCTTGGGCCGCCCTCAGGAACTTGAAGGCGATCCCGCGCGCACTGATCGACCGGACCATGGCCGCCAGCTCAAGCGGCGGCTCTCCGTCTTCGATGGAGATTTGGAGGTAGAAGATATCGTTCACATGGATCTGGGCTTCGCTCTTGATGATGCACCCGCCCATGGAGAGGTCCATGACCATCCCCTCCCCGCGGATGCGTCCCCCGGAGAAGGACAGGAATAGCCTCACCGGAATGCGCAGGTGTTCGCGCCGGTCGACGAGGTGGGTGGGATACCGCTTCACGAGACGGCAAGCCCAAAAACGGTTCTGGCAGTTCTGGCACCGAAACGGGGAAACAAAGAAGACTTCTGCGAAACGCTCCACGAAGGACTGACAACGGGACCGCAACACACCGTCTTTCCGACATTGGGGGCACGTGAGCGGCGACGACATGGAGAGGACTTTACCACTCCCGCCCCGATTGTCCAGTGCGACGCGGCTGCTCTGGCCGTTTCTCACCCTGCTCCTGCTCAACTGCGCGTTGGCAAGCCTCGCAGAGCTCGCCGTGCCGCCCGGTCATAACCGCTTCGCCGATTTCTCCGCAGCGCTGGCGATCACAGAGAGTCCTCGCCCTGAAGATGAATGCGGCCGATTGCTAGCATCCTGACCTATTTGCCGGCGGCCCGGTCGGATGACGTTTGGTCTTCGGGCTTTTCATCGGCCACCCGATTCGGGGCCCTCAAGTCCTCGGCCACCATTCCCGTGACATAGGAGGTGCGTGCTGTCGTTCCAGCCGTGGCGACGGCTATCCGCCCGGTGCCGCATGACGCCGGCAGGATCACCTGGAACAGGCACGTGCCCCTGATCGTTAAGCCTTGCCGTCGGAAGGACCTCAGTGTACAAGAGACTCATCCTTCACGGAGTTGACCCACATGCGGCATCACCGACGATACGGAGTCGGTCTTGCACTCACAATCAGCATCTTGACCATCTCCTGTGACCGAGACGTCCAGACCGTCAGAATCGCTACGCAGGATTTCCGGTTCGCGCCCGATGGGATTCGCCTGAAGGCCACGATTCCGACTCGCTTGACGATCGTGAACGAAGGGCGCGAGCCCCACGAAATTGAAAGCCTTGTGCTTGCTCACACGCTCACCGCTCCGCCAACGGAGCCGAGCTCAAGAGAGCCCTCGTCATCGACGTCGCTCCGCGTGGTGCCAGGTCAACATCTCACCGTGACGATCAACCCCCCGCTCGGCACCTACCTCTTCCATTGCCGCATTCGCGGCCACCGGGCCATGACGGGAACGATCATCGTGGAGTGAAGAACCTTGCAAATCTTAACGGAACCTGCCTCGGCGCCTGGCTATATCTAGCTGAAATTGCAAGGCAATCTCAGAATTAACAGGTTTTAACACGCCGTTAACGGCCCTTTAATCTCAGGATGTTACCTTGCTGCTCGTTCGCTGGCCTCGTCTTCCTCACCCTTCACTCCCAACAGGAGGTGGGAGACATGACATGCACACGCTGCAAGGGTCTGATGGTCAATGAGTGGCGTCCGGATTTTACTCCGGAGACGTTCGTGTGGCGATGCATCAACTGCGGATCGATCATCGATCCGTTGATCGCGCAGAACCGGTCGACGAGCCGGCAGGCGGGACATATTTTGATGGAGCCGCTCGAGACCATGCACTGAATCAGAGCGGCACGGATCCCGAGCGCCTAAAGCCGGAACTCGGCCCAAAGGAACGTATGGTCGGAGGGCTCCTTGGCGCGGCGAGGCTCGAGATCCACGTCGACCTTGATGCATTTCTCGGCCAGGGGTGGCGTGGCGAGAATGTGATCGATCCGCCACCCCTTATCGGCAGCTAACGAGCTGGGTTGGCGATAGTCCCAAAACGTGTATTGCCGGCGATCTGGATACAGCTTGCAGAACACATCCACGAAGCCCCACGCAACGGTCTTGTCATAAGCCTTGCGCGCGGCTTCGTGATAACAGACATGGTTGAGATGTTTCTCCGGGCTGTGGACGTCGATGGGCCTCGGAGCCACATTCATGTCCCCACACCAGATCGCCGGCTCCTTTACTGAGAGATGCTTGGCGAAATACTTGCGGAGCCGTGCAAACCACTTGAGCTTGTACTGATACTTCGGCGAGTCGATCTCATAGCCCTGTGGCACGTAGGTGTTGATGATCGGCACGCCCTTGACCACCACTCGTAGCAGCCGCGCCTCATCCGGGTCCTGCCTATCGTCAAATCCATAGAACACCGCCTCCGGCTCGTTACGGCTCAAGATTGCCACGCCGTTGTACGATTTGATCCCTCGAAAGGTCACGTGATAGCCGGTGGGCGCGAAGGCCAGCAGCGGGAATTCGGTGTCCTGTACCTTGGTTTCCTGAAGACAGAGCACGTCCGGTTTGTGCCGATCCAGCCAATCGAGCACGAGGGGCAGGCGCTTACGGAGGGAGTTGACGTTAAACGTGGCGATCTTCATCCCGCCTCGGCTTTGAAGCGCACGACGGCGGCATGCTAGCAAAAGGGAAAAAGCCGAACAAGGTCAGGAGACAGGCTAAATGCCCGCGTACCATTCATAGCCCTGATCTTCCCAGTAGCCGCCCTTGCCGCCTCCGATGCCGGCGAGTGACTCCACAAGCTCAACCCGCATAACATACTTTGCGTGCTTGTAGCCCAGTTGCCGCTCGATCCTGAGGCGGAGCGGAGCTCCGTGGGGAATATCCAAAGGCAGGTCGTTGAGCTCGTACGCGAGAATCGTCTGTGGGTGGTATGCGTCTTCGAATGCAATGCTCTCATAGTACGGCACGCCCTCATCATCCACGTCTGCACAATGGAAAACCACATATCGCGCCCCAGGTCGCGGCTGCGCTCGCTCGACGAGATCGCGCAAGGGCACGCCGGTCCACTTGCCGATGGCGCTCCAGCCCTCCACGCAGTCATGGCGGGTGATTTGGGTTCGCGACGGCATGGCGCGCAACTCCTCCAGCGAGAAACTCACGGGCTGCCGGACCAAGCCGCCGATCTCGAGCCTCCATTCGGCAAAGTTGTTCCCGACGTGCGCGTTATAGTCGGCGGTGCCGGGATCCGTGTTCCCGTTGGCCGGGAAGACGGTCGAAAGCTCGGCCTCGGTGTATTCCCTGGCAAGCGCGTCCCGGCGCGTCAGCGTTCGCTGCGCTCCTCTGGTGACCTTTTCCGTACCGTGCAATAGCTCGATGAACCATGGTGTCTGCGAGAGATTGTCGCACCCGGCAAGCGCTAGGAGACCGGCGGCGCCCGCCGTGCTTTTCAAGAATCGACGCCGATCAATCAGTCGCTGCCTTCTCATGGGATATATCCTCGTACTCGACGGTGAACCAACCGGTGATCATGGATCGCAGGTTGTTGATCATGCCGGTCATGACGACTTGAGAGACATGCACGACGATGAAGGCGACAAACGCAAAGCAGGCGAAGAAATGAATCGCTCTCGCGGATTGGCGCCCGCCGAATAGAACCAAGAGCCACGGAAAGCCCGCATCCATCGTGGGCGACATGGTCAATCCCGTCAGCACGATGGTTGGGGCCAGGCCGAAGATCACGCCGACATAGGCGAGCTTCTGGAGGACGTTATAGCACTTGGTTTCTTCGCCGCGCGGATGACGGAGCAACAGGTGATCCTTCAGCGCTCGACCGATGCTGCGCAGATCCTTCCCGGTCGGCAGCAGATCGCGGCTCAGGTGGCGCGTGACCAGGGCGTAGGCCGCGAAACTCACACCGTTGATGACGAAGATCCACGCAAAAAAGAGGTGCCATTGCCGCCCCATGGCGAGCCACTTCGCGCCGGGCACGGTAGCCCAGGCGGGAAACGCCCGGCGGGACCCGTTGGAATATCCCAGCACGCCGGTGGTCTCGAATTGATGTCCTGCGACCGTGGTGAGCCCGCTCATCTCGCCGTCGTCGCCGCGCACGGCGCGAATGGACAGCCATGGCCGATCCCGATCGGATCGCTCTCCCCAGTACAGCGCCGGATGGGCGTTGAAAATCTGGAGCCCGCTCATGATCAGGATGAACAAACACACGACATTGATCCAATGACCGATGCGAACCGGCAGGCGATGTCGGTACACACGTTCTGTTCGCCGCTCCGGCTCAGCTAGGGGCCGTGACTCTATAGGGTCGATTTCGACCGGCGTCCCTGGCGCTCCGCCCTGTTCTTCGACGCGAGCAGTGACCGTCTCCGTTTCCTGAATGAGCTCCGCCATGTCAGGGACTCCAAGCAATAGACCGGATGACTGGATCAATCCGTCCGCACGGCCACAGATCATCCGGCATCATGGCGCTTCGTCGATCGAGCGGCGGTTTTCTTACGCCCGCGGCCGCTTTCGTTCTCTCAAACCACCACGGCCTGCGATCGGGATGGACCGACCGCAGGCCGTGGTCTGACTCTCTTTCCTCTAAATGGAGAAGCCGAACGAGTCCTCTTATTTCCCCGTTCCCTCGGCCGCACCCTTCATCGCATCGACCCCGCTCTTCATCTCCCCGACTGAGCTCTGGGCCTCGCTCTTTGCGCCGGCCGCTTCACCCTTCACGGCTTCGGCCTGGCTTTTTGCCGCTTCCTTTTTGGCTTTGACCGCTTCCTTCATCTGTTCGCGTTTGGCCTTCATGGCTTCTTTCTTCGCCTTGACGGCTTCCTTCGCCTGTTCGCGTTTGGCCTTCACGCTTTCCTTGGCCTGCTCCTTCTGGGCCTCCACGTCGGCCTTCATCCGCTCCTTTTCCGCCTTCACGTCGGCTTTCATCTGATCGACGGCACCTTGGGCGCCCCCTTGCTGCTTGCCCGTCTCATCGGCGAACGAGCGCGAGGCGAAGGCGATGAGACCCATCGCCGCGATGGCCACGATCAACATCTTACGCATGGGAGACCTCCTTTATGTGATTGAGGTGAGGGATCTGGCTGCGGAGTTCGTCACTCGACCGGAGCAACGCTGCACGCGGAGTAAGTATGTCAAATGGGGTGAATTTGCACAAGCCTCTCTGCCGGCTCTTCGCCCGTGTAAGTTTCCCTTCGCTCGCGCGACTTACGGGCGTCACACGCAGGAGGCGTTGAGCTGCAGACTCTTCGCCTGTCAAACCTTAACTTTTTTCAGGAGGTGTTTCCATGCGTAACATTCCAATTCTCGGGATGACGCTGCTGTCCGCCGTGTTCGCCGTCGGTTACCTCAGCGTGAACAGCAGCTTTGCCGCCGATGCCCACACGACTTCGAAGTTCGAGGGCGTGAAGGCGAACAGCGGCACGGCAACACACGGCCGGTCGGGCAACAGCGACACGTTGACCTGGTCGGATGATTTCAAGATTCCCGACACGCCGGCTCCACATTGGCAGGTCGTGGACTCCAAGGGCAATGTCTATCTGTTGCAGCGCTTGAAAATCAAAGGCGACAAGGATAACCGCACCATCACGATTCCATCCTATGTGCACGATGTCGCGAAGGTGCAAATCTACTGCGCCTGGGCCGAAGCGCTACTCGGCGAAGCCTCGTTCCCGAAGCCGATTATGACGGCCTCCGGCGAGCGCATGCACTCCGACGGCATGGCGATGAGCCGTTAGGCGTTGGCGATGGGCGAGAGGCGAGTGCTTGGCATTTCACCCATGACCTCTTGCCCCTTGCCCCGCGTCGCCCAAAGTTGAGGAGCAAACAATGATTCGCATGATGGTGTCAGTCACGATGGCCATGACAATCATGGTCGGAACGGCCCAGGCCCAATTGATCGAGAAAACGGCTCTCACGCTGGACGGGGCGAAGCAGATCGCAGCCGCCGCGGAAACGAAAGCCAAGGCCGAAGGCGCGCGTGTGGTCATCGCCGTCGTGGATGAGGGAGGAAGCTTGCTCTTGCTCGAACGGCTGGATGATACCCAAGTCGCCAGCGTCAATGTCGGCATCGACAAGGCCAGAACCGCCGCCATTTTTCGAAGGCCGAGCAAGGTCTTTGAAGATCAGGTTCGAAACGGCCGCGTCGCCGCCTTGGCATTGCATGGAGCGGTGCCGTTGCAAGGTGGCATCCCCCTTGTGGTCGACGGCAAGGTCATCGGTGCCATCGGGGTAAGCGGCGAGACGCCGGGGCAAGATGAGGAGATCGCCATGGCCGGAGCGGCGGTCGCGACCACGTTCACGAAACAGTAGCCGACCGCTCTCAGGTTTAGCTTCAAAGAGGTGGCCTTGAAGCTGAAAGCTGACTGCTGAGAGCTCAGGTCACAGAAGGAGACGCAACATGAGATACATGAACGTCACAGCGGCACTGGCGATGGCCTTGTTATCCTCCACAGCTCTCGCCGAATCGGTGTCGGACAAACGCGGGCTCACGCTGGAGGGCGCAAAGAAGGTCATCGCTGCCACGGTCGCGGAAGCGAAGCGGGTCAATGCACCGGGTGGCTCTATCGCCGTCGTCGACGAAGGCGGCAACTTGATGGCCTTGGAACGATTGGATCAGACCTTTGCCGCCAGCGCGAACATCGCCGTCGGCAAAGCGCGCACCGCCGCGTTGTTCAAGAAGCCCACAAAACTGTTCGAGGACGTCATCAAGGGCGGGCGTACTTCAATGATCACGCTCGGCGGTGATCTGCAAAACTTCACCCCGCTCCAAGGCGGCATCCCGCTCGAATGGGAAGGCAAGGTCGTGGGCGCAGTCGGCGTGAGCGGGGCAGCGAGCGCCCAGCAGGACGAAGAACTCGCGATCGTCGGCGCGAAGGCACTGGACTCGATGGAGACGGCAGGCATGACGAACGGCCACACCCCGCTTCCGGTGACGTACATCGAGAGCCGGAAGGTATCCGCCGCGTTTACCAAAGGCGCAGTTCTGGTTGGCGAAGATGAGAATATGATGCATGCGGCCAGGAACTATATGGTCCATGCCAGTCACCGCGACAAAGCCGGCCTCGTGGAGATCCACGAGTTCGACACGGACATTGTCTATGTCCTCAAGGGTTCGGCGACTCTGGTGACAGGCGGTACACCACTCGATCTCAAATCAATAGCGCCTCATGAGTTTCGGGCTCCAGGGGCCACTGGCGGGGAAACCCGCAAGCTGGTGCCGGGAGACGTGGTGATAATTCCGAACGGCGTGCCGCATTGGTTCAAAGAAGTGGAAGCGCCGTTTGATTATTACGTGGTGAAGGTGAGGTAGATGAGGGTGGTAAGGATGGTCGCTGTGCTCGCGCACCGCGCACACATGGCCTATCACACTTTTTAATAGAGGGCGGTGCTCGGTGGACGCGCGCAACGGCGACCATCCTCACCACCCTTCGGGCGAAGAGCCTGAGGTGGAAGAATCAAACGGCTCAGATAGGGAGTGGGAAGATGAAGAGTTGGGGAGTGTTGACTGCGACGATTCTAACGTTGGCCACACAGTCGGCCTATGCGCAAGTCACCGGCGATGCGCCGGGGGTGCGGCCGGATGCGATCATCGATCTGAAAACCGATGAAGGCATCGTGCTGGTCAAGGGCCAGTGGCGATACAACAATGCGAAGGTCATCGACGTCGCTCATCACAGCCCCGGCGTAGATCTCGGACCCTCAGGTCCGCCCAATTGGACGCAAGATATCGATGTCCATGCGGGTGCCGCAGATTTCGACGATTCGAAGTGGGAGCCGATCAAGCCGGCACAATTGGAAGAGCGCCGTTCAAGCGGACGACTCTGTTTCAACTGGTACCGTACGACTGTGACAATACCGGAGAAGATCGGCTCGTTCGACCCGACGGGCTCAACGGTCGTCTTTGAAATCGCCATCGATGACTATGCGGAGATCTGGGTGGACGGGAAACTTCCGCTTGTCTTGGGGCAACCGGGTGGGCAGCTGATCAAGGGATTCAATGCGCCGAATCGCGTCGTGCTGACGAAGAATGCGCGGCCTGGGCAGAAGTTCCACCTGGCTGTCTTCGGGATCAATGGACCGCTCTCGAATCCACCGGGCAATTTCATTTGGGTTCGCTCGGCCACTCTCGACTTCTACAAGAGTAATCACATCGGGCCGACGCGGCTCGTGAAGACCGAGATCATCAAACTCGATCCGGCGCTCGATCAAATCATTTCACCGGGCACCCAGCTTGAAAAGCTCGCCGGTGGCTTTCTCTTCACCGAGGGACCGGTGTGGGTCCCGGCCACCGCCAACGCTTCGGGATACCTGCTCTTCAGCGATCCTAACAACAACACGATCTATCGGTGGTCGCCTGAAGGACAGGTGTCCGTGTTCCGGACGAAGAGCGGGTATTCGGGCTTCGATGTCGGGGAGTATCACCAGCCGGGGTCGAACGGGCTGACGCTGGACAAACAGGGCCGGCTCACGATCAATCAGCACGGCAACCGCCGGGTGATCCGCGTGGAGCCGCGCGGGAACATCACGGTCTTGGCTGATCGCTACGACGGCAAGCGGCTGAACAGCCCCAACGATCTCGTCTATCGCTCAGACGACGCGCTCTATTTCACCGATCCTCCGTTTGGGCTGCCGAAAGTCTTCGGCGACCCGCGCAAAGAGCTTCCCTACAGCGGGGTCTATTGCGTGAAGGATGGGCAGGTGAAGCTGGTCAGCGCCGACCTGGACGCGCCGAACGGGATCGCGCTCTCGCCCGACGAGAAGCGTCTCTACGTGAATAACTGGAACGCCAAGAAGAAAGTCATCCTGCGGTACGACGTGAATCCCGACTGCACCCTGTCCAACGGGACACTCTTTTTCGATATGACCGAGGCACCCGGCGACGACGCCCTGGACGGGATGAAGGTGGACCAGAACGGCAACGTGTATTCCACCGGCCCCGGCGGGCTCTGGATCATTTCCCCGGAAGGCAAGCAGCTTGGACTCCTCAAAGGCCCGGAGGATCCGCACAACATGGCCTGGGGGGACGATGACGGGAGAACGCTTTACATCACGGCCCTGACAGGCATTTACCGAGTTAGACTGAACATCGCTGGAGTGCGACCGTGAAAAAGAAAGTTCTTGGCCTGCTCGTGTTGGCCTGGACCTTGGCAGGTCTACAGCAGAGTACCATCTTCGCCGCCCTAGACTCGATCACCTCGATCGTACGTCTCGATCCGCGCTTCGATCGGCTCGTGTCGAAGGACGCAAAGCTGGAAAAGATCGCCGAGGGCTTCACCTGGGTAGAAGGGCCGGTTTGGCACAAGCAAGGCGGCTACCTCCTCTTCTCCGACATTCCCGCGAACGCAGTATACAAATGGAAGCCGGGGGAAGGCACGAGCCTGTATCTGAAGAATAGCGGCTACAGCGGCTCGACGCCGTTTGCCGGCAAAGAACCCGGTTCCAATGGGCTGACGTACGACTCGGCCGGGCGGCTTGTCTTGTGTCGTCACGGCGATCGCCAGATCGCAAGGCTCGAATCGGACGGCCGCCTCACGGTTCTGGCCGACCGTTACGACGGGCATCGGATCAACAGCCCGAACGATCTCGTGTTCAGATCCAACGGCGATCTCTACTTCACCGATCCGCCGTTCGGCCTGCCCAAAGCCTTCGACGATCCCGAGAAGGCACCGGTCCAGGGCGTGTATCGCCTCGCAAGAGACGGCACACTCACGCTGCTCATCAGCGACCTCAAGGCGCCTAACGGCATTGCCTTCTCCCCGGACGAGAACATCCTCTACGTCTCCGATGTGGACCCGAAGCGGGCCGCCTGGTTGGCGTACGACGTGAAACCGGACGGGAGTGTCGGCAGCGGCCGGATCTTCTTCGACGCGACCCGGTGGCGGAAAGATCCCTTCTTCGGACCGGACGGGTTCAAAGTCGATCGCGACGGAAACCTGTTCGGCGCACGGCCAGGGGGAGTTAGCGTGATCGCCGCTGACGGAACACTGCTCGGAACCATCGAAACCGGTCAGCCGACTTCGAACGTGGCCGGGGGGGACGATGGCTCCGTCCTCTATATCACCGGAGGGTCCAGCGTCTATCGGATCAAGCTCCTGACAAAGGGTGCGGCGTTCTAGCTTCGGCCTTCCCATTGCTCTCAGGGGCAAAGGGGTCTGGAGTCGTTTGCGCCCAGCGCCCTGGGGCCAGGAACCCTTCGCCTCGACTGAGCTCGCCGCAGGCCGACGCCGCATCGGCGCGGTTCCTGGCCCCCTGATCGGCAAGGGGTCGGGAGTCAATCGGAAGGACTCCCGACCCCACGGACAAACGACTCCCGACCCCTTCCACACACTCAAGTTCACCTTGTCTCCTACCGATATCGGGTTAGCGCGAAACGCGACCAACGAACAGGGCAGATCCGTTAACGAAGCAGCGCGCCTGTAAGAGCCGAGACAGCCTGAGATCACAACGTGTCAAGTCAGCCTGACCACGTTGAACCGCCCGCCGACGCGGCGCACGCGTGACACTGTTCGACCCCTCGACCCCCTCAAGTTTTCCTCACTGATGACCGATGAGGCCAATTAACGGAGGGCATAGGCTCTTTCGTGCAACCACGGCTCTGGCCGGGAAAGTGAGGTGACTGTGATGGTGACTCGTCTGTTCTCTCGATTGGCGAAAGATCAAGAAGGAGCCACTTCCATCGAATATGCCTTGATCGCCTCGCTCATCGCGGTGGCGACCATCGCGTCGGCGACGCTCCTGGGCAACAAGATCGCTACGGTCTTCAGGACGATTGCCAGCAAGTTCTAAGCACTTGGCGAGAGGCAAGGGGCAAGGGGCACGAAGCGAGGGGCGAGAGTTTCGTCTTACACCCGCGCCCCTTGCCACACGCTCATTGTTTCCCCATCCTCCCCCTTGCCACACGATCGATTTCCTCAACCTGTGGCCAGCCTCGGTTTTCTTTGAAACCACGTGTTCCCCGGTCACTCGGCTTTAAGATCCGTGACATTTTTCCGATACAGTCGATGCGTGTTTGCGCATCGTGATGACCGTCTCTTCTCGAACTTCGTCGAGGGTGCGCCATGACATTGAAACGTCGAGCGTTGATCTATCTGGGGCTGTCGGTCGGCATGGGCACGGCGGTCGGCGCCTTGGCCTTTCAATGGCTCGATCATGTTGAAGAAGGCATTCGCAACCAGGTGAACGCGGAGGTCGGGCTGCGGCCGGCTCTGGTGGCGGCACGAAACCTCGTGCCGGGGACGCAATTGACCGACGACGCGATCCGCAGCGCCAGGTTTCCGAAAGACGCGTTGCCGGAGGGAGCGTTTGACGGCACGGCGTCGGTCACCGGCCGGGTACTTGTGGCAGAACTCCAGCGCAATGAGCTGATCGTCGAGTCGAAGCTTGCTCCGGCGGCGGTCACCACGCCGGGCGTCGCGGCGCTGACGCACGAACACACCCGAGCCATTGCCGTGCAGGTGGAGGAGGCCGTAGCGGCGGCCGAACTCATTCAGCCGGGCGATCGCGTGGACGTGTTGGTGACGATTCGGGTGGACGACAAGAAGAAGCACTCGGTGACGAAAGTGGTGCTCGAGAATGTGTTGGTGCTGGCTGTGGCCGGTGCGAGGAGCAAGTCCGCGAAGCTGGCGGAATCCGGCTCCCCCGCTCCTTCTAACATCATGACTCTCGAGGTCACGCCGGACGAAGCGGAAAAATTGGCGCTTGCGGCTTCGGAAGGGCGCGTCCAACTGGTCTTGCGCCATCCGCTCAATCATGCGCCGGTCGAGACGAAAGGGGCGACGGTCCGGTCGCTGCTGGAGTCATACGGGGGACTGGCAACCGCACACGAGGAAGCGGAGAACCCTCAGGGGGCGACGGCGGAGCACGAGTCCAAGCCGGTTCGACAGGTGAGTCGCTCGCCGAATCAGCGCGCCAGCGCGGCCGATTCCGGTGGTCAAGCGGAGAGAGCCGTGCGGGTTGAAGTGTTCCGAGGCAATGCGCGCAGCGAAATCAAATTCTGAGCGATTCGTAGCCCGCCCCGTCCCCCAAGACGGACATGCCGAGGAGCACAGGCGATGGGCGCTCGTTCTCTTTGTCCTGACCGCGCTGCTTCTCAATATCGGCGAGGTATCGGCTCAGGCGGTCGGTCGGTCGTCGGGGCCGCCGCGCGCGGTGAAGACCATCCAGTTGGTTGTCGGAAAGTCCGTCGTCTGCGATCACCAGACCGTCTTCACGCGCGCGTCGCTGGCGAATCCAGAGATCGCCGAGGTGGTCGTGCTGTCCCCCAGAGAGATCTCGGTCATGGGCAAGAGCGCGGGCATCACCAATCTGATGTTGTGGGGGAAAGAAGGGCGGTTGGTGGCCGCCTATGATCTGGAGGTGGTGCCGGACGTGACAAGGCTGAAGGCGCAACTGCACCAACTCTTTCCGGACGAGCAAGGCCTTCAGGTCTCGGCGACTCATGATCATATCGCCCTCACCGGCACGATCGGCAGCGCGGCGCGTCTCGCGCAAGTTCTGTCTCTCGCCGAAGCCTATGCGCCGAAGAAGGTGCTCAACCTGATCCAAGTGAGCGGCTCGCAGCAAGTCATGCTGGAGGTCCGCGTGGCGGAAATGAACCGGGCCTTGCTCCGGCGCTTAGGTGTGAATCTGACCTACACGGACGGTACGGGGAAATCCTTCGGAGTGTCCGTGCTCAAGAACCTCACGACCATTCTGCCGCCAGGCGATCAGGGCGGAGCCATCTCGCCGGGCGCGTTCGGGGCTGCCGCGCCGCCGTTTTCCGTCGGGTTGAGTCAGGCCATCAACGCCCTGTTCCGATTTCAGACCGGGTCGTCGTCCTGGACCGGCTTCATCGACGCCTTGAAAGAAACCAACCTGGTCAAGATCCTGGCAGAGCCGACCCTGGTGGCCCTCAGCGGACAGGACGCTAATTTCCTGGTTGGGGGAGAATTTCCCATCCCCGTCCCGCAAGCCTTCGGCGTGACCACCGTTCAGTTCAAGAAGTTCGGGGTCCAGTTGAATTTTACCCCGACCGTGCTCGCGCACAATCACTTGAGCGTGACCGTGACGCCGGAGGTCTCCGAGTTGGACTTCGCTAACGGGTTGACGCTGCAAGGGTTCACCGTTCCCGCGATCACGACCCGGCGGGCCTCCACCGTGGTCGAGCTCGGGGACGGCCAGAGTTTTGCCATTGCGGGCTTGCTGCGGGATACGGTCCGCGAGACCGTGTCGAAATTTCCTCTGTTGGGCGATATCCCTGTGTTGGGGGCTCTGTTCCGGAGTTCGCAATTTCAAAAAAATGAAACCGAACTGGTCATCGTCGTGACGCCGCATCTTGTGACGCCGGTCAAAGAAGCGGCTTACTCTCTTCCCACCACGGGATTTATCGAACCGGACGACTTCGACTTTTATCTGATGGGGCGCATGGACAGTCCGAACGCGTTCGCGCGCGGACGCCCGCAGTTTCGTCTGAGCGGCCCGATTCCCGAAGAGCGAGTGGATGGACCGGTCGGGCATGTGATGCCCCATTGATGAGGTGGACGATGGGACGCGGGTGGGCAGGCTGCGTGCTGGCAGGATTGGCCATCGTCCTTCTGGGTGGCGGATGTGTCTCGCCGGTGACGTTGAGCGACGAGTTTGGCGCGTCCGTCGAGCAATCGAAACAGGCCCAGCGCCTGCTTCCTGAGGCTAGCGCCGGGACCGACTATGTGGACGGCCTGGACGGTCGCGCGTCGGAGCGGTCCCTGGAGCGATACCTCAACTCGTTTCCCCTCCAGCCCGCTGCGCCTCCTCCCGCGATGAGCGGAGGAAGCGCCATCGTGAATCCGGGATCTGTCGCGCAGTGAGGCAGGATGAAATCATCCTCCGACCGCGGATCGGCAGCGGTAGAGTTCGCGCTGGTCCTCCCGCTCCTGTTGATGGTCGTGCTGGGGATCGTGGAATTTGGTCTGCTCCTCTATCGGGAGGCGATGCTCGCGACGGCCAGTCGCGAGGGGGCGCGCGCAGGCGTCGTGCTGCGAACGCCGAAACCGACCGCAGGAGACATCCAAGCCGTCGTGCAGAACGTCCTCGCGAACGCTGGAGTCAGCTCCGACCGGACCTCGATTACCGTAACGGGCAGCGGAGGCTCGTTCGGGACCGATCTGACCGTGGTGGTGGAACAGCCGTATCGATTTCTGTTCCTGCCGAATCTCGTGCCGGGCATGAAGGCGTCGATCACGCTGGTCGGGAAGACGGTGATGAAGAACGAGTGAGGAGCGTGGCCCGTGGATCCGCTCCGTGCGAACGAGGGCCAACAAGGCGCAATCGCCGTCGTCGTGGCGGCGTTCATGGGCGTGCTGGTGCCTGTGGCGGCGTTAGTCATCGATATCGGCTCGGCCGCGGTCGCGAAACATCGACTGCGCAACCTTGCGGATGCCGCCGCCTTGGCCGGGTCCAGGCAATTAGGATGGTCAGCCGAGTCCGGCTCCCTGACCTCGGCGGCCAATCAGGCGCACCTCCAAGCCGTGGCGCAGGGCATCGCCACGAAAAACCGGATCGGTTCGCAGCCGGTGATGGTTCAGGTTCTTGTCGGCGCATGGGACGCGACGGCGCACACCTTTTCCGGTGGGGCGCTCTATCCGAACGCCGTTGCGGTGAGCGGTGAAACCGCCGTGCCAACCTTCTTGGGCGGAATGGTGGGAGTCAACACGATCACCGTGTCGGCTCGTTCAACGGCGGCGCTTACCCCGCTCGGCCAGCTCGCGGCGGGAGCGTTGTCGCTCCCCATGGGGATTGCCCGAGCCTGGTTTGCCGACACGGGATGGCAGAACAAACGTTTCACCGTCACATCGGGCAGCAAGAGCGGAAAGGATAAAGACCGGGACAGAGAGAAGGGTGACGACAAGGGTACCAACAAGGGCAACCAGAACGGCCGCGATCAGGGCGGCACTTGCATCGGATGGACCACGTTTACGGCGTCACCCGCTTCAACCGGTCAGGTGCAGGGTATTCTGCAACAGTTACGGGCCGGCACCTTCAAAAGCCCGGTCGCTGAGGCCGGACAGAGCACGTTTCAGTTTACCGGAGATGACATCGGGGACGCCTTTGCCGACTTGCAGAGCCTCTATGACGCGCGGAAAAACCCGAAGACTGGACAGTGGTCGACGGTCGTGCCGGTCTACAACAAACACGACTGTCAGGCGCCGAAAGGCTCCCTGGCGATCGTCGGGTTTGCCACCGTCGTCATCGCGCAGCAGAAGGATGCCCTGACAGGAGTCGTGTCCAAGCACGCCGTGCAACGGGGCCGAGGCGGCGGGCCGGACTTCGGGACGTTGGGGAGCCTGCCGAGTTTGGTGAACTGATGGCCGTGCATGCCGGGCAGAATGCGCTGCGGAAACCGGAGCCGACCCCTGCACGGCCCCGTTTGCCGGACACCAAGACTCGCCAGGTGGTGTGTGTGGTCGGCTCGGCCGGCGGGGACGGCAGCACGACGATAGCGGCGAATCTTGCCATGAGTCTTCAGGCCGGGGAGGAGCGCCGGTCCGTGGTGCTGATGGATCTGGACCTACAAGGTGGAGATATCAGGCCGTTCTTCGGGATCGAAACGCCGCATAGTCTCCGGGAGATTCCCGAAGATCCGGGTCGGATGGATGAAGCCTACCTCATGAATCTCTTGGTCAGGCACCCGTCGGGACTGCATCTCTTGCCGTCGGGGTATGACGGATGGATGAGCGGCGCGCCACAGTTGGCCTGCCTGCAACGAGTGGCCGATCTCGCACAAGCATTGTTCGATGTCGTCATCGTGGACTGTGGCCACACCATCGACGCCGCAACGTCCGTCCTCATCGATCGATCGACCTCGATCATCGCCGTGAGCTCATTACAGCTTCGGTCCGTGCGCCGCGCGCGCGGATTGCTGGTGTGGCTCCGGACCCATGGAGTGCCGAGCGGGCGCACCAAGCTCGTGGTCAATCGCTACAAGCCGAGTCAGGCGACGCTCCTCACGGAAGCGGAATCGCTGCTCGGTTATCGGGCCACCGCAGTGGTTCCTGACGACACGGCGCTGGCGGAGGATGCCCTTATCGAGGGTGCTCCGATCGTCACGCTCGCGCCCAATTCCGAGATCGGCCGCCAGATCCTGGTACTGGCGGGTCTCTGTGCGACTCGGCCGACGTCCGAGTCGAAGGCCGTCCGAGCGGCCGAGATCTTGCGCGCCGCGCACCGGAGATGGTTTGCAAGGGTTCGCTGATGGCTCACACTGGCGGGCATGAGGCGATTGACCAGGCGGCTCCGAGCGCACCGGCTTCAACGCCGGCCCTGGACGAGTTGAAAGGCCGTGTGCGCGAGCGATTGCTCGACCAGTTGAACTTCGCGGCGATGGCGGCGCTGGATCATGACGTGTTGCGCAGCCAACTGGCGATTCTGATCATGCAGAACCTGGAAGAGCTCGGGGTGCCGCTGAACGTGGCCGAATTAGGACTGTTCATCAGAGACATTCAAAACGAAGTCCTGGGACTCGGTCCGCTCGAATCACTGCTCCAAGATCCGTCCGTCTCCGATATTCTTGTGAATGCCTACCGACAGGTGTATGTGGAACGCGCAGGCCGACTGGAACTGACCCCCGTCCGGTTCCGGGACAATACCCATCTTCGCGAAGTGATCGAAAAGATCGTGGCGCGGGTGGGCCGTCGGATCGATGAGTCTTCCCCGATGGTGGACGCGAGACTGGCCGACGGGTCCCGCGTCAATGCCATTATTCCCCCCCTGGCCATCGATGGACCGATCCTCTCCATTCGAAAGTTCAACAAGAACATGTTGACCCTTGAGGACTTGATCAAGATGCGCGCCCTGACGGAAGGAATGGGGGAATTGTTGAAAGCGGCCGTCCGCACGCGGTTGAGCACGGTGATCTCGGGGGGGACGGGATCCGGCAAGACGACCCTTCTCAACCTGCTGTCGGGGTTTATTCCTGCCACCGAGCGCATCATTACGATCGAGGACTCAGCGGAATTGCAACTACGCCAGGAGCATGTCGTGCGACTCGAGACGAGAATCGCCAACGTCGAGGGCAAGGGCGAAGTCACGCAGCGCGACCTGTTTCGCAACAGCCTGCGCATGCGACCGGACCGCATCATTCTCGGGGAAGTCCGGGCGGCGGAGGCCCTAGACATGTTGCAAGCGATGAATACGGGCCATGACGGCTCGCTGGCCACGGTCCATGCCAACAGCCCGCGCGATGCCGTCTCGCGGCTCGAGACGATGGTCGCCATGGCCGGTCTCAATATTCCTCCTCATGCGATCCGCCGGCAGGTGGCCTCGGCACTGGACGTCATCGTGCAGGTCCAGCGCCTGGCCGATGGGACGCGCAAGGTGATGAGCATCCAAGAAGTGGCCGGTCTCGACGGAGATTCGGTCGTGTTACAGGAAGTGTTCATGTTCGAGCAGACGGGAATCGATCAACATGGACGGGTGAAGGGACGGTTCCGGGCGACCGGCGTCCGGCCACGGTTCGTCGAACGACTCCGAGCGGCGGGTGTGACGGTCCCTCCGAAATTGTTCGAACCATCGACTGTCGAGGAATGCTGATCCATGGTGCCGCTGCTGATGGCCATCGGATTCGCAGCGGCCGTGATCCTTTTCGGACGAGGCCTCTATTGGCTGGTCTCTTCCGCTTCGGAGGATCGCCTATCCGAATCGAACGACGCGGTCTCGCTCCCAGCCCAGGTGCCTTCGGACGACTACCTCCCTATCGTGAAGCGCGAGCCGGCCGGCGGGACTGTTCGGTTGATCCTGCGGCAGCTCGGGACCGAAGGTGCCAAGCATGCCAGGGAACTGCGGCCTTTCGGCTTACAATCCTGGTTGTGGCGGAACGTAGCTTTGATAGGAGGGGCGATGCTGTTCGCCGGCCTGGCTCTCGGCCCATGGGGTGCCCTGATGGCAGGAGCCTTAGGACTCCCCGCGCCTTCGCTCCTGGCCGCGCGACGGCGCGCGCAACGGCGAGCCAAGTTCCTCCAGCAGTTTCCCACCGCGCTGGATCTCATGAGTCGCTCCCTCCGGGCCGGCCATGCCCTGATCGAGAGCATTCGGTCGGTCGCCGAAGAAAGCCCCGACCCGATCGGGGAAGAATTCCGGTCGGTCGTCAGCGCCGTGCAGTACGGCGTGTGCCTGCCAGAAGCCCTCAAGGATTTGGCTGCGCGCGTGGACTCCGGCGCGATGAAATTCTTCGTGACCTCGCTGATCATTCAACGGGAGACGGGCGGGAACCTCGTCCAAATCATAGATTTTATCAGCCGGCTCACGAGGAAACAGTTTGAATGGGAGGCGAAGCTGCGGGCCCTCTCCGCGGAGGGGAGGTTCTCCGCGAACGTGCTGCTGGTGCTTCCGCTGGGGATAGGAATCCTGCTGTTCCTTCTGAATCCCGATTATCTCCGTCCGCTGTTCATGGACCCAGCGGGCCGGATGTTGCTGACGGGTGGTGGGGTACTGGCTCTTGTCGGGTTTCTGGTGACGAGGCGGATGGTGCGGGTGCAGGTGTGAGGAGCGATTAGTTCCCAGTTGTCAGTTCCGGAGCCGACAACTGAGCACTGACAACCGATAACTAACCCATGGAGCCGTTGCTTGCCATCAGTCTCCTGGCTTTCGTCACGAGTCTCCTCGGCATGTGGGGTCTCGGTGCGTACTGGGAGGAGTGTCGCCGTCTCAGGTTGTGGCGGACACGGGTCCTTGGTGTGCCGGAACCGTTCAGGATGCTGCCTCAATTGGCGCCGTTGGGGGCCTGGGTGCTGAGGGGCTTGGAGCGAGTCGGCCGGGCTGTACCCACCGGCCTCTCGGTCGAGCTCGCGCATCTGCCGAATCTCTATGTGGCGGCCGGGTATCGGGACCCGCGTGTTCCGCATCTGTTCAGCGGGAGCAAGGTGGCAGGCCTCTGTCTGCTTCCGGTCGTGCTTGTGCTGCTCGATGCGCTCTGGCTTCATGTGACCGGGGCGACCCTGTTGTGGAGCACCATGAGCGTTGCCCTCGCCGGCTGGTACGGTCCGGACTTCTGGCTCCGCCGCCAAGTCGAGCAACGGAAACGACGGATCGTGAGTTCGTTCCCGGATGCGCTCGATCTGTTGGTGGTCACCGTTGAAGCAGGGCTCGGCCTGGACGCGGCACTCAACCGTGTAGCGCAGGAAATCCGGTTGGCCCACGAAGATCTGGGGGATGAGCTGCAACGGCTGGAGTTGGAACTTCGCGCCGGGCGGGGCCGCCAACAGGCAATGAAAAACTTCGGCCTGCGCACGCAAGTGGATGAAGTGCGAAGTTTCACCTCGATGCTGATTCAGACCGAACGGTTCGGAACCAGCCTGGCGCAGTCGCTGCGCGTGCATTCGGAAGGGATCCGGATGCAGCAGCAGTTAAAGGCGGAAGAGCTCGCGGCAAAGCTGCCGGTGAAGCTCTTGTTTCCGTTGATCGTCTTCATTCTGCCCTTGGTGTTCCTGATCGTGCTGGGCCCGGCCGTGCTGCAAGGCGTGCGGCTTCTGCTCCCAACTGTCGGACAGTGAGGCGCACGGCAGGCGTCCGTTCACAAGAGAGGGAAGGAGGACACGTGATGCGGCTGAACACACCGAGCGCGTGGCTCTTACAGTCGGCTTTGTGGGGGCTCTGTCTGTTCGCATCGGCCGGCTGCGTTCATTCGGAGGTGCCGCACAACCGCCTGTCCGGAACCGGTTTCATGGAGAGTCGAGCCGAGGCTCAGAAGGCGGCATCGGTGCCGTCGGCTGAACCGTCCGAACAATCCGAGACCAACACGGACGGGCATGAGCGACTGGGGGACATGTTTGTCCGCCAAGGCAATTGGACGCTGGCCCTGCTGCAGTATGGCCGGGCGATCCAGTCGGCGCCGGAGCCGGCCAGGGCGCGATACAAACGAGGCTTGCTCTACCTCACCCAAGGCATGGTTGATGAGGCGGAGGCCGACTTCCGGGCCATCTTGCACGGCGCGCCGCGCCACGCGCCCGCGATGATCGGGCTGGCGCGAGTGCTGTTCCAGCGCGGCCAACTGCAGCCAGCCGCTGAATTCGCCAGACAGGCGCTGCAAGAAGCCCCCGGCATGTGGAAAGCCCATGCCCTGCTTGGCATGGTGTACGACTACCAGCAGCAGCACGAGCAGGCGATCGCGGAGTATCAGGCGGCGCTTCGAATCAAGCCGGACCAGCCCCAGATCCAGAATAATCTCGGTCGGGCCTGGTACCTGGCGGGGCACTATAAGCAGGCCGTTCACCATTTTGAACAGGCGTTGCGGATGGGCCAGACGGCTCCGCAGGCTTACAACAATCTCGGCCTGGCCCTGGCGATGCAGCGCGCCTATGGCCCGGCCTGGGAGGCCTTTCGGAAAGCAGGCTCTGAAGCGCAGGCCTATTACAACCTCGGCGTGGTCTATCTCGAAGCAGGAAAACCGGGAAACGCTGTGGCGTGTCTGGAGAAAGCTATCGAACAGAGCCCGCAGTTTTATACGCGAGCCAACGACCAGCTCTCGCTCGCCCAGTCGCTCTTGCAGAAAGAGCACCTTGGACGAACGCCGAGCAACAAGAGGTCCGAGACGGGTTGCCCGTGACGGGCATTATTCATGAACGCTTCTGCTGAGGCCCCCATTGCATTCCCAGAGCAATGAGTGCCCTCCAAGACTGCAATGGCCGCACGCGATGGGTCCAACGCACCCCCACCCTTCCTATCTTCCTATCCCCCGAACGATGGAGAGGGTTGGAACGGGGTTGCCCAGCCCCCCCGACTTACGCGCCGACCTGCGTCACCCTCGACTGCAGATACCGGCGGAGGATCGCCTGCTCCACGCGGGAGCGGCTGCGCGCCGGTGCCGGAAACCGGAGGTGGAGCGTGAGCTTGCCCGGTTCCGGAATGTGCAGCGTGACTCTCGGTTCCGGTGAAGGCGATTCCAGAATATTCTTTTCTTCCAGCGACCGCATATAGCGGACCGCCTCGTCGAGATACGGGGCGCACTCTTCCCTCGCCGCCTCCAACAGGATCCGCTCGGCCGTTTGCCAATCCTCCGCGGCGGAGAGCGGGATCGACATCACGTGCAGCACAAACTCCTTCGTGTAGGTTTCGTTGACCAGCACGTTCGTAAAGAGCAGGCTGTTCGGGAAGACGACCGTCCTTCCCGTAATGAGATGCGGGACCTGGCCGGGCCCAATCTCCAAAAGCGTTGTGGCGAACATATCTTGGTCCAAGACGATGCCACGATAACCCCCGATCTGAATCCGGTCGCCGACCGAGTACACACCGGCTCCCATCCGCAGGGCAGCGCCGCTGATGCACAAGATCAGCTCCTTCGTAGCCAAAACCAACGCTACTGCGATCGCCACCAGTGACACGGCCAACGCTTCAAGCTGGTGCGCCCAGATGAAAATGAGGCCGACCAGCAGGACGACCACGACGGTGTTGCGGATCGTGACGACCCAGCGGAGCTTCGCTTGCGTGCTCAGGTGCGGATTCTTCGCGATGGAGCGGAGGAGGATCAGGCGAAGAATGAGCACCACCAGCAACAGGATGACGGACTTCAGCCCATCGAGCAGGAATCCGCTATCGAACCCGAGCATCTCTGAAGACATCACACCGACTCCTCTCTAAGTTTCGGGCTCTTCCGGATCCTATGTGGGGAACGAGAACGCTGAATCTTGTTCTGGCCTTGGTAGCGGGGGAGCATCCTGTGGAATCCCCTCCTTTGTAAGGAGGGGAAGGGGGAGGTAGCAGCACGCAGCGGGGTGCACTGTTACGTGAGATCATGGTCTTTGTGAACGACATCGAACATACCGCCGTCTCTACCCCACCTCGCCTCCCCTTACAAAGGGGAGGAACCAGATCAGTGCCCCACACGAAACCCGGAAGAGCCAAGTTTCGTTGGCGCAAGCCCTGAGTCATACCGGGATAAGGATACTCGGCAGGGCGGCAAGCGCCAAGCATTCGCCGTATTCTTCCAAAGCGACCGGCCTGTCGGCCGCCGATCGGTGGCAAACGACTCTGCAGAGGATCGTGAACTATCGGGGGGGAGGGAACGACCTACTGACCGTCGATTTTCTCGCTCATCCCGGGAATGCACTCTTCCCGCTTCCAACTCTTCAGGACCTTGTTCTCATCGAACGCCAGGGTATAGCGATAGCAATACAACGTCTCGTGCGAGCCTCCTTCCGAGCCAGGTTGGGGATTCTTCGCTAGGGGTGACCCCGTTTGTGGAAGAGTCGGTCTCGCATCGCGGGTGAAGGCCAGAGGATCCAACGGATGGAGCTCCTTGTAGCTCATGGGATACCGGTAGGTCCAGACAGTATCTCCTCCCAAGGCCGGAGTTCTTGCCGAATGGGGAGGACCGAATTTTTCCATCACCTGATCCTGCGTCAACTTGTGGAGGCCTCGGTCAAAATAGCGGTCACGCCAGGGGCCAAAGCAGCCGGCGAGGAGGGTTACCACCAGGATGGGCAGAATCCACCGGCAGGCGCGTAGGGCTAGCCGCGCCGCCAGAGTCGTTTGTCGCAAGGCCGTCCCTTTCATGGTCTTTCCGCCTGTCCCTGCGCACGGGCCCTCTGGACCGCGCAGTACAGCGCATACCCTTGCGCCAACATACCCGTCACCAAGAGGCCGAGCGCCGCACGTAGCCATGGGGAGTCGGGGTAATCCAGCCCATACATACCGGCGACGAACCCGAGTGCGATGCACACGATGCCCACGGACCGGGCGATCATGGCACTTTGCCGCCACTGGATGTGAGACCGTCTTGGCATGATGCTCTACGCTACACTGGAGCGCCTCAGCACTTCAACGCCCCGGAGCTCTGCTCTCCTGCATCATGCGAAGGGACTGAGCCCGCGCTTCCACCTCCCCTGCGGCCGCGTCCTGGTGGAGCTTCCGGAGAACAGCGGCGTAGTCCCCCAAGGCTTTGACCACGTCCTGATGCGACGAATCTTTGCTGTGTTCCCGAATGGCCAACACGCGCTGGTAGAGCGGGGCCGCGTCTGCGTACCGACTTTGCGCCACATACACCGCCGCAAGGTTACTGAGGCTCAGGGCGACGTCGGGATGTTCCGGCCCGAGCAGAGACTCCTTGATGGCGAGAGCACGGGTCAAGAGGGGCAGGGCGTCGGCATACTGCCCGTGCATACGATGGAGAACCCCCAGGTTGTTCAAGGTCGCCGCCACGTCGAGATGCCGCTCTCCGTACACGGCTTCGTAGATTTCCAATGCCCGGACGTAGGCGGGCTCTGCCTCCACATACTTTCCCTGAGCGGCATAGGCTTGCGCGAGCTGGTTCAGCGTGATCGCCACCCGCCGATCTTTCTGCCCGAAGGCTTCGGCCTTTAGGATCGCGGCCTTAAATATGCGCTCGGCGTCGGCATATTGGCCCTGCGCGATGGCGCGTTGGCCCGCCGCCATCGCCGACTCCCAAGTCTGCTGGCCACAGCTTAACCCGAGAACGACGCCCGCAAGCGCGAAGCATGTCGCCCAGTGTATCGCAGCAGACCCCATCACCGAACGAAAGTCTCCTTGACACGCTTCGACGTGAGTAGGTACGGGATCAGCACCCCGCAGACCACCACGGCGGCCATGATGTCGAACTGAGGTAACGATTCCTCCTGGCTTGCGACGGCTGGAATCTGACGAGAGATCAGGTAATCCGCCACATAGAACAGGAGAGCCCCCAGGAGGACTACGACTGTGGCGTGAGGGAACCAGGGGTGCTTTCGAACGAACAGAACCATGAGCCCGAGGACGGCGAGAACCAAAAGCAGGTTCCCGGCAAGCTCACTGATCAGGACCGGCGCGTTCAACCAATGGTAGGCAGGGGACGCAGGGGTCGTCAGGGCGGCCCAGATGTCGGGCGAAAAGACCGGAGCAAGATCTTCCGCAACAAACAACACCAGGCGTAAACTATACAGAATGAGACCGATGCCGATCGGAATCAGCCAACCGCGTATCGCGCGTGGCGGGCTCTTCTTGGTGCTTTTCGGGCCTGGCACCATCATGGCGGCACGTTACGCCGTTGATTCGGGGTCGTCAATTGGGTGATGCCGCTCGGGCGCGAACGTGCCGCCGGACCGTGAGCACGAGGTTCAGACTCGGTTCGCTTAAGGGGACGCCTCCATCTGCCGATACGACCTCTCAGAGGTCATATGCCATTCGAAGCATCTGTCACCGGGCTTGTGGAGGTGAAGGAGAGTCGAGAATACCCCTCCACTAAGGAGGAGCGCCGGTCACGGCACGAAGGTCCATTCCAACGGGCCAAGCAAGCCTATCAGCAGCAGGCTGAAGCCGAGCGTGCGGCGCGACCTGCCGTCCTGGCTAAAGATCTGATGAGCGCGCCGGTCGTCGCGCTCCCTTCGGAAGCGACGGTGCGTGACGCGACCGCGCTGATGAAACGGAGGGGTATCCACCATGTGCCCGTGACTTCCCTGGACGGGACCCTGGTCGGGATGTTTTCGTTTGCTGAGCCATATCCGGATTCCCTAGGCTCTCGCACACTCGCGGAGGCCGTGAGCCGTCGCGTCTTTTCGGCCACTCCCTCGACCGCGATTCGTGACATCGCTCGCGTCATGCTCGAACAGGACATCCGCGCGATCCCCATCCTCGACGGGACTCGCCGGCCTATGGGCATCGTGACGGTCACCGACCTCCTGCGGGGTCTCGCTAATCATGCGGGTCTGGAGTTGTGGACCTAGGCTTCATCTCATGATCCAGCAACACTGACTGTTCCACCTAAAGCCATGTCCACTCAGAAAAGGTAGCCGCCTGCCCGATGCGGCATCTCGATCCGTCGACCACATTCCACACGATCGCCTGCTCCACGAGGAAGCGTCTGCCGGTCGCCGTGATCCGTATGCCACGGTAATTGTCGATATATCCTCGCTCCCGCGCCCGCGACAACATGCCGGCACGCTCAGCCTGATTGACCTGTTCTGCCGTCAAGCGTGATGGCGTCTGCGTGAGGCGCTGCCACGACATCTCCCAGAGTTCCAGCGCCACCCGATTCCCATAGTTCAGGATGGGATCAACTTCCGTCCCGTGCGACACTACGACCATCGGCGCGTCGAACAGCCGTTGCGCTTGTTCTGCCTCCGTCCCATGCCGTGAGACCAGCTCTCGTCCAGTCCAGCAGCGGAAGCTATCGAGCAACAGGAGAGCCCACTGAACAAGCGGCGGCTTAAGCCACGGTGACGATAGAGGCATGATGGGCCGGTGGTAGACGAAACGACAGAGGCGCGCGGGGGACTCCCGCGCGCCTCTGGGTGGTAGCACGAGCCGCCAGTGGATGCAACTGTGGGCCCAGTGGGTACGGGAGGGGAATTGGTTGGGGCCCCCTCCCGTGTCGAGCGCAGCTCGACCTAAAGGGTCAAGGACTACCTGCGGAGCTGGCGGGAGAACACCGGCTGGCCGTTCTTCCCGACGAGAGTCATCACGACATCGCCCTTCTTCATGGCCGCTCGGTGCGCTACATCCTTCTTATCGGCCGTGATGGTGACACAGTGCCAGGTTTCGGTGCTCGCGGGCGCGTTCCTGGCCTTCAACGTCACCATTCCTTCACGCTCGAAGGAATAGTTCACTTCATCCGGCATCTGTTGCAAGACCTTCTTCGGGTCCGCCGCAAAGGGCTGAGCCGAATAGGCCGACTTCATCGATCCGCCTTCCGAAAAGTGAAAAACCTGGTGAGGCAACAGAAACGGCGCGTTGGGATCCTTAAACTCAAATTGCGAGCTGTATTGGACGAGCTTCCATGTGCCGACGAGGTCCTTGGCCTTACAGAAGCGGGAATAGGATTTGGCGCTGGCGGCGCCGTCGTTCGGCGCCGCCAGCGCAACCTCGGCAGCCCCCAGCAAGGTCAGACCGCAGAGGCTCGCGAGGATTGCTGAGGTGCTTCGGTTCATGTGTCCTCCTTGGTAGTGAAAGGCAGCGGGTCCCGCCACCCATGATTTCTCTCAATGCTAGCAGACAGGACAAATCGCCAGAGAAACCAGGGAGATGGGAGAACGTGGGATCCCGGTGGAACAGCTGTCGCGGATTGAGTCAGGACCGCTTGAGGTGACTACGCGGGCCAGAAGGTATCACGCGATCTTCGAGAAGGCGACACTCGCAGAAGGCGACGTGCCGCCGATCGGCTTTGATACGCACGATCGCGGATCCGCAGAGAGGACAGCCGAGCACCCGTGGATCGCGCCGGATCGTCCAGCGCGGGATTGCGACATGATTGGAATCGACCGGTTGAGGTTTCATGCCCCTAAGTATAGCTCGGATTTTCTGAGTGGCAGGGCGCAGCTTATGGGAACTGGCAGCACGGCTCGCAAAATCTGTATAATGTGTCCCTTCCCAAGCCGAACTTGCCCTCGTAGGGTCGAGCGGAAAGACTGGAGCGATGGGTTTGCGTACGTTGTTCGACAAGATCTGGGAGGCCCACGTCGTCCGGGAGGAGCCTGACGGCACAACCTTGCTGTACATTGACCGCCATCTGGTCCACGAAGTGACCTCCCCCCAGGCCTTCGAGGGGTTGAGGCTCGCTGGGCGCAGCCCCCACCGACCGGGGGCAACGCTGGCAGTGCCTGACCATAACGTGCCGACGACAGATCGGCGGTTTGGCATTGCCGACCCCGTGAGTGCGAAGCAGATTCAGACTCTCGAGGAGAACTGCAAGGAATTCGGGATCACCCTGTTCGGCATGGATGACCCCCGCCAGGGGATTGTCCACGTCATCGGACCTGAGCAGGGTTTTACGCTTCCCGGAATGACGATCGTCTGCGGGGATTCCCATACCTCTACCCACGGGGCGTTCGGGGCGCTGGCGTTCGGGATCGGCACGAGCGAGGTGGAACATGTGTTGGCGACGCAATGCTTGATCCAGAAGCGGCCGAAGACGATGGAGATCCGCGTGGACGGGACGCTGTCCCCTCGCTGTTCCGCCAAGGACGTCATTCTCGCGATCATCGGACAGATCGGCACGGCGGGCGGGACCGGCTACGTGATCGAATACACCGGCGCCACGATCCGCAGCCTCAGCATGGAAGGGCGCATGACGCTTTGCAACATGTCGATCGAAGGGGGCGCACGTGCCGGTATGGTCGCGCCGGACGAGAAGACCACTGCCTACATCAAGGGAAGGCCCCTCGCCCCCAAAGGCACGCTGTTTGAGCAGGCGGCGCAGGCCTGGAGGCAACTCGCCACTGATCAAGGCGCCAATTACGATCGAACGGTCACCCTCCGCGCGGAACAGATCGCCCCTCAGGTGACCTGGGGAACCAATCCCGGCATGGTCGTCGGAGTGGACGGGAAAGTTCCCGATCCCCGAGAAATGGCCGACGAAAAGTCCCGCAGAGCGGCCGAACATGCCCTCGCATACATGGGCCTGAATCCCGGCACGTCGATCACCGAGATCGCGATCGACAGGGTGTTCATCGGGTCCTGCACGAACTCGCGGATCGAGGATCTGCGACTCGCGGCGGCCTTCGCGAAGGGGAAGAAAGTCGCGTCGAGCGTCCATGCGATGGTGGTCCCCGGGTCCGGCCTGGTGAAGCAGCAGGCGGAACAGGAGGGGCTGGACAAGGTATTCAAGGACGCCGGCTTTGAATGGCGCGAGCCTGGCTGCAGCATGTGCCTCGCGATGAATGCCGATGTCCTCCAACCGGGCGAACGTTGCGCCTCCACGAGCAACCGGAACTTCGAAGGGCGCCAGGGCGCCGGCGGACGGACCCATCTCGTGTCACCGGCCATGGCGGTCGCAGCCGCGGTTGAGGGGCACTTTGTCGATATTCGCAATTGGAACTGAACAGAGCGATTGACGATCTGCTCATTGATTCATCTTATCAATGTGTCAATCGTCAATGATCCTATGAACCGATAGAGAATCGAGATGCAGCCCTTTACGACTCACACCGGTCTCGTCGCCCCGCTCGATCGCGTCAATGTCGATACGGATCAGATTATCCCGAAGCAATTTCTCAAGACGATCAAGCGTACGGGCTTGCGCGAGGGTCTGTTTTTCGATTGGCGGCGCAGGAAAGACGGCTCACCCGATCCTGACTTCTTCTTGAATCAGCCTCGCTACGAGTACGCGACGATCCTGCTGGCGCGCGACAATTTCGGGTGCGGCTCGTCGCGCGAACATGCTCCCTGGGCCCTCTTGGACCAAGGCTTCCGTTGCCTCATCGCGCCAAGCTTCGCAGACATCTTCTACAACAACTGTTTTCAAAACGGGATCTTGCCGGTGGTCTTGAAGAGTGAGGAAATCCAGGCCCTGTTCGTGGCAACGCTGGCAAAAGAGGGCTACCGCTTGACGGTGGATCTCGGGGCGCAGACCGTGACGACGCCGGATGGGGTTCGCTATCGGTTCGAGATCGACCCGTTCAGGAAAGATTGCCTCTACCGCGGCCTCGACCCGATCGGTCTCACCTTGCAGCACGAACCGGCCATCGCCGCCTACGAAGCGCGACGAAAGGCGGAAGCCCCCTGGCTGTTTCCCGATCGTTGATCGTCGCCTGGATCCAGCCAAATCCATGAAATGGTCAACCATTCTGTTTCCGGTCATCTGGCTCTGGAGGCCCAAGCTGTTCTTGACGCTCCTGTTCTTCGTCGGCACCGCCTACCTGCTCGTCGCCTTCAATTGGAGTTACTCCGACGGGGATCGAGCCGGCTACCTGCAGAAATTCTCTAAGAAGGGATGGGTCTGCAAAACCTACGAAGGCGAGCTGGCGATGACCACCGTGCCTGGCGTGGCGCCGATCCTCTGGAACTTCACGGTGTCCGACGACACCGTCGCCAAGACGCTCTCAGGGATGATGGGCAAGAAAGTCGTGCTGCATTATAAGGAGTTCCGCTACCTGCCGACGACCTGCTTCGGCGACACCGCGTACTTCGTGGATCGGGTAGACGCTCAAGAATAGGTCAGACAGGGACAGGCTAATACGCATCCGACTTCATGCACCACGGACGCACCAAACGCGTAGGCTATCGGACTTGAAGCCGTTGTTCACGTTGCCATTGCCGAAGAGCACGAACCACGCGAAGGTCGGAAAATCGGCGATCGTCGAGGCCGACCAATAGTTGGACGACTGAGCTTGGGAATAGGCCGGCGCCACTCCTTGACCCGTCATCGAATCTTGATAGAATGCGTCGACCTCGCCGGCACCATCGGAACAAGGAGGTGGGCTGATGAAAACACTCGCAGGAACGGTGCGCCAAGGGCGGGTGGAGTTGACCGACCAGACCGAACTCGTGGAGGGGCAGGCGGTCATCGTCGTTGTGCCTGAAGATCAGGACGTGCGGCTTCCCGCTGAGGCCATGAAGCTGTTGGTGCGACTCGATGCGTTCCGAAGCGAGGTCGGGCCTGTCGGCTGCGCCACCCGCGACCTCGTGCGACAAGGCAGACGCAATGGCCATTGACTATGTGGTCGACGGATCGGTGGCCTTGAAATGGCTGATCGACGACGAAGCCGATATCCCACGCGCCAGGACGATCTTGTCCGACATCCTATCCGGAAATGCCCGCCTCCTCGTTCCTCCACATTATGTCAGCGAGGTGGGAAACCGCCTGATCATGGCCGCGAGACGAAAACGCATTGCCGTCCATCGCCTCGCGGAGGCCTGGGCCGATTTTCTTTCGATTCCTCGCACGGAAACCCCGTGGTATCCGTTCCGCGGCACGAAGACATTTGATCCCGCCAGAGAATCCCCGCTGACATACTACGATGCCGCGTATGTCGCATTGGCGCCTATGCAGAACGCAAGCCTCATGACCGCTGATGGGCAGGCCGCAGAGACAGCCCAGCGGATGAATCTGCGCGTGACGCTCCTGAAATAGACCGCTGCGGTAGGCGGGCCGGGGACTCTAGCCCCCGGCACCCCCAAATCACCAAATCACCGAAGCATCAATACACGACGCTCTCTTGCATCCCACCGTGCACGCACCAGACGTGGCCCGTGACGGACTTATTGCTGGCGCCCACGCCGCCACTGCTGAAGTTCACGACCCAGGCGCTCGCCGGATCACCGGCGTCCGCCCATGCCGACCAATACGCGTTCGACTGGACATTGGTAAAGGGATGGCCCGGCGGGAGGGTCAGTCCCTGGAGTCCTCACGGAGAGCATTCATCTGGACGTTTGACCGAAATCCAGCTACATTCCATCATGACGTGATTCAGGGAACTCCTCGATGACACAGGCAGAACTCATCAAACAGGTGACACAGACCATCGTGGAGCGATTCCACCCGAAACGCATCGTGTTGTTCGGAAGCTATGCGCGCGGCGAGGCTCGGCCCGAGAGCGACCTGGATTTGTTCATCGAAATGGAGAGCCCGCTCCGGCCTCCTGAACGCGCCGTGGAAGTCAGTGCGGCGTTCGGACTGCGCCCGTGGCCCCTCGACGTCATTGTCTATACGCCGGACGAAGTGAGCCGCTTGCGGGGCATGCGCGGCACGCTGTTGTCGGTCATCGAGCGAGAGGGCCGCGTGCTCTATGAGCGCCCCTGAGTCGAACGTGCAGGCCTGGCTCCGCAAGGCGGAGCATGATCGGCTGAATATCGAGAATAATCTGGTGGCCAGCGACATCCCGTGGGACACCGTCTGCTTCCATGCCCAACAGGCTGCCGAAAAACTCCTCAAAGGATTTCTCGTGTCTCGTGGCCACGATGTGACGAGAACCCATGACCTGGTGGCGCTGCTGGCCGAATGCGTCGGGATCGTCCCGAGTCTGGCGACGCTGGAAGAGGATTGCCGGAAGCTGACCTATTACGCCGTGAGCGCGCGATATCCTGACGAGGTGTACGAGCCGGACGAGCGGGACGGCCGGGAGATGGTGAGTGCGCTGAACCGGGTCCGTTCAGCGGTGTTGGCTCTCCTGTCGAATCACTGACCGCATCGTGAGGTAGCAGGCGGCCAGGGGACTCTCCCCTCCTGGCCGCCTCACGGCTGTTCGCTATTCACTGCCCGTCAAATGTCAGCTATCGACTCCTCGCCGCTTGCGTCGAGATCGGGGCAGAGCCCCCGGCACCCCCAAATCACCGAAGCCTCGATACACGCTCTCTTTTATCCCACCGTGCACGCACCAGACGCGATAAGTGAGGGCCTTACTGCCGGCCTTCACGAGGCCCTTGTCGAAGTTCACGAGCTAGGCGTCGGCCTGTACTGTCCGCGAACGCCGCCGCCAAGACGCTCGCAGGGTTGATGGGCAAGCGAGTCGTGCTGCATTATAAGGAGTTCCGCTACCTGCCGACGACCTGCTTCGGCGACACGGCGTATTTCGTCGATCGGGTTGATAGCGCGGAGTGACCGCCTTCCTCTCCTGGCACCCCACGTGCGTGAGTGCGGCACGATCACGCGTCCGTCCAGCACTCAACGAGAAAGATAGTCCTCAGGCCGTTTGCAGGGAATGACGTGCGCGACCGCCCGAAAGTGGAAGTCGTAGGTCACGATCGCATCACACTGATACACGTAGGCGACGAGCGCATGAGGCAGGTCGCTGGGATCGCGCAACGCGCGGAACTTGCGGGCGTGCAGCCCCCGCTCAACACGAGAGACGAACGGCAGAATTCGCAGAGGCAGGGAGAGGATCTGCGCGAGCGCCGCCTTGCCAAACGCCGCCCCGGTCGGAAAGTCCGGCGCATTCTCGATGGCAAACAGATACACCTCGTGCAGCGCGTAGAACGAGGTCGCGCCGGACAGCGCGCCGGCTTTGAGGCGAGCGATGAAGGCGTTCGTCATAGCCGCTCGATGCGGTTCGGCGGCTTGCGTCAATGTCCAAGTCAGGAGAACGGAGGTGTCGAGGTAGAGCAACCTAGCGAGTCCCAGTTCGCCGCTGGGTCGGCTTCTTGCGGAGGGTGCCCAGGGATCCGTCGGAAGCCGCAATGCGCCGGAGGCTTTCCTGCCGCGCGCGATGGAGCAGCCGGGAGAGGGATTTTCCCCGGATATGCCGGGCGAAGTCTTTCAAATCCATGCTGCATCAATACCAGACCGGGGGGAGGCCGTCAACCACGTTGCGCCAGCTACGTCTGGGCCCAAATCCATCAAGACCGGGGGCAGGCGCCCCTCACCCAGTTCGCGCTGGGGAATTGTGTGGGCTTACGGAGGTCGTTCCATAGAACACGTCGAATTGAATGGAAGCGGTCGGCCGGTAGTATGGCTTGCCGTTTGTGGTTAACTTTCTGTGCGGGCTGAAAGAGTCCAGGTACAGTTGCAGGCTGTCTTACACTCCTGTTCCACAATTTCTAACGATAACTCCTTGAGAAAGTGAAGCAACGGATGCGAGGCCAAGAAACGACTCTACGAACCGTTTTCTTGGCCTCAAGAGGACAATGGACGGTCCCCGTTCCTCACCCGCGAACAGCGACAACAACTCTCTCAAACTTACAGTCTTCATTGAACCCAAAGACATCCATGTAAGCTGATGTCGGGTTACCAGGCTCCAGTCGGACGTGCCCTACTCCAAAGTAGAACCCAAAATTGCATGCTCCTTGATGATCTGACGATGTTGCCAACAGGCTCACATAAAAGCGAAACGTATTCATCAAAGGAGTGAGCTGTACAGGGACCGCGTGGGCAACGGAAACTCCACCAGGGAGGACAGCTGGAACTGCTTGGGCGTCGGTACTACCAACCGGCTGCACAGCCGGGATTGCTGGGACAGCAGCAACACTGACACTCCCGGGAGGGGGGAGAGCTTGGAACCCACTGATCGTTCCCGTCGTTTGTTCAACGGCGAAGGTGCCAGATAGATTGCCCTCCACCACGGAAAGGCTCATAGTGATCGATCCTGTCTTGCCCTGGAGAAGAGACTTAGTTCTACCGGGATCAGTCTCAAGGTTGAGACTCACTGTTCCCACGGTGGGAGGTGGCCCTGAAGGTCCAGGCACCAGAAGCGGAAATGAATCCGTCTGCTGAGTGTGAGTCCCTGGTACACCCGAGTTAAATAGAAATGTGGAGTTTGGATTAATGGCGGATGCAGTAAACGTCTGTCCCGTCCCGGCAAAGGAGAACGTCGCTCCCGTTGCTGCGGTTTGTAGCTTTTGAACTTGAGTCTGCAGCGTCGCCACTTGACCCTGCAGGACGGTGATTTGGCTCTGTAAATCGGTGAACGGATTCCCTTTGGATTGAGCAAAGACAAGGCAAGTCTGTCCACTACTCACTAACAACGCGACTGCAACCAGTGCAAAATGAAACCTCCTTGGGTGGTGTCCCTCTTCTCGTGGAAAATTAAAAGGCGTATCCTCCCGGCGACAC
>JBBIJI010000020.1:0-64071 GCA_037446055.1 Nitrospiraceae bacterium
CACGACCCAAACCAGATGAATTTATTTTGAAATCTGTCGGACACTACTGACCCAATCTTTGTCTTTCAGTCTTTGTCTTTATTGTTTGTCCTTTCTGAACCAAGGAACATGCGATGACTGGCAGCCTGCAGGATCGGCCGCCGTTACCGCCCTTCACTCGTGACACCGCCGCGCAGAAGGTGCGGATGGCTGAAGACGCATGGAACACACGCGATCCCGAGAAGGTGTCGCTGGCCTATACTGTCGACAGTACGTGGCGCAACCGGTCTGAGTTTTTCTCCGGGCGCGAGGCGATTGTGCAGTTTCTCCGGCGCAAATGGGCGAAGGAGCTCGACTACCGCCTCATCAAAGAGCTGTGGGCGTTTGACGGCGCGCGCATTGCGGTGCGTTTTGCCTACGAGTGGCACGATGACTCGAGGAATTGGTTCCGCTCTTACGGCAACGAGAACTGGGAGTTCGACGAACACGGGCTCATGCGCCGGCGGATCGCGAGCATCAACGACTTGCCGATTCGGGAATCGGATCGCAAATACCGTTGGCCGCTAGGCCGCCGTCCGGACAATCATCCCGGGCTGTCCGAACTCGATCTCTGAGAGGTGGTTGGCTAAGAGCTCCCTCACGGCTGGTTCCGCGCGGAGGAACGATAACCGAAGTAGAGAACGAGGCCCGCGAGGACAGAAACGATGAACCCCACTCCAAGCTGGAGTCCGAGACTGATCGGCCCGACGTAAACCCGATAGAGTTGCAGCAGGACGGTCGGCAGGACGACCGTAAGCGCCAACCCCACCATGTGGCGTCTCAAATAGATCGGCTCACCTGGTTTTCTCATTCCCGGCTGCATAACCGAGCAATCGTAGGTAGAGCGGCTTGGTTGATCTTCCACTGCGCGCGTCGCGACCCATTGCAACTGTGAAGAGCAACGGGTCCCCCGGCACATCGCCTTCTGCCAGAAACATTTTAAAGACAGATGTGTGGGGTGCGCGAGCACAGGAGATCAACCAAGTCGCTATCCTGTTCCGGGTTCCGTGAGCATAGGATCGACAGGGGCGACGTTCCACCTCTTACTTTACTAGGAACGGTTTCGAATCCTCGCCCGAGGCCGTCGTGACCGTCAAGATCACCAACCCTTTCCGCCCGCCGCTTGGCACGGCGGCTGTGATCTTCGTCTCATTCTGAAACTGGGACTTCGCCTCGTGCCTCGGTCCAAAAGACACGGTGCGGAGACATTCGGCCGGACCGAAGTTCTTTCCCGTGATCGTCACCTTCTCGCCGGCCTTGCCCTCATCCGGCGCGATCTGCTCGATCTTCGGCGCGACGCCAAAGCAAGGCGTTGCCTTGCCCGCCGTTTCCGCCGTCTGAAACTTGGGCATCTCCCCTTTGGGCTTGGCCGCCTTCGCTTCCTTAGCAGCCTTCGGTTTCTTGGCCTTTTTCTCCTGCTCGGCAGCGGTCGCTGCTCCACCGACGGAGCTTGCGAGTAGAACCGCTGCAATGCCCAGTATCACGAGCCTAGACGATAGCGTGCCTCGCATCACGGGCCTCCTTTCGCATAGCGTTGACAGACGCCGCGCAGTTGGCCTGTTGGGAGTCCTCCTTATCTCACAACCGAGTCTGCTTTGCTACTGTTGGAGGAAGTCTAACCTGATTGGCCTTCACCGCGCGCGTCGTTCGCACACGCCCAACCCTGGCGCCCCAAGGCGCACTTTAGCGGAGGCGAGCACATCGGCTTCCACCAGAAATACTTAAAGGCAGTTGGGCGGGGTGCGTGAGCGAGAAGGTCAATTAGGCCGTAGCGATACTTTCTGACGCCATGCCTGCTCTTTCGCGAGGCGAATTTCGTGCGTGACTTGTTTCATTGCGTCACAATCTGGGTTCTGCTTCCGGAGAACGGAACAACGCAAGGCAAGTCCGAGCTCAGTCAGTTCTATGGCGCGACGGAGATTCTCGGCGAGTCGTAACGCTTCGATGTGTTTTTGCTGAACTTGACTCATTGATCTTCTGAGTCCCGGTCGGATGGCTGATAGCTGACGGCCGTCTGCTGACGGCTATTCCTCGATCGTCGAAATATCGCCGGGATCCTGCCCGAGCTCTTTCGCCTTGAGGACCCGCCGCATGATCTTGCCGGACCTGGTTTTCGGCAATGAGGGCACGACCTCGATTTCTTGCGGAACGGCGATCTTGCCCAGTTCCTTGAGCACGTGGTCTTTCATGGAATGGATCAGTTCCTTCGATTCTTGATGTCCTTGCTTCAAGATCACGAACGCCTTGATCGACTCGCCCGCGGTCTTGTGGGGCTTCCCGATGACGGCCGCTTCGGCGACGGCCGGATGACTCACCAGCGCGCTTTCCACCTCCGCCGTGCCGATCCGGTTGCCTGCCACCTTGATCACGTCATCCGCGCGGCCCATGAACCACATGTAACCGTCGCTGTCTTTCCGGCAGACGTCCCCGGCGGTGTAACAGTTGGGAATCGTGTTCCAGTACACTTTGTAGCGGTCGGGATCTTTGTAGATGGTTCTCAGCATCGAAGGCCAGGGTTTCTTGATGACCGCGAAGCCGCCGGCATTGGCGGGTAAGCTGTTCCCCTGGCGATCGACGACGTCCGCCTCGATGCCGAGGAACGGCCTCGTCGCCGACCCCGGTTTAAGCGGGACGCAGGGGAGGGGCGTGACGAGAATGGCGCCGGTTTCCGTCTGCCACCAGGTATCCATGATCGGCTTGTCGCCTCCGGTCACGCGGTGGAACCACTCCCACGCCTCCGGATTGATCGGCTCCCCGACGCTGCCGAGAATCCGTAGCGACGACACATCGTACTTGTGCGGCCACTCCTCCCCGTACTTCATCAGCAGGCGAATGGCCGTGGGCGTCGTATAGAAAATCGAGACGCCATAGCGCTCGATCAGCTCCCACCAGCGGCCCGGGTTGGGATAGTCCGGCTTCCCTTCGGCCGTGAGGATCGTCGCACCATTGAGCAGTGGCCCGTAGACGATGTAGCTGTGGCCGGTGACCCAGCCCGGATCCGCGACGCAGAAGTACACGTCGTCCTCTTTGAGGTCGAAGACATACTTGGCCGTGATGTACGTGCCCACCATGTAGCCGCCGTGCACGTGGACCACACCCTTCGGCTTCCCGGTCGTCCCGGACGTATAGAGGATATAGAGAGGCGCTTCGGAATCCAGCCGTTCCGCCTCGCAGACCGGCTTCTCCCCGTTGATCCAGTCGTTCCAGTCGATTTCCTTGGGAGCCGACAGGGCGATCCCCGGAGATTGCCGTCGAACCACGACCACGTTTTCCACGGTGCCGCAGTTGGTCAGCGCCTCATCAACCACGCTCTTCAGGTTGATCACCTTCCCGCGGTCGTACCCCACGTCCGCCGTGATGACGACGCGCGCCTCCGCGTCCTGGATGCGGCTGGCCAAGGCCGGCGCGCTGAATCCGGAATAGACCACGCTGTGGATCACGCCGATGCGCGCGCAGGCAAGCATGGCGATGATCTGCTCGGGAATCTTCGGGAGGTAGATGGTCACGCGATCGCCCTTGTTCAGGCCCAACGCCTTCAGGGCATTGGCGCACCGATTGACCTGACGCGCCAGTTGGCCGTACGTGAAGACCCGTTCTTCATTGCGTTCACCGACCCAAATGACGGCGACTTTATTGCTTCTTCCGGCCTTAAGTTGGCGATCCAGGCAGTTATACGAGATGTTGCAGGTCGCACCGAGAAACCATTTCGCCCAGGGGTAGTTCCATTCGAGCACCTTGTTCCACGGTGAGAACCACTCGAGTTCTTTCGCCACCCCGTTCCAGAAGGCTTCAGGATCGGCGATCGATTGCTTGTAGGCGCTTTCGTAGTCCTTGATATGGGCGGCGGCAATGGTCCTGGGAGTGGGATGGTAGACGTGGCTGTCTTTGAGTAGGGTATCGATCTTCTCGTCCATCTGAACAACACCTCCCTAAGTTTCCTTGGATGGAACTTTCCCACTCGGCGCGGCAAAATCATTATGCTCAAGGCCCGTCTGAACTGCAACTCTTGCAAGGCTTTCCTCAACGACGGGCGCGTGGCATTGGCTACATTGGATGCCTCCCCCTGACGCCAAGGGAGAGGCGCGAAAAGAGAGGTTGAGCCTGCGCGTAGTTCACGTTAGACTATTTGCGATGAGCGTCGCTGCCTCCATTTTTCGTCTGAGACCTCTGTTGCCCCTCGCGTGGATCGCGGTCGTCGTATCGTTCACGTTCCCCCCTCCTGTCGGCGCCCAACGTGGGAAGCCGGAAGGGCTCTACTACAAGTCCTGGGCCGTTGTTATCGGTATCGAAAACTATCTCATCGCCCCCAAGGTTCCCGGAGCCGTTGAAGACGCCAAGTCCGTGGCCGCGGCACTGCGCAAAGTCGGGTTTGAAGAAGTCCTCGAGGTGTACGACAAGGACGCCGGCTCCAAGCAATTGCATCAACTGCTGGCGGACTTTTTGCCTAGGAAGGTCGGGCGTATGGATCGCGTAGCCCTCTTCTTCACCGGCCATGCCGGCACGACCCGTGACTCCCAAGGCAAGGAGGTCGGCTACTTCGTTCCCTGGGACGCCCAGCCGAACAACGTGTCGAAGGCCTTGACCTTCGACGAGATCAAGGAGTTCACCCGGCGCTCGGCAGCGAAGCACATGGTCCTGATCTTCGGGACCGGTCTCCGTGGGTGGGAAGTGACCGCCGCCCAGCAATTGTCCCTCGAGGGGCGCGAAGCTCCCGAAGAAGAAACGGAGAAGCGCGCCGTGCAAGTGCTGACCGCCGGGGACAAGGGCGAGACGGCGCTCCGGCAGGACGGGAAGAGCTTCTTCGTCGAAGCGCTCGTTTCAGGCTTGAGCGGAGCCGCCGATCAGAATAAGAACGGGTGGCTCATGGCCAGCGAGCTGGGCGTCTACGTCAAAGAGCAGGTGGAAACCGCCACCGCGGGAAAGCAGCATCCGCAATTCGCGCAGCTCGACGGCGCGGGGGACACGATCTTGATCGAGGGACGGAAAGCCGCGTTCACAACGGGGCCCGAACCCAAGACCCCCGCGGAGCGGATGCAAGCCGCGAAGGTGCAGTACGAGCTGGCGTTCGCCTTGCTCCAGCAACGGAAATCCGCCGAGGAAGCGCTTGACCGTTTGAATCGAGCGATTCAATACGATCCGACTTTCGGCGATGCCTACGTGCTGAAGAGCTATGTGCGGCTCGAAGTGCTACCTCAGTTGGATGAAGCGCTGGCCGCCGCCAAGCTGGCCGTCGAACATGCCCCCCAAAATCCGGACTCCCACTATACCCTTGGGTTGGTGTTGGAGAAACGCGCCCAGTATGCAGAGGCGGAACGGGCCTACCTGCAAGCCTTGTCGGTGAACCCGAATTATGCCGACGTGTATTATTCGCTGGGATCTCTCTACGCCGATCAATTGAAGGACGACAAGAAGTCGGTCGATGCGTTCCGCCGTTACCTCGAGCTCGGCGGGGTGTCAGACCGGGCGAAGTCGGCTGTGGAACAAACCGATGGTCAGCCGGCGCCTGGGAAGTAAAGAGCCGAGGGGACCATCAGTGGTCGATCGTAAATCGAACCTCCACGTGTTTGTCGATCCGTCCCGAGCAACGGGTGACAACAGCCGGATCACGTAAGTCAGTCCTTCGCCCCGCCCTTCAGATACCCGAGCCCGATCTTAATGGCCCTCCTTGTGATTTCCGCCCACCGCGCTTGGGGATATTCCGCCAAGACTGCTGCCGCGCGCGGATCCTGAACGTCGAGCTCCACCACCTTGATTACGCCGTCTTGAATCTGCACATCCGCCATGGTGCCTCCTTATCTTTTCGTCATCGTGACTCGGGTCTTCCGTCGGATGATGATGAAGATGCGAGCCAACCCTGATTCTCAACCGCCCATGTTCTGCTGCGTTGACTCGCTCAGGGGTGCATGCTAGCATGAATTTGCAAGAACTTTAGCGCTCCTTCGATACCACCACCAGATGCAACCAACTCTTGCCGACCGGTCGTCGTCAATCACTCGGGGGTCACTCCCGCACGTAAGGAGGAACAGCATGCAGTATCATCATGGGCGCCTGGCGAAGTTTGTGCGCAGCGGTCTCGCCGTCATCCTTCTGGTCGGGCTGAGCGCGTGCGGTGGTCCGCCCAACTGGGTCAAGAAGGGTTCCGGGGCCTATAACGACAAGAATGACAAGGCGTTCTACGGGGTCGGTTCGGTCGTCGGCGTCAAGAACGAGCCTTTGGCTTGGGATACGGCCGAAAACCGCGCACGCGCTGAAATCGCAAAAAACTTCGAGACCTACACCGGTTACCTCATGCGGGACTATGCCGCATCGACGACGGCGGGAGACTTCACCCGCAACACGGAAGAACAAAACGTCGAACGCGCCATCAAGACTATCAGCCTCGTGACGTTGAACGGGGTGCGCCCGATCGATCGGTATAAGGATGAGAAATCGGGTACCTACTATGTGCTGACCAAGCTCAGCCTGGAAGACATGAAGAACAATCTCGATCAGGCCAAGGAGCTCAACGCTCAGGTCCGCGATTTCGTCCGGAAGAACGCCGATCGCTTGTTCGAACGGCTTGATAAAGAAGAAGAGAAACGAGCGCCACGGTAATCGAGGTCCGTCACGCCACGACGATTCAGGTGAAGGAGGCCAGCATGCAGAGGGCGGTAAGCAGTGCCGGAGCGACTCGGACGATCGGGACGATCTTTCTCGCCGTAGGCCTGACGGCGATCGGGTGCGGAGCCGAAACCAAGGTGACCCGCGTGGATACCGGAGTCGTGACCGACCTGAGCGGCCGCTGGAACGATACGGATTCCCGGATGGTCGCCGAATCCATGGTCAAGGAAGCCTTGAGTAATCCGTGGCTGGACAACTTCACCAGGACCAAAAATCGGCAGCCTGTCGTCGTCGTCGGCACGATCATCAATCGGAGCCACGAGCACATCAACGTCCAAACATTCGTCACAGACCTCCAGCGGGAGCTGACCAACTCCCAGAAGGTGACCTTCGTGGCGGGCAAGGGAGAACGCGAAGAGATCCGAGAGGAGCGGAAAGAGCAGGCCATCCACGCCCGTGAGGACACGCAAAAAGCTCCCGGACGTGAACTCGGCGCGGACTACTTGATGCGGGGCAACATTTCGACGATCCTCGACGAAGCGGAGGGAACCAAGGCCGTGTTCTACCAGGTGGACCTGGAGATGGTCGACCTGGAGAACAACGTTAAGTCGTGGTACGGCCAGAAGAAGATCAAAAAAGTCATCGAACGCAAGCGGACGGTCTTTTAGGCTCCGGCCCCCGTTGAGTCGGTTGCTACGACGCAGGACGGCCTCCTCCCCACAAGGAGGCCGTTTTTGTTCCATGTCCATCCCTCGCCTCGCCACGTGGGTTCTTCTCTGCACCCTCGCTGGCTGCGGGCCATCCGTCAATCGTTATGCGTTGATCGAGAACAGCCTCCGCGGGAACGATCCTCTCCGAGCCGCGGCCATCGTCGAACAATCGGAAAAAGAATACGGCTCGACAAGCCGGGTCTTGTACGGAATGGATCGAGGCATGACGTTGCACTTGGCCGGGCAGTACCAGCAAAGCAACGCGGCCCTGGAAGAGGCCGAGCAGGAAGTGGAACGGCTGTATACCCGGCGAGTTCGGACGGAGGCCGCGGCCTTCTTGACCAACGACACCTCGCTGCCGTACGAAGGAGATCCTTATGAGCAAGTGATGATCAACGTCATCAAGGCGCTGAACTATGCGGCGATGAACAACTTCACGGAGGCGCTGGTCGAAGCCAGGCGGCTCGACAACCGGCTGAACGTCATCGGCGACCGGGCCCAAGGGAAGGACACGTACCGTGACGACGGGTTTGCCCGCTATCTCTCCGGGATCCTCTATGAAGCCTCGGGAGACCTCAACAACGCCTTCGTCGCCTATCGGAAGGCGTATGAAGCTTATGAGGCAGCCGGCGGCTGGGGAAAAATCGCCACACCGTCGCAGTTGAAATCCGACCTGCTTCGCGTGACCGATCTGCTTCATCTCTCAACTGAGCTGGACGAGTACCGTCGCCGGTTTCCCGATACGACGTGGCAATCGGGGACGGACCCCGCTCAACTCGCTCAAGTCGTCGTGATTAGCTATAATGGGCTCGCGCCGAGGAAGGAAGACGAGTTTCTGGACGTGCCGATCAGTCTCGACGCATTGCAGCTCGTGCTGTTGAACCGAGGCCTCGGCGGTCAATCCAATCGACGAGACCAACGCGCGGTCGACAGTGTGCTGTACGGCCTCAACGGGCGCGTGGTCCGCGTGGCCTTACCTCGCTTGGTTCGCCAAAAGACGCTCGTCGCCTATGATCACGTCCAACTGGTCGGTCCGTCCGGCACGACGTCGCTCACAACCGAACCGGCGTATAACGTCACTGCGCTGGCGGAAAAGAGTCTGGCCGAGCGGATGCCTGCGATCACGACCAAGGCGATCGCGCGCGCTGCGGTGAAGTTTGCCGCCGCCGAAGCCGCGACCAGGGGCGCGCAGTCGGCCGCAGGTAAAGACAACGCGGCCTGGGTCGGACTGTTGGTCGGTCTTGTGGCCAAGGGGCTCGCCGTGGCTTCCGAAGCCGCGGATACCAGAAGTTGGCGCACGCTTCCCGATGAAATCCACCTGGCCCGGACATGGGTTCACCCCGGCGAGTATGAGGTGCGCGTGAAGCCGGTGACGAGACAAGGAGGGATTGCGCGCCCCGAGAGCAACCACCGCCTCACCCTTCGCGCGGGGGAAACCACGTTCCTTATCGAAAGGGTCCTGCCATGATCACTCGCTGTCGCAGGGCAGGGGGCGTTTGGGGACTCTGCCTCCTGTTCACGCTGGTCCCGTGGGGGGGCGGTTGCAGTTGGCTCGGCGGCAAAGCGAAACCCGCGTGGATCGACGGGATGAGCCAGGAGTTTCCCGCGTCCCAGTATTTGGTCGGTATGGGGCAGGCGGACTCCCGCAACGTCGCCACGGAGCAGGCCTATGCCGCGGTGGCCAGGATCTTCAAGGCGGAAATTTCCGCGCAGGCGAAAGATTGGGAATCGTATCTGGTGATCGAACAGCGTGGCGCCGCCACTACGGAACGGCGACTGGCGCTGGATCAAATCACGAAGGTCTCCACCGACAAGGTCTTGGAGAGCGTCCAGGTCCTTGATTCATGGTTCGACCGAAAGAAGGGGGTTCACTACGTCCTGGCAGGCATGAGTCGACCGCAGGCGGAGTCCGCCATGCTGGAACGAATCCGCGACCTCGATCGGGCGATTACGGACGAGATCGACGAATCCAGGCGGACCCAGGACAAATTGACCCGCGTGCGCAATCTGAAGCGGGCGACCAAACGACTGGTGACACGCGAGGCCTACAACGCGGACTTGCGGGTGATCCGCCCGAGCGGCCAAGGCCTGCCGCCGCCGTATCGGGTCGTCGAACTGACGACCGAGCTCGAGCAGTTCCTCGCGTCGAATTTGGCGGTCGCCGTGGAGCTCACCGGCGATCAAGTGGAGCCGGTCCAGCGGGCCCTGGCCGAGGGGTTGGTCCGAGAAGGCCTGACGGTCCGAAGCCGGGTTCCACAAGAGACTCAGCCTTCAGGCGGACCGACCGGTCTGGATCCTGAGTTGCTCGTGCAGGGAACCATCCGCTTGTGGCCCATCGACGTGCAGGACCCCCAATTCAAGTACGTGCGTTGGTGCAGCGACGTGATCGTGCAGGAGCTCGCCACGCAGCGCGTGGTGGGCGCTGCCTCCCGTGGAGGAAAGGAAGGGCATCTCACGACGCGCGAAGCGACCGCCAGGGCCTTGCGCGTGATGCAGCAGGAGTTCAGCACGGACGTGGCGAAAGCCATCGCGGCCCACATCTACGGAGACCAGGAACTCCCGACCACGTCCACGCCGCTGGCCGGATGTCTCAGGGACCAGGGGGCGAAGTAACGTAGCCGCCACCAATCTCCAACCACTCACAGCCGAAGGAGCATGCATGGGACGAATCACCGCATCATTTCGCAAGCGTGATGGGGCCAAGCCGCGTCGAATCTCAAGCCGCTTGGCGAAGCGCCAACTCGTGGATCGGCTTCGTCGCGACACGGAATTGTACAGCGTTCCGAGTATAGCCGACTCGCTACGAAAGCTGGGGTTCGAAGAGCTGCCGCTGGACGAGTTACAAGACCGCCTCTCGAAGGTCCTCTCACCGCTGGCGGATACCATTCTCAAGGCAAGGGGGTGATATGCCGTATTACTACTTCGATTCGACGGCACTTGTGAAGCGCTACAGCATGGAACGGGGCACCCGGATCGTCAACAAGTTGATGGTCAAGCGGGGCCGCGTCATCATTCTTCCGACCTGGACGGTCACGGATCTCTATTCCGTCCTCTCCAACCGCGCCCACCAAGGTGAGATCACGCGCGACGACTGCTATTCGGTCATCTACAAGTACGAGCTGGAATCGCAGCAGGGGTTGTTTCGCTATATCGCGCCGACGATGACCACTTTCCTCTCCACCAAAGAACTGATCCTGGATTATCCCTTCCTTCGTTCTCAGCAGGTCCTGCACCTCGCCCTGGCGCTGGAGCTCAAGCCGCTGCGGATGACGGTCGTCAGTTCGGACAAACAGCTGCTCTCGGCATGTAAGCCGGTGGGGCTGCACATCATCGACCCTGAAGAGGACTGAGGGAGGGACTGGCCGCGGAGGCTACTCCGCGCACTGGAAATCGCTCTGCATGGCGGCCACGACGGTGACCCATTCGTCGGCCGCAGCGCGCTGACGCACGACCCGCTGACTCAGGGCGGATTCCGCTTCACCGGCAGGACTCGGCACGCCGAGCTCTTTGACCGCCTGGTCGACGCTGCTCTGCGCCATGCGGAGGCTTCCGCACACGCCCGAGGAGGCGGGTAACTGACCGCCCGCCCGATGGAACAGCGCCAACGCGCGGTACGCATGTTCTTGGCCCCGGAACAGCGACTCCGAACCGCGCAAGTATCGTTGCCGGAGCGGGTGCGACTCTCGCTTCTGCAGTTGGGACGCCATCAGCGCGGCCCGACCCATGTTCATGGCGGCGCCCTCGGCATCGCCGTTGGCGATGGCCTCTTCCGCCTTTGCGTGCAGGCGTTCCATCTCCGCTTCGTCGCCGATGACTTGGGCGGACAGCCGCGGGAGGCCGCCGATCGCACCGCCCGCCACAAGAGCGAGGACCAGCGCCGCACGGAGTCGATGAGGCCATCGCCCGCTGGGTGAGCGGTTAGTTGATTTGGTCGAACCCATCAAGCTGCTTGAGACCGTAACTCACCGCGTCCCACAGCTTCCCTTCCTGGGAACTGCGATCGCTCGTCCTGACGTTGCGCAACGACCGCTGGAGCGCCAACAAGGGTTCGTAGGAACGCCTGTCCGGTATTTGGCCCAAGGCCCAGACCACTTCGGTCTTGAGAGCGAGATCGTCGGTGTTCAGGGCGTCCAGGAGCGGAGGGATGACGCTCGCATCCCCATGCAGGGCCCCCAGCTTCCCGAGCGCCTTGGCCGCCGCAATTCTCATCTCCGAAGATCCTGTCTTCAACATCTCTAGCAAGGCGGTCAGGCTCTGTTGGTGGCCGATGTTGCCCAATGCCAGGGCCGCCGCTGCGGCCACCGAGGAGTCGGGATCTTTGAGCGACGACACCAATTGCGGAGCCGCCTTCTCTGAAAACATTTCGCCCAAAAGTGAGATGACCCTGGCTTTGCGGGCCGGAGGAGTCTTCGGATCGGCGAGGACGGCCAGGAGCCGGTCGTCCTGATTCCAATCGGCGGTCAACCGGACGGGAAAATCGTACTCCTCCAATCGAAGCCGAAGTTGATCCAGGGCGTAGGCCCCAGGATCTTCGGCCTTGGCCTGGGCGGCGGCCTGAATGGCGTCGACGAACTCTGTCCGGACTTCTTTTTTCCACTGGGTGCTCTTGCCGTTCAGAAAATACGTCAGTTGACAAGCCGGTCCCTTCCAGGCCCGCAGGGGCGAGTCGGGCAAGTCCGCGTCGCCGCCGGAAGACGTCGTGCCTTCCCACACCTTGCGTTGCTCGCACTTGATCTTGACGTGCACGTCATGCGGCTGCGCCACATCCGTCGTGACCGCATACCCGAGCGCTTGCAGCCGCCGCGTTGTCATGTCCTCGATCCAGCGGGCGTCGACTTGTCCCTTGTCCGTTAACGCCAGCGCCTCCACATAGATCCGTTGGATTTTTTGAAGTTGTTCTTTTTGCTGCGGCGTGAGAGATTCCCGCCGCGCGTCGGCTTCGCCTCCCATTCCCCACATCGTCAGTAGCACGGCGAGCACGAGGAGTCGCTTCATAATCATGCCTCCAGCCTCAAGACGATCGATCGTCGGCAAACGGGCAACGAACCAATCTACCCAAGGCGCACGGATCGTTGCAAGGGTCGTCGGCGCGCCAGTATAATCGCGCCATGTTGGCGGGACGAGGGGTTACTTTCTTGGGCGGCGGCAACATGACGGAGGCCTTGATTCACGGCCTTCTGGAGTCCGGCACGGCGAGGCCCGAGCAGCTCATCGCCACCGACATCTCGGCGGACCGTCGCGATTACCTGAAGAGCCGATTTCATGTCCGCACATCGTCGGACAATCGCGAGGCCGTCGTCCAGGCTGAGATCGTGGTCCTGGCGGTCGAGCCCCAGGTTCTCGATGGGGTGTTGGCCGAGATCCGGTCCGGCTGCTCGCCGAGCCATTTGCTGGTTTCCGTCGCTGCCGGGTACCCGATCGCGCGCATCCGGCGACAGCTTCCTCACGTCGATCGAATCGTCCGCGGCATGCCCAACACGCCGAGCTCGGTCCGGGCCGGCGTCACCGCGCTCGCATGGGCTCCCGCGCTGTCTGAAGCCGATCGTCAGGTGGCGCGCTCGCTGTTCGAACCCATCGGCGTCGTCGTGACGGTCGAGGAGCGCTTGATGGACGCCGTGACCGGGCTGAGCGGCAGCGGGCCCGCGTTTGTCTATGTGATGATCGAGGCGCTCGCCGACGGCGGAGTGAAGGCCGGGCTTCCGCGAGCCACTGCGGAGCTGCTGGCGGCCCAGACGGTCGGCGGCGCCGCGCGCATGGTCATCGAAAGCGGCGAACATCCGGCTCGGCTCAAGGACCGTGTCGCCTCGCCGGGCGGCACGACGATCGCGGGGCTGCACGAGATCGAGAAAGGGCGGCTGCGTGCCGCTCTGATCGCGGCGGTCGAAGCGGCCACCAAGCGGTCGCGGGAGCTGGGACAGAGTGAATGAAAATGGTTAATGGTTGATGGCAGAGAGCTGACAGCAGATCCAGGCGAGAAGCGCTTCATCCTCTTGAGAGTCCCGACTGCACAGACCATCGAACATTAGCCATGAACCATCAACCATTCTTCGTGGAGGAGTGACTTGTGCAATATTGGGTGAAAGTGGTGTTCGTCGATAACCAGGAACTGATGGTCAAAGACGCCGTCCGTCACACGATCAGCGACGACATGGAGGTCCTTGAAGTCGATACCGCCAGAGAAGTGTTCATCATTCCCATGAAACAGCTCAAATACCTGAGCTGCGACGCCACGGTGTTTGCCACAAAGAAGTCCGGATGATCGCCTCAACTCGACCTGCTCCTCGACCGCTCTCACTCGGGAACGAACTCGACGAAGTACTGCCGCGCCAGGAAGCCATGTTCATGCAGCAGTCGATAGCCCGCATGTTTCAACTCTTCGATGACCCGGTCGCGGGGCACGAGATGCTCTTTCGGAAATCCCAGCTCGCCGGACCGTTCATCGTGATAAAAATCCACGATCGCGATCCGACCGGCGGGTTTGAGCGCGCCCTTTAAGTTTTTGAAATAGCGAGTCCGATCCTCAAGGTGGTGGTACGTATTGCACAGGAAGATGAGGTCGACGGACTCCAGCGGCAACTTCGGATCGTCCGGCCTCGCGAGAATGAAATCGGCCGAGTAGGGGATGTGCATGTGGACGATGCTGTCCTGCGTGTATTTCAACATCTCCGGCTCGATGTCGATCGCGTACACTTTGCCTGACTCGCCCACCGCCTCCACGAACCGGCGCGTGAAATAGCCGGATCCCGACCCGAGATCCGCGACACTCATCCCCGGCTTGAGCGCCAAGGCTTCCACGACCTGAGCGGGCTTTTGATAGGCGTCGCGGTCCGCGCTGTCGAGCTGCCGGAGGTACTCTTGAATGTCGTCAGGACGCCGATGCCGGGTATGTTGCGCCCAGGCGTCCGGCGCCAGCGCAACGACCAGTGCGGTCATCATGACCGCAGACAATACCGCCCTGAAGAATATAGTCGGTCTCATCGCGATCTCGCTCTGGCGAGCTCTACAGAAAGGACAGCCGCCTCTGGCTCGTCCCCCAATCTACTACAGGGACGTGGTGCCTTTGAAGGAGGCGCGGCGTTCAGCGGGTGCGGAGATGCGAAGGATCGAATCCGGGAGTCCGCCCTGCCCCATCGAATGTTCGTACCTGATGAGCTGACCGGCGGGATTGTAGGGCAGATTCAAGGCAGCCCGCACATCCGCTTCCAGCCGATCGCGCAGTTCGACGAGATCTTGGCCGCGGAGGAAATCCGTCGACACGTAGGCCGTATACTGACCGGGTATGCCCTTGTAATATTCCGCCACTTGTCGATAGTCCACTTCAACCGAGTACAGTCGGTCGTTCGACTTGGGGCACGTATAGGTCCACAGGCCTGGCTTAGTTTCGATCGCCTCGTCGAAGTATGGCGAACCCGGATAGGTCGTGATGACGGTCGCATCGAAATCATCCGGCTTGACCTCGAGCAGCCAGTCGCGGGTGGCCTGCACCGACTCCTCCGATTCTCCCGGATGGCCGAGCGACATCAAGGCCTTGACCTTCAGCCCGTGCCTCCTGGCGATCTCCAGGCAACGGGTGTTGTCCTCCCGGGTCGCTTGTTTTTGGATATTTCGTAGAATCCGTTCATCGCCAGACTCGAACCCGACGAGGAGCCATCGGAACCCGGCCCGATACATGGCCGCCGCCTGTTCGTCCGTGAACAATTCGGCCTTCACGAACCCTCTTAAGCGAAACTCCACTCCGAGCCCGTCTTGCGCTTCAGCGATGAGGTTCATCAGGTCGACCACCTTGGGCGTCACGTTGAGTTCGTCGTCGTAGAGCATGAACCCCTGCACGTCGTAGGTGTTGTGCAGATGGAGCATCTCCTCCACGATGTTGACAGCGGACCGCGTCCGCACCCGCCGCAAGAAGGGGCTTTTTCTTCCCCCGCAGAAACCGCAGTTAAACGGACAGCCCAATTGGGCGATCATCGAGAGCGCCTTGGCGCCATCGATGCTGTAGTGGTAGCTCGACACGTCCACGAGGTGGCGGGCGGGAAAGGGCAGCGAATCCAGCGTGTGGTTGTCCAGGAACCACGGCGTCTTCGGATTGTCGCCGTCGACGAGCGTGGGTGGAGAGTCTTTGAGCGCGTCGAAAATGCCTCGCTCGCCGTCGCCGGTGACCAAGACATCGAACATCGACGCGAGCTGGCGAGCCGCGCGGCCCGCGCGTCCGATCCGACTATTCTTGCGCTCGAATTTGGCCGCCGCTTGCACCAAGGTCACATGCGGCCCGCCGAGGATCAGGCGGGCGTCGGGGCGCATCTGCCTGATGATCTGCTGAATCTTCGTCGCCGCCGGCATTTGAGGCGTCGTCGCCGTCAACCCGAAACATCCGGCCTCACTTGAGGAGAGATGAGCCCGCAGCACTTCTTCATAGCCCTCGACCCCGGACAGATCGAGCAACTCGACGACAAGTCCCGCCTGTTCGAGGACCGCCGCCACCTTCAAGATGCCCAAAGACATGAAGACCCGCTCGTCGAGCAGGAAGACCGAAGGGGGGATGATGAGGCTGATCCGGTCGATCACGCGCACGCCTTGCCCTGTCGCTCGGCAAGAGGACGCACGTCCGCCGGCTTGCGGGCGATCACCAGTAGGTTCTTGCCGACCGGCGCTCCACAGCGCCGTTCGATCCATCGCGTGACGGGGACCACGAAGCGGTCATACACACGGGCGAGCGCGGCATTGAACGACCGCGCTCGCCCTATCACATTGATGACATACCAGGGGACCACACCGGCCATATCCAGGTACGTCGATTTGACGACCTCAAACCCGGAAGACCTGCAGAGCGATTCCAGTTGCGGTTTCCTGTACCGCCGGACGTGCCCGGCCATCCGATCCAACGCGCTATAGAGAGACGGCAGGGCCGGAACAAAGATGATGACTGCGCCGCCGGGCGCCAGGCTCGCGTAAATCTCGCCGACGAGCTCCTGATCCCGGTCGACATGCTCCAGGACGTTCACGAGCACGACCGTGTCGAAGCGCGCCGGCGAGGACTCAAACCTCCCGTTGATCACCGTGAGCCGGCCACAGCGGAGGAAGGGTGCATAACGGGACCGGCATGTATCCTTGAGCATCGCGTAGAGGGGGATGGCCGGCTCGAACACCCGCAACGACCGTCGAGGCGAGGCTGTCACGTGGTGCCGCAGAAGCAATTCGGAAAAGGTGCCGATCCCGCCGCCGATCTCGGCGATGCGCTCACCGAGGAACGGCCGGCTCTCGTCGTAAATCCACCGGTGGTAATTGACCAGAACCCGGAGGGTTGCGAGCTCGGAGGCCAGGGTCTGTTCGGAATCGCGCCGGGACGGTGGTTCGATTGTTACGGGGCAGGGAGCATGTTCGCCCTGGCCAAAGATGAGGCTCCGATCGGCATCATGCGCCACTTCAGGATCGTCCACAGCATGATGAGACCGTGCCGCCATGTGATCTTTTTGCCGTGTGCGTAGGTCCGAGGCTTGTAGTGTATGGGCACTTCCACCACTCGAAATCCGCTTCTGATTATCTTACACATCAGCTCATTATCAAACTCAAAACCGTTTGCTGAAATCGGGGTCCGCTGGAGCACGGTGCGGGTAAACGCCTTGTAGCACCCTTCATAGTCGGTGAACCTCCGACGATACAACCAGTTAGTGAGCGCGATAATCGCGAGGTTCCCGAGGTAATGGGACAGATAGGGTGAACGGCGCTTTCCGAAAAATACCGGACGCTCGAACAGGAACCGGGAGCCCATCACGGCATCGGCTGTCCCTTCCGCCAGCGGTCGGAGAATCCAACGGTAATCTTCCGGTTCGTACTCCAGGTCGGCGTCCTGAATGATGACGAAGTCTCCTGATGAGGCCGCGATCCCGGTCTTCACCGCTGCGCCCTTCCCCCTGTTCCGCTCGTGCCGAATCACTCGCACTCCGCCGAGCCCTCGGGCCAGGCACCCTGTATCGTCCGTCGAGGCATCATCGACGACGATGATTTCTTTCTCGATCGCAGCCAGGTCAACGGCTTGCACTCGCCCGATGATCTCCTCGATCGTGTCCGACTCGTTAAACGCCGGAATGATGACGGACAGCTTCATGTGGTTCGCGGGACCGCAAACACATACACGCCGTTCTTGGCGAACAGTTGCGTCAATGCATTCGGCAAGTTGAGGAGTCGTTGCGCATGCCCGTCCGCGTGCTCCCCGGAAAACTCGAGCAGATGGTAGCGGCTGTGCAACCGCCTGAACTCCCGAACGTTCAAGACGATATGGGTAATGCCCTCTTCCCCAAGCCGTCTGACAAGGGCCTCCGTGGTCGGCGCGCTCTCGACCCAGGCGGCCAACGGATGCGTATCCATCGGGTAGGGCGCGACTGCTTCACGAGAGAAATAGTAGGGGCGTGCCTCTCCGATGAAGAGGAGACGAGCCGAGTCCGGCACGTGGGTTTGCACGAACCGGGCGGCTTCGTAGTAGGGGACCTGCCGCGCAAGAAACTCTTCCCGATCTTCTCTTCCCAGGGCCACCCGCCACGCCCCAAAGACTGCCTGGTGTTGATTCAAGAACGATACGGTGCCCAAGCAGGCCGCCATAAGAAGAATCCCGGCGAGCACGCGGGGGGCATGGGACCCAAGCGCGAAGGCACAGGCTATCACGACGATGAGGCTAAAGAAAAAACCAGGCGCGAAGAAGCGGACTGTAGTGGAGGTGGTGAGCCAGGCAACTCCGGTCAAGCCGGCGAACAGCGCCGCAACGTCGAGGCGCCACCGGTGGACTGAGTCCACCGAGACGACGCGGCAGACGAGCGGCAACATGAGGACCACGAGCGTCGCGAGCACGGGCAGCCAGCCGACATCCGAGGCGGAGCCGAACAGCTCGGGGCGTCGAATGAGGTCCCAGGGCAGCCGCAATGCCGCCGACCAACCGAGCTCAAAGATAGGCGCCGGGAGATCCCCTTTTAATAATGCTTCACTCATCTCGCTCCAGGGACGACCGCCGAAAAGGGCGTATCCCATAGGATAGATCGGGTTGCCCGTCTCAAGAAATGCGCGTGTCCACCAGGGAGCGACGATGATCGCCATGACCGTCGTAGCCTTCGCGACCGCGCTCCACGGCCAACGGAGAAGGATCGCGATCAGGAGGCAGCCGGCTGCCCAGGTGAGGCCCGATAGTTTCACGGTGCAGGCCAAGCCGAGAGCCAGCCCGAGAGTCAGCCATCGTGCCGGACCTGTGACCTGAGCGGTCACAACCATGAGGGCGGAGAGGACCGCGAATGTGAGCCCGGTTTCCGAGAACGGAAGGGTGCCTAGAAACCAGAAGGTTGGAGAGCTGGCCACCGCGGCGGTGACGAAGAATGCCCCCCAGCGCAGACGAGCGGACGCGCATACCGATTCCAGGAGCGCCCACCCCGCCAACAAACACAAGGCCCAGATCGACCAGTGCATGGCCCTGGCGCCCAGGCTTCCGCCGAGGGCCATCCCCCACGCAAGCCAGAGATCGGACAGGTGAGGCATCAATGTGAGGAACATCCAGGGATAGGTCGGAAGGGATCCGGTGGCCAATGCTCGTTCGGGAATCATCAAGTGATAGGCAAGCTCGTCGTAGAAGGTTGGCGGAATCGTCGCCCAGAGCCAACCGATCAGGAGAACGACGCCGGCACAGGCTCCGGACAGCACATCGCTCCATCGGAGCTCCTCCATCCACTTGGTCCTGCCTCCAGCATGAACAATTTGGACGCTCCTCCCGAGCCCAACCGCAGCCATGCTCACTACAAGCAGTCCGGCGACCCAGAACTGACCAGCGAGCGCGCCCAGCACGGCCACGAACGACAACGAGGCCAGACCAGTGCCGATGCGGATCGCCAATGACAGAGGCAGCCGTTGCTCGAATAGGTTCCGGCATCCGGCCGCCTGTTCGATCAGCGTGCCGGCCCCGTAGCAGGCCCACCAGGCCGAGAAGGGAATGACGAGCAGCCAAAGTCTCGTGAGATCGATGGCCAGCGTGCCAAGCGCCACGAGGCCGAGGGCAACCGTGACAACGACGCCCGGTCGGGGCAGCCCATCGTTGGAGAACACAGTCATCGGAGTTTTGGTCGGAGGCGCTCGCTGAGAACCGGGTATTTGGCGAGACCGACACCGAAATTGTCGCCGACTGTATCCGCGGCGACGACGCGCAGCGTGATCCCGTCCGGCGCATCCTTCGGCTGCGGTACGAAAAAGGGGGCTTCGAACTGGCTGTTCTCTCCGACGTAAAACATTTGCAGCCGCTCGATCACACGATCACCGATGAGGACTTCCCCGTAGATGTGGATCTTGCGCGAATCCCAGTCACCGTGAGGACGAACCAAGGAACCGGAGAGCGTACGGACGGAGGCGCGCAACATCACGTCATCCTTGGCGATCAACGGCTCGCCCGGATTGGGGGATTCGATCCGGACCAAATACCCATACAAATGTAGCACGATGCCGTCTTGTGTCATGTCCTTTCCCGGAATCAACCAGACCGTCGTGCTCGCACGCTGCGCGGTGGCGGGGTACGCGAGGGGACCTTCGACCGAGATCTCCACGAGTGTAGGCTGGCGGAGATCGAGGGTCGCAGAGAACACCGCGGAGGGGCGCGAGCTGTAAAGCGGCTCTTCCATCAGATGCGGAGTCCGCATGATCTGATTCTGGTCTCCGGCGTCTCCCTGTTGGATGCCCGAGGCGAGCACCTGGCCCGTGGCCACATCGGTGATCGTCACCCGCGCACCGCCGACCTCGCGCCCGAGCACCATTGCACCGTGAGCGACGACGCGCACCAACACCGCCGTCGGTTTCGGGTCGTTGAGGTGGAGATCGACCGGTTGCTCCTCTTCAGCGGGCAGGGAGAAACACACAGACCGGGATAGGAGGATCAGCGCGCAGGCAACACACAGTCGGGTGAGGAGCCTGTTCGACATTGCCATTCGTGACGAGGCGAAGGATGTGCGGCCTGATGCAAGGCCGCAGGCCCGAAAAAACCGGAGGTGTATTCGCTGCGATCGGGACCCATTGCAATCCCGGAGCAACTGGTGCCCCGGATTTTTTTCGGGCCGAGAACGACGCAGACGGCCGCAGATCATTCGCCACAGTAGAAAGGTCAATATCGGACGGGCTCCTAGGCCACCCCGCCTCATTTGACTTTCGTGCCGGGCTCTACAGGCTCCAGGAAGGTCGCCAGCCCCTTCACTTCGGCGTCCCCGGCGGCGAGCACCATGCCTTGGGATTCCACTCCCATCAGCTTCGCGGGCTTCAGATTCGCGACGATCACGATGGTTTTGCCCACCAAGGCCTCCGGCTCGTACTTCTTTCCGATACCGGCGACGATTTGACGCCGCTCCGTGCCGAGGTCAACTTGAAGCTTGATCAATTTCTCCGATTTCGGCACCCGCTCGGCTGCCAGAACCGTGGCGGTCTTGAGCTGAATTTTCTGGAACTCCTCGATGGTGATCTGGTCCATGGCTGCCGTCGGAGCTGATGTCTGCGGCGCGACCGTTGGCGGCGCAGATGAGAACGTCGGCGCGGGAGTCGTTGCGTCACTCACGGTTTTGGCTCCTTGCGGCTTTGATTCGATGCGAGGGAAGAGCGCAGGACTCTTTTGAATAGGTATCCCGGTCTCAAGCAGGCCCCATGCAGGGTCCTCTCTCAATAGTGGTTTGGTGAAGTCGAGAGAGATCCCAATTTGTTGTGCCATCGTTTCAGCGGTCTGCGGCATAAAAGGATACAGATGCAAAGCAATATGCCGCAAAGATTCGGCGACGTTATAAAGGACTCCTTCAAGGAGTGACCTCTTTGCCGGATCCTTCGCAAGCTTCCATGGTTGCTTGCCCTCAATGTACTCGTCCGCAAGATGGATCGTACTCCAGATCGAATCGAGCGCACGGTTAAATTGCAATTGGCTCAATTCGCCACGAATGGCTGTGGTTACCGACCTAGTCCGGCTCTCAAGCGCGTTCCCGACCTCATCCACATGTTCGCTTTTCTTGGGTATCTTCCCATTACAGTACTTTTCAATCATCGTCAGCGTCCGGCTCAGTAAATTCCCAAGCCCATTCGCCAAGTCACTGTTGAGACGCCCAACCAGTGCATTCCGTGAGAAGTCACCATCCTGTCCGAACGGGACCTCGCGCAGCAGAAAATAGCGAAACGCGTCGGCGCCGAACTGCTCGACCATGAAATAGGGATCGACGACGTTGCCTCGGCTCTTGGACATCTTTTCTCCGTCGACGGTCCACCAACCATGGGCGAAAATCGTCTCCGGCAGCGGCAGGTCGAGCGCCATCAGGATGGTGGACCAGTACACGGCGTGCGTGGTCAGGATGTCCTTCCCGACGAGATGCACAGACGCGGGCCAATATCGGTCCACGGACGGAGTCGGCCGTAGATACTCCAATGCGGAGATGTAATTCACGAGGGCGTCAAACCAGACATAGGTGACGTAGTCGCGATCGAAGGGCAGTTCAATGCCCCATGACAGGCGTGATTTCGGTCTGGAAATCGAGAGGTCACCGAGCTTTTGCGTCTGGAGGAAGCCCAGCACTTCATTACGGCGAGCATCGGGCTGGATGAAGCCCGGATGGGCATGGATGTGTCGGATCAATCGCTCCTGGTATCGGCCCATCTTGAAGAAATAGTTGCTCTCGCTGAGGCGTTCAATCGGCCGTTTGCAGTCGGGGCAGAGCCCCTCGACCACGTCCTTCTCCGTCCAGAACCGCTCGTCGAAGGTGCAATACCAGCCCGAGTACTCGGCCCGATAGATAAGCTCCCTCTCGAAGAGCGACTGGAGATAGCGCTGAACGACCGACTTGTGCTGCGCGTCGGTCGTTCTGATGAACGCGTCGTTGGAGATGTTCAACCGCTTCCAGAGGTTCTGAAACTGCGGCGCAAGTCGATCACAATGTGCCTGCGGATCGATGCCCGCCTTGGCCGCAGCCTGCTGGACTTTCTGCCCGTGCTCGTCAAGGCCGGTGAGGAAAAAGACGTCCCGGCCCCGCAGACGCCAATACCGAGCGAGCACATCGGCCGCGATCGTCGTATAGGCATGTCCGATGTGGGGCACGTCGTTGACGTAATAGATCGGCGTCGTGATGTAGAAGGTGTACGGCTTGCTCATCATGCCGATCAGGATACCAGGTCAGTGGGAGCCAACGCCATGAGGCTGAGGTCGAGCGGCATGGAAGCCGACCGCATCACCGAGCCGCAACAAGACGTTCTCGAGCACGAGCTGGAGGTTGAGATTGCGGCTCGATTGTTGTTCATATCGCTCAAGGTCTTGCACGAGGACCAGTACCTTGTCGACGTCGGCCCGGTCTGCCAACGCGCGCAAGTGCGCGATCTGGTCTCCATGAACCAAGGTGCGTGGGTCGGCGCCCACGCGAACCAGGATGATGTCGCGAATCCACCCGACAAGCCACTGGAGCGCCTCGGCCGCTTGGTCCCGTTTCGCGAAGGCCTCGGCAACCGCCAAGATCGCTGACGGCGACCGAAGCGTGTCCTCGGACACCAACCTCGTTTGCTCTCGCTGCTCCGAACGCACCCGTTCAAGATCGGCCTCCAGCGCCTCCCCGATGCGGCCTCCGCAGGTTATCGCCACCATCCGGGCCTCTGCCTCGCTGAGACGAGACCGGCGTCTCAGCTCGGCCTCCACTTCACGCAGTCGAGGCGCCGCAAAGCGCAGGGTCTGACATCGTGAACGGATCGTGCCGGGCAGCGCCATGAGTCGGCTCGAGATCAGAAGAAACAAACTGTGCGAGGGCGGCTCTTCCAGGGTTTTCAGGAGGGCATTGGCAGCGCCGATGGTGAGGCGATCGGCCTCGTCGAGGATGCAGACTTTCTTACTGCCGATCAGGGGACGATAGATGACTTGGCTTTCGAGGTCCCGAATCTGTTCGATCTTGATCTGCGGCGTCGCCTGCTCGGCGTCGGGCGCGATGATCAGAAAATCCGGGTGCGTGGCTTGCGCGACCTGCCGGCAGGCACGGCAATCCCCGCAGGAGTCGGTTTCGTCACTGTCGGGCGGTCGTTCGCAATGAATGGCCTGCGCGAGACGAATCGCTGTCAAGCGCTTGCCGATCCGATCTTCTCCGTGAAAGAGATAGGCATGGGCCAGCCGGCCGGATTTCAGCGCCGCACGGAGGATTGCTTTGGGCCGCTCGTGGCCGATAACATCGCTAAACGGCATGGAGACTCCTGTCTACTCCGGCCTGGTGCGCCCCGGCGCTCCGCGGACGGCCCGCACCCGCAATCGCTTCAAACATTGCTCCACCTCGCCCAGCACTTGGCCGGCGACCTGGTCGGGGGCGCGTCTCGCATCGATGCAACGGAATCGCCGGGGCTCGCGCTTGGCCAACGTGAGAAACCCCCGCCGCACCCGTTGATGAAATTGTTGGGATTCTCGATCCAGACGATTTTGCCCTTCGAGCACCCGCCGCCGGCGTGCCAACCCATCGCGCACCGGCAGGTCGAACAGCAGCGTGAGGTCGGGCACGAGCCCCTGCGTCACCATGCGGTTCAGCTGCCGCAGCTGCGGAACGGACAAGCCTCGGCCGAACCCCTGATAGGCGAGTGTGGAATCGGCAAAGCGGTCACACAAGATGACCGCACCGCGCTGAAGCCCTGGAAGAATGACGTGGTTGACGTGCTGGCATCGGGCCGCAAAGATCAACAAGGCTTCCGTTACCGGCAGGAGTCGTTCCCCTTCTACGTTGAGGAGGAGCCGCCTCATGTCTTCCGCCAGCGCAGTGCCCCCCGGCTCGCGAGTTCGGATCACTTCAAGCCCAGCGGCCTGGAGGCGTTCGGCAAGTCGATCTCCCTGGGTCGATTTCCCGCTGCCTTCGATCCCTTCGAGGGTGATAAAGACGCCCTTGTGGCGTGGCCTCTGCAGTTTCAAGGTAAGCCGACTTCCGGTCTGAAAAGCGCGGCGGCATCCTAGTCCAAGTTATTGAAAATAGCAAGAAAAGGCTTGCGACCGCCTCTCGAATCTCTGTATCATGAGCCACGCCGTTGCGAGCCTAGACTTCCATGCTGAAGGCCTCGTTAAAACGATATTTTTTGACCGGTCTTTTGGTGATCACCCCGATTTGGGGCACGGTCCTTGTTCTGAAGACTCTTTTCTTGTCCGTCGACGGCATTCTCGGCGACATGCTGGCACGGACAGTGATGCCTGAATCGTACATACCCGGCCTGGGAATCATCGCTTTGATCCTGCTGATTTTTCTGGCCGGCGTTTTTGGTGCGAACTTCATCGGGCGACGGGTGGTCGCCTTGTGGGAGGACTGGTTGAACCGCGTGCCGGTCGTACGCGGCATTTACTCGACGCTGAAGTCCATGATGGACATTCTGTCGGTCAACGACAAGGGGAAGTACAACCGGGTGGTCCTGATCCAGTTCCCGAAAAACGGTCATTACTGCTTCGCCTTCGTCACCGGCGTCACGAAGGAAGAAACCCATGACCTTTCGCCGGATCCTCTAGTGCACGTGTATGTCCCGACCTCGCCGAACCCTACGTCCGGTTACTTCCTTCTGGTTCCCGAGCGCGAAGTCATTCCGGTCGACATCAGCGTGGAGGAGGCGATGAAGCTCATTGTGTCGGGCGGGCTTTATTCCCCATCGACGCCCATCGGCCTAGCGGGCCCCACCGCCGCAAAGTGGTCCCAGGTTCGACAGCCCGAAGCCGGGGTACCGATTGCCTAAGCGTGATTCGGTTGGGTTGACCATCCGAGAATTGAACAAGTTCAGTTTGCGATGAAAGAACTCCCCGATCAGCAATCCACAACGTCTCTCGTCGAGGGACTCGGCGCCATCATCATGGCTGCCGGATTGGGCAAGCGCATGAAGTCCGACCTCGCCAAAGTGCTACACAACGTGGCCGGTCGGCCGATGATTCATTACGTCGTCGACCTGGCGGAACGTCTGGCCGCTCACGGGATCGCGGTGGTGGTCGGACACCAGGCCGACGCCGTGCGCAAGGTGCTGGAGAGCCGCCCCGTCCCCGCACGAGGACCGAGGCTCACGGTCGTGGAGCAACGGGAGCAGTTGGGCACCGGTCATGCGGTCTTGCAAGCGCGGCCCGTCTTTCAAGGGCGTGGGAAGCAGCCGGCGTCGCACTATCTCATTCTCAACGGCGATACCCCCTTGCTCACGGAGGGCACCCTCCGTATGTTGCTCGATACGCATCGGACGAAGGGCGCAACCGTCACCTTGCTTTCCGCCTTGCTCGATGACCCAACCGGCTATGGAAGAATCGTACGCGCATCTCCTGAATCCGATAATAGGAGTGGGGGGGCTTCCGAGGGTATCGTTGAGCGTATCGTCGAAGACAAGGACGCGTCGCCTGCTGAACGCCGGATCCATGAGGTCAACGTCGGCACCTATGTCGTCGACGGGGCGTTCCTGTTCGAGGCGCTCGACCGGGTCAAGCCTCTGAACGCCCAGGGAGAGTTCTACCTCACGGATATCGTCGGGATTGCGGCAGACCGAGGACTGAGCATCGCCGTTGCGACGTTGCGCGATTCGGCGGAGGGGTTGGGCATCAATTCTCGAGTCCAACTGGCCGAGGCGGAGCTGGAGATCCAGAACCGGACCCGCCTCCGCTGGATGGAAGAGGGCGTCACGATCATCGCGCCGTCGTCCACGTGGATCGACGCCACGGTCGCGATCGGTCGGGACACCATCCTGTACCCGAACGTGGCGTTGGAAGGCGCCACGAGCATCGGCCGCCATTGCGTGATTCGAGCCAATACGAGAATCACCGATTGTCAGGTCGGCGATCACGTCGAGGTCATGGACCATTGTGTGCTCCGGGATTCAACGATGGAGGACGAGACCTCGATCGGCCCCTTCACCCATTTGCGACCGGGAGTCGTCGTGAGGCGAAAGGCCAAAGTCGGCAACTTCGTGGAAATGAAGAAAACGGAATTGGGCGAGGGCTCCAAGGCCAACCATCTGAGCTATCTCGGCGATGCGGTGATCGGGAAGAACGTGAACATCGGCGCGGGCACCATCACGTGCAATTATGACGGTCAGAAAAAACACCGGACCGTCATCGGCGACCATGTCTTCATCGGCAGTGACACCCAATTGGTCGCTCCGGTGAAAGTCGGCACCGGTTCATTGATCGCCGCCGGTACCACCGTAACGCGGGATGTCCCGCCTGATGCGCTGGCCATCGGGAGGGCGGAGCAAATCAACAAGGCGGACTGGGCGGCCAGACGCAGGGCCATGTCGGAACCTGAACGACATGCGGCGAGCGGCGCCGGACAAGCGGGCGCCGGTCCATCACCGACCTCACGCCCCATGCCTCTCGCCTCAAAAGGCGTGAAGATGAGCAAACGGGGTAAGAAATAACGATGTGCGGTATCGTCGGGTATGTCGGCGATAAGGAAGCGGTGCCCATTCTTCTGAATGGGTTACAGAAATTGGAATATCGGGGGTACGACTCCGCCGGCGTCGCCGTGCAGCAAGGCGTCAAGATTGAGGTACGGCGGAGCGTGGGCAAGCTGGCAAACCTGCAGAAGTCGCTCGCGGAGCACGGCCTGAGCGGGACCTGCGGCATCGGGCACACACGGTGGGCGACACATGGGAAACCCTCCGAACAAAACGCCCATCCTCACCGATCCGACAGTTGCGTGCTGGTCCACAACGGTATCATCGAGAACTACCTTCCTTTGAAACAGCAATTGGAAAAGGAGGGGTACCAATTTGAGTCCGAGACCGACACGGAGGTTGTGGCGCACTTGATCGATGCGCAGATCAAGCGGGGAGTCTCCTTGGCCAACGCTGTTCGTGCGGCGACTAAGGAAATTCGAGGGAGCTACGCGATCGCCGTGATCTCGGAGCGGGAGCCTGGAACCTTGGTCGCGGCTCGGTCCGGCTGTCCGCTCGTCGTCGGCAAGACCGACGGATCGTCGTTCGTGGGCTCCGATGTTATGGCGATGCTGGCGCATACACGGGACGTGACCTTTCTCGAAGAAGGCGACCTCGCGGTAGTCAGCACGAAGGATATCCAGATTACGGATCAGGAAGGCCGGCCCGTCTCACGTAAGGCGACCAAGATCACGTGGGACGCGTCCGCAGCGGAGAAGAGCGGCTTCCCTCATTTCATGCTGAAGGAAATCCATGAGCAGCCCCAGACGATTCTTGACACGATGCGGGGCCGGTACTCATACGAGTCCGGCGAGGCCGATCTGCCGGACATCGGGCTGACCCCGGAGCAGTTCGCGGCTGTCGGAAAGATTTGGATCGTCGCCTGCGGCACGTCCTGGCACGCCGGGCTGGTTGGAAAATACCTCTTGGAGGAGATGGTCCGGACTCCCGTTCAGGTGGATATCGGATCGGAATTCCGCTATCGAGACCCCCTCGTCCAGAAAGACGATCTGTTCATCACGATCTCGCAGTCGGGGGAAACCGCCGATACGCTGGCGGCCGCCCGAGAAGCGCGAGAAAAGGGGGCGCGGATCGTCTCCATCGTCAACGTCGTCGGGAGCACGTTGGCGCGGGAGTCGGACGGCGTCCTGTATACCCATTGCGGACCGGAGATCGGGGTCGCCTCCACCAAAGCCTTCACCGCCCAGCTCACCGCGCTGTACATGCTTGCGCTGCATCTAGCCAGGGTGCGCGGGGTGATGACGGCAGCGGACGGAAAGGCGTGGCTGGATCGGATGGTCACGCTGCCCGCGCTCGTGAAGCGGCTGCTCGGACGCGAAGCGGAGCTGGTGGCGATCGCCAAACGCTACCACACGAAGCGTAATTTTCTTTATCTGGGACGGGGGATCAATTATCCGATCGCGCTCGAAGGAGCGCTGAAGCTGAAAGAAATTTCTTATATCCATGCGGAAGGGTACGCGGCCGGAGAGATGAAACACGGGCCGATCGCCTTGATCGACAAGGACATGCCGGTGGTTGTCCTCGCGCCACGCGACAGGCTCTACGAAAAGACCGTCAGCAACCTTATGGAAGTGAAGGCCAGACGGGCGCCCGTCATCGCTTTCGTGGCGGAAGGGGAACGAGAGCTGGGCAAGACCGCCGATGCGGTGTTCACCATCCCGGACGTCCACCCCCTGATTTCACCCATTCTCTTCGCGATCCCGCTTCAATTGCTGGCCTATCATATCGCCGTGTTGAGGGGAGCTGACGTGGACCAGCCACGCAACCTGGCGAAGAGTGTGACGGTGGAGTAGCGAAGGAAGCCGTCAGCAGTCAGCTTTCTGCCGGAACTTGTCTGCTGAGATTTGAACATGAATATCACCAAACAAGAAGTCGAACACGTAGCCAAGCTGGCCCGTCTGGAATTGTCCGAAACCGAAAAAGACACATACGCCAAGCAACTGAGCCAGATTCTGAGCTACATGCAAACGCTCAACCGGTACGACACGACCGGGATCGAGCCGACGGCCACGGTGCTCGGCGAGACGAACGTCATGCGCGAGGATACGGTCGGTCCGTCGCTCACGGTCGATCAAGCTTTAGCCAACGCGCCGGAGCGCGAAGGGGGATACTTCCAAGTTCCTAAGATCATCGAGTAAAGTGAAGATTGATGGGAGCAGTGTGAGGAGGGCGCGGACACTGAAGCCGACGTGTGATCCTGGCGCCCGTCACGCCTGGCTCATCACTCATCGCGAGGGTTATACATGTTTCGACAAATGTTGAGGGCGAAAATTCACCGCGCCACCGTGACGGCAGCCTGCCTTGAGTACGAGGGCAGCCTCACCGTGGACGAGAACCTCCTGGACGCCGCCGGTATTCTTCCGTACGAGGCCATCGTCATCTCCAATCTGAACAACGGCGAGCGGTTTATGACCTATGCCATGGCCGGCCGCCGCGGCAGCGGGGAAATCGTGCTGAACGGCCCGACGGCGCGTAAAGGGGCGGTCGGCGACCAGATCATCATTTTCTGCTACGAGTACTACGGCGACGAGGAAATCAAACGGCACAAGCCGAAGATCATCAAAGTCGACGAGAGGAATCAGATCGTCAACAGAGCCTAGAGGCACGATCTAGAGACGATCGGTTACATCTCCGACCCATCGTCGCTAGCCCCGTGCCTCGTGCCGTCACGTATGTCACTCCACAAACTCACGCTGGCTGAGCTCCAGAAGAAATTCACGGCAGGCGAAGTGAGCGCCGGCGAGATTGTGCGGGCCTATACCCTCCGCATCACGCAGGTCGAACCGAAAGTCAAAGCCTATCTCACGCTGACGCACGAAGCCGCCGCCGCTCAGGCGGAGTCCTTGGATCAACGTCTCAAAGCCTGGCGCAAGACGATGCCGTTGATGGGGATGCCCTTGGCGATCAAGGACAATATCTGCACCGAGGGAGTCCGGACGACGTGCGCGTCGAGGATGTTGGGCGACTTTGTCCCGCCGTACGATGCGACGGTGATCGCGAAATTGCGCGCGCACGACTATTTGGTACTGGGCAAGACCAACCTCGACGAATTCGCCATGGGCTCCTCGACGGAGAACTCGGCGTACGGACCGACCAGGAACCCGTGGAATGTGCAGCACGTCCCCGGCGGGTCGAGCGGGGGCTCGGCGGCGGCCGTCGCGGCGGACGAATGTGTCGCGGCCCTCGGCTCCGACACTGGAGGCTCTATCAGGCAGCCTGCCGCCTTCTGCGGGGTGGTCGGGCTCAAGCCGACATACGGCAGGGTTTCGCGTTACGGCCTCGTGGCCTTCGCCTCCTCGCTCGATCAAATCGGTCCGATCACAAAGGATGTCACGGACGCGGCCATCTTGCTCGGGATCATCGCGGGACACGATCCCAAGGATTCCACTTCTGCAGACGTGCCGGTGCCCGATTATCTCAAGGCGCTGAAAAAGAAAGACCTCAAGAAACTGAAAGTCGGCGTCCCTGCGGAATACTTCACGGAAGGGCTCGATCCGGAGGTCGAACAGGCCGTGCGCGCGGCGATTGAAGAATTGAGGAATCTTGGGGGAGACATCAAAGAGGTGTCGCTCCCCACCACGGACGCGGCCATCGCCACATACTACGTCATCGCGACGGCGGAGGCCGGCTCCAACCTTGCCCGTTACGACGGCGTCAAGTACGGCTTGCGCGCCAAGGGAACCAGAGATCTGCTGGACATGTACATGAAGACGCGCTCGGAGGGGTTCGGTCCGGAAGTGAAGCGGAGGATCATGCTGGGGACCTATACGCTGAGCGCGGGCTACTATGACGCCTATTATGGGAAAGCCCAGGCGGTTCGGACGTTGATCCGACGGGATTTCACGTCGGCATTCCAAGACGTGGACATGATCCTGACACCGACGACTCCAACCCCGGCGTTCAAGCTGGGCGAGAAGATCGAAGATCCGTTGCAGATGTACCTGTCCGATATCTTCACGATCTCAGTGAATCTGGCCGGGCTCCCGGCCATTGCTCTGCCATGCGGGTACAGCAAGGGAGGCTTGCCGATCAGTCTGCAGTTGATCGGCCGGCCGTTCGAGGAGGACGTGATCCTGCGGGCCGCCCATGCGTACGAGCAAGCCACGCAGTGGCGGGCACGAAAACCGACGATTCGATGACGAGGCAAGCGGTAACAGGCGAGGGTTCAACGGGAAGAGAAGACTGGAGGTAAGAGATGATTGTCGAAGTGGCGGCGATTCTGGTCGCCGTGGCTTTTGCGGTCCTGGTCGGGTATCTCGTGCCCGTGCTCATTCAGATGCGCAGGACCATCGCGGAGTCAGCGCAATTGCTGGCCAAGATGAACGCGGACCTTCCGTCACTCGTCACCGAACTGCGGGCGATGAGCCAAAATCTCAACGACTTGGCGGACCAGGCCAGGGGCGGAGTGGAGCATGCCGCGGTGCTGCTCCATGCTGTCGGGGAGATCGGAGAGTCGGTGCAACAGGTCCACAAGGTGGTTCGAGGATCGAGCGGCTCTTTGCTCACAAACGTCGCCAGCATGGTGGCCGGCTTCCGAGCGGCCACGGCGGTCGTCAAGAAGCGGCTGCAGCAGGAAGGAGGGCATCACAATGGCGGATGATCGGGGTTCTTCAACAGCGAGCATCCTCTTGGCATTCTTAAGCGGAGCGGCGTTGGGCGTGGTGGCGGCCTTGCTCCTGGCTCCGCAATCGGGCCGGGAGTCCCGCGAGCAACTGCGCGGCTATGCGCGCAAGGCCGAGGATAAGTTGCGCGACTTGGCAGGCCGAGCCGGCGAAGCCTTCGAAGAGGTGGTCGAACAAGGGCGGGACTTCGTCGAGTCCAAGAAGTCCGTGCTTCGCGAGGCCTTCGAGGCGGGTCGGGAGGCCATGCGCCGAGAACGGGAGCGTCAATCCGACATCGAGCAGAGCTGACGCGTGAACTATGAGGTCGTCATCGGCGTGGAGGTCCACGCCCAGCTCCGGACTCGGTCCAAGATGTTCTGCGCCTGCGGGACCACGTTCGGCGCGACTGCGAACAGCCAGACCTGTCCGGTCTGTCTCGGCCTTCCCGGTTCACTGCCCGTGATCAACCGACGGGCTGTGGAGATGGCGATCCGGACCGGACTGGCGCTGAATTGCACGATCAATCCCCTGAACCGGTTCGCGCGCAAGAACTATTTCTATCCGGATCTGCCGAAGGGCTATCAAATCTCTCAGTACGAATCGCCGATCTGTGAGCGCGGATGGATCGAGATCAGCGTCGGTCAGGCCAGGAAACGAATTCGCATCCGCCGGGCTCATCTGGAAGAGGATGCGGGGAAGAACGTGCACGAAACCGGGACCGCGGCCAGCCGCGTCGATTTGAACCGCGCGGGCACGCCGCTCCTGGAAATCGTCACTGAACCGGATTTGCGCTCAGCCGAAGAGGTCGTCGCATATCTGAAAGACCTGCGGGACATTCTGATGTACCTTGAAGTGTGCGACGGCAACATGGAGGAGGGAAGCCTGCGCTGCGAGCCCAACCTGTCGCTTCGGCCGGTAGGACAACGGGAACTCGGCACGAAGGTCGAGCTCAAGAACATCAATTCGTTCAAATTCGTCAAAGACGCCGTCGAGTATGAAATCAAGCGTCAGGCCAAAGTGTTGAGCGACGGCGGTACGATCCGGCAGGAGACACGCTTGTGGAATATCGACCGCGGCGAAACGGCGGTAATGCGTTCGAAAGAGGAAGCACACGATTATCGTTACTTCCCTGATCCCGATCTGGTTCCTCTCGCCATCACGGAGGAACGAATCGCCGAGGTCCGCGCCGCTCTTCCGGAGCTTCCGGCCGAGCGACAGCAGCGGTTTGTTTCGGGGTACGGCTTACCGGAGTACGATGCCGGCGTGCTGACGACATCGAGGGCCTTGGCAGACTATTACGAAGCTTGCGCCAAACTCTATGACCATCCCAAAACGGTGAGCAACTGGGTCATGGGGGAATTGTTGCGGGAATTGAACAATTCGGGAACGGACGTTTCGCAATCACCGGTGAGTCCGGAAAAGTTGGTCAGTCTCCTGAACTTAGTCGAGAAGGGCATGATCAGCCTGAAAGTCGCGCGCGAGATCTTCCCTGAGCTCTACGCCAGCGGCAAGACGCCGGAGCAGATCGTCCAAGAGAAGGGCCTGTCTCAGATTTCAGATGAGGGCGCGCTTGGGACGATCATCGACGAAGTCATCACCAAGAACCCGACCCAGGTCGAACAATATAGGAGCGGGAAGACCCAGGTCTTGGGCTTCTTGGTCGGACAGGTCATGAAAGCCTCCGGTGGAAAGGCGAATCCGGGAAAGGTCAACGAGTTGCTGAGACGGAAGCTGGAGGGATAGAGCACCGATGCGCGGCTCTGCAACGGCTTTGGTGAGGAAAGGGTAAATCGGATGAGCGCAATCAGAGCGATCAAGGGGAGGCAGATCATCGATTCACGAGGAACCCCGACCGTCGAGGCCGAGGTCATGCTGGAGAGCGGCGCCACGGGCCAAGCCGCGGTCCCGTCAGGAGCTTCGACCGGTGAGAAGGAAGCGGTCGAACTTCGCGACGGGGACAAGAAGCGGTGGATGGGCAAGGGCGTCTCGAAGGCCGTCACAAACATTCGCAAGGAAATCGCTCCGAGGCTGCTAGGGATGGAGGCCTTGGATCAAGCCGCTGTTGATAAGGCGATGATCGACCTCGATGGAACTCCCACCAAGGGGAAGCTGGGCGCGAACGCCATCTTGGCGGTGTCGCTTGCAGTGGCCAAAGCCGCTGCCAATGAAACGGGGCAGCCGTTGTATCGGTACCTCGGCGGACCGAACGCCCGAGTGCTCCCGGTCCCACTCATGAACATCATCAACGGCGGGGCCCACGCGGACAATCGTCTGGACCTACAAGAGTTCATGATCATGCCGGTGGGGGCCGACCGATTCAGCGAGGCCTTACGAATGGCGACGGAAGTGTTCCATACGCTCAAGGCGTTGCTCAAAAAGAAGGGCTTGAGCACCGCGGTCGGGGACGAAGGAGGCTTCGCCCCTGATCTCCAGTCGAACGAAGAGGCCTTGAAGCTCATCGTGCAGGCGGTGGAAGATGCTGGCTATCGGCCCGGCCAGGAGATCGCGCTCGCGCTCGATTGCGCGGCGAGCGAGCTCTATGATAAGGGCCGCTATCTGCTCGAAGCGGAGAAAACACCCGAACGATCGTCGGAAGAAATGATCGCCTACTACAGGATGCTGCTGGATCGGTACCCGATCTTGTCGATCGAGGATGGGCTGAGCGAATCGGACTGGAAGGGTTGGAAGATGATGACCGAGAAACTGGGCAAGCGGGTGCAGCTCGTCGGCGACGACATCTTCGTCACCAACGTGCAGATTTTCTCAAAGGGGATCAAGGACGGCATCGCCAATTCGATCCTGATCAAGCTGAACCAGATCGGAACGCTGACGGAGACGCTGGACGCCATTGAGCTGGCGAAGCGGTTCGGCTACACGGCGATCGTGTCCCATCGTTCCGGAGAAACGGAGGACACCACGATCGCGGACGTGGCCGTGGCCATGAACACCGGCTTGATCAAGACCGGCTCACTCTCACGGACCGACCGCGTGGCGAAGTATAATCAGCTGCTCCGGATCGAGGAACTGCTCGGTGAGAACGCGATCTTTCGTGGACGGGACGCGGTGCCCGTGAGAAGGTAGGCGCCGGGAGCGGTGAGGACATGCTGATCAGAAGAAATCGGGGGCGCACCTGGCTGGATTGGCAGCGCCGCGGGCGTGCGATCGCCACCGGGGGCGCGGTCATCGCCTCTGCGTTCCTCCTCGGGTCGCTGATCTTCGGGACGTTGGGGCTGCCCCGCTACCTGGCCATGCGCAACCATCTGGATCAGCTACAACAGGAGATTCGCGCGCTCGAACAGGTCAATGCCGCTCTGCGGGCCGACATCGAGCGCGTGCAGCGCGATCCGCTCCGTCTTGAAGAGCTGGCTCGGGAGCGGCTCGGATACGTGCGTAAAGGTGAAACCGTGTTTCAGTTCGTCCCCGACGGTCCCGTCGATTCCCTCTCCCCTCGAGGCAACCAATGAAGGTCGGAAACGTCGCCATCATCGGGCGGTCCAACGTCGGAAAATCCACCCTGTTCAACCGCCTCATCCGAGACAAGATCGCCATCGTCTCCGACAAACCGCAGACCACCCGCACGAGAATTCTGGGAGTCGCGCATAGCCCGGAGGCGCAGATCGCGTTTTTGGACACGCCGGGCTTCCATCGTCCGCAGCATCGGCTGAATCAACGCATGGTTCAGACCGCTACGGAGACGCTCGAAGAGGCGGACTTACTCTACGTGCTCGTGGAAGCGACGACTCCGCCGGGACCCGGCGATCGATTCGTGATCGAGCACGTGCGTCGGTGGCAGCGAGAGCATCATGGCCCGGTCTTCTTGGCCCTGAATAAGATCGACGCGGTCAGCAAACCCTCGCTGTTGCCCCTAATCGACCGGTATCGCACGCTTCTTGACTGGACCGAGATCGTTCCGATCTCGGCACTCACGGGTGACAACGTAGACCGGTTGCTCTCCGTCACCGTTCAGGCGTTACCGGAAGGAGATCCGCACTATGCCGACGACATGCTGACGGACCAGCCGATGCGAGCAGTGGCGGCGGAGATCATTCGCGAGAAGATTCTCGCCCAGACGCGCGATGAATTGCCGTACGCCGTGGCCGTTCAGATCGACCAGTTCGTCGAGGAAGGGCGCCTTGCCAGGATCAGCGCCTCCGTTCTCGTGGAAAAGAATTCGCAGAAAGCGATCGTCGTCGGGAAGCGTGGTGAGCGATTCAAAGCGGTCGGCACCGCTGCACGTCTCGAACTGGAGCGGCTTTTCGGCATGAAAGTGTTCCTGGAGCTCTGGGCCAAAGTGCGCCAGGAATGGCGTGAAGACGATCGCCTGCTTGTCGAACTCGGATACTGAGCGCCGTATGCAACCGACGGGACGTCCACGATTGTCCGAGAAGGATCTCCTCCGAGAGTCCCTCCGCGATCATGCCGATCGCGGTCAGACGAAATCCGACATCGTATTGCTCTCCATTCAGCGCCTCCTGCGTCGCGGAGCCATCACCAACCTCTCCAAGATGCTGGGTCGGATGCATCCCGCCGATATTGCAAAGGTCATCATCCACCTGTCCTCTGCGAAGGAAAAACGCGAAGTCTTCGAATTGGTCCGGGGTGAGACGAAACGAGGCCAAGTGCTGAGCGAGCTGGACGGCGACAGCATTACGCAAGTGCTGACGGACTTGCTCCCGTCTGATGTCGCTTGGCTGCTCAAAGACCTTGGGCCCGACGACGTCGCCTATATCCTGGGCAAGCTGCCCGAGGATCGTGCGGCCGAGATCCTGGCTCTGATGCACTCAGAGGCCTCGACCGAGATCGCCGATCTTTTGAAGTACCCCAAGGATACGGCCGGCGGCATCATGACCACGGAGTTCTTCTCCTTGCCGGAGGATGCCACCGCTCAGGACGCCATCCGCCGCCTGCAGCAGGCCACGGACGCAGAGATGGTGTTTTACATTTATGTGACGGACAAGGAGGATCGGTTGGTCGGCGTTCTGTCTCTCCGCCAACTGTTGACAGTGCCCCCGGCCACGCCTCTGAAGAACATCATGACGCGGGATGTGATCAGCGTCAGCGTGGACATGGACCAGGAGGAAGTCGCCCGTCAGGTGGCCAGCTACAATCTGCTCGCCATCCCCGTCGTGGAAAAAGACGGCACGCTCGTCGGTATCATCACGGTCGACGACGTGGTGGACGTGATCCGCGAAGAGGCGACGGAAGACATGCTGAAGATGGCCGGTACGATCGAGGAAGAAACGGTGGCCAAGTCCTCCAGCGTGGCGGCGGCGCGACTGAGGCTGCCGTGGCTGTTCACGAACCTCGTCGGGAGCTTGCTCTCCGGGGCGATTTTGTGGTTCTTCCGCTTTACCATTCAGGAAGTGGTGGCCGTGGTCAGCTTCATCCCTGTCATCGCCGCAATGGGTGGGAACGTGGGTTTGCAGTCGTCAACCTTGATCATCCGCGGGCTTGCGACCGGGACCATCGAGCTGACTGACATCTGGAAAGTCCTGTTCCGCGAAGTCCGCATCGGTCTGTTGATGAGCTTGGCCTGCGGCCTGCTCCTCACCTTTGTCGGCTGGGTCTGGCATGGACGGGGGATTTTGGGCATGGTCGTCGGAGCCTCGCTCATCATCGCATTTCTCGTCTCGACCACCATGGCCACGATCATGCCTATCTTGCTGAAGCGGGCCGGCATCGATCCGGCTGTGGCCGCTGGCCCGTTTGTGACCACGGCCAATGATATCACGGGCATTACGATCTACCTTACGTTGGCGACGATGTTCCTGGAATACCTTCGATAGGGGACATCGAGCGAATCAGTTTGCTTATCGCCTTAAGCGTGTTATCGCAGTCTGTTAGAATATGGGCGGATCCACGCGAAGCCTTGCATGTCTCGGGCGCTGTGAGTCGTCTTTTCTGAATGTTGCTTCGCCTCGGCAACTTCCTTCTCCTCGACACTTTGGATCGGGTTGCAGAGTTCTGTCATGAAAGTGTGCGGGCCGGCGCGTTCCAAGTGTGGCTTCCATCTTTCCACTTGAAAGCTGTGTTCTTTATGGTGAGCACTTGCACCCGACGAGGAAGTCAGAAAGTATAAGAACCGAAGACCAGGCGCCGGAGGGATTTGATCGATGAGGCAGCCTGTGACAAATATTCAGTCCGGGCTGTCTCCGGCGTGAACCTCCGGCAGAGGCTGGAGACTTTCCGAGTTCGTCAGCGACTGGACTAGGCCTTTATGCCGCTCTACAAGACTCTCACCATTACCCTCAAGAGCCGGCGATGGGGAGAAGCCGACCGAATCGTTACTCTGTATGCCCAACGCTTGGGCAAGATTCGGGCGGTTGCCCGAGGCATTCGGCGAAGTAAGACGCGTTTCGCCGGGAGTCTTGAGCCGTTCACCCTTTGTCATATGGATCTCTTCGAGAAGCCAGGAGATACCCTGTACCGCATCTCCCAAACCGATCTCGTCGAGTGTTTCCCGCGAATCCGTGAAGACTTGGATGTGATGGTGGCTGCAGCTCGGATGGCGGATGTCGTGTCCGCCGTCACGCCCGACGGCGATCCTCAACCGGCTCTGTTTGACGCTCTCGCAGGCAGCCTTCGGAGTTTACAGGAGGGCCGTGATCCTGCCCTCAGCACGTTACTGTTTCAGATCCGCGTGCTCGGCCTCACCGGATTCAGACCTCAAACTGAACAGTGTGCGGCCTGTGGAACCACCGGTCGCCAAACCGCCTCTCTTTTTTCTCCAGCCGCCGGAGGGGTGATTTGTAGTCGCTGTGCCGCTCGGCAGCCAATTCGTGGCTACCCGCTCTCGAAAGGAAGCTTGGCGTTTTTGCGACAAGCTTTGCGGTTACCCCCAACGGTGGTGACGCGTTTAACAGCCGGAGGGCAAGTTCGCACCGAGCTGGAGGCTGCGGTGGAAGGCTATCTCACGGCTGTGGCTGGAGGGCGTCTTCGTACCGCGGGTTTTCGGATCCATAGTGATCTGCCCGTATGTGCTCCCGCTGCAAAGGATCGGTTCAGCACTCCATGCCAAGGAGCCAGCCACTCATGACCACAGCCGCTCTTGAACCTTGCGACATGGAGTGGGTCGAAAAAGGAGTCTTAGGCATTGCCTGGAGCGATGGGCACAAGGGGATCTATCCGGTCCGCTATCTCCGTCAGCATTGCCCTTGTGCTGCATGCACCGACGAGTGGACAGGAGAACTTCGCCTGAAACCGGACGACGTTCCACTCTTGATCATGTTGCAGGACGTGAAGCCGGTGGGCAGATATGCGTTGCAGTTCACCTGGAGCGACGGACATGATACGGGAATCTATTCCTACAACTTTCTCCGGCGTCTCTGTCAGTGCAACATTTGTCAGCCGAACAAGCCAGTCGAACCTAAAAGCCGCCGACTCCTGTGACCGTTCCCTAGAGGGCGGGGAGGGTGATCTATGACGGGGCCGCGATCCTTACGATGGTTAATCAATCTGATCGGTTGCACATTGCTCCCTTTTTGGCTCGCTGCTTGTGGAACAATGCCTCCGCTCGAGCAACAATATATCAGTATCCAGCGCAATGACTTTCGGGTGCATCATCTGACGCGCCAAGCTTTTGTCGACATGTGGGGACCGGCTGAGTATACACTGCGCCAGATGATGCAGTTCTTCCCCCTCGAGGACGGCTCTTACAAGCCTCGCACGCGCGTGCCGGTGGGGGAAATTCCGCCGGGGTGGAATACCGGGGTGGTCTACGAACCTGCGGTGTTTCTTGCATATCCGAACCAATCAGCCCTTGTGGTTTTCGTTGATGACATCCTGGTCTATCATGAAACGCTGTCTCCCCAAGAGCTGCATGCCCTCGGCAGGACGTGGGCTTACGAGAACCGGTACAACTCGAGTCTTCAGGGTCAAGCATCCCGATAGGCTCATGACCTGCTCTGCATGCCTCCTTCGCGTCGCAACGCACGCACGATGAAGATCGCGATGCTCGCCTCGGAGGCCGTGCCCTTCGTAAAGACGGGAGGCCTCGCCGATGTGACGGGTGCGCTGTCGCTGGAGCTTGCCCGTCTTGGTCATCAGATCCTCCTTTTCATCCCGCGGTACCGGCGCGTCGCTGAAACTGCTCCTAAGCCCACCCGCAGTTGGCCTCTGCGCGTACCTTCCGCCTCAGGCCCGATCGATGTCACGATTGAGGACATCTCATTGTGCGGCCAGCGAACGACGGCCAGAGGTGGAGTCTCGGTGCTCGCAGTTCGCTATGACCCGTTCTTTGACCGAGAGGGTGTCTACCAAGTAAACGGAAAGGACTACCCCGACAATCTTCAACGGTTCAGCTTGTTCTGTCGGGCGACTGTGGAGTGGTTATTGTCCTCATCCCATCGCAATGAGCACCTTCCCAACATTGTCCATCTGCATGATTGGCAGACAGCGCTCTGTGCCGTTTATCTGAAAACAATTTATCGGTTACGGTGGGAATCGCTCCAGCTCCCTATTTTGCTGACCATTCACAATGTGGGGTATCAAGGCACCTTTCCGGGAGATCAATTCCCTCTCACGGGGTTGCCTTCAGAATTGTTTACTCCCGAAGGATTGGAATTCTATGGCCTCTGCAATTTGCTCAAGGGTGGTTTAATCTATGCTGATTTTTTGGCAACAGTGAGTTCTACCTACAGCCAAGAGATTCAGACCCCCGAGTTCGGTTTTGGACTCGATGGCGTGATTCGAGAGCGCAAAGACCGGTTGCGCGGAATCGTGAATGGGATAGACACGGATCTGTGGAATCCCGCAACCGATCCGTTAATACCTGCTCACTATTCTGTGACTCAGTTAGAAGGGAAGGGGATTTGTAAGCGAAAGCTCCAGCTTGAGCTGGGACTACCCCAGGATGACCATCGGCCGTTGCTGGCTATAGTGTCTCGGCTCACGACTCAGAAGGGTCTGGACCTGGTTCTAGCTATCCTGCCAGACTTGCTGACCCATGATCTGCAATTGGTTATCTTGGGGACAGGAGACAAAGAATACGAACAGGCGTTTCAAAAGTTTGAAGCACAATATCCTCAAAAGGTACGGGCTCGTTTCGTCTTTGATGAGACCTTGGCCCATCGCATCTTCGCTGGAGGCGACATATTCCTCATGCCATCGCGATATGAGCCTTGCGGCTTGAGCCAGCTCTACAGTCTCCGCTATGGGACCGTGCCGGTGGTTCGTCGCACTGGGGGGCTTGCTGACACGATCGTGCCTTACTTCGCCCGGGACGCGGTCACAGGTTGTGCCACCGGGTTTGCCTTTGAAGCAGCCACACCGGAAGCGTTCTTGAAAGCCGTGCGTTCCGCTCTATCAGTGTTTCACGAGCGATCGATCTGGGACCGACTTGTCCGCTCCGGCATGGAGACAGACGTTTCCTGGCGACGCTCAGCTCAGGAATATGAGAGCGCCTATATCGCATTGCGAGAGAGCAAGAAACTTAGCGTGAGGTAAGGTGCAATCCGGAGGAAACTGAAACTGTGGTGGCAGTACTGATACGGGAGAGACCACGGCTTGCTTGCGCTCTGTAATAGGCATACTCGGGCTCACCAGATAAATTGAGCACCGATCGGTACATATCCTTGGCAAGGTCGGGGCTTCCCATGTCCAGGGCTCTTTCAGCCACGCGCAGGGAACAGGCCGCAGCCACAGCTTTGGGATCTACGGACAAGCGGTGAGATGGTTGCACGATATATCGAGCAACACCAGCAGGCAATGGGAGAACAAACTCGGACCCTTCGGAAGCACTGGAGGCAATTTTATTTAGGAATCTTGAGGCTTGACGAATGGAATCGATATCGGGGGTTGACTGACAACGAGTGTACGAATTCCAAATGATCTGGAAAGCTGCCGCGCTGGATTGATCGAAACGATTTGACTGACAACCCGCCAACAACACGGTCAAACCCACGAGAATCAGTCTTGCCTGTCCCCTCACGATCCTCTCTCTAAAGTAGAGCATTCTCTTTCTCTCTATCCCTTTTGCCCGGGTGTCGTGCCAAGAACGCAATTATCTGTCGTTTCGTTCCAGTAAGAAAGCAATTCAAGAACCACAGTTCCGCGCTTGTAAGTTGCTGAACAATTAGAAGGTTGATAGGTTTTATTAAAAGGGCGCCGGATGTGAAGTGCCAAATTCCAACAGGTGTTGCAGTATCGACACGGTCGGAGAAGGAGAGAGTTGAAGACCGCTAACAGAAAAAGCCAGCCAGGGGACCGCCTGGCCTGTGCGCTGGCTTTTTTGACCAGCCCGCCGGTTAGTCTGGTCCAGGCCGTGAGCTAGTGTGATTCTATATTCCGGTCGTCCCAAGATAAGTCGTCAACGACCTGCTAGGCCCTAAAGATTTGGGCGAGAATGCCGGTCCGCGTCGTAGAGTTCGTCTTACGCATAATGTGCTTGATGTGTTCTTTGACTGTTTGCTCCGTGATAGCAAGGGCATTAGCTATTTCCTTGTTTGTCCACCCCTTGGCCAGGTGCTCAACGACGGCTTGCTCACGTGCCGTCAACTGGAACCTTTCTCGTGCCTGATCGGTATTGAGGTGCTGCCGTCGTCCAACTTCCTCCATTGTAATCACGAGACGTGTGTTCTGTATCCCTCCGCGATCCGGAAGGCCAAAGCCTCTAAGGAGAATGGGCTGGTTGGGATCTCCTGCCACTCTCTTGATCTCAAACTGCTCCCAGTCCTTGGCTTCAGTCCGAATATGTAAAGCTTTAACGATTTCCCCGCATAGTTCCGTAAGCACCTTTGGCAAAACCCCCTGTGCCGATTTTGGACTTGTGCCACCGTTTTCAGCCTGATTGATTTGCTGTGACAGGTATGCAGCCTGCTTGTTCATATGGAGAAGCTGCATGGACGCTGAGAGGACGACAATGCCTGCGCCTGCACGCTGATCTGCGATTGTTTCCGCCTGATCGTGAGAATTTAGCGCTTCACCCATGTAGCACCAGGCTCGGCATTTGTAAGGTCGTCGAAACTAGACAATACGATGATTTCTGCTAAGGTTGAAACCAGTCGAGCGCAGACTTGCAAATGGTATCTAACCATTTCGAGGGAGTCAACTCCCACCATGTGGATGACCTACATCCAAGGTATTGTTGGACCTCTGATCCATTTCTATACTCGGCCTTAAGAAAAGGTGCAAGGATTGAATTAGTTTGCGCACAACGCCAGTCCATACCGAGAGCAAGGATCTGACAGAATCGTTAAGAGTCAATCCTCATGATAACCAGACAAGGCTTGCTCGGAGTCAGCTTCGACCATCGACAGACGCCATATTTCATCAACTCAAAGAAAAGAGGTTAAACCATGAAAGCTGCCCTACCCTGGATTGGAGTGCTCAGTCTCGCGTTCGTGGGTTACTACGGTGTTGCCTCAGCAGATACTCTTACCAGCCGTTCCAACGATTCTGCGATCACAAATGCGGATGGTCTTAATACTACGCAGCATTCAGGGGAGAAATCTTCGCTGGTCGTCTCACGTGACTACATCATCGGGCCGGAAGATGTATTGGACATCACCGTGTGGAAAAACGCGGATCTTTCGAAGGTGGTGCAGGTCCGACCTGACGGTCGAATCTCCTTGCCTCTTGTGGGAGACGTATCCGCCGTTGGACGAACCTCCGGAGAGTTGACGCAAGAAATCGCAGCCCGCTTGAAGTCGTATATGGAGAACCCGACGGTCTCGATCGTAGTGAACCAGGTCAACAGCTACTCGTTTTATGTCCTTGGCGAAGTCGCTAAACCCGGCAGGTACCCCCTGAAGATCAAGACCACACTCCTGCAAGCAATAACACTCGCGAGCGGTTTCACCCCTGTCGCTGCGCGAAACAAGATTGTTGTCTTTAGGTTTGGCAAAGACGGGGAAGGCCTTACAAAGATCAAGGCTAGTTACGATGATATTGTGTTGCGCGACGGCTCTAATCAGAACATCGAGCTCATGCCAGGGGATCAAATCGTAGTTCCATCGGAAACTATGGTCGTGCTCCCTAGCCGATAGATTAGTGAGCAACGAAAGATCCACTGAGAAATCCAATCTCGACATAAGGGAAGGACAATATGGCTGTTCAAGGAACTATGGATGACAAAGCACCAAGGTGTACGCGGGGAATAGCGGGATGGTCAGCGTTCTTTCTTCTCTCATGCTTGTTGCTGGGATGCGCGGAGAAAGTAAACTATCCCGTCGATTACACGCCACCAGGGGAGTTTTTGTTGGGACCTGAGGATTTCCTGAGTGTGACCGTTTGGAAGAATCAGGACCTGTCCCGTGATGTTGCGGTTCGTCCAGATGGGATGATCTCCATGCCACTAATCGGCGATGTGCAAGCCGCCGGCCTGACGGCAAATACTCTTGCCAAACGCATTGCGGATCGACTCACGGAGTTCATGGCTTCCCCGACGGTTTCGGTTCAGGTGAAGGAAGTTAACAGCTACTTTATATACGTCCAGGGCGAAGTTGCCAAACCGGGGAAGTATCCACTGCGATCATATGCGACGGTGCTTCAAGGTGTCTCGATGGCCGGAGGGTTTACCCAATATGCATCGAAGAACAAGATGCAGGTACTACGTGTTGTCCAGAACGGACAGGAAGGCCCCCACGAGATAAGAATTCCGGTAAGTTACGACGATCTGGTCTCCGGTAAAGGCAACCCGGGCAACTTCATTCTGCGGTCAGGTGACATCATTGTTGTGCCGTAAGCGAATTCTCAGGTTCCTGGTTTTGCTGGCAATTGTAGCAATACCGGTTATGAACCTCCTCCAACCTCGCACGACATGGGGACAGACGGTGATTACTCCATCAATCACGCTACAGGAACGGTACGACAGTAACGTCGCGTTCGGAACGTTCGCGGCTGGTCGGACCGGCTCACTGTCAGATTTTGTGACGATCATCTCCCCTAGAGTTGCACTGGATCAGCAAAGTCAGAGCTGGAGAGGGACTCTGTATACAGGCCTCACTAATGAGATTTATGCCCGGAATCCGGGACTGAATTATGTCGGAGTCAATGCCGGAACCGTCCTCGTGTTCGATCGACTTGTGAGTCGACTATTTAGGGGAGCAACGCTTCAGGTACAGGACAATTTCGTCTATACACCTCAGCTGCCGACGTTTCTTGCGCCTGGAGTAGTCCCAGATCCAAACGTCTCTTCGGATGAAGCAGCGCTCATTCCAGCTCAAGGAGACTTTGCGCGGGGAATCCAGGCGGCACGTGCGAATACAGTGTCGAACTATGGGTCCGTAACGGGTGGGTATGCGATCACGACATCGTTGCGTCTTATCGGTAGCTACTCTCACGCGTACATTACATTCGGCAACCCAATCGGAGCGCAAGGTCCTGGCCAAGCTCAACTCTTATCATCGACCACGCATACTTATATGGGAGGAGTCGCGTATCGGCCATCTGCCGCGGATAGTTTGACCGCAACATATCAATACAGCACCAGTGAGTTCCAAGGCCAAGGTTCGTTTGCGACTCACGGTATTTCTGGCAATTACACCAGGATCTTAACGCCCGGACTGAATGGTTCGATCTATGGTACGTACTTGAAGGTCGCACCACCATTTGAATCCACGCAGTACACGGGTGGGGCCAACCTCTCCTACTCATCCCGGAGCGGCATTGACACGCTGACAGCCAGATATTCCAGGCAAGTCGTTGCATCTATTGTCCAAAGTCCAGTGCCATTAATCAGCGACAACGTTGGAGCTGGCTGGACGCACAAGGTGACACCGAAGCTTAACTTCGCGTTGAACGTCAATTATGCAGACAACAGGCCGGCCGGGGAAGTACCAACCGCGCTCTCCGCTGGGCTGAAGTTCCGGTCTTACGAAGGCACTGCTGCGCTGAACTATCAAATATCACGGAACTATTACGTGTATGGATCATTCTACTTTGGCAGGTTTGAACAAGACTTCTTGGGAAGTACCTTTTCTTTTGAAAGGCAGTCCATTACCGTCGGTCTAACCGCCAACTGGCCACAGAAGGTGAACTAGGAATGAACCAAACATCGCTCGGCACAGACGTTCTACTCGATTACTGGGGGATGGTCGTAAGAAGGAAAGTCTTTATTGGCTTGTCCATAGGGTTATCCCTGCTCGTTGCGTGGGGCCTTACGCTCGTTCTTCCCAAGAGCTATCGTTCGAGCACGCTGATCATGGTTGAAAGCCAAAAGATTCCTGAGCGATACGTCCAAGGGGTGGTGTCTGGGACGCTGCAAGAGCGGCTGAGTGTAATTCAGCAGCAGGTCATGAGTCGCACATTACTGACCTCGGTGATCGACGAGTTTCATCTCTATGAGGACACGCGGAAAGCGGAGGGTGTGGAGTCAGTCATTGATGCAGTTAGAAAAGACATCAAGGTTGAAACCAAAGGAGGCGGGCGAGTCGAGTCCTTTTCAATTTCATTCGCACATGGAAACCCGGCAACAGCCCAAAAGGTTACTGCCAAATTAGCCTCACAATTCATTGAGGAGAATCTGAAGATTCGAGAGCAGTTCGTAGAAGGTGCCTCTGAGTTTCTGGACCAGGAACTTCAGTCGGCCAGTACGGCACTTCAGGCAAAGGAACGAGAGATGGGGCAATTCAAGCAGCGGTATATGGGAGAATTGCCCGGCCAAGTCGAGGCCAACTTGCGAGCTCTCGATCGGCTCCAAGTAGAGCTGGCTTCAGTCGAAGAACTGCTTCCCAAGGTGCGCGAACGCCTCGACGTAATGGACAAAGCTATTTCGAATTATGACATGTCTTGGGCGGCGTCGATCGGTTCAGCTGCGCCTCTCAAAGGAATGCCCGGGCCGGTGATTACTGAAGATCCACAGCGAGCACGACTGCGCGATTTGGAACAGAAGCTTGCTAGTCTAACCGCACAGTACAAGGATACCTATCCAGACGTGGTCCAGCTTCGGCGAGAAGTTGACCGCTTGAAGGCCCGCCTGGGCGAGGCCCCAAATGGAAGCGAACCTGAGGTGCCAAAACAGCAGACGACAGACAAGTCATCGATTTCTCGACAGAAGGAGACCGTGCCCACGATCGGGACAGATCCATATCTTCAGGGGCTTATGAAGCAGCGTGATGATGTGAGGGCGGAGCTTTCGACGTTGAAGGAGCGTGAGCGTCGGCTTAACGCACAGATCAAGGATTATGAGGGCCGAGTTGAACGCGCGCCGATGCGAGAGCAGGAACTGACCATTCTAATGCGTGATTATGAGAATATGCAGAAGAATTATCAGTCGCTGCTGGACAAGAAACTTAATGCACGCATAGCAGAGAATCTGGAAAAGCGTCAAAAAGGTGAACAGTTCAGAATCCTTGATCCCGCGAATCTTCCTACGAAACCAGAAAAGCCGGACCCGCTGAAGATGATTCTTGCTGGTCTGGTTGTCGGGTGCGGCATTGGGTTCGGGGGAGCGTTTCTCATGGAGCAATCTTCGAAGGTCTTCAGACGTGCCGAAGAGATCGAAAGCGAGCTCTCGCTTTCTGTCTTGGCAACAATCCCTGACTTTCGCATGGCTTACGAAGCCACGGGAGCGGCGGGAATGCTGCCAGCTCCCAGGGACAAATCCCTCGGAGAAGTTCCCAGAGGAGGTCAGGCGGTACGCCCAGCTATTACAGGACATATCATTCCCGCTCGGAGAGCAAAAAAGCCTTTGATCGATACCTGGAGGCGGGTACCTCCGCGTCCCTATGGCACACCAACGGCGCCACTCACTGCTGCAGAGGCGGTCAAGTGCGAGCTTAATCTCGTTGCGAAATGGAGACCATCCTCCGTTGTCGCCGAACAATACCGTGTCGCTGCCACTCGACTTGTGTTGGCAGGTGGGGGACAGAAAAGCACGGTTGTCGTTGTGACAAGCGCAGTAAAAGGCGAGGGCAAATCTTGCACCGCGAGCAACCTGGCTTATGTTCTTGCCCAAGACCTCGGCAAGAAGACTGTGCTCGTCGATTGTGACTTCAAGTGTCCGACGATCCATTTGTACAACGGCGTGCCAGCAAGACCAGGCGTTGCTGAGGCGATCTTGGATGGTATGTCAATCGAGCAATGTCTCCATCGCAGCGGTGAGATTCCGCTTAGTGTGTTGCCCGCAAGTCCGAATGCCAATCGCCCGATGGGACTTACCAAAATTCCCGAGCTCAATAACATCATGACAGAACTCCGCCAGCAATTTGAATTTATTATCGTTGATGCCCCGCCTATCCTCCCGCTGGCGGACATGAACCTGCTAGCTGGCATGGCGGACATGCTGTTAATCGTAGTCCGGTCAGCGGTTACTTCTCAAGATATCGTCCGCAAGGCGATCAAAGCGCTCAAGCCGTCGGCCAGGATGGGCGTGATCCTGACGGCCTACGCTGAAAATAATCTGCCAAAGTATATGCGACAGTACTACATTGCGCGCACCGGGTTGATGGCGAGCTAATGAACATCACAGAGTCACTACCGGCACTGTCATCTATCGGCCTCAAGAAGGGGCTGCTTGCTCCACTAAAGCGGCGGGTACTGATTCTAGGAGCCGGGCAGTTGGCGTCTGATCTCTCTCGGGTCTTGCGCGAAAAACGCTTGGGCATGATGGAAATTAGCGGTCTTATCGATCGTGATCGGTCCCGTCCCGGAGTTATTGGAACCTACGATCAACTATTTGAGATTGTCGAGCATTGCCAAGTGCAAACCATCGTCGTATGTTTAGAAGATCGCCGTACAGTCTTGCCGGTCCAGACACTGCTGGACTTCAAAGCAATGGGATTGGAAGTCGTCGACGGTCACCATCTTTTCGAAGAGGAGTCTGGGCGACTTTCTATTGACCTACTTCACCCTAGTGCTCTGATTTTCTCCACAGGGTTTCGACGTCGATTCGTTACGATGACTGTCAAGCGAATCCTGGATCTACTTATTTCGGTGACCGGACTCGTAGTTCTTGTCCCATTCTTTCTGGTAATCGGGAGTTTGATCAAGCTTGACACGCCGGGGCCTACCTTCTATCGGCAAATGCGAGTCGGATTGCGCGGTCAGCCCTATATGATATGGAAGTTCCGATCTATGTCAGCGGATGCGGAGAAAAGCGGGCCACGGTGGGCGGACACCAGAGATCCTCGCATCACCAGAATAGGTCGTTGGTTGCGAAAATTGAGGATCGACGAGTTGCCACAGTTGATCAATGTACTCAAAGGAGAGATGAGCCTTGTGGGCCCCCGACCTGAGCGGCCCGTTTTTGTCCAAGATCTTCGCGAACAAATTCCCTACTACGACATTCGTCATACCGTGCGGCCGGGGATCACAGGGTGGGCACAGACGCAGTTTAGGTATGGAGCATCGGCAGAGGATTCGCATGTCAAGCTTCAGTACGACTTATATTATGTGAAAAACTTTTCTCTAGCGTTGGACTTGCGTATCCTCGCTGAGACCGCACGAGTGGTCCTCTTTGGAGAGGGGGCGCGTTAGTCAGCGGTTTAGCGGAATGAAAGTGACGAATTGCCTATCGTTCGACATCGAAGAGCATTTTCAGGTGTCCGGGTTTGCGTCGCCCATGCGGCGGCGCCATTGGCACCACTTCGAAAGCCGTGTCGAGGCGAATGTCGCAAAGATCCTCGCGCTATTACATTCAGCCCAAGTGCATGCAACGTTCTTCGTCCTGGGGTGGGTGGCGGAACGTCACCCTAACCTCATCAAAAGCCTTGCGGATCATGGCCATGAAATTGCTTCTCACGGATATGCGCACGAGTTAGTCTATGGGCAGACCCCTGCCCTATTTCGCGAAGACGTAAAGAAAGCGAAAACCATTCTTGAGGATATCTTAGCCAGCCCAATTTTGGGATATCGAGCTCCGAGCTTCACCATTACTCGGGAAACTCATTGGGCGCTTCAAATCTTGGTCGAGGAAGGTTATAGGTACGATTCCAGTGTGTTTCCTGTTTATCATGATGTATATGGAATGCCGGGCGCAAACCCGTGGTGTCATTCGATCAACACGAGCGCGGGGATTCTGTGGGAAATCCCGCCAACCATGGTCAAACTGGCAGGGTTTCCGTTGCCCGTAGCAGGAGGCGGATACTTGCGATTATTTCCGTATGCAGTTTTGCGTGCCTTGCTAAGGCGTGCAGAAGCTCAAGGGCACCCTTTGGTTGTCTATTTGCATCCCTGGGAATTAGATCCACATCAACCTCGAATGACGGGGCCTCTCCTGTCGCGTGTTCGTCATTATCTTAACTTACATAAGACGGAGGAACGATTGGCAAATCTCCTCAGGGACTTTCATTTCGCTCCTATACGAGATGCTGTTGAACCGATTAAGCGTGAATACGAAAGGCGTGCTCGCTTTCCCATTGTTGCGGCCGGTCCTCTCTCTAAAGCTTCATGAAGTCGATGACACGTATTGACCAGTCGGTCGAGGACAAGACTCCTCTTGAGCGAGAGCCACTCCAGTGGTATGTAATCAATACCAAGCCTCATCAGGAGGCCACGGCAAAGTCAAGCCTGGAACGTGCTGGAATCGAAGTATTTTCTCCATACGTAAAAGAGCGACGACTTATCCGTCGGCAACGGAAGATTGTGTTAGCCCCTTTGTTTCCGGGGTATCTTTTTGCTCGTTTCGACATGTCCGACCACTATCGCCTCGTCATGTACGCCAGAGGGATCCGCGATGTGGTCGCATTCGGTCAAGAGCCAGCGACTGTAGACGACACGATTATAGAAGGCATTAGAAGGAGGCTCGAAGATTCGAACAGCATGATCGGTGTGAACGCCAGCTTCAACCCTGGGCAAGTCGTACGGATCCAGGACGGGCCTCTTCACGGGCTTGAAGCGATCTTCGAAAAGGAAATGACCGGCTCAGAACGGGCAGTGTTGCTATTACGTGCCTTATCGTACCAAGCGCGAGTGGTCGTCAACATCAGGCACATCGCAAACATGTAAACGGTTTCCACAGGGAAACCCTGAATCTTGCCTGTTGTCTCGCTTGCCTCCGTCAACCGGTGACGCACCGGAACGGCGGTAGCCTGGGGTTGCCCCAGGAGACTGCCGCGCATCCCTTTCACTGGTCTCGTCAAAACCGAACATTGATACGTCACTCGGTCGGCTCGGACCCGTACGTCCTGAGGGAACGCTCGACGACGTTGGCTGTAGTAAGGAAAAGCCAGTCCGACACCCGTCGTGTGAGAATACGAAATCACGGTCATGGATAGAGACGCTAACCTTTCAGTCGTTGCCAGTAAAACCTACGACGTCATCGTGATTGGGGGAGGGATCTACGGCGTATCCGTGGCGCGAGACGCAGCCCTTAGAGGTTTGAAGGTAGCCCTGCTTGAGAAAGGGGATTTCGGCCATGCGACAAGTGCCAATTTTCATAAGATCATCCATGGAGGGCTTCGGTATCTTCAACACGGGGACTGGAAGCGAATGCGGCAATCCATTCGTGAGCGAAGCACACTCCTGAGAATCGCGCCCCACCTCGTTCGGCCAATGCCGTTTCTCGTACCCACTTATTGTGACTTGTGGCGAAGCCGGCCGTTGATGTCGGCCGCGTTAATATTGAATGACCTAATTAGCGCAGATAGGAACAGAAGCCTGCCGCCGGAAAAGAGAATTGGGCCAGGGAAAATTCTTTCGCGAGCCGAATGTCTTGAAATATGTCCAGCTCTTGAACACAAAGAGCTAACCGGGGGTGCTCTCTTCTTTGACGGTCAAGCCTCCAGTGCAGGTCGTTTGACTCTCTCTATTCTCTGGTCAGCGGCCGAGGCTGGGGCCGACGTTGTCAACTACGCACATGTTATCGACTTCCTACAAGACCGGAATACAGTGCATGGTGTTCGAGCGCAGGATATGGTTTCAGGTCGATACTTTGAAACCCGAGCCAACATGGTTGTGAACTGCAGCGGACCGTGGGTAAATAAGGTGATCAGCTCGTTTCAAACAAGTTCTCCGTCGTACACACCCATTCGTCTCTCTAAGGCCGTGGTCCTCCTGACTCGACAGATCGTTTCCGGGATCGGGCTCTGCTTCTCAGGAACACGGAATTATTATGACCGAGCGGCGATTGTTGCAAAAGGACATCGGTACTTCATTATCACACCTTGGCGGGAACGTTCGCTAGTCGGAACTTACGAAATTCCGTTTGCAGGGGACCCGGACAATCTTCAGGTCACCGAAGAAGAAATTAACGACTTCTTGAGTCAGATCAACGAGGCATTCCCCGCGGCTCAGTTGAGACGACAGGATGTCTACTTTGCCTATGTGGGGCTTTTGCCAGACTCCGGCACATCAATTAACGTCCAGTCGTTGAAACACTTTAAGGTGCTCGATCATGAGAAACACCTCGGCACACCTGGATTGATTTCAGTGGTTGGGGTCAAATTCACGACGGCAAGAGATGTTGCAGAAACAACCGTTGACCTATTGGTGCGCAAACTAGGCAGAAAAGTAGCGCCTTGCCAGACAGCCAGCACGCCCGTCCATGGAGGGCTGATCACCGATGTGAATAAGGTTATTGAGGAAGCGGAGCGGTCTTGTCCGTCTGACCTCAGCACCAGCAGCCTTTGGCATCTTGTTCAGACATATGGCTCACAATACCAGGATATTCTTACTTACTGCAGAAACGATCAGCGGTTGGCTGAACCTCTTGCGCCCGGTGTTTCTGTCATCAAGGCTGAGGTGATTCACGGGATCAGATCAGAGATGGCGCAAACCCTCAGCGACATCATTTTTCGTCGGACTGAACTGGGTACCAGCGGCTATCCCGGTGACCTCTGCCTCGATAACTGTGCTCGTATCCTCGCAACCGAGTTACAGTGGACCGAATCGCGAATCGAACGGGAGAAAGAGGCCGTACGTGCAGAGTACCGTAGAGTAAGCTGCCTTCCACAAGCTGACCACGTCTCATGCGTATCCTGGTAATCGCCCCAACGCCCTTCTTCGCCGATCGCGGCTGTCACGTGCGCATCTATGAACAAGTACGCACGCTCCAGTCGCATGGGCATTGCGCGACAATCTGCACATATCACATCGGTCGCGATATCGAGGGATTCGAGATCCGGAGATCTCTTCATGTGCCCTGGTATTCCAGGCTCACGGCTGGGCCATCGATACATAAATTCTATGTCGATCTGCTCTTACTGTGGACGGTGCTCCGTGCCTATGTTTCGACGAAACCGGAGGTTATCCACGCGCATCTACACGAGGGAATCCTGATCGGGAAGGTTGTGAGTCTTCTGTTTCGTACTCCGCTTGTCGCTGACCTGCAAGGAAGTCTGACGGGCGAACTGATCGACCACCGGTTTTTCAAGAGAGGGGGGCTGATCCACCATCTCTTCAGTGCAATCGAAAACTGGCTCGTTCGGATGCCTGACGCGACGCTCACAAGCTCGACTAGGATGCTCCGGTGGTTCGAAGAGAATAGGCACAAGGACACAAAGAACCTGCTGGTCATCGTCGACGGCGTCGACACGAAACGGTTCCAACCTGGGTTTGGCGTCAAGGCGTTGCGCGAAAAAGTGCGTCTGCCCGCTGGGCACAAGATCGTCGGCTTTCTTGGAGTCCTCACAGAATATCAGGGCATCTCGGTTCTCCTTGAGGCGATCCCCTATGTTATCAAGCGATTTCCACAGACACATTTTCTTCTTATGGGCTATCCAAACATGGATCACTATAGGGAGAAAGCCAGGGCTTTGGGCGTGAGTGAATACACTACGTTTACGGGACGGGTCGACTATGAGGAGGCGCCAACTTATCTGGCTCTGTGCGCACTCTATGTGTCCCCGAAGCTTTTGAGCTCGGAAGGTAATGGGAAGTTATTAAACTATATGGCCATGGGTAGACCGATCGTAGCTTCAGACACACCCGTCAATCGAGAGATCCTCGGCTCTCTCGGGGTCTATGCAAAGGTGGGTGATTCGAACTCGCTTGCCGAGGCCATGATCAAAGTTCTGTCGGACGAGGATTTCGCCACGTCTTTGGGGAGGCAATTGCGTATAAGGGCTGAAGAGGAATTTTCATGGCAGGTAATTGGGAAACGCATCGAGACGGTCTACCACGAGCTCATCGGTTTCAGGCATCGGAACGGTGTCACTTCACAACCGGAGTAGGAGATTACATATGCGGATTCTCGTAACAGGCGGCACAGGCTTTACTGGCAGTCATCTGACCAGACGTCTTCTCCTGAAGGGACACAAAGTCGTTGTCCTGGACAACCAGCCAGGGCGCTTCCACGACGAACTCAAAAAGCTTGGCGCACACATCATGCTCGGCAGTGTCGCTGACCGGAAAATCGTCGACACAGCGGTCAAGGGCTGCGAAGTCGTGCACCACGTGGCCGCAATGTTCCGCAAGGTGAATCTGCCGAGTAAAGAGTACTGGGACGTCAACGTCGAAGGCACGCGCTATTTGCTAGAAGCTTCTCTTAAGTATGGGGTGAAGCGATTCATCAATTGCAGCACCTGCGGAGTACATGGGGACGTTAAACACCCTCCGGCCACCGAGGAGTCACCAATCGCTCCAGCTGATTATTACCAGTACACAAAATACGAAGGGGAAAAGGTCATCCAGCAATACCTAGGAAGGGACCTCGGCATCGTGACACTTAGACCTACCGCGATCTATGGGCCTGGAGATCCAGAGCGGTTTTATCTGCTCTTTAAGATGGTGAATAAGGGGAAGTTCTATATGTTCGGAAGCGGGGAGTCACATTATCATCCGGTGTACATCGATAATCTCGTAGACGCGTTCGAGCTCGCAGCAGATTCAGGCAAGAGCAATGGCGAATGCTACCTGATTGCTGACGAGCGATCCTACTCCAAGAACGAGTTAGTGGCAGCGATTGCCAAGACCTTGCGCGTCGATTGCAAAGTGTATCACTTCCCGTTCTGGCCTCTCTGGACAATCGCTTTGATTGTAGAACTGCTGTACAAACCGACAAGGATCGATCCGCCTCTTTTCCGCCGCCGTGTCGACTGGTACATGCAGAATCGTGCCTTCAGCATCGAAAAAGCGAAGCGGGAACTTGGTTATAAGCCACGGGTGGGACTTATGGAGGGTCTCGCCAAGACTGCGGAATGGTATAAGACGGAGCATCTTCTATAACCTGATTCGAAAGAAGGCATTCTATGTGTGGAATCGTCGGGTTCTCCTGGAAGGACCAGGAACTCGTTGAACGGATGAACAAGCTGGTCGCCCATCGTGGGCCAGATCAGCATGGAACGTACGTCGACGCCCATGTCTCCCTTGGGCACCAACGGCTGAGCATCATCGACCTTTCGGAGCAAGGACGCCAACCGCTGTGCAATGAAGATGGTACGGTCTGGGTGACGTACAACGGCGAGATCTACAACTTCCCCGAACTTCGTGAGCAGCTTGAAGGGAAAGGCCATCGTTTCCGAAGCCACTGTGACACAGAAGTTATCGTTCATGCGTATGAAGAATACGGGGTGGAGTGCGTTAAGCGATTCAACGGGATGTTCGCTCTGGCCATCTGGGATAAGACTCAACAGGAATTAGTGTTGGTCCGCGATCGCCTGGGCGTCAAGCCTCTTTATTATTGCTTTCAGAACGGTCAACTGATTTTTGCCTCAGAGATCAAAGCCATCCTGAAAGTCCCTGAGATCCAAGCTGATCTGAACCCTCAAGCACTATACCACTACATCGGGTATGAGTTTGTTCCAGCGCCCGATACGATGTTTCAGGCGATACGGAAACTTCCCGCTGGGCACTACTTGCGCTTCAAGAACAGGAGAATCGAGATCGACAAGTACTGGGATGTACGATTCCAAAGTCAGGAGCGTCCCATAGAATTCTATGAAGAAACTATGCGCGACCTGCTGACCGAATCCGTTCGTAAGCGACTGATCAGCGACGTCCCCCTCGGCGTGTTCTTATCGGGTGGTTTGGATTCAAGCACGGTGGTGGCCCTGATGAGCCGCTGCGGGGTCGACCCGATTCAGACCTTTTCGTTGGGCTATGCCGATCCGACATTCAGTGAACTGGATTACGCCAGAATTATCGTGAAGGAGTTTAAGACCACTCATAGGGAAATTATCATTGATCCGATTACGCCCGAGTTGATCGAGGAAGCGGTCTGGCACCTGGACGAACCGATGACTGATCTTTCCACCATCCCTTTCTACCTGATCTGCAAGAAGGCCCGGGAGCACGTCACCGTGTGTCTCAGTGGTGAAGGAGGCGATGAAGTCCTCGTTGGTTATGACCGGTTCAAGGCCAGCAAGGCTCACAATCAGTATTTCACGCTGATTCCCCGGTGGGCTCGGGAGCGCCTGATCAGGTCCCTAATCAAATGGCTCCCTGATCAACCACAGAAGAAAGGGGCCATCAACATACTAAAGAGATTCATCGAGGGTGGCCTGCTGCCAGAGGAGGGCGGCCATTTGCGGTGGCAGTACTTCGGTCATCCGGAACATGATCACGAATTGTTCGCCGAGAGCATCCTCCAGTCGATTCGGCGCGATCCCTTCGCCCCCGTACGTCAACATGCGGATCAGTGCAACTCGAAAGATCGGCTCGACCGCGAGATATACGTGGATCTCAAGCTGACAATGGCCGAAAGCGTGCTCATGAAGGTCGACAAGATGAGCATGGCACACGCGCTCGAGGTCCGCGTGCCATTCTTGGATTATCAGTTCGTGGAATTCTGCGCAACGATACCCGGCGAACTGAAACTTAATGGCTTTACAACCAAGGCTATTTTCCGTTCGGCCATGAGAGGGATTCTGCCCGACTCGATACGTGGTAGAGGAAAACAGGGTTATAGCCTCCCGATCAAGAACTGGCTGAGGCAGGAGTTGCGCGATTATATGCGTGATTTGTTGTACGCCTCCCCTTTAATGAAGGAAGCGTTCGAGATGACCTATATCCGCCGCCTGATGCAGGAGCATCAGGACTATCGCGCGAACCACAACCATATCCTCTGGGCATTGATCAATTTGGCCGTCTGGCATCGGTTATTTGTTGAGAAGCGAGCCTCGCTGTGAAGGAACGGCCACTCCTCGACACGCTCACCAATGGCGGCGTCTCATCGGTCGGGCGCTACCTGCAGATTTTTGTTGGCAACACTTCATGCTGGTCCCTCCTCAAATACGAGACGATTACGTCGGTGTTGGGCCCGCTTCCTGGCGCGCTTGGATATGTCTTGAGAGGTCTCTCCTACCCGTGGCTGCTGGGACAATCCGGACGGGGCACCATGTTTGGCAGAAGCATGGTCCTGCGTTGTCCCGGACGAATTACTATTGGCAACCACGTACTGATTGATGATCACGTCGTGCTTGATGCAAAGGGCGACTCATCCAGAATCGATCTCGGCGATCGGATTCTGATCGGTCGCCACTGTATCCTGAGTTGCAACGAGGCAACAATACGAATCGGTGATTCGGCCTCGGTCGGCCCTTTTTGTTTTTTCGCGGCCAAAGGCGACATTCTGATAGGAGCCAATGTATCGATTGGATCTAAGACCCAACTCATGGCGGGCACACACGCTTCGGACGACCCTGACTTGCCCATCAACCGACAGGCTCGGATTGCCTCAGGCATCGTCGTGGAAGATAATGTGTGGATTGGTAGCGGCGCAACCATTTTGGACGGTGTGACAATCGGCCGCAACAGCATTGTCGGGGTTGACGCAGTGGTCACTAAAGATGTGCCGCCATGGACGACTGTCTTCGGCAACCCGGCGAGAGTCATTCAGAAACGGAAAACTCTGGGCGAGAGTTTATGAGCACGCTCGCAGAGCTTTGGGACAATGCTGAACAGGCCCAGCCGGAGAAGGTTGCCCTCATCTCATCCGGCCAGCGACTTACGTACCGTGAAGCGGGTGAACGGATTCGCAAGCTGCGCGCAGCGTTCGAGTCGAAGTGGCACTTGCGCCAGGGAGATATTGTCGCGCTCCTGCTCCCAAACTCAATTGAATTTGTTGTGTCTTATTTCGCCACTGTCATGGCGGGCGGTGTTGTACAACCGCTGGACGAAAGACTGTCATCGGCTGAGCTCCAAGCACTGCTGTTAGATTCCCGCGCCCGATTCGTGGTTGTCCACCGATCCCTATGGTTGAAACTGAAGGATGCCAGGGGCGCACTCCAATACATCGAGGGAATACTGGGAATCGGGATTACATACGAAGGGGCTGCTCGGTACGACGAATGGTTGGCGTCTGAAGCAGTCTCTCCACGTGACTCTCCTGTCATGCCCGATGATCCTGCTGAACTTATGTACACCTCTGGGACTACGGGCGAACCCAAAGCAGCGATGAGATCTCACCGGAACGCGAGAGCCGCATGTCGCAACTCGCGAAAAGGCTTCGGTTATTCGAGCCAGGATATCATCGCGATCGTAATGCCCTTGAGCCATTCCAGCGCTCTCGCGAGTCAAATGATGCCGCTGATAGAGTTGGCGGGCACACTGGTTATCTTAGACAAATTCGACACCGCAGCTTTGTTAGCAGCAATCAAGAACGAACGCGTGACTTGCCTGCGCGCTGTCCCCTCAATGATTAAACTGTTGCTGGCGTTGCCTGAGTTTTGCATGGAACAGTTGCCATCAGTGAGAATGATCATTAACTCGAGCGCTACCATCGATCCCGATTTGTACGTTACCCTGAAACAACGGTTTCGGGACGTTCTAATAATGAATTCGTACGGGCTGACCGAGGCTTCAACCTGTACCATTCTTACGGATGCAGCGGCGATGACTCGACCTGATTCTATTGGCCGTCCGATCGAAGGAATAGAGATGGGTGTGATCGACAACGAGGGCAACCTCCTTGCGGACAATGAAATTGGTGAAATTTGCGTTCGTGGGGAACATGTTTTTTCTGGGTACCGTGGACGGCCTCAGGAAACCTCGGCTGCCTTCATCCGGGGGTGGTTGCGAACGGGCGATCTGGGGTACAGAGACGCCGAAGGTTACTACTACCTTCAAGGGCGTCAGAGTGAAATGATTAATTGCGGTGGACGGAAGGTGATGCCTCAAGAAGTGGAGGAGTGTATCCGGCAGATTCCAGAAGTCGCCGATGTCGTGGTCGTACCGATGGCCCACAGAGTGCTTGGTCACGTCGGGAAGGCCCTCGTTGTGCTGCGTGTATCGGGCTCGCTGGATGCCAAAGCGATCATCCGTCATTGCTCACGTAGCCTTGCTAACTATAAGGTTCCTTTCACGGTCGAGTTTGTCGCTGAGGTTCCGAGAAATTCACTCGGGAAGGTGTTGCGTCGAGCGATACCAGCCTCTTCGCCGCCTGTTCTAATCGCTTCATAGGGAGGCCGTGGTGTCATCCCCTCTGCACCAACAACTTGTTTCACTCTTTTCAGATGTTTTTCAGGCCGAGTTAGATCCGTCTATCGAAGACATCTCACGGTCTCAGCTGGAAAGCTGGGATTCGATCAACCACTTTCGATTGGTTGCCGAGCTTGAACAGATCTTCAATATCACACTCTCCGACGAGGAAGTGGTGACCCTTGCCTCATTGAGGCACATCGAGACATTATTGATTCGTCGAGGGCTTGGAAACCTTACTCGCCATTGACAAAAGCAGGAGAGCGAGGTCACCGGAACCAAGAGTACTGCCTATCGCCAAAGCGTCACAAAGACTGATGGATACCAAGTCTCGAAAGCTCATCTGGTTTTACGGCCGCCTCTGCCTGAGCTTTACCCTCGTCTTATATTTTTTCTCCACTGTCGACTTCAAGGGCACGCTGAAGCCGATTACCTCGGCGGGGTGGTTATTCCTCGGGTTGACGGCGGTTCTTGCTAACTTGGATCGTTTCCTCATGGCCTATAAGTGGAATGTCCTTCTAAAGTCCAAGGGGATGTTATTCGGCTTCGGAGAACTCATTCGTAGCTATTACATCGGAACCTTCTGGGGTATCTTCCTGCCTAGTGGGGTTGGCGGCGACATCGTGCGGGCGTATCGAGTCTCCACACGTAACGGCGGCACCGAAGAGGTGGTGTCGTCTATCGTGGTCGAACGCCTGCTTGGAATGATCGCAACGTTTATCATGGCGCTCGTCGGGCTGACCTGTCTTGGGTTCATGTTCGCCCATATGTTGTGGCCACTTATTCTCGTAGTCGGCGTGATATGCGCTCTAGGTATCCTGTTCCTGCCGATATCGTTCCATACTCGGTGGAGCGACTGTATTACTAAGAGCGCAATGTTTGAGAAATACCCGTTGGCGAGTCGAATTGCTCGCATGTGGAATGCCTACTTGCTATATAGGCAACAATCATATGCGTTAATTATCTTTTTCTTACTCTCTCTGGGCGAACAAGGATTCCCCGTACTTTCATCGCTCTTAGTCGCTCATGCCCTGGGTCTTTCGTTGCCGGCTTGGAGTTTCTTTGTTCTGGTTCCCATCATCTTTGCCTTGTCTCGCGTTCCGATTTCCGTGAACGGATTCGGGGTGCGGGAAGGTTTGTACATGTTCTTTTTCTCCTATGTTGGACTATCTGGTTCTGAAGCTTTCGTACTCGGACTTCTCACTCATATGGTAGTGATCGCGAGTATCTTGCCCGGCTTTTTCTACGCATCTTTCTATACCCGTTCATCCGTTATGGCTCGGAGTTATGCCTCAGGCTAAGTGGATAAGTGGGCAGGAATGGTGCGGAGGGGTGGCAAGCTATGAAAAGAATTCAGCCTGTTGATTCATTCGTATAGAACAGGTACACAATACTCCTATGAAAGGCATCATTTTGGCCGGCGGTTCCGGTACTCGGCTCTATCCTGTCACAAGGGCGGTCAGCAAGCAGCTCCTGCCCGTCTATGACAAGCCGATGGTCTACTATCCTCTCTCGACCCTCATGCTCGCGGGGATCCGTGAAATCCTCATTATTTCAACGCCACAAGATCTCCCCCAATATCAACGGCTTCTCGGCGAAGGACGCCAATTCGGCTTGCGCCTTCGCTATGCCGAGCAGCCAAAGCCGGAAGGTCTTGCACAGGCATTTATTATCGGCCGAGACTTTCTCGATGGTGAGCCCGCGTGTCTCGTCTTAGGCGATAATATCTTTCATGGTCACGGGCTCACCGAGATGCTGCAACGAGCAGCAGCCTACACGACAGGGGCAACAGTTTTTGGATATTGGGTCAAAGATCCGGAGCGTTATGGGGTTGTAGAGTTTGATGAGGAGGGACGGGCTGTGTCCCTGGAAGAAAAACCTAAACAACCCAAGTCAAGTTACGCAGTCGTGGGACTGTATTTCTACGACAAGCAGATTACGGAGATTGCAGCTCAGATCAAACCTTCATGGCGAGGAGAGCTGGAGATTACTGAAGTCAATAATGCCTACCTCCGACAAGGATTGCTGAGGGTTGAGCGGATGGGTCGGGGAATGGCGTGGCTTGACACTGGTACGCACGAATCTTTACTCCAGGCGAGCAACTTCATCGAAACTATTGAGAAACGGCAGGGGCTCAAAATAGCCTGTCTGGAGGAGATTGCATATCAGAAGGGATTGATCTCGGCTGGTCAAGTACTGGAGCAAGCCAAGTGTTACGGCCATACTGAGTATGGCCAGTATCTCGTGCGCCTAATCAAGGGTTAAGTTCAACGATGCCGTCTCCGATCGGTCATGCGGTAACTGGCGTTGCAGGATTTCTTATTATCCGCGATCATGTGCCTCAACACCAGCTTGGCTGGTTCTTTATGGGCGCAATCGGGATCGCCTGCCTTCCTGACCTCGATGTTGTGCCCGGTCTGCTGCTCTACGGGAACCCGACAGTCTTTCATCATCAAGCCGCCCACAGTTTGACGGCTGTCGGCTTGATCGCTCTGCTGACAGCCATCGTAGCTCGGTGGTTAAATCTTGCGACAAGACGCTGGGGCTTCTGGGCTGGAAGCGTTTACGGCAGCCATGTCGCGCTCGATTTACTGGTCGATGACCCGACTGTACCAAGGGGGGAACAATTGCTCTGGCCCTTTTCGTTTGACTATGTGATTGCTCCGATCACTCCATTGCCGCGATTCGACTATTTTGATCCCATCGAGGGAATCCTTCAGTCCCTTTTCAGTGCCCACAACTTCCTGTCAATCATCCAGGAGATTGTCTTGCTTTCGCCCATTGCCTTCGTTGCTTGGTATTGGGCGCATAGGCACACGTGGCAACGACCGATCCACAGTTAAGGTTAGCCAGCTCTCGCTTGCCGCCCAGTGTTTTATTGTTGTTTTTGTGAAGGGACCTATTCGAGAGAATGGTGAACGCACAGTGAAGAGTAGCCGCCTCATTAAGACTGAAGGGAAGATACGTTGAATGGTTTCTGACAAGCGGAAAACGAACACCTGGATCCTCGGCTTTTCCGGCTACTACCACGACAGCGCGGCCTGTCTGGTCAGGGATGGCGAGGTGTTCGCAGCAGCTCAGGAGGAGCGGTTCACGCGGAAGAAGCATGACCCTCGATTTCCTGTCCATGCAATTCAGTACTGCCTCCAGGAGGCGAAGATTTCCCTGGACGAGGTATCATACATTGCCTTTTACGAAAAACCGTTCATCAAATTCGAGCGACTTCTGGAAACGTATCTCTCGTTCGCACCGAAAGGGATCACCTCATTCTGGGAAGCCATGCCAGTCTGGCTTAGGGAGAAGCTATTCCTCAAAGATGTGCTGAAGAAAGAGTTTCGCAACCTTCTCGGGGAGAAAGAGGAGGCTCTGCTGCCCGAGATGGCGTTTCCCGAGCACCACGAGTCCCACGCCGCGTCGGCTTTCTATCCTTCACCGTACACGGAAGCAGCCGTGTTGTGCATGGACGGAGTAGGGGAGTGGGCGACGACCTCAGTATGGAAAGGCCGTGAGAACCAGATCACTCCTTTATGGGAGATTCCCTTTCCCCATTCTATTGGTCTTCTCTACTCGGCGTTCACATACTACACCGGCTTCAAAGTCAATTCTGGAGAATACAAGGTGATGGGCCTCGCCCCCTACGGCGAACCCAAGTATGTCAAGCAGATCTATGAACACTTGATTGACGTCAAGCCAGACGGGACGTTTCGATTGAACATGGAGTACTTTGATTTTTGCACCGGCCTTACGATGACGAATCAGAACTTCGAGGCCCTGTTCGGGGGACCTCCCAGAAAACCGGAGACTCGCTTGACTCAAAGAGAAATGGATCTCGCCAGATCCGTGCAAGAGGTCACCGAAGAGGTGATGCTGCGTTTGGGACGTACGGTTCATCGAGAAACTGGTCTGGCGAATCTCTGCTTGGCCGGGGGTGTTGCCTTGAACTGCGTCGGTAACGGTCGCTTGCTGCGAGAAGGACCCTATCAATCGATCTGGATCCAACCCGCTGCAGGTGATGCGGGAGGAGCCATCGGGTCAGCTTTGGCCGTTTATCACCAAATGCTGGGAATGTCCAGAAAAGTCAGCGGGCGCGGAGACACGATGCACGGTTCCTATCTTGGACCGAGGTTCTCAAATGAAGAAATCGAGTCGTTCTTGATGAAGATTGGCGCCTCTTACATCCGATTGGAGGACGACACTTTGTTCGAAAGAGTTGCAGAAGACCTTGCACAGGAGAAGGTCGTAGGATGGTGCCAGGGCAGAATGGAGTTTGGCCCGAGGGCATTGGGAGGGCGCAGCATTCTTGGTGATCCGCGCAGTCCGAAGATGCAATCCGTCATGAACCTGAAGATAAAATACCGAGAATCGTTCCGTCCGTTTGCTCCGTCCGTCCTCCGAGAGCGTGTGTCAGATTACTTTGATTTGAACATAGACAGTCCTTATATGTTGCTTGTGGCGCCGGTACTTGAGAAACGACGCATTCCTATGTCCGAAAAACACAAGAAGTCACTCTGGGGTATCGCTCTGTTAAACGTGCCACGATCTGACATTCCTGCGGTCACTCACATTGATTATTCGGCCAGAGTGCAAACCGTCCACGAAGAGACGAACCCCCGGTACTACAACCTCCTGAGATCGTTTGAGAAAAAGACCGGATGTGGCGTCCTGGTTAACACCTCATTTAACGTACGTGGAGAGCCCATCGTATGTACGCCTGAAGACGCGTACCGTTGTTTCATGCGGACGGAGATGGACGTTCTTGTCCTCGAGAACTGTCTTCTATACAAGAAAGATCAGAAACCTCTGGAGAAAGATAGTGAATGGAAGAAGGAGTTCGAACTAGACTGATTCTCTCTCATTGAGGTAGTTCAAAACATGGGCGCTAAGCGTGTAGATGCCAATACGTCTCAACTTAGGTCGTTCGGGCTCGTTGTTGGTGGCCTTTTCGCTGTGATCTCCATATGGCCACTACTTGTCCGGGGTGGGGGCTTTCGGGTGTGGGCGGCAATTCCCGCCGGAATCTTGATTGTTCCCGCGTTGGCATACCCTGCCGTCTTGAAGCCACTCCACCAATGGTGGATGAAGTTCGCTGAAATTCTCGGGTGGATCAATACACGGATCATATTGAGTCTTGGGTTCTACCTTGTGTTTGCACCGCTTGGGCTTATCCTGCGTATGATAGGGAAGGATCCTCTATGTCGGAGGTTCGAGAAGCAGCTCGACACCTACCGTCTTCTTCGAACACCTCGTCCGGGAGCCCATATGCGCCGGCAATTCTAGCTCAGGGAGAGGCATTTTATGTTGGAATTCGCGAAAGAGCTATGGGCGTTTCTGAGGGAGCGCAAAAAGTTCTGGCTGCTCCCGATTATCCTATTCCTAGGACTATTGGGAACGCTGATTGTCATGACTGAAGGCTCTGCGGTTGCTCCGTTCATCTATACTCTCTTCTAGTTTGCCGAGTCAATCCCATTCGTAGTTGAAATTGCGAAGCGGCCTCCAGTGTGGAGCGT
>JBBIJI010000021.1:0-63521 GCA_037446055.1 Nitrospiraceae bacterium
GTCTCTCCGGTGGTCGGGTCCTCCAGCTGGAGGGCCATGCGCTCCCCGAGCAGGGTATTGCTTCGGACGAGCCATCTGGAACCGCGAAGCAGGACGTGTCTCAAGGGATCTCGCCTGTTGGGTTGGTAGCGGAATATTTTTCAGCCGAATACTGAGAGAGACGGATACGTCATATCGGCAGATAAATCAACTGTCTCTCAGGCAGAGCGAGCGGGAGGGCCACATGGATGAACTCGGTTCAGTCGAACACGACGGTCTTTCGTCCGTACACCAGCACGCGATGCTCGATATGGCGCCGGACCGCGCGCGCTAGGACGATTTCCTCCAGGTCGCGACCCTTTCTGACCAGGTCCTCGACGGAGTCGCGGTGCCCGACCCGGATCACGTCCTGTTCGATGATCGGGCCCTCGTCCAGATCCACGGTGGCATAGTGCGCCGTCGCCCCGATGATTTTCACTCCGCGATCGTAAGCCTGCCGGTAGGGATTCGCGCCGATGAAGGCGGGCAAGAACGAATGGTGAATGTTGATCACCGGACAGCCGACCTGCGCGAGGAAGTCGCCGCTCAGAATCTGCATGTAGCGGGCCATCACCACCAGCTCAATGCGCTGTTCCTTCAACACGTCCAGCACCTGCCGTTCCTGCTGCGGCTTCGTCTCTTTCGTGACGGGGAAGACCCGGAAGGGAATCTTGAACAGCTCGGCCCACGCGGCGCAGGTGTCATGATTCGAGACGATCACCGGAATATCGATCGCCAATTCGCCGCGTTTGTGGCGCTGCAAGAGATCCGCCAGGCAATGATCCTGCTTGGAGACCAGGATCCCGACTCTCGTCCGATGGCGTGACGCATGGACTTCGTACTGCATCCCGAACACTTTCGCGATCGGTGCGAACGCGTTCGGAATGTCGTCGAAGGGGATTTGGAAGCCCTCGACGGCAAACTCCGTCCGCATGAGGAATTCGCCGCTCTCTTCGTCGGTGTGATGATCGGCATCCAGGATGTTGCCGCCGAAGTCGTGGATGAAGCCCGCAACCCGGGCCACGATGCCTTTGCGGTCTTTGCAATGGATCAGAAGGATGATGGAGTCTTGCTTGTGCGACACGCTGCCCCTACCGTCGCGCCAGGACTCGTGGATAAACAAAGAGAGCGGTTGAGGCGCGGCGAAACCGCTCAGGCGACGATGTGTCCCACCAAGTCATACCCGAGGGCCTCCGTAATCTCTACTTTCGCAAAGTCCCCGGGACTCGCCGCCCCCTCGTTGATGTACACCACGCCGTCGATTTCAGGAGCCAGCCCCTCGTGGCGGCCCTCCAACAGAAGATCCGTCTCCTCCGAGCGTCCATCGACGAGCACTTCGACGATGGAGCCGATTTTAGCCCGTCCCTTCGCCGCGGCGATGGGCTCTTGGATGGAGAGCAGACGGTTGCGGCGCTCCTCCATCACGGCGCGATCGATCTTGTCCTCCAATCGCGCCGCCGGTGTGCCTTCCTCGTCGGAATAGAGGAACACGGCAACACGGTCGAACTCGGACTGTTCCACGTACTCCGCGAGCTCATCGAAGACCTCGTCGGTTTCGCCGGGGAACCCGACGATGAAGGCCGTGCGGAACGTCACCACCGGAATCGTTGTTCTGATCCGTTCGACCAGCGACTGGATCGCCGCACGATCCCCCGCGCGGTGCATGCGCTTGAGGATGCGGTCGTTAATGTGCTGGAGCGGCATGTCGATGTACTTCGTGATCTTCTCCTCGCCCGCATAGAGCGCCAGCAGCTCATCCGTCACTTGCTGGGGGTAGAGGTAGAAGGGGCGAATCCATCGTAAACCCTTCACCGTCACCAACTCACGCAAGAGCGACGCGAGGCCGTCGCGGAGGCCGAGATCCACGCCGTAATTGACGGTATCCTGCGAGATCAGGTTGATCTCCTTGACTCCTTCCTCGGCCAGCCGCTTGGCTTCGGCCACGATCGATTCGACCGGACGACTGCGCTGCTTGCCCCGCATGATTGGGATCGCGCAGAAGGCGCAGTTTCGGTTACAGCCTTCGGCGATCTTGACGTAGGCGCTATGGCGGAGCCCCAGTCGGACTCGCGGGGCCAGTTCGTCGTACAGATAGGGAGCTTGGCTGATCCAGAGCCGCTGGTGCTTCTTCTTGGGCGCGAGCAGGTCGCGGCAGATCTCCGCGATCCTGCCGAACTCACCGGTCCCGACGACTCCGTCCAGCTCCGGTAACTCCTTGAGCAGCTCGCCTTGGTAGCGCTGCGCCAGGCATCCGGCTGCAATCAGGACGCGGCACAAGCCGGTGTTCTTGAGCCTGCCTTGTTCGATGATCGTGTTGATCGACTCCTGCTTCGCCTCCTCGATGAAACCGCAGGTATTGATGATGACCACTTCGGCTTTGTCGGGCTCCGCGGTCAGTTCGAATCCGTCCTGCACGAGGGTTCCCAGCATGATCTCGGAATCGACCTGGTTCTTGGAGCAGCCCAGGTTGACGAACCCGATCGTGGCTTTCCGGGGACTAGCCGGGGACTGGCCCCCTTCCGGGTACCCGTTGCTCTTCTCTTCTTTGCAACGGGTGATGGGCCTGTCCCCTTGCTCACATGGGGACAGCCGCGACGCGAAACGCGAAGAAGCGCGGCTGTCCCCTGGCCCGTACCTGTCCCCTTTTTCCATCGCGGTCTTGGGAAGATTTTTGCGCCGCATAGGCCGTCAGTCTACGGGACGCTCAAAAAGCCTGTCAAATCGACGCCCCTTGCGCGCCACCGGCCACTTCCCCTACAGTGCGGCCATGATTCGGACCTTCCAAGGGATCACACCGACCATCCCGAAGTCCTGTTTCATCGAGGCGACCGCCGTCGTGATCGGCGACGTGGTCATAGGAGAGGAGTGCAGCGCATGGTTCCATGCGGTCATCCGTGGCGACGTCAACTACATCCGCATCGGCCGGCGGACCAACGTTCAAGACCTCTCCATGCTCCATGTGACCCATGACACGGCCCCGCTGGTGATCGGCGATGAGGTGACCATCGGGCACCATGTTGTGTTGCACGGCTGCACGATCAAAGACCGCGTGCTGATCGGAATGGGAGCCATCATCATGGACGGCGCGGTGATCGGCGAGGATTCGATCGTCGGCGCCGGCGCGTTGGTGACCGAGGGCACGGTCGTGCCGCCGAAAAGCTTGATCCTGGGCGCCCCGGCGCGGGTCAAGCGGCCCGTGAGCGACAAGGAATTAGTCTGGATCAGAGAATCGGCTCAGAACTACGTGGACTACGCTCGGCAATATATGGCCGATCCGACGAAGGCAAAAACCGGATTCAAAGTCTGAAAGAGACCCCTCTCCTCTAAATCCTTCCCTTGGAAAGGGCCTGCGACGAGCTCAGTCAAGCGCGGTGAGGTGAGGCTATCACTCTGTGGCCCTCTACCTCCCCTGCCCCTCCTTACAAAGGAGGGGAGTAGCTACTCAGTCCCAGCTCCTTCCTATGCGAACAAAGCACACGGGGTCTTCGACCACCGCCGTTGGATAGGCCTTTTCGTCTACTCTGTAGGGCACCCTGTGCCGGTGACACCAATCAGCAATCCAGATCACTTCTTCCGTCGAGGTGGTCACCAGGGCTGGCAGTCTGAGTTTCTTCAGGCACTGCTCTGTCACGCGTTGGACCACGCGACGCTCCTTGGCAAAATCGGTAGGGTTGAACGTTATGGGGTTGGCGCGTCCGTAAGATAGGGCGGAGAGATCGGGATACCGTTCTGGATCGTTCAGGACGCTGACGATCCAAAGATGGTCGAACCGACCACCGGCCTTGGTCGCATCCCCCGCCCGGAACTTCACGGGAAAGGCTCGGCATGCCCGGTTCAAGACCCGCACCTCTTCTCTACGGAGGTTGTAGGCCTGCACGTCGCGACCGAGCTCCATCGTTTCCATAGCCAGCATGGGAATTTCCGCGACCCCGGCCCCCACGTAGAGACTCGCGCCGGCCGGCTTCAGCCGTGGCATCAACGCCTCGGCGAGCCTGATCCCCAGGCGCTCGCACGGGCCGCGCTTGGCTCTCCAAAACTCATCCCCGCCCTCGTCGCAATAGATGCGGCCCAGGACGTCGTAGTCCAGCCTGCGAAACGCGGTGGCGATCGTTCGCTTTACCGGCCGCGCGATCTTCAGTCTCATGGATCTGGCTTATTCTCTTTCTGGCCGGCGAGCTGGACCACGGCAGCAGTGACTCCATTGATCACCTTGTCGAGGAACGACCGGTTCAGTGTATCCAACGTATCCGTTGGCTGGTGGTAGTGCGGATTGCGGAAGTTGGCGGTGTCGGTGAGCATGACGGCGGGGAACCCGTAGTGCCAGAAGGCGGCGTGATCGCTGCGTCTGGTGTCGGGGAGCAGCTCACCGTTGCCGGGGACGATCAGCGAGATGGCCGGCACGTGCGGCTTCGCCGCCTGCTCGACGGAGGCGGTCAGCGTTGCCGAGCCGGCATTGCCGACGACGGCCAGGAAATTGCCCGTCGAGGGCACGGCAATCGGGACGCCCGGCGGGATCCGCTGCGTGCCCTCTTCAGAGCGCGCATAGCCGACACATTCCAAGACGATGGCACCGAGGATGGTCTGGCCCGTGTCACGAAGTTGCGCGGCATAGGCCAGACTACCGAGGAGGTCTTCCTCCTCCAGGCAGAAAGCGATGAATCGGACCGGTCGCTGAAGTGATGCCCGGCTGAGCTGGTGCGCGACGTCGAGCAGCACGGCCAACCCGCTGGCGTTATCGTCGGCGCCGGGCGAGCCCTCGACCGTATCGTAGTGTGCGGCGAGGATCAGCGGCGGAGCCTGTTGCCGGGCTCCCAACGTCGCGATCACATTATGATAGGTGCCGCCCAAGGCCCCGAAGGGATGGATCTCCACCTCGAGGGCAAGCTGACGGAACTGCTCAGTCAGATAGTGCTCGGTTTCTTTGAGCTTCTGCGGCGAGGAAAAGGGATGGCGTTCCCCGATGAGGGCTTGGAGGTGAGCCAGAAAACGATCGCTCACGCGACGATCTCGGTCCCGATCCCCTTGCGGGTGAAAATTTCCAGGAGTATCGCGTGTGGCACCCGCCCGTCGATGATATGGGCCTTCCCGACGCCCTGCTCCAGGGCATCCAGACAGGCATGCACCTTGGGCAACATGCCCTCCGTGATCGTTCCCTTCTTGACCATGCGCTGGACATCCTTGCGTGACACGGTGGACAGATGGCGACCCTTGGCATCGCGGATGCCTTTGATATCCGTCAGCATGACGAGTTTCTCCGCGCGTAACGCTCCCGCGATCGCTCCCGCGACGAGATCGGCATTGATGTTGTAGGTGGTCCCCTCACGGTCCGTCCCGATCGGAGCGATCACCGGGATATAGTGGTCGCCCTGGAGTTTATAGAGCAGACTCGGATCGACCTTTTCGATGTCGCCGACCAGGCCGAAGTCGCCGTCGGCCTCGCCGGCCTCAAGGTCCCGTTCCAAGCTCTCGGCCCAGGCCTTCGCCGTGAGCGGTTTGCTCAGGATCAAGCCGCCGTCCTTCCCGCTCAGACCGACCGCGCTCCCGCCGTGCCGGTTGATGAGGTCCGTGATCTCCATGTTGATTTTCCCGGCCAGGACCATCTCGACGATCTCCATGGTGCGCTCATCGGTGACGCGTACCCCGTGCCGGAACCTGGCCTCGATGCCGAGCCGTTCGAGCATCTCGTCGATTTGCGGGCCGCCCCCGTGGACGATCACCGGATTGAGTCCCACGTACTTGAGCAACACCACGTCCTGCGCGAACCGCTCCTTCAATGAGGTCTCGATCATCGCGTTGCCGCCGTACTTGATCACGACGGTCTTGCCGCGGAACGTCCGGATATACGGCAAGGCCTCGATCAGCACGTTGGCTTTCTTGATGAGTTTGTTCATACGAATAGCTCCTGGCTCATAGCGAGCAGCAAATAGCTGATAGCCAATAGCGAATAGCTTGCAGCAAGGAAGCCAACAGCGAATAGCGAGCGCCGAGTAGGCCAGGAGTCCGTGCTGCCACTTACTTGGTCTAGCTATTTGTTCTTAGCTACCGGCTGTTCGCTGCAAGCTAGTCGCTAAATAAGCTGTTCGCTACCAGCTACTGGCCTTTCAGAGAATAAACCGGCTCAAGTCTTGGTCCTTTACCAGGTCTTGCAGGCGCGCCTTCACATACTGGGCGTCTACCACAACCTTCTTTTCGGCCGCGCCGGGGGCGTCGAACGAAATTTCCTCGAGCAACCGTTCCATGATCGTAAACAATCGCCGCGCGCCGATGTTCTCCGTCCGCTCATTCACGAGCACGGCCGTGTTGGCGATCTCATCCAAACCATCCCGCGTGAAGTCCACCGTCAATCCCTCGGTCGCCAGGAGCGCCTGATACTGCCGGACCAAGGCGCCGCGCGGCTCCGTCAGGATCTTGACGAAGTCATCCTTCGTCAACGGGCTCAGCTCGACGCGGATCGGAAAGCGCCCTTGCAACTCGGGAATCAGGTCGGACGGCTTCGCCACATGGAAGGCCCCGGCGGCGATGAACAGCACGTGATCCGTGTGCACCGGCCCGTATTTGGTGTTGACCGTCGAGCCCTCCACGATCGGAAGGAGGTCGCGCTGCACGCCCTCCCGCGACACATCAGGGCCGGCCATTCGTTCCCGTCCCGCGATCTTGTCGATTTCGTCCAGGAAGACGATGCCCGTCTGTTCCACTTTCTGCACGGCTTCGCGGATCACCTCGTCCATGTCGATGAGCTTCTGCGCCTCTTCTTGCGCCAGAGTCTTGAGTGCCTCGGGCACCTTCATCGACCGCTTCTTTCGCTTGCCTTGGAACATGCCGCCGAGCATATCCCGTAGCTGGCTTTCGAGCTCCTCCAACCCGCCCACGTTCGAGATGACGCCGACCGGCATCGTCCGCTCTCTGACCTCCACCTCGACGGACCGATGATCGAGCTTGCCCTCCCGCAGTTGCAGTCTCAGCTTGGAGCGGGTTGCCTCCTGCGATTCCACGCCGGGCCCGGCGGCGGATTGGGCGGAGTCCTCGTCATAGACCCCAGCCCCGATCCTCGTCGACGGAGGAAGCAACAAGTCGAGCATGCGTTCTTCCGCCAGTTGTTCGGCTTTGTGCTCGACTTCCTCCAAATGCCGGGCCTTCACCATGTTGACCGCCAGCTCGGTGAGGTCGCGGATGATCGATTCCACATCGCGCCCGACGTAGCCGACTTCGGTGAACTTGGAGGCTTCGACCTTGATAAAGGGCGCCTGGGCGAGCTTCGCCAACCGGCGGGCGATCTCAGTCTTGCCCACACCGGTTGGGCCGATCATGATGATGTTCTTCGGCACCACCTCGTCCCGCAATTCAGCCGGCACTTGCTGACGCCGCCAGCGGTTCCGAAGCGCAATGGCCACCATGCGCTTGGCCTCGCGTTGGCCGATCACATACCGGTCCAACTCCGCCACGATTTGCCGGGGGGTCAGGTTTTCCACGGTCCGTTTCGCGAGATCGGCTTCCTTGGGCATCATGCGTGTCGCGTCAAGCGCTGAGCTCCTCGATCATAATCTGTTGGTTCGTATAGATATCGATGGTACCGGCGATTTTCAACGACTCCTCGACGATTCCCCTTGCGTCGACTGAGGAATGCGCGAGCATGGCCCGCGCCGCGGCCAGGGCGTAGGGACCGCCCGATCCGATCGCCAGAATCCCGTCCTCCGGTTCGACGACGTCGCCCGTCCCCGAGATGACAAAGGAGTGATCTGCGTCGGCGACCGCCAAGAGCGCGTCGAGGCGCCGCAGGATCCGGTCCGTCCGCCAATCCTTCGCCAATTCGACGGCGGCTCTGGTCAGGTTTCCGCGATACTCCTCGAGCTTGGCTTCGAACTTCTCGAACAAGGTGAAGGCATCGGCGGTCGCGCCCGCGAAGCCGGCCAAGACGCGGTTCTCGTGCAGACGCCGGAGCTTCCTCGCGTTGTGCTTCATCACTGTCGTTCCCACAGTAACCTGCCCGTCGCAGCCCATCGCCACGCGCCGCTCCCGCCTCACGCAGAGGATGGTGGTCGACCGAATCGTCACCGCGCGGCCTTCTTGGGCAACGCCTTCGCGAGGGCCATGCGACCCGCGCGGGGGTGAGCCCGATCGTAGACGGCCATGAGCTGATCGGCGGCCAGATGGGTGTATTTCTGCGTCGTGCTGAGCGACGCATGGCCGAGCATCTCCTGAATCGCCCGAAGATCGGCGCCCTCATCCAGCAGATGAGTGGCAAAGGAGTGTCGCAGGACATGGGGGCTGACCTGGCCGCCGGGTAGGTGGCTGGAATAGGCCGCGACGATCCTGGCGACGCTGCGCGCCGTGAGACGCCCGCCTCTATTGTTGAGAAAGACCGGCTCAGGCTGCCGGGCGCCGCGCGCTGTGTCACGCGAGAGCGCCGCAAGGTAGTCCTTGATCGCCTCGATGGCGACCGATCCGATAGGCACGATCCGTTCCTTGTTCCCTTTCCCGCGCAAACGTACGACGCCTTCAGCCCAACTCACATCCTCGCGATTCATCCCGACCAACTCGCTCACCCGAGCCCCGGTCGAATAGAACGTCTCCAGGATCGCGCGATCGCGGAACGAGGAGAGGGATGGTCCGTTCGGACACTGCATCAAGGCGTTGGCCTCGTCTTTCGTCAGTGTCCGAGGCAGGTGTTTCGGCAGCTTGGGCGTTCGGAGCTCCTCGGCTGGGTTCTCCTGCATCCCCTCGTCCTGCCGCAGAAACCGAAAGAAGCTTCTGAGCGTCGAGAGCTTTCTCGCCAGCGAGGTTTTTTTCTCGCCCCTACGGTCCAAGCTGCCGAGATACGCCCTGATCGTCTCGACCGTCACGTCTTGCGGACGCACCCGCGGCCCCAGGCGGCTCGCGTCGCGCGCGAACGCGAGAAACTGCCGCAGGTCTGACGCGTAGCTGCGTACCGTGCTCTGAGACGCCCCACGGCGGAGCTCCAGAAACCTCAGGAAAGCCCCGATCGCCCGATCCATGCCTCGATGTCCTGCAGGGCCCGCGCCTGAATCATCTGCCGCTTGCGCTCCTTGTCCCTGGGGGTGGCAGGAAGCGGCGGGAAGAGCCCGAAATTCGTATTCATCGGCTGAAAGTGTCGAGGGTCGCTTGCCGTCACGTAAGACAGGAGAGCCCCGTGCGCGCTCGTCGGCGGAGGCGTCACCGGCGGCTGGCCGGCTAGGACCCGCGTTGCGTTGATCCCGGCCAATCCCCCCATGGCGGCGGATTCCGTATACCCTTCCACTCCGACGAGCTGACCGGCGAAGAACAACGTCGCCCGGGCTTTGAACTGGAGCGTATCCCGCAAGAGCGCCGGCGTGTTGATGAACGTGTTGCGATGCAGGCTTCCGAGCCGCAAGAATTCGGCCCGCTCGAGCCCGGGGATCATCCGGAAGACCCGGCGTTGTTCCGGATAGGTCAGTTTGGTCTGGAATCCTACCATGTTGTAGCAACTGCCGTGAGCATTCTCCGCGCGCAGTTGCACGACGGCATACGGACGAGCGCCCGTCCTGGGATCCGTCAACCCGACGGGTTTCAACGGACCGAATCGCATCGTCTGACGGCCACGTTCGGCCATCACTTCGATCGGAATGCAGCCCTCGAAATACGGCACTTTCTCGAAGTCCTTGGGCTGCACCTTTTCCGCGGTCGATAACGCTTCATAGAACGCGTCGTACTGGGCCTCGTTCATCGGACAGTTCAGGTAATCCCCGTCGCCCTTCCCGTACCGCGAGGCTCGAAACACGACGTCCATATCGATGGAGTCGGCATCGACGATCGGCGAAATGGCGTCGAAGAAATACAGATGGTTTGATTTCGTCACGCGCGCGATGGCCTGCGACAAGCGATCTGAGGTGAGCGGACCTGTGGCGATGATGCAGACGCAGTCCGTCGGAATGTCTGTCACCTCTTCCCGGATAATTCTGACGTTGGGGTGGCCCTCCAGCGCCCGAGTGATTTTCTGGGAAAAGCGCTCGCGATCGACGGCCAATGCCATCCCGGCCGGCACACGGACTTCATCGGCTACTTGCACGACCAAGGAGTTCAGGCGCCGCATCTCCTCCTTCAAGATCCCGGGGGCAGCCGTCGGGTCCGCGGACCCGAGCGAGTTGGAGCAGACCAGTTCCGCGAGATCCCCGGTCTTGTGAGCAGGGGTGCTTTCTTTGGGCCGCATTTCGTGGAGCGTCACTCTGGCGCCACGATTGGCCGCTTGCCAGGTGGCCTCGGATCCGGCCAGACCCCCACCGATGATGACGACGTCATCACGCACGTTTAATCGCCCCCGTGTGATCCAAGAATATGGAAAAGAACCTCATTGTAGGTAGCGCGTTTTTCTCATGTCAAGGCAAGCTCCGAGGCGGAGGAGATTTCCGGCGTGTGAGGCATGAGCTCTCAGTTCTGTGCTATGAGTTATGAGTTCTGAGTTCGGAGCACTTGAAGTACTTGTCGACAGGTCAGCCCTCAAAATACATCACTCAGAATGTTCATCCCTGGCCACTTGTTCCATGCCACTTGGCTACTTGCACGGGCTCGGTTGAACCACGCGCGAAGCCCATGCTAGACTCCGCGGCGGGTGGGCGATTAGCTCAGTGGGAGAGCGCTTCCCTCACACGGAAGAGGCCACTGGTTCGATACCAGTATCGCCCACCAAACCTCGCTTGCGCGACCCGGAGGCCATATAAATCGCTCTTGCCGACGGGATAGAGTCCTCAACCCCTAACCACTCCGTGTTTCTCTCATACCGCACTTCGTGTGAGCCGGCCGCTCTTCTACGCTTTCTCGTAAATGATGCGGCCGGATGGAGTCCTCAACCCACTTGTCCGATCTTCCAAACCTCGCTTGCGCGTACCGGCGGCTGTTCATCAATTTATCGAACCTACCGCCGCCGGATAGAGTCCTCAACCCATTTGCCCGCGCTTCCATACCTCACCTCCCTCGCGCGTACCGTTTGCCACCCCAATATGTGTGGGACCGTTCGATGTCGGCAAACGGACAGTTCATTACCGCCCTCTCTAAATAACCTCTTTGGATTGCACGGACTTTGAGATTCCTGGACAGGGGACCACCCTTGGGCTAGACTTGCACGCAGAAAGTGAAAAGTTGTCGTCCGACCCGCACGGCTTTTCAGGCAATTAATGAGGTGCTCCATGCGAATGCTTCTTCTGTCGACGATGGTAGTGGTCACGCTGGGCTTAGTCCTGGGAGGCTGCGCAAGTTCCCAGCAGAACGCGATGACGGCGCAGGATGATCAGTCCTATACCCCACCCACCAGCATTTACGGGACCATGGACAGCACTGCGCTGGTCTACACAGACCCCGTCGCCTCGTCGCAGGCGAACGATCACCCGTTCCGATGGGTAGCGTTTCTCATGCATCCCGTCGGGCAGGTGTTCGACTACGCAGTCAACCGGCCGCTGTATCTACTCGCACATAACTTCCCATATCTCATGGGGTACTCGCCCGAAGACGCCATGTTGGACACGCAGCGCAGGAATCCGTAGTTTCGGTCGGGGTCAGCCTTCTTCCTCCCTTTAACCGATTCTTCTCCAAGACCGTCGCATCCGCCGCTCCCTTCGTGTATGCTCTCGTCATAATAAGGAACGAAGAGACACCCTGTCCCGGATGACTTCCCGTTCGCACAATATAGTCACCGTCCTACTGCCCGGTCTTCTGGTAGCAGGACTCCTGGGAGCTTGTGAGAGGCCTCCTGTCCGTCCCAATCTTCCTCCCTCCGCGAGCGACCTGACCCTCCTCAAAGCTGGTCAGCTCTGCGACCGAAAAGAGGCATTCTTCAAGAAGGTGGCGGCAACCGCCGTTCATGAAGAGCCCTGGGGGACGGGCCAAGAACTCCGGATCCCGGCTTCGCGAAGTGAGTCGAAGGGAGACGAATCATTCTTCTTTGACCAGGATGGCACCCTGGTCGGAGCCTTGTTTAGCTTCCGCAGCGGAATCGACCTCGATCCCTACCCTGTCCTGAGGTATACGTTGTCGCAACTCAACCCGTCTCTGGAGTTCTACGTGAGCGTCGCGAAGTTGGCCCGCAAGGAGAGCATGGAAACGAGCGCCCTGTTCGAGACAGGGGACGAAAAAAGCACCACCCAATATCTTGTCCTCAGTCCCCGCGAACGGCCCACCTTGTTGGAGGCCTCGTTTTCCATCGACCCTTACACGCGGCTGTTTTCTCCCTATCGGAAGGAGTTTTTGAATCGGCTGCGTGACCCCGGAGCTCTTGCCGCGGCACCACGATTCGATAGTCAAGGTGCGGAGGACAAGGAACCCTTCGCTTCACTCCAACAATTCGCGCGCGGGCAGGCCGCGCAATTAGCTTATTGCGGATCGAAGGATTATGACATTGCCGTTGATGCCTATCAGAAAGCCATCGCAAGCGGCTTCTCGAACAAAGTCTGGCTGGCAGAAGCTCACCATAAACTGGGTCTGGCCTGGGAAGCCAAGGGTGATTTTCTCAAGGCGCGGACGGCGATCGAACAAGCATTAGCTCTCCGACCGAACGTGCCCGAGATGCTGAACAACTTGGGCACGGTCTACGCAAAACTGGGGGAGAAGGACAGGGCACGGACGGCGTTCGAGAAAGCAGTGACCTTGCGGCCCAACTACGCGTTGGCAAGGTTCAACCTTGCGGAGGCCTATGAACCCATCAATCGCAAACGCGCCATATCAGAATACGAGACCTACCTTGCCCTCGCTGAGGGGATCCCCGACGAATCCGACCGTATCACTCTCGTCAAGCGGCGCGTGGAAAGTCTGCGCAAGTAAGCGTCCCGTTCCCGTCGCGACCAAGCGGCAACGTCCTACTCCCACGAAGCTCTCTCCCGAGACAAAAGGTCCGCGTTGGAATCTGTATCTTTGCTGGTTCGAACAGCGATGAGCTGACCACGAGCCGAAGAGGATGTGAGGAGCGGGACTTACTGGAGGGTCTTTTCTTTTTCTTCCTGGAGCGTTTTACACTCGATGCAGAGCGTAGTCACAGGACGAGCCTTGAGCCGTTTGTAGGGAATCTCTGCTCCACACTGCTCGCACGTGCCGTAAGTGTTGGCTGCGAGCCGATCCAGCGCTTCATCGATCTTCTTTAACAGCTTCTGCTCTCGTTCGCGGATCCGGAAGGAAAAATGCTGATCGCTCTCCGCCGAAGCTTGATCGGTCACGTCGGGGAAGGTGTCGATGGCCGTCCGACTCGTCAGGACCTCTCCAGCCTCTTCGAGAATCATCGCGCGCTGACGCTCGAGATCCTCCTGAATGTCGGGGTACTTACTGTTGGTCCGACTTAGCGTGCGTGTGGGGGCCGCGTGATTGGTCAGGACTGGCTCGGGTGACGCGAGTTTCTTCGCCGAGGCGCGTGGCTTCATGACAACCCTACCGTAAGCCGCATCGCAGGAGAAGACTATAGCAGCCTGCAGGCAAAATGGTCAATGGGATGAACGGTGCGGCTGCCTGGCTGAAACCGCTCCTCACAGGTCTCGTCGTCCCTCGATCGACTTCACCAGCGTGACCTCGTCCGCGAACTCGATATCCATCCCCACCGGAATCCCGTAGGCTATCCGCGTCACCCTGACATTGAGTGGTTTCAGCCGTTTGGTGAGATAGATGGCCGTGGCCTCGCCCTCGATCGTCGGGTTCGTCGCTACGATGACCTCTTCGACTCCGCCGCCCTTGACTCGGTCGATCAGCTCATCGGCCCGAATATCGGTCGGGCCGACGCCGTCGAGCGGCGACAGCACGCCGAAAAGGACGTGATACAACCCGCGGTATCCCCCCGCCCGCTCGATGGCGTAGATCGTGCTAGGCTCCTCCACGACCAGGATCTTGGTGCGGTCGCGCTTGAGGTCCAGACAAAACTCGCAGAGGTCTCTTTCGGCTATGTTGCGACATTGCCGGCAAAAGGTCAGACCGTCCTTGACCGCCGTCATGGCCTCGGCAAGACGCAAGACATCCTCCCGTTCCGCCTTGAGCAGGTGGAAGGCCAACCGCTGGGCTGTCTTTTGGCCGATGCCGGGCAGGCGGACCAGCTCGCGGATCAGCTTGGCCAGCAATCCCTGGTTATCAATGCCCATAGCCCCAAGAGAATTTGGCGATTTGGCTCAAACTTCATCAACTCGCCAGATCACCGAATCGCCAAATCAAAAAAGTCCCGGTATCTTTAATCCGCCCGTGAGGGCCTTCATTTCCTCCGCCATCATCTCCCGCGCCTTGCGCAGCGCTTCGTTGCTCGCAGCCGTAACGAGATCCTGCAGCATCTCCACATCGCCGCCCTTCACCGCTTCGGGGTCGATCACGACGTTCACCACCTGCATGGCCCCGTTGGCGGTCACCGTTACCATACCGCCGCCCGCCGTACCGGTGACCGTCTTCGAGGCGGCTTGCTCTTGCAGCTTGGTCATTTGCTCCTGCATCGCCTGAGCCTGCTTAAGAAGATTGCCCATGTTACCGAACGGAGTTTTCATTCCTGAGCCTCCAGCTGTGAGGTCCGCTGCCGCACGTCCGCCAGGTCACCGCCGAACAGCTCGATCGCTTGTTTCACGAGCGGGTGTGCACGGGCTTGCTGAAACAAGACGAGGCGTTGCTCCTGCTCTCGGGCTTGGCGCCGTTCCGCCATCGTCGGTCCCGGCGGGTCCTTTTCAGTCAATTCGACGATCCGAATCCGCAGCGGGCGACCGCTCACCCGCTGGCACAGTGCCGTCACCGCCCGGAGATTTTCGTCCTTCTCCAGCATCGCACGCGCTACGGTGGCGCGTTGAGCGAACCCGATCGTGAGCTGGTCGCCCTCGATCCCGAGCGGCCGGCCCATTTCCAGGAACGGCGCGATATTGGGATGCGCAGCCGCCACTTCCTCTTGAAAACGATCCCAGTCGAGCTCGATCGGCGGCGACACCGGCCCTAAGGAGGGTCCGTTCACGGGTGCGCTCTCCGCAGCCGAAGGGTTTTTCGCTTCCTGGTGCACAGACGCCGGTGAAGATGGTCCCGGCGGAACCGGGCTCGCAACCGATTCGTTCGGTTCCTCAGCAGGCTGAACCGGAGCGGTTTCTACAAGTGCTCGGGGCGAGGCAGGTGCCGGAGCGGGTGCCGTCGCCGACTTCCGCCCGGGTGAGACCGCCGCGGGTGTCTCCGTCATCGCGCGCGACGTGGCTTGCGACGGCCGTGCAGATGGGCTCGCAGGCTTCGCCGGAGGTTGGCGACTCGGCTCCTGCTCTTTGGGCGGCGATACACGGGTCGCCCGCACCACCGCGGTTTCCATCGCGAAGCGAGGGTGCACGGTGAATCGTAGGCTCTCTTCCGCCTGAGTGAAAATCCTGAAGAGCTCTTGGAGTTGCTCCGGGGTGAACGCCCTCGCATCCGCCACACATTGGTCGATGTCTTCTTCCGAGGCTTCGATCAGACCGCGCAATTCGCCCGGTACGGTCACGAAGGAGGCCACCAGCAGGTTCCTGACGCACTCGACAAGATCGGCGGCGTAGGTGCGCAGATCGTGGCCTTGGTCGAGCACCTGGGCCACGACGTGCAGCGCAGCGCGGCTGTCCTGCGTCTTCACGGCCTCGATCATCGCCCGCACGTGCTCCTCGGGAACCGAACCCAGGAGCAGCTCGACGTCCGCATGGGTCACCTGCTTGCCCGCGAAGGCGGCCGCTTGGTCCAAGAGGCTCAAGGCATCCCGCATACTGCCCTCGCACGCCCGTGCGAACGCCGTCAAGCTGCGGTCCTCCACGTCGAGACCGTCCTGCGACGCCACGTGACGGAGGCGCTGAACGATTTCCGTCCGGGAAATCCGCCGAAAGTTGTAATGTTGGCAGCGCGACAGAATCGTCGCGGGAATCTTGTGAATTTCGGTCGTCGCGAAGATGAACACCACGTGCTGCGGTGGCTCCTCCAACGTCTTGAGCAGCGCATTGAACGCGGAGTTCGAGAGCATGTGCACTTCGTCGATGATGTACACCCGGTACTTGCCCCGGAACGGCGTGAACTTGACATTCTCGCGGATCTCGCGCACGTCGTCCACGCTGGTATTGGAGGCACCGTCGATCTCGATGACGTCGACCGACGTCCCGCTGGTGATTTCCTCGCAGGTCACGCAGGCGTTGCAAGGTGTCGGCGTCGGCCCCTGCTCGCAATTGAGGGCCTTGGCCAGGATGCGGGCCACAGTGGTTTTGCCGACTCCTCGGGAGCCGGAGAACAGAAAGGCGTGCGCGATTCGGCCGGACGTGATGGCGTTCGTCAGCGTCTGCACGACGTGCGGCTGGCCGATGACGTCCGCGAAGGTCCCCGGGCGGTATTTTCTGGCAGAAACTTGATAATCCAACGTCACTGCGCTCCGAATTATGAATTCTGAATCATGAATGCTGAATTGCCAAGGGAACGCATCCGCCCAATTCAGAATTCAGAATTCACAATTCATCATTCAGAATTCCTCGCTTCGAGGTAGAGCGGGGCTAGGTGATCCTGCGGCACACAGAACGAACTGCTTACCGTTGCTTCCTTCCGGACCTGGCGGGGTTCACAGGATTCTGTTGCACAGGGCCCAGCCCCTTTATTCTTGGCGCGTCAGAACCGGTGCGACGCCGGACCCATCGGGCACTGGCGCGCCAGCCATCCCTTCCGGCTGTGCCAGCCAGCCCCGTAACGTGGTGTCGCTTCGCGAGTCAACCCACCAAATATTCTTGGCGCGTCAGGCATCCGACTTTAAATGACTGGGCAGTGGCGCGCCATATCTACCACCTGGCAACGACGCTCAGCGCCGAAACAAGGTGTCGCTTCGCGACTGAGATCTTTTTCCCTTGGCGCGCCGAAGTTCCGACGACCCGTACTCGCCACCGCATCCCACGGGCCATGCCATTCTGGCCCGAATAAGGTTGAGGGCCATTTTTATTCCAAAACGATGTCACGTAGCGACACCTTTTCACGGCCATGGAAAACGCTTGCGGCACTTATCCGCTCGGCCGCCATTGTAAGGCCTCGCGGTCGAGCAAGCTCGGTTTGGCGGAGAGGGTGGGCATTCGAAGTCGCGCTCGACCAAGGCGCCTCGCGCTCCTACAGAGGGGGCCAGCCCCCTCGTATGCTCCCCACGTGGGGGAGCTTCTCCCCCACGATCCCCCTCGTTCGAATCCCACCCTCTTTCAGTAAATGATTGCCCGTCGCCAGGCGACACCTCGTCATGGACCGGGAGACCCATTGCCCTTCGGTACAACTGGCGCGCCATTGCCATTTGGTCAACAAACCGGCGGCTTCTGTCGCGCCAAGAATGGCGGAGAGGGTGGGATTCGAACCCACGGTCCCGTTGCCAGGACTCGTGCTCTCCAGGCACGCCGATTCGTCCACTCTCGCACCTCTCCGCATCATGGTCATCGACACCGGCAAAGAGTTGGCATCTTAGCACGCACCCTGCTGAGCGGCAAGGCGAGCGCGCCGGAGTAGGAGTGCGGCCCGACTTCACTTCCGGCAGAATGCTGAAAAAGGGCAGCCCGGCGGGTGCGACGCCTTTGTGAACATCCTGCGAGCGGGCCTGGCGCCGTTGCCGCGCGCGAGATTGCGACGGCCTTTTGAACCGGTACCGAGTTGTTCCGCAACCTGCTGGACCGCTCTTGAATCGCAAGGAAGGAATCTCCTACAGTGGACTGGTGGATCTGGTGTGACGACCGACAGAGACAAGTGGGTTGAAGTCTGTCGACGAGGCTCCTACGAAGCTCGACTACCGGATTCGAATTCGAAAGAGAAGAGACGTCTACCGACTGTCTCACTCGCCCCATGAGGGACCTATGGCAGTGGCCTCGGTGATGCTCCCGCTCGGAACACCCGCTCCCTCGTTCGCGTTATGCGACGTGGTGAGCGGGCAGACCTATTCGCTCGACTCGTTTACCGGAAAGACCGCCGTGCTGCTGATGTTCATCTGCCGCCACTGCCCCTATGTCCGGCATGTCGAAGACGAGCTCGCCCGGATCGGACGCGACTATTCCGGGACAGCGCTGGGTATAGTGGCGATCAGCAGCAATGATCCGGCGCAGTATCCGGATGATGCTCCGGAGCGGCTCAAGGAGATGGCCGAGCGGCTGGGTTTCACCTTCCCATTCTGTTTCGACGAAACCCAGGAAGTGGCAAAGGCTTACAAGGCCGTCTGCACCCCGGACTTCTATCTGTTTGACGCCCAGCGGCGATTAGTCTATCGAGGCCAGCTCGATGAAAGCCGACCGAGCAATCGTGCCCCCGTGACGGGCCGCGACCTTCGCGCAGCGATCGATGCGGTGCTGGCCGGCAAACCGGTTGACATCAACCAAAAGCCCAGCATCGGCTGCAGCATCAAGTGGAAACCCGACAACGCTCCTCCATATGCACGGTGAATGACCGCTTAAGGCCACAAACGATTCTGACGTGGGGTCAGAGTGCCGGTGCGGTGAAAACCGCGATCTCCTGATTGCGCATCGCGAAGCTCGACGTTACCCCGCTGCGGACCCCGAACGCTATCCCTCACACGTCACGAGCCACTCGTCACGCATCCTCATAGACGTACCTCGACATGCAAGCCCCCGGTCGCCTCTTCAACTTCCACGGCGACCGTGCGCTTGGCACGGCGCACCTGGAGTGTGAACTCACCCCCGAGCAGCCTGAACCCGAGACATCTGATCCAGGTATCGAGAAGACAACAGCATCTCAACGACGGCGCGAGCATTCGGGTTCAAAGCTCCCCGCCGTTTTCCGTTGATCCTTCTGGATGAGGTTTCTATACTCTCAATCGAGTCGACGGAGGCAAGCGATGAAAATCGTACTCGGTCTCGCCCTTGTTCTGGTCCTCATCATCGTGCTGGTTCTGGCTCTACCGTTCCTCATCGATCTCAACAAGTACCAGGATCAATACCGGCCCGTCATCGAGGAGGCCCTCAACCGCAAGATTCAGCTCCAGGATATCCGTCTGACCATCTGGCCACGGATCGGTGCACGCGTGGTCGGTTTCACGGTGATGGACGATCCCGCGTTTGCAACGGGTCCCTTCGCTTCGCTCACCTCGCTGGATGTCGGCGTCAAACTGATGCCGCTCCTCTCCGGCACAGTGGAGGTGGAAGAAATCACCCTCCACGATCCCGTCATTACCGTGATCAAGAACGGAAACGGCGTCATGAACGTTTCCACGATCGGGCCGAAAGGCCCCGCGAAGCCCCAAACGCCGAAGCCGGAGGCTCCCGCGCGGCCGTCAGGCGCTCCTTTGCAGGCGCTCGCTCTGCTCGCTGTGGACCGGGTGACCCTTACGGACGGAACACTGACCTACCGTGACCTCTCCACGCCGAAGCCGACTGAGTACGTGATCAACGGCTTGGAATTCTTGCTGCGGTCGGTCCGCCTGGGAGAAACCCCCAGCATCCATCTCGCCGCGACCGTGCAACCGTTCAACCTGCCCATCAGACTCGACGGGGCGTTCGGCCCGCTCGTGGAGACGCTCGATATCAAACAGTTCAATTTCGATCTCGGCGCCGGAAAGGTCGCTGTGAACCTGAAAGGCAGCGCGGTCGGCGGCAAGCTGGAGGCGACGCTGTCGTCTCCCCTCATCAGCACAACCGATTTACCGGTGGCCCTACCGTTGGAGAAGCCCGTGCAACTGAAGGATCTCCGTGTCACGGCCAAAGCACAGTACCCGCTCAAACAAGGCTCCGGCCCGTTAGAGCTCGCGGACGTGACCGACCTCGGACTGGCCGTGGTCATGGGGGACTCGGTCGTGAACGTGAAAGGTTCGGCCCTCGGCGGCTACGCGAAAATCAGTGCCTCCTCTGCCACTGTCAATACGGCCGATCTCCCTGTCGCCTTGCCGCTCAAGAAACCGGTCGAGATCAAAGACCTTCAGGTCGCCATGGAACTCAAGGATCACGAAGCGCGCGTTCCCAACCTGTCCTTCCAACTGTTCAACGGTCAGGCCAAGGCGCAGGCCGGGATGACGCTGGGATCCTCTGCACCGCCATTCAACGGCAAGGTCAGCGTTCAGGGACTTCAGCTCGGCCCGGCGCTCGAGGCGATGGGAACCGACAAGGTTTCCGTGAGCGGAACTGCCGGCGCGAACCTCATGCTCCAGGGCAAGGGGTTCACCATGCCGGACCTCACCAAGGCCCTAGAAGGCAGCGGCCATATCGGGGTGCAAGACGGCAGGATCGAAGGGGTGAACTTGATACAGGAAGCGGTGACGCTCCTGAAGGCTGTCGGGGTTTCGCTGGACGGCGCGAAAGCCACGGCGTTTTCGACTGTTGAGACCGATGTGGCGATCAAGAGCGGGATCATCAATGTCCAGCGGCTCCTTATGGACAGCCATGACTTCCAGGCCACCGGCGCCGGCACGGTCGGCTTCGACCAGACCCTCAATCTCAAAACGAACCTGACCCTTTCCCAGGCGCTCAGTCAGAAGATCGCCAACTCTGCGCCGGTCGCCAAGCTGGCTCTCAAGGACGGCCGTCTCTCTCTCCCCTTGACGATTACGGGGACCGCGCAGGCACCGGCCTATGGGCTGGATTCGAAGGCCTTGACCGGTAAGGCTCAAGAGCAGGTGAAGGAAAAGGTGAAGGAAGCGGTAGGCGGCATTCTGAAAGGCACGAGCAGGCCTGAAGACGTGAAGAAACAAGGCGAAGAGCTGCTGAAGGGACTATTCGGACGTTAAGAGCGGGGACGCGAATGCAGACCATGGAGCTCGTTCAAGACTATATCGTGCGTTACGGCTTTCGCCTCCTGGGCGCCCTCGTCATCATCGCGATCGGGACATTGGTCGCCCGATGGGTGGGAAACTTCGCGCGGCAGTGGCTCGATCGTCAGGAGATGGAGCCGCCTGTCCGGTTGCTGCTGGTCCGACTCGTGCGCGGGATCGTGCTGGCCTTCGCGCTGTTGGCCGCGCTCGACCAGATGGGTGTCCAGATCGCCCCGCTCATCGCCGGCCTTGGCATCGCGGGGCTCGGGGTCGGGATCGCGCTCCAGGGTGTCCTCAGCAACGTGATGGCGGGATTATCCATCATCTTCACCAAACCGTACCGCGTCGGTGAACACATCTCACTGTTGGGCGTCCATGGAGACGTCGTGAAGATCGACATCTTCACGACAACCTTGGTGCACCCCGATCGATCCCGCGTCGTGATTCCGAACCGGAAGATCGTCGGGGAAATCCTCCACAACTTCGGCACGATTCGCCAACTCCACTTATCCGTCGGCGTTTCCTACAAGACCGATCTCACCCGCGCCTTGACGGTGACACGCGAGTTAGTGGAGAAGCACCCCTTCGTCCTGAAGGAACCTGCCCCGGTGGTCGGCATCTCGTCCTTGGGTGACTCTGCGATTGTCATCGCCGTCGAGCCTTGGGTATCCGTGGTGAATTACGCCGTCGCGCTTGGCGCGTTGAATCAAGCGATCATCGAACGGTTCCGAGCCGAGCAGATCGAGATTCCCTTCCCTCAGCACGAAGTGCGGCTGGTGTCCGACTCAATCGCGACGTCCTGAGGCACATCAGCCTACCTGCCTTGCCAAATCGCCACATGGGACCACGAGGGCGTCGATGACCTGCGCTCGTTCCTAGCCGCTAACCCATTCTTTTCGCGTGATCTCGCGGCCGCAACGGACATCGGCATTAACCTTGCTGGCCACGCCATTGGCATTGCCTCCGCATCTGGGCTTCCTTTCGATGCGAAAGATAGCCTTGCATTCCGTCACCAGGATCGGCTAAGAGTCTTGGCCCTGTGAGAGTCGGGTACCTCGGTATTTTTGCCTACCTAACAATAGAGGGCTGGCTAGACTAAGCAGCCGTGATGATCTGGGAGAAGGTTTGATGAGACTTTTTCGAGCAGCGTTTGTCGGTCTATGCGTCGCCGTCCTGACGGTCTCCCCGCTGCACGCCGCAGATGTCACACTCGATGTCGTCACGCTGAAAGACGGCAGTGTGATCCACGGGGAGGTCATCGAGATGTCGGGAGGCATGTTGCAGCTCAAGAGTCCTGCCGCCGGGGACCTCATCAAAGTGAAATGGTCCGAAGTCGTCAAAATAAAGGTTACTCACCCGGTTCCATTTCATTTGAAGGAAGGCACGGTGCTTGTTGGCACCGTGGACGAGGGGGAGGCTGGCACAATGGTGCTCAAGGCGGAACCGATGCAGGGGACCATGACAGTTCCCTTGGACTCGGTTGCGTCCGTGAATCCGCTCATTCAGCCGCCGGTGGTCTATGCCGGCAGCCTCCAGGCAGGCTATTCTCAAGCCTCGGGCAACAGCCACCTCCGGAACGCGAGCCTCATCGGCGAATTCACCGGCCGCAGCGAATCGCTGCGTCTCACCATTCTCGGCCGGTATATCTACGGAGACGATGCGGGGAGGCTGCTGGTCCGAAACAGCCGAGGCACGATCAAGCTCGACTTCTTTGTCACGAAACGGTTCTATTGGTTCGCCTCCTCCTACTTCGAGCAGGATACCTTTCAAGACCTCAAACTCCGGACCGCTCTCGCTTCCGGTCCCGGTTACCAATTCATCGAACGCGGAGACTTCGCAAGTCCTTGGCTGAAGGACATGACACTCTATGCGGAAGCCGGCGCGTCCTATTTTAACGAAGACTTTAAGATCGCTGCGGATAAGAGCACCTTCCGTGGTCGCTGGTCGATCAAATGGAACTGGCCGATCTTGGACGACAAGATCACGCTCTACCACTTTCAGGAAGGATTCCCCTCGCTGCAGAACACGAGCGATGTCTATGTCACCGCCGACACCGGCGCCCGGTTCAAGATCTGGAAGGGGTTCGTGACCGGATTCCAGTGGACCCTCCGTTACAACAGCAGGCCGGCCGCCGGCACGAAAGACACCGACAATCTCTATCTGCTTACGTTGGGGTACAGCTTCGACACAAGCCTCAGGCGTTGAGGCCCACAGCACTGCACCTCTCTCAAAGGAGGATAGACCATGCTGAAGGAATTCAAAGAATTCGCCATGAAGGGCAACGTGCTCGACATGGCAATCGGGATCATCATCGGCGGCGCCTTCGGGAAGATCGTCAGCTCGGTCGTGAGCGATATTCTGATGCCCCCGATCGGCCTGCTGTTGGGCAAGGTCGACTTCTCAAGTCTGTTCATCAACCTCTCCGGGACCCAGCAGCCGTCGCTGCCTGCAGCAAAGGCGGCGGGAGCTCCGACGATCAACTACGGCGTCTTCCTCCAGACCGTGTTCGACTTCATCATCATCGCGTTCGTGATATTCCTGCTGGTGAAGCAAGTGAATCGGTTTAAGAAAGAGCCGCCTCCGGGGCCGCCCACGACCAAAGACTGCCCGCAGTGTTTGTCCGCGATTCCGATCAAGGCGGTCAAATGCGCCCATTGCACATCGAGCGTGTAACCGGATATCCATCTTCACTACAGACCTCTCCTCTCTTGCATCTACGGCTGAGCGGAGGGAGGACAGAAGGGAGGGTAGGATGACATTACAACGAGTCGTCGTCATACTGGCTGGAACCTTCCTGCTCGCTGGCTGTTCCGCACTTCAGCAGACCGACGCCCCCAACGACACCACCACACGCGCGCTTAACGAGATGAAAGCGAAGCCCAGAGCGCTGCCGCCCACGACCGATCCGCGGGACTCCCGGATCGCCGACCTCGAGCGCCGTTTGTCCGACGCGGACTCGGAGCTGGCCAAATTGCGGGGTATCTCCGGCAGTCTGGCGGATGCCAACCGTCGGATCAGCGACCTTGAGCGACAGTTGGCCGATCGGGATCGCGAGCTGGCCGCCACACGCAGCACTGCGGGCGACGCTTCCACCCTGGCGAGCCGACTCTCGTCGGCCACCGGCGATCTCGATCAGGCGAACCGTCGTATCGGCGATCTCGAGCGACAACTCGCTACCGCGCAAGCAGCCTCAGGGGATCGGGACCGCCTGGCATTAGATTTGGCCGCGGCACAATCCCAACTTGCCGCTCTGCAAAGCGGCACCCGCGACAAGGACAAGTTGGCGGCCGATCTCGCGGCAGCTCAGTCGCAGCTTGCGGCATTGCAGGCGGGCGCGGGAGATAAAGACAAGCTGGCGGCTGATCTCGAAGCCGCCAAGAGACGGATTGCGGAGCTCGAAGGTCAACTTGCGGCGATGGGTAGCGCTGCGGGAGATAAGGAGAAACTTACTGCCGACCTCGCGGCTGCCAACCAACGGCTGGCCGATCTTGAACGTCAGCTAGGCGACCGCGATGCCGAGCTGGCGAAGCTGCGCGGGAATCTCTCGTCCGACGAGGCGGAGCTCGCTCGTTTGCGCGGAGAGCTCTCTGCGGAGATGGCAAAGTTGGGGGCCGCTCAGCGAGGGCTAATCAAAGCGCTTCGTCCCGAGATCGACAAGGGCAACATTACGGTCGACCTGAACAACGAACGGCTGCTGATCAACTTGGCGTCCAGCTATCTATTCGGGTCCGGCGAGGATCAGCTCAAACCGGCGGGGGCCGATGCCCTCCAGCGCGTCGGAGGGATTCTGAAGGATTATCCCGAATACAAAGTGCAGGTGGATGGTCACACGGACAACAGGCCGATCCGCAGCGCGCTCAAGAAGCGATTTCCGACCAACAAGGAGTTGTCCGAGGCTCGCGCAGCCAACGCCGTCAAGGCCTTAACCAGCGGCGGCGTGCCGGGCGGGACCATCACTGCAAGCGGCTATTCGGACACGAGGCCGGTCGCGCCGAATACGACCGAAGCCGGTCGCGCGAAGAACCGCCGGGTCGAGGTGCGTGTCACGCCGAAGTCGTAACGGCCTACTGACCGGGGACACCGGCGCGTCGCCGACGCGCCGGTCCTTCCTGTGCCGACCTCATAAGCGACACTCGCTCCCCTCCCGCGTTCCCGCCACTGTTTCTCCCGGCACGGTCGCGAGAATCTTATAATGCCCCAGTCCCAGCTCCTTTCCGTAGGCTTGGCCGACCAACACGTCCTGCACGTGTTGATGGTCCCAGGCTCTGAAGTAGGATTTACCTTCTTTCAAGCCGTCGAACACATGTCCTTCAAGAGCTTTGACCAGCGCCCCGGTTTCCGTCGTGCCGGCCCGCTGCATGGCTTCGAGGACTTGCGTCATCGCCGCGTACCCATGGTAACAGCGCGAGGTGGGCGTGTGGTTGTACTTGTCGATCACCCCCTGGATGAAGCGACGTGAACTCTCGGTATTGATTTTCGGATCCCAGATAAGGCCCCACACGCCCGCGTTGCTGGCGTACCCTAGGGGCCGGCCGATCTGCTCGCCGCCGACCATCCCGCCGACGCCGATGTTCTCTTTCGCCAATTCCAGTTTCGCATAGGCCTTGAGGGCATGTACCAAGTCCCAGCCGTACAGGTTAAGTACGAACGCGGTGGGATGCTTGGCCTTGGCCTCCGTGAGCGCTTGGGTGAAGTCCGTGGCGCCGAACGGCGTCACCGTTTCTCCAACGAACTCGACTCCCCAGGCTTTTCCGGCGTCGAGCATGGCCTGTGCAGCCGCTTTGCCATCCAGCGTCGCCGCCGTGATCATGTACCAACGCGTCCCGTGAACCTTCACGATCAGCGGCGCCACGGCTTGAGCCATCATACGCGCGTTGGGCATGAATACGAACGTGTGCGAATTGCAGGCCGCACCCGTCAATTCAGGGTTATGAGCGCCCGTGACCATGAATAATTTGTTCTCCTTCTGCGCCAGCGCGCTTACGGCGAGCGCGCACTCACCGTTGAAGGTGCCCATAAGCACATCGACCCGGTCCTCCTTGATGAACTTGGTGGCGACCTTGACTGCGGTGTCCGGGTTGGAGGCGTCGTCCGCCTCGAGGATCACCACCGGCCGCCCGAGGACGCCACCGCGCTTGTTGAACATGTCGACTGCCACGTTCGCGCCGTGCACGTCATGGATCGACGACGTCTTATAGGGACTCGACAGAGGGTCAAGGATGCCGACCTTGATCGGCTCACCCGCCACAGCGGTGCGAAACCTGCCTGGCGGCCCCAGCACCTGATCGATCAAATCGCCGAAGACCAACGCACCGCCAGCCGCTGCCGTCAGTTGCAAAAATCGCCTGCGCGAGAATTCGGTCATGAGAGCCTCCTCTTATCGAGCCACACACCGGCGCTGTGTACGGTCATCCGGTCTCTATCACCTTGCGGCAATATGGCGTCCCCCTCTATGCGCGGACGGCGTCGCATTCACGTTCAGAAACCAACTCTACGGCGTCGCCGACTCGACTCTCGCCACCCTGAACCACGTAGCAATTCAAGGCTAGCGTGCCCCCGAATTTCTGAACGATGCCCGTCAGCACGCGACGGTCTTGCTTGAGGGTGTCCGGGTCAAACGTCGTCATGATGCAGCGTCCACGTAGGTCCTGAATTCCGATGATCACGTCGCCGACGCGCAGACATTGTCCCGGCCACGAACGCTCAGCAAGACCCTGGACGCCACCGATCACAAGGTTGGGTCTGAGCCGCCGGCCGTCATACCCAAAAGCCGCGATAGCTCCGTCCGTTGCCACCAAGAGGGGGAGCACGTCAAACCGATCGTTCGACTCATCGCGAACCAGCCGGACGCCTGGGCCTACAATTTTCACAATCTCATCGCGGACACTTGAGTTGGTCCACAGCAGACCGTCCACCACAGGCTCGCCGGATTCATTGAGTGTGGCATGGTGACCGAGAAGCCGATAGTGTGTCCTGGCCGTGATCACGTGACCGCGTGCGTCCTCCACATGAACGATGCGATCCCCCTCGATGCCAAGAGCACCGATGCGCGCGTGAGTCAGTCGTTCACCGGCCATCGACTTTACCGGGTATCGCCAAATCTGTGAAACCTTCATGGTCTGAATTCCTTTCTCGTCCAAGAAGGTGAGCGGGTTGGTGCACACAGGCTGCAGACCAACCCGCCTTCGGTTATTGCCCGAGCTGAGGCCAGTTGGCATCTGCCTTTTCGATAAAACCAGGGATATCCTGCTCCCAGGCCCGCTCGATTTCCTTGTTGTAATTCACGTAGAGCTTCCCATCGACGACTTTCCAAACTTGCGGGTCGCCGTCGAAGAACTTTCCTTGGCTGATCCCCCAGGCGCAGTAGCCGCCATATTGCGGTATATATTGTTCTGGTTCTTGTGTGCAAAGAGGTCCCGGTTCGCCGCGCTGACAAACCGCCAGTTCGCATCTGCATACTCATGCGTGAATTCCTTGCGACCCTGGACCGCTTTGCCCTCGGTAAAGTACGCGACAGGGTCGTATCCCTTTAGGGCCAAGCTTCCAAGCGTCGTCTTATTCATCTTGCGTTCTGTCTTCACCATGATCCATCCCTCCATCTTGTCTGAGTGGTTGTTGATTTGGTTCCTCGTTGTCTTTTCTCTGTGATGGCCATCGCACTTCTGTACGATGGCAAGCGTGGTGCCAACCTCCAGTCCTGTTGGCAACAGAGAGCCAACTTACGGAAATACAGGAGCGTTTTGCACACTCGTGCGACTAAGGAATGACGGAGTGCGAACCGGAGAGACCACGAGATTTCGTGGCTCTACGAAATATCGTGGCTGAGAATGAGAAAGATCTACCTGGTGGGACGAGGTTTCTTGATCCCGAGTTTCCGCATGCGCGAACGAAGCGTGTTGGGATGGAGACCTAAGCGAACCGCGGCTCCTCTGGTTCCTTCAACAGTCCAATGCGTTTCTTGGAGAACGTGGAGGATATAACTTCTGGCAACCTCTTCAAGCGTTCCTGACGCAGCGGGTTGACCCGGCGCCGGCTTGAGGAGCGATTCGTCTATCTGAAGCATCGTCCCCTGCGACAGAATCACGGCCCGCTCGATGACATTCTCCAACTCCCGAACGTTGCCGGGCCAGATGTAGGCGGTCAGTCGTGCCATGGTCGCCTGCGACACGCCGTCCAATCGTTTGCCGAACTTCGCGGCGTACTTTTCGATGAAGTGATCGACCAAGGGCGGAATGTCGTGGATGCGCTCACGCAGCGGCGGCAGGTCCAGCGGAAACACGTTCAGACGGTAGAGCAGGTCGGGCCGAAAGGAGCCGGCTTTGACGGCTTCATGGAGATTGCGGTTCGTCGCGACGATGACCCGTACATCGACCTTGATCGACTGGCTGCCGCCCACGCGCTCGAATTCCCGCTCCTGCAGCACGCGCAATAGCTTGACTTGCGCCTCCAGCGGAAGCTCCCCCACTTCGTCAAGAAAGATCGTGCCGCCGTCCGCCAGCTCGAAGCGGCCGATGCGTCGTGCCGTGGCGCCGGTGAAGGCACCCTTCTCGTGCCCGAACAGTTCGCTCTCGACGAGATTTGCAGGAATCGCTCCGCAATTGACCTTCACGAGCGAGCGGGCCTTGCGCGCACTCAGGTGATGGATGGCTCGCGCGACCAACTCCTTGCCGGTGCCGGTTTCTCCAAGAATCAGCACCGTCGAGTCGGTCGGCGCCACCTGTTCGGCTTTTCGCAGCACAGCCTTGATGGCAGGGCTGTTGCCGATGATTTCATCGAAATCATGCTCAAGTTTGATTTCGTCCCGTAAGTAGAGATTTTCCTCCTGCAGCCGGTTCTTGAGTCGGTTGACTTCTGCGAAGAGTTGCGCGTTCTTGATCGCGACGGCGGCTTCGTTGGCAAAGATGGCCAGCCGGTCGAACTCCTCGTCGGTGAGGGGACGTCGACCGAACATCGCGATGACGCCGAGGAGATCACCTCGAAAGACAAGCGGATAACCGGCGAACGAGCGGAGGCCGTTGTCCTTGATCCATTGTATGTTCGGAAGCCGCTCATCTTCCAGCACGTCATTGGTGAACAGGGCTCCGGAGCCTTGCGCGATCCTGCCGATCTTCAGCGCGCCGAGTGGAATGCGGCGATATTCGCCGTTGAGATTGGTATAGAGTCCTGCGCTCGCCGCCAGGTGGAGGCACCGGATGCGATCGGTACAGTCGGTGGCCTTGAAACATTGTGAGCAGAGGTCACCGGGGCCCAGCAACCATATGCGGGCGAAAGCCGCGTCGAGTTCGTCGACCAGACCCTGTGTAATCGTGGTGAGAACGACGGTGAGATCGAGACTGGAGACCATCTGGAGCGCAATGCGCTCCAGAATCTCGGCGGAACGTTTCATGCCCGGGGAGGTGGATGATTCGGTCATCCTCGTGCTCCAAGCCGGCGGCCCCGGCTTGGAGCACGATAGGGAGCGAGAGCGGGATTTGTCAATTGACGATCAGCTGTACTGATCCCACGTGTCGCATTGCTTGATGGCCCAGAACACCGCCTCCTTCAGTTTCTTGAGTTGTTGATTTTCGGGATCACGTATGGCCTGGAGTTTCTTGTCCAGGTCGTACAGGGGTTGGATGGATCGCTTGTCCGGAATTTTCCCGAGCGACCACGCCACCTCCGTAAGCACGGCCCAGTCGGTCTTCGAGTCTTGGAGCTTCTTCAGAAGCGGCGGGACGACGGACGCATCTCCATGTATTCCCCCGAGCTGCCCCAACCCCTTGGCGGCAGCCGCCTGCAATTCGATTTGTGGGGCCGTGTTCATGATCTCGACCAGGAGCGGAATGCCGTCTTTGCCGAGGTTGCCCATCGCCACCAGGGCTTGTTTCGCCAGGTCACGATCCTGAAGAACCTGCTTGAGCTTGGGCAACGCTTCGTCGGCCTGCATCTCGCCCAACAAGGAAATGATCTTGAACTTCCGCATCTGGTTGGTGTCCGGTTGATCGAGCAACTTCAGCAGTCGATCGGGATGACCCCACTCAGCCGCCAGGAGGAGCGGGAAATCGTACTTTTCAAGACCCTCCTTCAGCCTGGCCATCGCATAGGCTCCGGCATCACCCGCGTTCGCCGCTTGAGCGGCTTGCACCGCGTCCTCGAAATCGGTACGCACTTCTTTCTGCCACTTGATCTTCATACCCCCGAGCAGATAGGTGAGCTGGCAGGCTGGCCCCTTCCATAGCCGAGACGGAGCGTCCGGGAGGTCGGCATCACCTCCGGCGGCCGTCGTGCCTTCCCAGGTCTTGCGCTGCTCGCACTTCACCTTGAAGACGGCGTCACTCGGCTTGCTTGCATCCCGGACGACGGTATAACCGAGCTCCGACAAACGATTCGCCGCCACATCGGCGATCGGTTTGGCGTCAACCGGCCCCTTATCGGTAAGCGCGACGGCTTCGACCAAAACGGTGTCGATCTTTTCGAGCTGCGCTTTCTGTTCGGGAGTGAAATAATCGCGGTATGCCCAAGTCGGTATTGCTAAGCCCACGAGTCCAACAAGCAGTAGCACGGCAGGAAGTTTCGACATTTCGCACCTCCTAGGCGCCCACCCACAAGAAGCCCTCCTTCATATGGCCTCTCGCACTTCATCCTTTCTTCTTAGCTCGGGAACTCGGTCTCGGACAGTCAAGGTGAGATTCAGCCGGGTGGGTCTCTGGCTGGAAAACGATGACAGAAACAGCTCACCTCACTGTCCGGATCTCGAGGAGCTTGTCACGAATGTCAAAAGAATCGACAGTGTCCCTTATTATACTCCCTCTTCACCGAGCCATGCCATGACGCATCGTCATATGATGGAAGTAACCCACAGATTCCGCCGTAACCAGATGAGACTCCGACCGTCTTTCCTGCTCTTCGTGGCCTGGAGCGGTCAGGAGCGGAGCTCTCCGGGGACCGAGAACTTGTCGAACATCTCACATGGTTATGAAGCTGAAAGTGTTGTCCGACCCTGCGGCTGTACGGGTTGACACTGATGTGCCTTGGACGGTACAAGTTGCTCACGAGGGGATGTGTGTCGAGGTCTCCTTGGAGCGGCTGATTCGGAGTCCGGCACCGTGCGAGAGTGGCGGAACTGGCAGACGCGCGAGACTTAGGATCTCGTGGGAAACCGTGGGGGTTCAAGTCCCCCCTCTCGCACCACACGAGTCTTGGTAAGCCGTTCGGGCATAAGTCGATTTAGGTAGACGAGCATCATGAAAATGGAAGTTACCGAACTCGGACCGGTCAAGCGGGCGCTCAAGATTGAGGTACCGGCTGAAGAGGTTACTCAGCGATTCAGCCGCATGTATGTGGAACTGAACCGGCAGGTTCGAATCCCGGGGTTCCGTCCTGGGAAGGCCCCGATTGCACTCCTAGAAAAGCGCTATGCCAAGGTGGTTGAAGAAGACGTTATCCGGAGCCTCGTGCCGGACTACTATGACCGGGCCATCCGCCAAGCAGGCATCATCCCGATTCTGGTGGAGATTCCTCCCTTGGACCGGGTGAAAATCAAGAAAGACGCCCCGTTCACGTTTACTGCGACGGTTGAAATCAAGCCAAAGATCGAGCTGCGCGACTATAAGGCCCCCAACCCGATTTCCTTGAAGCAGGACAAGCGGGTCGTCACCGAGGAGCAGGTCGACCGTGCTTTGGAAGTGCTCCGCGAGCAGCATGCCAGGCTCGAGCCTGTCCCAGCAGGATCGGGGATTGCTGACGGCCACTATGTCATTCTCGACATTGAAGGCCTGCTCGAAGGAACTCCTCTCGAGGGGACCAAAAAGGAGGGTCATCTTCATAAGGTCGGTGCAAAAGCGCAGATACTGGGCCTTGACCTTGATGCGCAGCTCCTCGGGAAGCGGGAAGGGGATCTCCTTGAAGTGGCGCAGCCATACCCCCCGACGCACCCGGACCAGCGCGTGGCGGGCAAGACCGTGCAGTTCAAAGTGGCGGTCCGATCCATCAAGCAAAAGGTCCTCCCGGCCCTGGACGATGAATTCGCAAAGGATTGCGGTCCCTACGCGTCGCTCCAGGAAGTCCGCGCGAGACTTCGCGGCGAAATGGAGCGGGCGCTCAAGAAGGACATCGAAGAGACTCACAAGGAGGCGATCATCAAGCGTCTGCAGGAAACCCATCATTTTGATTTACCGGAGACATTGGTCGAGCGTGAGCTGGCGGCGATGGTCCGCCAACAGATTCAGACGGAACGTCAACGGATGCAAACGGGGACCGGTGGAGGCGCCGCCGGGACCAACGCCGAAGAGATGAAACGCCTCCAGCAAGAACGTCGACCAGAAGCCGAACGGCGCGTCAAACTGGGACTCATCCTCGAAGCCATTGCGGATCGGGAAGGTTTGACTGTCACGTCCGAAGACGTTCAGGGGGAGATCATGCGGTTGGCCAATGAACTCAAACTTCCCGTCGAGGACGTTCAACGCATGATCCAGGCCGGGGGCGAAGATTCGTTGGAAGAGTTCCGCGCTCGCATACGGGCAGACAAGGCGCTGGATTTTGTGTACAGACACTCGGTGATTCAAGGATAGTGGGTACGGGAGGGGAGTTGGTTCGGGCCCCCTCCCGTGTCGCGCTTACCGCTACCGACTGGCGACGGAATGATTCCCGTCGCGAAGCGACCCCACTTCATGGGCCAAGACCTTCATGGCCCTGTGGTACGGCTGGCGCGCCATGGCCCCGGGGTGAATGACCCGGCGGCTTCTGTCGCGCCAAGAAGAAGCGGGAGGGGAGTTGGTTCGGGCCCCCTTCCGTGTTGAGCGCAGCTCGACCTAGAGAAAGCTGGAGCCCAGGAGTGAAGACGAGAGAATTTGTGAGCCCGACGGTTCAACGCTGTCCGTAAACGGAAAGGAAGGGTGCATGCTAGTCCCGATCGTGATCGAGCAAACCAATCGCGGGGAGCGCGCGTACGATATCTATTCGCGACTCCTGAAGGATCGAATCATCTTCCTCGGCGCGCCGATCGATGACGTGTTCGCCAACCTGGTCATCGCGCAGCTGCTGTTCCTCGAGGCAGAAGACCCGGAGAAGGACATTAATCTCTATATCAACTCACCCGGCGGAAGCGTGACAGCCGGCCTCGGGATCTACGACACCATGCAGTATGTGAAACCACCCATCACCACGATCTGCTTGGGCCAGGCCGCCAGCATGGGCGCGCTGCTGCTCGCTGCCGGTACCAAGGGGAAACGGTTTGCGCTCCCGAACGCCCGTGTCATGATTCATCAGCCCATGGGCGGCTTCCAGGGCCAGGCCACGGAGATCGACATTCACGCACGGGAGATCCTGAAAATCCGAGAGCGGCTTAATGACATCCTCGCCAGGCATACCGGTCAGCCGTTGGAGAAGATCGCGCAGGACACGGAGCGAGACTATTTCATGTCGGGCGACGAAGCCAAACGGTACGGGATTGTGGACGAAGTCATCGCGCGTCCGCCGAAATCCTTGAAGGAAGTGGGCTCGGTGGATTCCGTGAAGCACGCAGCCAACAACAAGTAGCAGAGGAGGCTGTATGGCCAAGCAAGAAAAACCCGACCGGCACTTACGATGCTCTTTCTGCGGCAAGAGTCGGGACGAGGTGCGCAAGCTCATTGCGGGGCCGACGGTCTATATCTGCGACGAATGCGTCAACTTGTGCAACGACATCATCGCGGAGGATTGGGAAGAGGCGAAAGAGGAGATTTCCTCGAAGCTCAAAAAGCCGGCTGAGATCAAGCACCATTTAGATCAGTACGTGATCGGGCAGGAGCGAGCGAAGAAGATCCTATCGGTAGCCGTCCACAATCACTACAAACGGATTTCCGCCAAGGAAAAGGATGTCGACGACGTCGAATTGCAGAAGGGCAACATTCTGATGGTCGGCCCGACGGGCACGGGAAAGACCTTGCTGGCGCAGACGCTCGCCAAATACCTCGATGTCCCCTTCACGCTGGCCGATGCGACCACGCTCACGGAGGCGGGATATGTCGGGGAGGACGTCGAGAACATCATCCTCAAGCTCCTGCAGGCGGCGGACTACGACGTGGAGCGGGCAGAGCGAGGCATCGTCTACATCGACGAGATCGACAAGATCAGTCGCAAGAGCGATAGCCCTTCCATCACCCGCGACGTGTCCGGAGAGGGAGTTCAGCAGGCCCTGCTCAAGCTCATCGAGGGCACGGTGGCTAACGTGCCCCCGCAAGGCGGCCGGAAGCATCCGCACCAGGAATTCATTCAGGTCAACACGGCCAATATCCTTTTCATCTGCGGTGGGGCCTTCGTCGGACTCGAGCACATCATCGAACAGCGGTTGAACCGGAAAACCATGGGGTTCGGCGCGGAGATTCGTGGCCGGAACGACCTGCGCCTGGGAGAGCTCCTGGCAGAGGTGCAGCCTGAGGACTTTCTAAAGTATGGGTTGATTCCGGAGTTTGTCGGTCGGTTACCCGTCGTCGCGACGTTGGATGAACTGGACGAGCGAGCCCTGATCCGCATCCTGACGGAGCCGCGGAACGCGCTGTCGAAGCAGTACGAGAAGCTGTTGTCGTTCGAAAAAGTGAAGCTTCGGTTCACCGAGGGGGCGCTCGCCGCGGTGGCACGCAAGGCCTACGCGCAAAAAACGGGAGCCCGCGGGCTTCGGGCGATTCTGGAAGAAGTCATGCTCGATGTCATGTACGACGCGCCGTCTCAAAAACAAATCAAGGAAGTGGTCATCACCGAAGACGTCATTTACGCCAAACATCCTCCCATTCGTATTTTCGAACAGGACAAGGACGTGAAAACGGCCTAGCCTGCTCCCTGCCTCGCCTCATCTGAAAGCCATGGAGGGGTGATCTCCTCCCCTCCTAGCAGGCCCCAATGAATTTCGGCTCTCATCGTGTGGATGGCCCGTCCTCCAAACTTGTGAGTATGGTTCGACAATCCATGATCATGCGCTATACTAGCCAAAAGCATCCACCAGCAAGGAGTGCAGGGGTGAAGTATCCCGTTTCTTCCAGTAACCGGCACAAAGGCAAGGTCCTGGAGCTCGACCCGGCCCGTGAAATCATCACCTTGCTGGGAATTGATGGGACCCCCCTGGGCAACCTGTCATGGGAGTTCGTGATCGACCAGATCCTCGCATACCGGAAACCTACCCCGCCGAAAGACGCCCGCGCCGAGCCCCGCATCTCGTTATCGGTACCGGTTCAATACTACACCCCTGAGGGAGACCGGTATGAAGGCCGGGCTGGCGGCATCGGTGGAGGTGGGCTTTTCATCGAAAGCGAGGATCCGCTCCCGGTCGGGACAAGATTGACGATTCGCTTCACGCTGCCCACGCGACCCTCGGACTGGCTGGAGGCCAAAGGAATCGTCTCCTGGGTCTGTCCCAAGGCGGATCAATACACCTTCAGCCCAGGGATGGGCATCCGATTCACGGAGATTTCCTCGGACACGCGCGATCGGGTGCTGGAACTCGTTCGCTCCGCTAAAGGAACGAAACAAGTCGCGTAGGACCGCGCAAACCGCCGATCACAGTCCCTCATGGCTCAGATGAATCATTCCCAAGACGGCGCCGTAAAATTCCCCTTCGTTCAGGCCAAGCTTCATCGCGGCAAGACGCTGGAAGTCGATCCTACCGATGAAATCATCACCCTCCTGTCTCCCTCCGGACAACTACTCGGGAGCCTCAAGTGGGATGATCTGGCGGAGCGGATTCTCGCGATGGACGAGGACTCCCGTTTTGCACATAGCCGTGCCCATCCCCGTGCGCCCCTCGCCGTCAAGGTGCGGTACTCGACCCCGGAGGGGAAGCAGTTTGAGAGTCTCACCGGCGGGATCGGCGGCGGCGGGTTGTTCATCGAGAGCAGCAACCCCTTGTCCCCCGGCACTGAGATGAGCCTGGAATTCGCCCTCCCGGACCGGCCCTGGGAAAAGGTCAAAGCCAAGGCCAAAGTCGCCTGGACGCGCATGAAGCCGGAACGTTTTCTTCTCTTTCCCGGTATGGGCGTGCAATTCACTGAAATTACGCCCGAGGCGCGCGCGCAGGTGATCGAGCTCGTCAACGCGTTGAACCGGAGCCGTGTATCGACATAAGTTGCTCCGTCGCCCACTGCGCCCACCGCCGCACGATCACATTTGGATCCCTCGCTGCAACCGTCTTGAGTTGCTCGACATCCGCGCTGTCGCCCAGTTTGCCGAGTCGAAAGGCGGCTTCGCTGCGCACCCCTGACACGGGATCGCCGTGGAGTCGCTCCTTCAACAGAGGAATCACCCTCCGGTCACCAAGCTCTGCGAGCGCCGCCAGGGCGCTTTGCCGAACCGCCGCATCTTCATCGTGGGCGACCGAAAGGAGTCGATCGGCGGTTACGGAGGCGCCGACGGACATCAGCGCCAACACAGCCGCACGGCGAGTTTCCGCTTGGGGATGCGCCGTCAAAGCCGCGAGCCGTTCCGCGAGGCGAGCAGGCAGTTCCAGCTCGCCGAGGGCCAAGGAGGCGGCGTCTCGTACCTCATCAACAGGATCGCGAACAAGGGAGATCACCCGTTCAATGGTCGCTTCGCCTATGCCGGGGCCAAGACGACCCAACGCCCGCACACCCGCGGCTCGAATGTTCGGATCGGCATCGTCCAACACAGCGACCAACGCAGGCTCAGCACTCTGATCGCCGATCTTGCCAAGCGCCTCGGCGGCCGTCTGCCTGAGGACAGGACTCGGATCCTCGAGCAAGGCGATCAGTCGTGGAACCTGTTCTCTCGGATCAGCCGGTGCCGTGTTGCCATAGCATCCCGAAGCGCTAAGACCGGTCAGAAGAAGCGCTGGCATCGCGCAAAGCTTCCACACGCGAGCTCGTCGACTCGTCCGGGAGAGGATCACGGGAGAGGTTAAGTAGGTTTGGAGGGCTCTTCCTTGCCGGCGGGCAACTGCTTGGCCGCTTCGATGGATTGTTCCAACTCCTTTTGCGCCGCATCCATCTCGGCCTGGATCGTCCGCATTTCGGGATCGACGGTGTTCCGCACATCCGCCACCGCCTGTCGGAAACTGCGCAGCGCGTCTCCGATGCCCTCCCCGAGACTTTGCATGTCTTGAGGAGAGACGCCGCCGGCCTGCTGCTGGGCGGCCTTGGCACGGAGGGCTGCTTGTTGAGCCTGCACGCGGGCCACGGCTTCCTTGTTCACGATCGCGGAAGGCCGCTTCGCCACCGGTTTCGGTTGCGCCCCTGGGGGCAACGGCGGATACTGGGCCCGCATCATCGGTGCCGGAGCCGCCATGCGCTCTTCCATCGTCGGGGGTAGATGCCGGTCCGCCGTCGGGGATCCGGTTCCGGCCGACGGAGCCATCGGCATTGCCGACGCCTGCTTGGGTCCCTGCGGACCGAGGTGATACAGTGCCGACGCAGTCGTTCCGGGAGTCAGCTCGGGACCAGGGGTGTAAGGAGCCGTGGATTTAGGGGAGCTCGACGCCGCCCCTCCTGCTGCTACTTCACCGGCTGCCAGCGGCTGGGGAGCTGTCGCCGCGGCCGGCTGGTCGACGGGCGGGGGCGTCGTCTCAGGGGAAGGAATGTCGTGCACTTCCTTCTTGAACCCCTTCAGCGCCTTGCCAAGCCCTTCACCGATTTGCGGAAGCTTGCCCGCCCCGAAGATGATCAGGACGATGACAAGAATGATGATGAGTTCTGAAAATCCCAGGGTGCCGAACATCGTAAAGCCCCCCATCTCAGAAAAAGCCTTGGAGACTCTAGCTGCCATTTGCGAACACTGTCAAGGGAGCCGCCGTTGAGAAGGGTCAGCACGCGGCTCTCTACGACTTCTAACATAACTTCGAGGTTGGGCTCATCACTGCAAGCCCTCATTAAGAATCGGCACGATACCGGTCTGCACAGGCTGTCCGTACACCAACGCCTCGCGGTCTGTCAGATAGACATCCAGCTCGCTGCGGATGCCGAATTCACCGGCCAAATAGATGCCCGGCTCGATGGAAAAACAGGTCCCGGGTACTAATCGACGCCCATCCTGGGTTTCCAGGTTGTCGATGTTGGCACCGTTCCCGTGCACCTCTTCCCCGATGGAATGGCCCGTACGATGGAGGAACCGATCGCCGTAGTCCGCCTCACGAATCACCCGGCGGCACACATCATCCACCTCCCAGCCGCAAGGAAACGCGCCCTCACGGACTCGGTCCTGCACGAACCGAAGCGCCGTATCCCTCGCCGCACGAACGATCGAGAAAATCTCTTGGTGCCGGGCCGGAACGGATGCGCCGACATAGCCGGTCCAGGTGATGTCTCCGTAAACGGACCCGGCTTCCCGCTGTTTCGCCCACAGGTCGATCAGCACGAGGTCCCCGGGACCGATCTGGGCCGAACCCCGTGGCGCCGGCCCGTAATGGGGATCCGCGGTATGCTCGTTGACCGCTGCGATCGGCGGAGTGCCCGTGATCAGGCCGTGCGCGGCGATCCGCGACAGGATAAACTGCTGCAAATCGTACTCGGTCAGCCGCCGGCCCGTCGTCACCGACAGGCGGACGTGACCAAAGGCTTCGTCGACGATGGTGCGCAGCGTGTCGACGGCGCGCTGGTGGGATGCCCTCTGCCGATCCGTCCACACCGCCTCAAAGCGTTGGACCAGATCCGCTGCCGTCGTCACCTCGACGCCGAAGCTCCGGATCAGCTCGATCGTGCCCGCATCGACGCGCGAGACGTAAGGGATCGCGTTCAACGGGGAATACTGCATCGCGACGCGCCCCTTTCCGCGAAGGATTGATCCAAGAGCTGTCCGCTGTTCAGCCCAAGACACATAGAAAACCGTGTCTCCCGGCAGCTCATCCAAGACGTGCGGCTCAATGCGATGGAGAACCTTGATCGGTGTGCCTCGCGAGGGTATCCAATAATACCAGCGCCGGGTGACATGCTTGGTCGGATCAAGCTTCAGCACTCGGTAAGCCAACGGATCGCTGCCGCGAAAATCATAGAAGAGCCACCCATCGAGGCTCCCCTCATTCACAAGCGCTTCCTGGATCTCCTGAACGCGATCGTGTTGCGGCGATGTTACGGCCATGACGGCGGATCATAGCGCCGCTCCTCGAGGAGCGTCAAATACAGATGGGCTGCCCGAAGGGCGCATGGTAGAATGCGCCGCGCGCTATGAGACGGCCGGACGCTTCGCCAGAACCCTCACAATATCGAGTGACGCTTTTCTTCGGCCCAGAACCGCTCGGAGGATCCCTGTCCGGCTCCCTGTGTGTCTTTAACGTGAAGAAGCGGAGCTGGAAGGGAGGCATCCAAGTGGCCGTCGAGCTTCGTGATGACCAACTCGACCGCGCACTCAAACATCTCGATTTTCCATCTTGCCTCGCACAGGACTGGAAAGCCGTGGCTGCGGAAGAACAGCCGGAGATCGAGCACCGAGCGATCGACGTGCTCATCCAGACGCTTTGCGGCTACAAATTGAACCTGGCGATCGACGAAGGTCTCGAGCCCGAGAGCCAGCGGATCGCGGCTGATCAATTCGATGAGGCCCTCGAGCGGGTGATCACATTGAATCGCACTCGACTCGTTGCGTCCGTACGTCAGGAGCTAGGCTTGCCGATTTCAGACGAATCGCCCGCCTAGGAGTTTCCGGGCGAGAGGGGTTTGCATTCGGGTGTGAATTTGCTATAAGCAAGGTCCGTCCCTTGTGGGGCTTCCCCCACGTTGGCGAAGGCGGACTCCAAAAGGAGGATTGAGACGTGCATACATTCTACTTAGAAAACCTCGTGAACAGACGCATCGCAGCATCGCATCTCCTTGTGAAGGTCATGGCCGTCGTCATGGCGGTCATGCTGTGCCATGTGACGGTCATGCCTGTGGCAACTGCCTTTGCCAAAGAGGAAGGGAGCGCCGAGACGACCGAATCGCAAGGCGGCATGGGAATCGCGAGCGTCCTGGCCTCGATTCCCTACGGCCTGGCCAAGGTGTGCTACGCACTCGTGGGCGGAATCGTCGGAGGCTTCACCTACGTACTCTCCGGCTTCGACGAGAAGCCGGCCAAGAAAGTGTGGGACGCCAGCATCCGCGGTGACTACGTGATCACGCCCGACCATCTCCGCGGCGACAAGCCGGTGCGCTTCGTAGGGTTGCCTCGCGAGTCGGAACCGGCGACCCAGGCTGCCTCCAGCGCGGAGGCCGCAACCAGCGCGGAGCCCGCTCCCGCCAAGTAAGTGAAACCCGTCATCGGGATCACGCCCGATTTCAATCCCGGGGACCGGAAGGACATGGGCGGGCGAGAGCCCACCTATTTCCTCAGGGCGCGCTATGTCCGCGCCATCGAAGAACTCGGCGGCGTGCCCCTCATCCTACCGCTCGTGGCGGATCCCCCTTCCCGCAGGCGTCTGCTCGAACAAGTGGACGGCCTGCTTTTCACGGGCAGCGGTCCCGACCTTCCTCCCGCGCTGTACGGCGAACGGCAGCGATTCAAGTTCCCCATCATGAGCGCACGTCGCAGCGACTTCGAACTGGAGCTGGCCCGCCTTGCCATGCGAGCTGAGCTGCCGACGCTCGGGATCTGCGGGGGGATGCAGACGATGAATGTGGCGCTCGGCGGGACGCTGTACCAGGACATCCCCTCCCAGGTAGAGTCCGCGCTCAAACATCGACAGGATCCTCCGGCCACTCACGTGACGCACACGGTCCGCGTCCGAGCGGGCACCCTACTTCGGCGCATCGTAAGGCGGGCCACCGTCAAGGTGAACAGCTCGCATCATCAATCGGTCAAAGCCGTCGCCCCGTCGCTGGTGGCAAGCGCGACCTCGCCGGATGGGCTCGTCGAAGCCATCGAGTCCCCCTCGCATCGATTCTTCCTCGGCATCCAGTGGCATCCGGAATTTCTCTTTGACCGGTTCGCTGACCAGCGACGGCTCTTCCAGGCCTTGTTGCGCGCCGCGAGTCGTCGGGGCTGACCGCATGGTCACAAAGACTGACCCCCTCAGATCCGCGGAGGTACAAGGTCACGAAGGTAGGTTGCTGCGGAGACCCCTGCTATACTTGGCCATAGCCCCTAGGCCTTGATCTTCCGGTGGGGATAATTCCCGTGGCGAATCCCTGGTTTCGAACCAAGTCCATCGATCAAATCCTGGCAGACACGAACGAGCCGGGACAGCGTCTCAAGAAAACCCTGACTGCTTGGGATCTGACCGCCCTGGGCATCGGCGCCATCATCGGCACGGGCATCTTCGTGTTGATCGGCACCGCCATCGTCGGCGACGCGCACCGGCCGGGGTCTGGTCCCGGCATCATCCTCTCCTTTGTCCTCTCCGGCCTCACCTGCGCGCTGGCCGCGCTCTGTTACGCCGAGTTTGCCGCGATGATTCCGGTCGCCGGCTCGGCCTATACTTACTCGTACGCGACCCTCGGAGAATTTCTCGCCTGGCTGACGGGATGGAACCTGATCCTGGAGTACGGCGTGGCCTGCGTGGCCGTCGCGATCGGCTGGTCCGGCTACTTCAACAACATCCTCAAGCTCTGCGGCGTCGCACTGCCCCACTGGGCCACGCATGCGCCCGGGGGGCCGGACGGCGGGATTGCGAATTTCCCAGCGGCGATCATCGTGCTTCTCGTGACGATCGTGCTCATCATCGGAGTGAAGGAGAGCGCCCGGGCGACCGGTCTCATCGTGCTGATCAAGCTCGCGGTGATCTCGTTCTTCATCTTTGTAGGGGCCTTCTCCGTCAAGCCGGCCAACTGGACCCCCTTCATGCCCTATGGCTTCGCCGGCGTGGGGGCAGCCGCAGCGATCGTCTTTTTCGCCTATATCGGGTTCGATGCCGTCTCCACGACGGCTGAAGAGGCGCGCAATCCGCAGCGGGACATCCCCCTCGGCATCATCGCCTCTTTGGGGATCTGCACCATTCTCTACATCGCGGTCGCCGCGGTGTTGACCGGTATTGTTCCGCACTCAGAAATCGACATCCACGCGCCGGTGGCGGAAGCGCTGCGTGTCGTGGGGTTTAATTGGGGCGCGGGAGTCGTCGCCGTCGGAGCCGTCGCAGGCATCACGAGCGTCCTCGTCGTGATGATGATCGGACAGATTCGCGTCTTCTTCGCGATGTCCAGGGACCGGTTGCTTGGTCCCTGGCTCTCGACGGTTCATCCGCGGTATGGCACGCCGCACCACGCGACCCTCATCACCGGTGCGGGCGTGGCGGTCATGGCTGCGTTAATTCCGATCGGGGATGCCGCCGACATGACTAACATCGGCACGCTGTTCGCCTTCGTGCTTGTCTGTATCGGAATTCTCGTCCTTCGGTATACCAAGCCGGCTCTTCCTCGACCGTTTCGTACTCCCTTCATGCCCTGGACTCCGATCCTGGGTATGCTGGCTTGTCTGGGCTTGATGGCGTTCTTGCCCGTGCTGACCTGGATCCGTTTCGTCGTCTGGACCGTGGTCGGCATCCTGGTTTACATGTTCTACGGCCTGCAACACAGCAAGCTGGCGGCAACCAGGATGGAAGAGAGTTCTCACCCTCTGCCTCAATCTGAACGAGCCTAAAGGCCGGCTGTCAGGAAGAAGGTTCCTCCGACGGGGCCGTTCCGCTTGGCGGAGCGGCTGCAGCCGCCGGGACCGGTGTCGATGACGGAGTTGCGGCAACGGCTGGTTTGGGAGGAGCGGCAGGTTTCGGAGGAGCCGGTTTCTCGGGTTTGATCCCGCCTTCCCAGGCAGGACCGGAGTACATCTCAGACGCGAGACCTTTCGCCTTCCACTTTTCTTCGAAATCCGCTGCGGCCTTGTTGGGCGTTTCCCCTACACCCACCACGTCATTCCAGGGGTAGACCCTGGGGCCGATCTGACATCCGTTGTCCGTCCGCTTAAGGTAGAGAGCGATGGGATTGCCCCGATAGGGGCCGAGGTAGATGTGGAGGCACCCGACATATTCGAGCAAGCTTGGCATCCCCATATCCGGTAGGGTGCATGATGCCATAAGTGATCGGACCCAGGCAAGCGAACGGGCGTGTAAGGAGGCGAGATCGACCCGGCCTTGAACCAGGCCACACTAGCAGGATGTTGAAAAAGTCCTCCAGCTTCGTTCTCGCGTCGCTCAGAGGCTCAACGTACGGCAAAGAGTACGCCTCGCCTCTTCGCTCGCTGCGGCCTTGCTGGAAGGCCTTTTTGAACATCCTGCGGGCTATTCCGATGCGGTCGGCGAAGCTCCATGCGTCGAGAGTTTTGGAGTGTCAAACCAGTTTTTCAACAGCCTGCTAGGAAGCGGCGGCGGCTGATTGCGCGGGACGTTTGCGGATCACGAACACGGCAAAGACCAAGACCATGATCACCACCACGTTCAGGCCGACATCCATCAGATAGTGATTGAAGGCCATGTCGGTAATCTCAGGAAGGTGCGAAAGCTCCGCGCTCGCGGTCAGGATGCGCCTCGTGCAGGCGATGATGCCGACGGCCAAATAGGGTTCCAGGGCCAGCACGCCGGTCTGAAGGAATCGGATGACGGTCCGATACAATTCGAGCAGAATGATGACAAGCAGCAGATCGTTCAGGAGCTTGAGACCGGCCGGGAGAAGACCGACGTGCGACGCCCCTTTGATGAAGAGATACCAGCTATGCGCGAAGACCAGCATCCCTAAGATCAGCAAACTCAACCCCGCGGTCACATAGCCCCAGACATCGAACCATTCCATCCATGACACGACCCGGCAAGGCCAATGCTTCACGACCTCCGTTCGCGCGGACATGATCCTCTGAGAAAGCGACTGCGGGAAATCGGCGGTGGTCGCGCCTGCCTTGTCCTGCCCCATGCCGTCCGTCATACCCACGCTCCTACGCAGTTCCTGACGCATTTCCACTGTTAGTCGCTGCGCCCCGCATCTGCCCGAAACGCAGATCGTTCACGGCGTTCATGCCCAACGCGTGCCCGCAACAGCGGATCTCCTTCAACCCCGCGCCCCCGTCGAACACCATGACCCGCAGCCCGCAGGCATGCGGATAGACCCGCCGCTCATCGATCACCACGCCCGGAGGAAGCATTCCCTTCTTCCTCCCGAGGGACGAGCCGACCTCCGTGACGACATCCTCCTCCGTCAGTTCATGCCCGCAACAGACGATTTTCTCGAACCCTTCCCCGCCACCCATGATCTTCACCACCAAGCCGCACGAATCGGGGTACCGCTTGCGCTCATCGATGATGTCGCCCTTCTTCAACGCCATCTTGGCCTCCGGGACCTTGGGACAAGGTAGTGTAACTAAACAGATGTCTCGCTGAATGTCGAGAGGTTTTTGCCGGAAACGCTCGACGAGGCCGCGGTTAGACCGAGGCCGCGGTTAGACCGAGGCCGTTTCCAACCGCTGATGTGCCGCCAGGAGCGAACTCAAGAGGGCTTTGTGGGTGCGGCATCCCACGATCAACCTCGCGTCGGACACCGTGCTCGGTTTGTAGGGAGTCAGGAATCGTTGCTTCAGTCGAGCCACTCGCGCCACCGACACGTCCAGACGCGCCCGCGTGATCGTCTCGTCCTTGATCGCAGCCTCGAGAGCCCCTATGGCGGCGACCTGACGATCGCGGTCCTGACAGATGAGCAGGACGTCGCAGCCGGCGAGCAAGGCCCGCACCGCAGCGTCCCCGATTCCATAATGATCGACGATGGCGTGCATCTCTAAGTCGTCCGTCAGCACCAGGCCCTCGAAGCGGAGGTCTCTTCGAAGGAGGTCGTTGATGATCGGCGAAGAGAGGGTGGCCGGGTGGCGGGCGTCCAGCGATTGATAGAGCACGTGCGCAGTCATGATGGACGACAGGCCGCGGGCGATCGCGTGGCGAAAGGGTGGAAGCTCGATCTCGTTGAGCCGCTCCGGCGGCGCCGTCACGACCGGCAATTCTTTGTGGGAATCGGCCTTCGTGTCGCCGTGTCCGGGGAAATGTTTGCCGCAGGCGACCACCCGGTTGTCTTGTAGTCCGGCCAGCGTCGCGCCTCCCAGCTCGCACACAACGTCCGGCGTCGGGCCGAAGGCTCGGTCCCCGATGATGGGATTGTCCGGATTGCTGTTGACGTCGAGCACCGGCGCCATGTTCATGTTGATGCCCACAGCCCGCAGTTCCGTTGCGACGGCGGCCGCGGCCGCATAGGCCAACTCGTGTGAATTGACGCGGCCGAGTGTCTCGCATGGGGGAAAGATTGTGAACTCCGCCGGCAGGCGGGACACCCGTCCTCCCTCTTGATCGATCGACACCAGCAGGGGTGAATGAGGCGAGCATGCCTGCAGTGAATTGGTGAGCTCGACGATCTGGTCCGTCGAGGCCAGGTTGCGCTTGAACAGGATGACGCCGCCGGGTTTGTACTCCTTGATAAAGGAGGCCAGCTCGGCTGAAACCGAGGTTCCCTCGAACCCCACCATGAAAAGCTGCCCGATCTTTTCACGCACTGTCATCGACGAAAGATTGTTCATTGCGTCATCCCATCATTGAGCGATCGCCGAATCCCGCGAGGACTCGGTCTCGAATTCGATCAGAGCTCACAGGCTACGGTCGATAAGACACTGAATGAGCAGTCGCGTGCCGATGCCCGTCGGACCCTTGGGGATATAGGCCCGTTCGCGCTCGCTCCAATCTGTGCTGGCGATGTCGAGGTGGACCCAGGGACAGTCGCCGACGAACTTGCTGAGGAAGAGAGCGGCGGTGATCATGCCCCCGCCGCGGCCCCCGATATTACGCATGTCCGCCACGTCGCTCCGCAGTTGCTCAAAGTATTCGTCCCACAGGGGCATCTCCCACACGCGCTCGCCGGACCGGAGACCGGCATTGCGCACCTGTTCTTTCAGCTTGTCGTCATTCCCGAACATTCCGACCGCGAACTGGCCCAACGCGATCATGCAGGCCCCGGTCAGGGTGGCCACGTCGATCAATGCAGCCGGTTTGTACCTCAGGGCGAAGGCCAACCCGTCCGCGAGGATCAATCGCCCTTCGGCATCGGTGTTCTGTACTTCGACGGTCTTCCCCGAGAGAGTCTTTATGATATCGCCCGGCTTCATGGCTCGACCGCCCGGCATGTTCTCGGTCGCGGGCAGGATGCCGACGAGTCGCAACGGCAGCTTGAGTCGCGCCGCTGCACGAATGGTGGCCAGAACCTCCGCCCCACCGGTCATGTCGGCCTTCATCTGTTCCATATTCTCGGCCGGCTTCAACGAGATGCCGCCCGTGTCGAAGGTGATCGTCTTGCCCACGAGCACGACCGGTGCCTGGCTCCCCGCTCTTGCCCCTCGCCTGTTGCCCCGTGCCGGGCCCCGATACTCCAGGATGATGAACTTCGGCAGCTCATGACTGCCGCGCGCGACGCCCAGGAGGGCGCCCATGCCGAGTTGCTCCATGTCCTTTTGCTCGAGCACCTTCAGCGTCACGCCCGGTTCCTTGGCAACCGCCTTGGCTTCGTTCGCGATTCTGGTCGGGGTCATCACATTGGACGGGTGATTACAGAGGTCGCGGACGTAGACCGTCGCCTCGGCGGTCGCCATCCCTCGTCTGATCCCTTCGGCGAGAGGCTTCATCTGTGCCTTCTTCAGCGTGATGAGCGTCATCCGTTCGATCTCTTTCGGCTTGTCGCCGTTGTCGCTGCGGTACTCGGTGAACTGATAGCAACCGAGGATCGCCCCTTCCGTCATGGCCTGCGCAATGTCGACGGTCGAGGCGCCCGTGATCGAGAGCGCCGGGATCGCCGCGTGGAAGGTCACGGCCTTGGCCTGACGGACCCGCTTGGCTGCATGTCCCATCGCCTGTCGCACCGCATCCAGCCGCATGTCCTTCTTCTTTCCCAACCCGACGAGCACGACGCGCTTGACCGGAAGTTTCCCTTGTGTGTGGATCAGGACCGACTCGCCCAATTTCCCCTCGAACTCTCCCGCCCTGATGATCTCGCGCACCGCCCCTTCCATAGCCCTGTCGATGGCAACCGCTTCGCCGCTCAGAGCCTTCTCGCCCTCCATGTGAAGCACGACGAGGGCTTCGGCCGCTTCCCGCTCAACTCGACCCTCTTGAACCACCACCTGCATGATCTTCATTCGAAGCTCCTTCTGGACTCCTATTTTTATTCCAGGGCTCTGACCTCATGGAGGGTGGGAAGCTGATCCTCCCTTGCGCGCGTCACGACCCGTTGCAACGGGGCACCCATCGCATGCTCGGGAGGGCACCCATTGCTCTTGCGGATGCAATGGGTCCCCGGTCCCGGCAACGGGTACCCCGCCACATCGTCCACCAGTTGCTAACTTTTCATTGTGAGATGTGCGGGCTGCGCGAGCACGGGAATCAGCCCTTACACCGTCTCTGTACACTTCTCCACGCTCTCAGCATTTCATTTTGAGCGGGCTCAGGGTTTTCCCGACTGCGGCCGTCGAGCGAGCACGCTAACTATGGGGTCGAGCCATGCTCGACACGGGAGGGGGCCCGAAACAACTCCCCTGCCGTACCCACGTGCGGGCTCCGGGAGCAAAGGGAAGCCCTGAGTCCGCTCACTCCTCACTTATACCCCCCGCATGTCCGGGGCCCAAATGTATTTGTGAAGTTGGATTTGGAACCGCACGGGGAGCTTGTCGGCCAGCACCCATTCGGCCAGGCGTCGAGGATCAAGCTCCCCGAACACGGGGGTGAAGAGGATCGGGCAGCGTCGGCCGAGATTGTGCCGGGTGATGACCGAGCAGGCCCAGTCGTAGTCGGCGCGGTCCTTGATGACGAACTTGACCTCGTCCTTGGCTGTCAAGCGGGGCAGATTGTCCCAACACATCCGGTCCGTCATGCCGCTGCCCGGACACTTCACGTCCAGAATAATATGGGCACGGCGATCGACCGGCGTAATGTCGATCGCGCCGCTCGTTTCGATGAGCACTGTATATCCCTCGTCACACAGCCGCGAAATGAGAGGGAACACTTCGGGCTGATGGATCGGTTCGCCCCCGGTGACCTCCACCAGGGAGCAGGCCCACGTCCGTACCTTGGCCATGATCTCGTTCAGAGTCATGTCCGTGCCCCCGTAAAAGGCATAGGCCGTGTCGCACCACGCGCATCTGAGGGGACACCCGGTCAGGCGAATGAAGGTACAAGGGAGGCCGGCATAGGTCGATTCACCCTGGATACTGTGGAAGATTTCAGTGACGCGGAGCACTGCCGACTTGGTCATTATTTCATCGACTCATTGTTTTCGGGAATGAACCAATCGGCAATAAGTCAATGACTCAATCCGGCTCATTCCCAGCGCGCAATCGGCCAACCTCGGGATTCGGCCACGCGCGCCATGCCCCGAATGGGGTTCACGACGAGGGGATGTCCTACCAGTTCCAGGATCTCGATATCTCCGGGACTATCGCCATAGCCGTATGATTCCGCCAAATCGACACCGGCGCTTTCTGCCATCTTCACGAGCAGTTCTCCCTTGCCCGGCCCGTACGGCAGCGGCTGAAGCAACCGCCCCGTATAGAGACCGTCTCGCACTTCGGGCTTCGCCGCCAGGAGGACTGTGGCTCCGAGCAGGCGGGCGATCGGCTCGATCAAGAACTCCAATGATCCTGTGACCAGCACGATCGCGTGTCCGGCTCGACGATGTTCATCCAGACGTCCTACGGCGACGGGCGATAGACCGGGAATCAAGACACTCCGGCAAAACTCCCGCCCCAGAGGCTCGATCGTGTCGGGCGATTTTCCGGACAAATAGAGTTTGCGTTCACGCAGCGGATGCCAAGAGACCGAGGGAAAATGGCGCACCAACCACCCGGCGCTCGCCAGCAATTCCCGCCAGCCAACCAATCCCCGCGCTCGCAGGAACTTGAAAAAGCGGACTTCGCTTGCTACCCCAGGGAGGAGCGTATTGTCCACGTCGAAGAACGCTCCTACGCGAGAACCGGCAAGGACCGAGGCCGTATGAAGGGTCGAGTCTGAGGTCAGCAGGTCGGCGTCCGACATCGCATCCATCGCTCGTCTCAGCCGCGAGAGGCCGTGAAATAGCGCGAGCGGATTCTACCCGACGCTCCGTTACATTGACAAGATTTTTGGCCCACTTCTATAATGCAACGCGCTTTCTGACAAAACAGTGGACACACAGCAGCGAACAGCCAAGAGCTCTCACAAAAGAGCGAATAGCTGATAGCCAACAGCGAATAGCTCGGAACTACAGAAGGGTGGCCAGTCTTCTCAAGCTACCAGCGGTTCGCTATGAGCTGCTCGCTAGAACCGCTAAAGTGCCGAAGTGGTGGAATGGCAGACACGCACGTTTGAGGGGCGTGTGGCGCAAGCCGTGCGGGTTCAAGTCCCGCCTTCGGCACCAAACAGAGCTTGCTCGACCCTGAGCCCTTCTGATGGCTCTTGGCGACGGGATAAACCCCTCCAGTGATTTTTGTGCTCTATAAAACCTCGCTTGCGCGGACCGCGCGCTCCTCATCGGTTTATCGTAGTCTAATGCGCGCGGATAGAACCCTTCAGTAAGCCAGGCTTTGTTCTTGTCTCATCAAGACTTGTTCGACCGCGAGCCTCCTTGTCGTTTTGTGGTAAGTACGGCGAGCGGACAAGCGCCTGTAGCTTCCTCTTGGCCAAGCGCGTTGTTCTGGTTTCCTCGACGCCCCCTTTGCCTCGGTTTTGTCTTGATCCCCCTAGATCCATTCAGCACTAGACTTTCTGTCGCAATCCGTAGCACACTACCGGCCTTCGTTCTTCCAGACACCTCGCCGACACATTAGTCAGTGCGGGATATGAGCGTCTCTGAAACGGTTGCGTTCAATCCTCCCCCTCTCGCTTCCTCTCTCCGGGCCCAATCCATCCATACCCTGCCCCAATTCGGTCTCCGTAACGTGATGATCGCCGCCAAATCGATCCGAACGATCGGCGATAGAGCCAACAACTTCGAGGAGGTCGCCGGACGGATCGTCCGCTATCTCTATACCCATTTCACGGACTCCACGATGACACAGCCGGCCTGCGCGTTGGTGCGGCTGTTCCGGACCCAACCGTTCGACGAACTTGACGAGCAGCGACGGGAGTTCGCGCGACGCCTCTTGACCGGAGCCTCGTGCGCTGGGACAGTGAAGTGCTTCTGTTTAGCCGCCAGCGCCGGACAGGCACCGGAGTGGAACGATCCGGCCCTCTCTCGACGGTACCGGGCCATCCCCATTCGCGATATTTCTTTCATCGGACAGTTTCCCATGATGGGGCAGCTTCTGACCCAGCTCGGCGCCGTGCGGGACGTGCTCCCCTCGCTCACCCCCACGGTTCTCATCGATCCGCATGAGCGAGCGTACAACGTGTTTTACGTGCCGGAGGCGGCGGGCAGCCCCTACGTCCCCGCGCAAGAGGAGTTTGTGCAGCGGTACGGGATCCACTCCGTGGTCGGCTTCGGAGGCTTGTTGCCCTCGGGTAACCTGTTTGCCGTGATTCTCTTCTCAAAGGCGGCGATCCGTCCGGAGGATGCCGACTGCTTTCGCGCCCTCGCGCTCGCCGCAAAATTGGCGCTGCTGCCGTTTGATACCACGTTGCCCTCACCTGAGTAGCCGGGTTATTCAGCCAAGGAGCGTCGACATGAGCCGCAATGCAGCCGTGGAGGAGATCGCTTCGCTCAAGTCTCGTATCGCGACCCTCGAACAGTTGCTCGAAGTCCATGAGGGGGCGGTGCTCGATCAGACCGACCGATTGGAGGAAGCACACCAGGTCCTGCTCGAGCGGAGCGAGCTGTTGCGCGCGCTGGTCTCGGCCACCGATCCCTCACATCGCAACGACTTCTTCCACGCCCTCGTCTATCACCTGGCTGCCGTCCTCAAGGTCCGGTATGCCGTCGTCGGAGAACTGTGCTCCGGGGACCCGGCCGAACAAATTCGGACCATCGCCGTCTTCGCCGACGGCGAGTTCGCGTCGAACTTCACCTACGACCTCCGAGGCATGCCTTGCGCTCGTCTCGTCCAAGAGCGGGTGTGCTATTTCGAAGACGGCGTCCAACAGCGCTTCCCGCAGGCTCAATTGATGAAAGATCTCGGTGTCGAGGGCTATTGCGGGATTCCCATCTACGGTAAGACCGGCTCCTTGATCGGCGTCCTCGCAGTCCTCGATACCAAGCCCCTCCACATTTCGCCGGAGGTGCAGTCCCTGCTCAGGCTGTTCGCGTCGCGAGCCGGCGCCGAACTGGAACGGAGAAGCGCGGACGAAGCGCTCCGAAAGAGCGAGGAGCGCCATGCACGCGCGATCGCCGCAGGGAAGGTCGGCGTGTGGGAGATGGACGTGTCGGCCGCCACCTATCACGGCGACGCCAATCTCAAAGCCATGTATGGGTACGAGCCCGACGAGTTGTCGACCGATCCCTTGGCCTGGTACGCGCTCATCCACCCCGACGATCAGCCCATCGCATTCCGTGCGTGGCAGGCAATCCTGGCGGGGACGACTGAGACCTACCACTGTGAGCTGCGGATGGTCCGCAAGGACGGCTCGATCATCTGGACCGATGCGCGCGGGCACGCCGTGCGCGACGCGAACGGCCGGATCGCGCATCTGTTCGGCGCCACGGTCGATATCACCGAACGCAAGCACGCGGAGCAAGAGCGTTTACAAGCGTTGGCCGACCTCCAGAACATCATGGAAACGATCCCCGACGTCATGTTCACGCTCGACACGCAGGGCAACCTGGTGAAGTGGAACTCCCGAGTGGAAAAGGTCACCGGGTATGCGCCTGAAGAGCTCCGGAATAAGCCGGCGCTGGCCTTCGTCGCTACCGAGGATCAGGCTCGCACCGCCGCCGCGATTCAGGAGACGTTCGCCAGCGGCTACGCAGAACTCGAAGGGCGTCTCTTGACCAAAGACGGGCGGACGATTCCCTACCATTGGACCGGCGCCGCGCTCAAAGACCCGGAGGGCCGGATCATCGGGATTACCGGTGTCGGTCGCGATATGACGGAGCGCGAGCGGGCGGAGGCATCGCTTCTCCAGCGCTCCCGCCAGCAGCAGGTCGTGGCGGAGTTGGGTCAGTTCGCTTTACGGAAGCGTGGGCTGCAGACCGTGATGGATGAGGCAGTGCGACGAATCGCGCAGACGCTTGAAACGGAGTATTGCAAGGTCTTGGAGCTGCGGCCGGACGGCACAGCCTTGGTCCTGAGAGCGGGCGTAGGCTGGCGTGACGGTCTGGTCGGATTGGCCACCGTGGGCGCAGAGTCGGATTCCCAAGCCGGGTACACGTTGAGTTCCTGCGCGCCGGTCATCGTCGAAGACTTGCGGGCCGAACGTCGCTTCAGCGCACCCCGACTCCTGATCGAGCACGGAGTGGTCAGCGGCCTCAGCGTCATCATCCAAGGAGGGGACCGACCCTGGGGGGTCCTGGGCGCCCATACCGCGACGAGGCGGTCGTTCACTCAGGACGACGTGAACTTCGTCCAAGCGATGGCGAATATTTTGGGGGCGATCATCGAACGGAACTCCATCGAGGAGGCCTTGCGTGAGAGCGAGGCACGGTTCGCCGCCTTCATGGCTCACCTGCCCGGGGTCGCGTTCATGAAAGACGTGGCCGGCCGTCACATCTACGTGAACGAGGGCTTCGAGAGGCTTTTCGGCATGCGCAGAAGGGACTGGTACCTCAAGACCAACGAAGAGTTGTTTCCCCCCGACGTCGCCCAGAGCTTGACCCGTCATGATCGGATGGTCGCGAGAGAGAAGCGACCGGTGGATCTCACCGAGACCACGAGCGACGAAAACGGGACGCGCACCTGGCTGGTCAAAAAATTCCCGGTCACGTTCGAGCCGAACGGCCCCGCGTTGCTCGGCGGGATCGCGATCGACATCACTGAGCGCACACGAGCCGAGGACGCATTACGCGCCAGCGAAGAGCGATTTGCCAAGGCCTTCCGATTAAGCGCCCATCTGATCGGCATCACGGACATCGACTCCGGTCGGTGCCTGGAGGTGAACGACGCCTGTCTGGAGCTGTTCGGCTATCGCCGCGAAGAGGTGATCGGGCAGACCACCTTGCAGCTCGGTATTTGGCCGAACGCCGACGATCGCCGGAAGCTGATTGAGCGGTTGAAAGCCGGTGAACCGGTGCGCAATCTTGAGTTGAGTCTCCGGACCCGAACAGGAGAACTGCGCCACATTTTGGTATCTTCCGATCTCGTCGAGTTGGGCGGGACGCTCCGCGTGCTGACCGTCGGAACCGACATCACCGAAAGGAAGCGGGTTGAAGAAGCGCTTCGTCAACGCGAGCGCGATTTGAGAGCCGCGATCGAAGCGCGCGAACGCATCAGCCAGGACCTGCACGACGGGATTTTGCAATCGCTCTACGCGGTGGGACTCAACCTGGAAGCTTGCAAGCCGCTCCTGCAGCGGCAGCGCAAGAAAACGACGGCGAATCTCAAGCTGGCCCTCGATCAGGCCATCGCGCACCTGAACCAGGTGATGCGGCAGGTGCGCAACTTCATCGCCGGTCTGGAGTCGGATCTCCTTCGAGATCACGACCTTCCCGCGGCCTTACGAAACCTCGCCGGCTCGCTGCAATCTGCATCGAATCGGATCCGCCTCGCAGTGGACGATCGTGCGGCACAAAGCCTGTCCACAGACCACGCCCTGCACATCCTGAACGTGGCCAAAGAAGCGGTCAGTAACAGCTTGCGACACAGCCACGCTCGACAGACCGCGGTTTCGCTCAAGATGTTGAAGCGAGGCGTCCGCCTGACGGTCCGTGACGACGGCGTCGGGTTCCGTCCCGACAGGGTTCGAGGTGTCGGGCACGGCTTGGCCAACATGGCGGCCCGCGCTGAAAAGATAGGAGGCCGCTTAACGATTCGTTCGAAGCCCAAGCACGGGACTTGGGTGATCTTCGACCTACCGAAGGAGGCCCCCGTTGCCCGCGTCTAAGGTGAAAACCATCCGTGTCATGCTCGTGGACGACCACGAAGTCGTTCGTGTTGGGCTCCGGACGCTGTTGAGCCAGAACCACGGGATGCGCGTGGTGGCGGAGGCCGCCACCGCGCAAGCGGCCGTCGCAGAGGCGGTGCGGGTGAAACCGGACGTGATCTTGATGGACGTGCGCCTTCCGGATGGGTCGGGGGTGGATGCTTGCCGTGAGATCCTGTCGTCTCGACCGGACGTTCGCGTCGTGTTTCTCACGTCCTTCGCGGACGACGATTCGGTGCTGGCCGCCGTGCTGGCCGGCGCCCACGGATACGTCCTGAAAGAGATCGACTCTGCCGCGTTGGTCCATGCCATCCACACGGTGTCGGAGGGCCGTTCCATCCTGGATCCCACAGTGACGGAGCGCGCGCTCGACTGGGTCAAGGGCTTGAAAAGCGGCACGCCGCTGCCGCAAACCGAGCCGCTGTCTCCACAGGAATCCCGCGTCCTATCCCTCGTCGCAGAAGGCAAGACCAACAAAGAAATCGCGACTGCCATGGGCCTGAGCGACAAGACCGTCAAGAATTACCTGGCCAACGTGTTTCAAAAGCTCCACATCACGCGCCGCGCCCAAGCCGCCGCCTTTTTTGCAAAAAGGAAGTATTAGCATAGTAGGGCTGACCGGCCCTACGGGCGCCAGAGACATAAAACCCCGTTCGATTCTTCGCTTCTCTCTTCCGTATTTCACACGTTCCGATATGATCTAACCCTGTAGGAATCGTAGCGTTCCCGCGTCTTCTGCAGCGAATTGGGCCGCCCAGACGTTCGGTACACCACGCTCGAGGATGAAGTGCGTGCGCTCGATCACATGCAATGCTGTCGGACATGGTTTCACCACGGGAACGGGAAAGGGGTCGGGAGTCGTTTGCGCACAGCGCCCTGGGGTCAGGAACCCTTCCGGCGCCGCATCGGCGCGGTTCCTGACCCGCTGATTGGCAAGGGGTCGGGAGTCAGTCGGAAGGACTCCCGACCCCACGGCCAAACGATTCCCGACCCCTTTCAGGATGAAGCCATGAGGCTCGACATGACAAGCCCGAGCCCATGAAAACCCCGCACTGGAGACCGTCCCCTCGACTGCTCCTCTGCCTGTTTCTCGGCGTGACCGCCTCGACCGTCTGCATGGGAGGGATCGGGTTGTACAAGATTCGGGCCCGACTCGTTCACGAATCGGGTCTCCATCTTTCGGCCGCCGCGGCTAATGCTGCCCATCATCTCGACCGCTTCATGGCCGAACGAATGGAGGAGATCCGGTCACTCGCGGAGGAGCCGACCGCCGGCGGGGAGGGCTTGGGCCTCAACCTTGCGGTCGCAGCCTCCCCATCGCTCCAGCGGAACTACCGGTGGATCGGCGTGACCGACGCGACCGGTCGAGTGATCACTGCCACGAGCCCTATGGTCATCGGCGAGGTTGTCACCGTCTCTCCTGAGGGAATGGATCTGCTTCTCCGCACAGACCCCGATGGGGCCCCCGTGTTGGATGTGACCGTGCCCTTTCGTGATCAGGTCCGCCATGGCTCCGGAGCCCTCGTGGGCAGATTGAATCCCGGAGCCTTGAACGAACTGTTTCGTGATGCGGCCGCAGCGCCTCATCCGGGACCGTCCTCGCCCGCCGACCTCGAGTGGCAGATGGTGACGGAGGGTGGCCGGGTGATCCTGAGTGTTCCTCCGCTGGACGCCAAGGTTCCTCCGATACATAGCTCCCTTGCCGTCTTCGATCAGCCGCTAAGCGACGCGGGATACTTGCAAGCGGTCCATCGGCTCAGGCGGGCGCCGATCATGATCGGGTTCGCGACCGTAAGGGTGGGAACGGCGGCCCCCGCCATGCGTGTGCTGGTCTGCCAGGACTTGGCAACGATCGCGGCGCCGATGCGACGACTACTATGGACAATCACGGTCGGTTGGCTGTTGGTCGTCGGTCCGGTCCTCGGCCTGCTCTGGTGGACCCTCTGGCGCCTGTCGCGCGAGTGGCAGGAAGCGAGGCTTCGCGATCGGGCCATCGCGGCCACGAGCAAGGGGCTGGTCATCACCGATGCCCGCCAGTCCCACCGGCCGATTATCTATGCAAATCCGGCTTTCTTGTCGCTGACCGGCTATTCATCCGAGGAGGTGCTGGGGAAACCCTACACGATACTCGTCGGGCCGGAGACAGACCCTGCCGCGATCGACACCTTGACCAAGGCGCTGCACGATGGCCGGCCTTGCCGGACCTTGCTCCGCCAGTCGAGAAAAGACCGCCCGTCGTTCTGGAGCGAAGTGACGCTCTCGCCCGTCCGGGACGATTCGGGCAGGCTGACCGAGTTCATGTGGGTAGTCGCGGATGTCACGGATCGCCAGGAGGCGGTGGACTTGCTCAAGCAGAGTGAAGAGCGGTTCCGACTCGTGGTGGAGGCGTCGCCGAGCGGCATCTTGATGATCGACAGCGCCGGCCGGATCATGCTCGTGAACCGGCAGATCGAAAGGCAATTCGGCTACACCCGCGACGAGTTGGTGGGCCAGTCGGTCGAATGTCTGATTCCGGAGCGGTTTCGCATCCAGCATCAGGGACATCGGGCCCGGTTCTTCGCCGCCCCCACCGCGCGGGCCATGGGGACGAGGCGCGATCTGTACGGACTCCGCAAGAACGGCACGGAGTTCCCGATCGAGATCGGCTTGCAGCCCATCACCACGACCACCGGGCGGCACGTGCTCGCGTCGATCGTGGACATGACCGAGCATAGGCATAAGGAACAGGAACTTCAGGAGAGTGAGGAACGCTTCAGGACTATGGCCGATACGGCCCCTGTCTTGATTTGGATGTCCGGGCCGGACAAGCTCTTCACCTACTTCAACAAAGGCTGGCTCGAATTTCGGGGTCGGACGATGGAACAGGAATTGGGAAACGGGTGGGCCGAGGGGGTGCATCCCGACGACTTCGAGCGATGCCTGCAGACCTATCACGAAGCGTTCGACAGCCGGCGGCCATTCATCATGGAGTATCGCCTGAAGCGATCGGACGCCGTCTACCGCTGGATGCTCGATACAGGCACTCCTCGCATAACCCCTTCCGGAGACTTCGCCGGCTATATCGGCTCCTGCGTGGACATCTCCGACCGGAAAACGGCCGAAGAGGATCGCGCGCGGCTCGAGGCGCAGATCCGTCATACGCAAAAGATGGAAGCGATCGGAACGCTCGCCGGCGGCATTGCCCACGAGTTCAATAACAGTCTGACGGCCATCCTGGGATTCAGCGAGCTCGCCCTCAAGAAAATTCCCCCGGACGCGAGGGCGCACGCGCAGATTCAGCAGGTGATCAAGGCCGGCCGCCGCTCGCGCGATCTCGTCCACCAGATCCTGACCTTCAGCCGGCAGACCGAGCAAGAACGTCGCCCTCTGTCCCTTGACGGACTGGTGAAAGAGGCGGTGAAGTTGTTGCGCCCCACTCTCCCGCCGACGATCGAGTTGCACGAGTGCATCGCCAGTCCGACGCACCCGGTCCTGGCCGATCCCATACAGCTCCATCAATTGGTGCTCAATCTCTGGACGAATGCGGTGCACGCGATGCACGCCGGCGGCGGGCGGCTGGACATTCGCCTGGAGAATGTCGAGTTCGATGCCGACACCCTACGGGGAGGACAGCCCATCGAACGGGGGTCCTACGTGCGATTCCTCATCCAGGACACCGGTACCGGCATAGATCCCGAAGTCAAAGCGCGCATGTTCGACCCGTTCTTCACGACGAAGGATGTCAACGAGCACACGGGCATGGGCCTGGCGGTCGTGTACGGGATCGTCACCGCCCATGGAGGCCGGCTGTGCGTGGAAAGCTGGCCAGGCAACGGGACCAGGGTGGAGGTGTATCTTCCGACCGTGCCGCTCACGGACGTCGCCGAGCCCTCCAGCGACGCGCCGCTCCCGCGAGGACACGAGTGCGTGCTCTTCGTGGAAGACGAGCCCCCGCTTGCCGAGCTGGGACGTGAGATGCTAGAGTCGCTCGACTATTACACGGTGGTTCGGACGAGCGCGGCCGACGCACTGGCGGCCTTCAGCACCGCACCGCAACGCTTCGATCTGGTGATCACGGATTACATCATGCCGGATATGACCGGCGACCGCTTGGCGCAGGAACTTTTGCGATTGCGACCGGACATCCCCATCCTTCTCTGCACAGGCACGCCGTTGCCCCGACAGAATCTATTGCGTTCCGGCATTCGCGCGACCCTCCACAAACCGCTTTTCGCTCACGACGTGGCCATCGCCCTCCGACGCGTGCTCGACCATCCCGTAACGAACGGGACTGCTCGTGCGTCCATCCCATCAATCTCCGAGGAGCTTCATGCCGTCGGTCCTGATCGTTGACGACGACGACCAGATCCGAATCCTGGTGCGCGAGACGCTGGAGCAGGCCGGCTACAGCGTGACGGAGGCGCGTGACGGAAAAGAAGGCCTGCAGCGCTACCGGCTAACTCCGTCCGATCTGGTCATCATGGACATTCTGATGCCGGGCCAGGACGGCTTGGAAAGCATCCTGTCCCTGCGTCGTGAGTTTCCCCAGGCCAAAATCATCGCCATCACCGGCGGCAGCGATATGATCGGCATGTTGAACTTCCTGGATGTCGCGAAGATGCTGGGGGCTCACCGGACTTTGCGAAAGCCGTTCGACATGAAGGCCCTGATCGAAGCCGTCCAGGCGGAACTCAGCGCCTAATCACGCGAGAGGAGAGTGGTCAGGTTTCAGGTGTCAGTCATCAGTCCCGGGACCTGAGAACTGAAGACTGATGACTGACAACGCTCTGCGATGCGCCTACACCTCACCCCTTTCACCTAACCGATCCAGTTGACTTCTTCCGCCGCCGCCCGCAGACTTCGCGCACTCGTATGACGCCTCAGGTCCCTCCTCACGCGACATGGCGACATGTGAACGCGGCACTCGGGAGCCTCGTCGTCACGGTGGGCATCTGGTTGGGGGGCGGCGCGTTACCCGTGTCGGCCGTGATCGCGGTCGCCGCCGTGGTCGGCGGGTTGCTGCTCTGGCAGGGACGCTCCGTCGGGCTGATCTGGGCTTGGTCCACGCTTCTTCTGGGCCTCGAAAGCCTGGCCTTTCCCGTCATCACCCTGTGGCAACACCCGCCGGATACAGCGGAGCCGAGCCAGGAGCAGATGGCGACTCTGCTCACCACGGTGGTGTTCGGGCTCTTCTCCTCCGTGTTTTGGATTTCGTTTGCCTGGGGGCTGTTCAGACGGGCGAGGCGCGGCCAGGAGTCGACCGTCGCCATCGTTGAAGGTGCGGCGGCGAACGCGAGGAAGGCAAGGAAGGGAAGGAATCCACCCGCTGAAGCTAGGTAAACTGAATCGGATCGACATCCACATCCAATCTCACACCTGGAAGGCGCTCCCTCCACTCCAGGGTCGTCCGCACAGTCTGTAGCGCCAGCTCGCGACGACGGGACTTGACCAGCAAATGCCACACATACCGCCCTCGCACCCGAGGGACGGGGGCCGGAGCCGGCCCTAGCACCTCGATCTCCTTTCCATCGGCAGGGCGAAGGGCACCCGCGTGTTCTCGGTCGCGGGCGCTTCCACCAGCCGCTGCCTCCTGGAGGAGGCTGTGCCAACCACTCGCGGCTCGTTCGGCAATCGCAGCGTCTTTCCCGGTGACGCTGAGGCGGATGAGGTGCATCGCGGGCGGGTAGCCAAGAATCTCCCGGACGGCTGCTTCGCTCTGATAGAACCGTTGCGAGTCGGAGCCGATCGCCGCGGCAATCGCATGGTGTGAAGCCAGCGCGGTCTGAATGACCGCGCGCCCACCGCATGCTGCCGGCCTCGCGAGCAGGAGCGCATCAAGAAGGCCGCCGTAGGTGCGCTCTGCCGAGCGGAAGTCCGGTACCTGTAAGCCTCCATCGGCGTGAGGAACGCCGACAAACCCCACCTTCGGCAAGAGCCCGCGCTGGAACAGCATCTGCGTCCCGATGACCAGATCGAGCTCTCCCGCCCACAAGAGGCGAACGATCGCCGCGGATCGCTGCGCTGCCGGCGCTTCTTCCCGATCGAGGCGCGCGACTCTTATGCGGGGAAAGAGGCGACGGATCTCTTCCTCCAAACGCTCGGTGCCGAATCCCACGAGGTCGAGCCGGGACGCCGCACAGACCAGACAGGTCTCCGGCGGTGAGCGACGTTGTCCACAATAGTGGCAGAGCAGATACGCCGCTCGCCGATAGTACGTGGCCGCCACGCTGCACCGGGGACATTGGACCACGGTCCCGCAATCGCGACAGACGAGAGCGCCCCCATAGCCTTTGCGGTTGAGGAACAGGACGGCACCGGCTTCTTGTCGCAACGAGTCCTCGATTCCCCGCACCATCGGCGTCGTGAGGAGCCTATCGCGGGGAGCGTCGCGCAAATTCACCACCGTCACCGCCGGGTATTCCCATCGATCATCGGGCAGTTCAAGGACCAGACCCTCGTCGCGAACCCGCATCACGGTCTCGATGGAGGGATGGGAGGAAGCCAGCACGAGCACGGCCTGCTCCTGCCGAGCCCTCCACCACCCGACATCACGCGCGTGATAGTGCGGCGTCTGCTCTTCCTTGAGCGAGGGATCTTCTTCCCCCTCGACCCAGATCAATCCGAGTCTGGGCAGAGGGGCGAAGACGGCAGACCTCGTGCCGATCACGACCCCGAACTCTCCCTGCTGAATCGTGCGCCACGCAGCCCGGCGTTCTGCATCCGACAACCCGCCGTGCAGAAAGACCGCGGGTGGTCCGCCGCTCTTCGCGAGAATGTGATAGAGGAGCTTGGCCCGCTCCGTTTCGCCGGTCACGACGAGTGCGGCGGTTTGCTTCGCGGCGAGACTTACAACCGCCCGACGGAGACAGTCCAGGCGATGCTCCAGGGGAGCGTGGAGCAGGATCGGGGCGAAGCCTCCGGTTTCGATTACCTCTGCCAGCCCGTTCCGCCAGAGGGAATCCGGCAGGGCGTGCTGGGTCCATTCAAGCGACTGAGGGGCCAGCTCAGCTTCGGGCCCTTGGGTCTTCTTGGATGTGGGTGAGACCGGGTGTCCCTGCCCGCGCCGACTCGTCACCTCGTGTTTCGTCACCCATCCTTTCCGGTCCATCGCCACCAGTGCGTCGATCGTCGCGGGACCACGCTTGTGAAGCGTCGTTTCCCTTACTCCGTTGGGATGCCGAAGGACTTCCATCAAGATCCTGCGCTGAGCTCGATCAAGGGCCTCGTCCCTGAGGGCAGCCTTGCCTTCCTCAGTCAGCAAGTACACGCTTACCGTTCTCCGTCTCTTGCTTTGAGGGGGAATCACGAGTCGAACACACTGTCCCCACGGCGCCAAATACTCCGTTGCGACAAAGCGGCACAATCCAAATTGAGCGGGGGAGAGTGCGCCTTGGTCTTGGCCTATGAGGAGGTCATGAAGTTCCTTCACTCGATTCGGCTTGAGGCGAGCCGGGCATTGTGTCGTCACCCCGACGACCAGGCCCTCCACAATTCCGGCTCCGAATGGGGCGACGACACGCTGGCCCACGGTGAGCCGCTCACGCATCCGATCCGGCACGAGATAGGTGAATGGACGAGAAATGCGGCGGGGGACGACCACATCCGCATAGAGGGGAGGTTGCGAGCACTGATCAAGAGGGGGCGGGGAAGCGGAATCCACGTCGCGCATGCCGCATTCTAGCAAGGGGGGGGACGACCGGACAACGGGAGGCGGCCCGCGAGTGACGGTGGGAAAAGACTCCGAGGCCGCCCCGGTCAACGAAGATACATTGATCGACTACTTTGCTCCGGCGTCTGGAGCAGGAGCTTCCGACGCGGGCGCCAGAATCTCAGGCGGTGCCGGCGCGGGGAACGATTCACCGGCAAGGCCTTCCGGCGTTGCCACCGAAGCGTCCGGCGAAGGCTCCGGGTCCGAAGCGGACCCGACAGGGCTTGACTCCTGTCCCTTCGCCATCGTTGGGTTGGGTGCAGGCACCGGTTCGGAGACTGCAGGTTGGTGGGACAGCGCCGAAGGGGCGTCCGGGCCGTAGAGCACGATTTCGATGCGGCGATTCTTGCGACGTCCTTCCTCGGTCGCGTTGCCGGCCACCGGCCTGCTCGATCCGTACCCGACAGACGACAGTCGCGCCGAGTCGAGCCCCGCGGTTTCGACCAAGTACCGCAGAATCGCGGAGGCGCGCGCGCTCGACAGCTCCCAGTTGCTCGGATAACGAGAGCGCAACGAGGGACCGATCTCCATGCTGTCCGCATGCCCTTCGATTTGGATATGCTTGCCTTCCTCCGTCCTGAGATATTCCGCGATCTGCGACAGGATCTCGGCGCCTTCAGGCTTGATGTTCACCTCGCCTGATTCATACTCGAGTTGATCGACCAGATCGTCTAAGTTGATGCTCGAACGGCCTGCCAGGAAGTCCGCCATCTTTTTCTTGCCTGAACCAGCCAATGCAACGGGCTTGGCCCCCTCAGATACGGCGGCCTCGGCGACCGGTTGCGGCTTGACCGAAGCAGGACCCGACGGCGTCCTTGCCGAAGCCACGACCGGTTCCTGAATGGAGGTCACCGAGGCAGTCCGGCCGCTGAACACGAACCGATCCCCCTGCAGGATACGAGACGATGATCGGGTTATCAGCGCCGTGGCGGTGTGGTCTTCCAGAGACAACACCTTGAGCTCCCCCACCTTGCGTCGAGGGAGTCCGGACCCGGTGCGGTACAGATCGAGGAGATCTCCCATGCGCAACCCGTTCTGGCTGCCACGGTCGAGGTACACGATATTTCTCTGGGCCACGAAGCTCATGTTCCGGTCTGACTGCAGATCGACGATCATTCCACGAATTTCACCGGGAGCCCGCTCTCCGCCCAGCGATTCTTCCACGGCCGGGGGCTCAAATCGCATGACCAAGTCACCCGGTAGGATCGCCCCGTAGCTTCGTATCACCTCGACAGTCGCCAGGTTCGCATCGATCTGGAGGACCTTCGCGACACCCAACACGTTGTACAGGTAACCCAAATAGTGCTTGCTCGCCGGATGGAACACCTTGCGGATGCGACGGTAGACCGTGTAAAGATCGCCGCCCTGAGCCTCCGAGCCATTTTTCAGGAGCAGATACATCGTATCGCGACCGCCCAACAACATCCGGTTCCCGTTGGTTTGGTTGTCGCCCGTCACTTCGTTCACAATCCCTTCACTGGGAATCGAGTAACGGATTCCACCCGAGGCGAAGCGCAGTGCCGGCTCCCCAAGTCTGACGCTGACAGCGTCTTGCGCGAGGAGCGAAGAAGGTGCGGACAGCACCCCGATCAGCAGCGCCACGACGAATGCGGAATTCTCACGATTTTTCATGGTGTAAGCCCTCGTTAAGCCTGTCGAAACCTTATCAGATCAGGCCTGAGTGTCAAATGTTTCAGGACAAACCGTCGTTTGACAGACCAAGGTCCGACTGTTATCGTCCAACACATCTTCTTTCTTCTTAGCTTCAGCGCAGAGCCGTGAGCCCCACGCATGAAACCCGCTCGATCGAGGATTGAAACCCAGATCCACCGGCGGAAGACCGTGCGAGCCAAGTCCCCGCTCACCGCGGAGTGGGAGATCGCCGATTCGTCACGCGCGCCTCGCCTCAAGATGCCTCCGAATCGCATGGCACCCCGGCGGAAACCATAAGTCCTCACTGTTCGACGAAAGTGCGGTTTATTCCCGAGCCCTACCTCCAGACTTCTTTAGCAATTCAAGCCCCCTTGGTCGCCCGATAGGTCGCGCCAAGCGTGACACGGGAGGGGGCCCACACCAACTCCCCTCCCGCTTGTTCTTGGCGCGACGGAAGGCGCCGGGTCATTCACCACGGGGGCCATGGCGCGCCAGCCGTACCAGAGGGCCATGAAGGTCTTGGCCCATGAAGTGGGGTCGCTTCGCGACGGGACTCATTCCGTCGCTTTTGAGTCGAGCGGCGCTCGACACGGGAGGGGGCCCACACCAACTCCCCTCCCGCTTGTTCTTGGCGCGACGGA
>JBBIJI010000022.1:0-60792 GCA_037446055.1 Nitrospiraceae bacterium
TCGCAGCGGCGAATCCGCGATTGCAGCAGAAGCGTTCATGAATAATGCGCGCTAGCGAAATCGGCCCTCATGTCGTACGATTGCCCCGGCACACTTAAAGGGGAAAGTGGCAATAAGTGGCTCGTTCCGTGCGGCCTCGTTGGATGTCCATTTCGAGCAGCCTGAAATTCGGGAAAGATCCTGGCACCCAATGGATACCCAAAACATGACTAGTAGGCCAACGACAGCTCCTCACGCACAAAAGGCAAAGGAGCGAAAAGCGTTCGAGGCGTTCTTACGAGCTTACCCTGGTCTAGCGGCAAGGATTTGCTCTTGGGATGTCCAAGAAGATGAGGGAGCTTTCCCCGACGTCCTTGTCCAGTTACACGGGGGCCAAGCGCTTGGTTTCGAGCTGGGGGAATGGGTCCACGAAGAGCAGATCAAGCAAGGTAAGAAGACTGACCAGTTCATATCAGCTATCTTGAGCGCCCTTGGACGGCCACAGCCTGAGAATAAGACACAACATATTCACTGTGTGTTGCTTACTGCTAAAAATGACCGCATACGGTTTGATGAGCGGGATTGCGAGCAGTTCCGGAAAGAACTCTTTGACTTGACACAGAGACGGACCAGCAATGGCCCAATGAACGCCATTGGCAGTCTCCCCAAGGGTATCACTGCCGAGCACTCGACCGCTTCCCTACCTTAAAGCAATACCTTGCTGAAGTCTGGTTCGTTCCCCGAGTCACTGGAGCTGTCACTAAGAAACCTCGGTCGCCCGTTATTCCATGGATTGATCTTAAAGGCAGAGGGGGCTCCTATTCCGCAGAAGATGCGAGGAAGGCTCTCCACGACATCATTTCCAAAAAGGCGAGTCACTATGGGAACTCATCACGTCAGCGGACGTGCCTGCTTGTCCACTATGGGGCGGATGCGTTCAGCTACAATATCCCCTTTCTGGATGCAACAGCACCCGATTTTGAGGCTGTCGCAAAGTCTGCCAGTAAGGTAGTGCGGTCTTGCCGTCAGAAGCAGAGCTTGCCATTTGAGAAGGTTTATCTATGTAACACGCTGGCGTCTGAATTGGAGGCCTATGAAATCTTTCCTCAGCTAGTCAGATGCAAGTGATGCAAGATGACCTAGGGCTATGAAACATGACCGGCCCAGGCCGCTCTTCGAGAGCAGGAAAACAAGGCGATATTCTACTCTGGGTCACTAAGAACGTCGGAGGAGTCGACAAGCGATGGCGACAACCACCGTTTCCTTGTCAGATGAAGAAATGCGCCGGCTGGAAGAGCGGAGCAAACGCGAGGGCTTGACCGTCGAAGAGGTGGTTCGCCTCGGTATCAGCGACTTCATCGGCCTACCTGGCGAATCCTTCCGCCTGGCGGCTAAGCGAGTTATGGAGAAGAACGCTGAGCTGTATCGGCGCCTCGCGTGACTCGCTAATGTGGCGAGGCTTCTACTGGATAGTCGGTGGCTCAAGTGAAGTAAGTGCCAATTTCCTGACCAGCCCTTTGGGGCAGCTAGAATAGCCTTAGACAACACGAGGATTCCCGACCATAATTCCATCATGGATGCGCGATCATCATTGAAACCCATGCATCGAAAACGCAGCCGACAAAGGACACGCGTTTCTCAAGCTCGCGAATCTCGCCCTGTATGGAAGGAACTCCTGCGCATTGCGCGAACGATTCCCGAATCCGATCTCCATAAGCTTCCCACCGACATTTCGGTCAACCACGATCATTACCTCTACGGCAGTGACGGGGCATGAGAGGGAACGTCGTCTCTCCGAAGCCTTGACCACGGACCGACATTTCGTCCGTAGGTCAAGCGTGTCCTTCGAAGTTCTTTCATATGGCGGCGGAGGGCAAAGATGTTGGCTGGTTATGTACTTTCAGACAAGATGGTCTTAACGAACGCTGCCGCTGAAATGATCGGCACACCGGCGTACCGCTTCCGCTCAAAATCTCGATCGCCGGTGATCAGACAATCCACCTGCGGATGTGTCGCAGCCAGCGCGAGAAACATCCGGTCCTTTTCATCGCGGACAGGAATGGTGATCGGGCTTGGGTCGATGATTTCAGCGAGCCCACGAAATTCTTCCAGAAACGCCGCAACGTCAACTCCAGCGCGCTCAAATAAAGTTCATAAACGAGGCCGCGCCAATACGGCTTCGAGCTCAGCGAGTGTGGCTGTACTCATGACAGGGACCAAAAAACCCTGGACCAACGTGTCTACAATTTTTCCTGGTGGGCCTGCAGGAGAGATAAGACCGGAAACGATGATGTTGGTGTCAACGATGACCCGCACGCTTCCGTCGTACTTCTGCCACTTCGCGGGCTATGGCTGCCGCTGTGAGGTTCCCTTGCTCTTTTGCAGCCCGTCTCAAGCGCTGAACCATGCGGGCCGTGCGTCGCCGAGCCATCCGTCGCCGTTCGGACTCGATAAGCAACACATTGCCCTCTCGCTGGACAGACACAAATCCGCTCAACCCTTTCAAGAGGGAAGAGGGAATCAATAACCCGTCTTTGGTGCACAGTAGCCTACTCATTGGCAAGAACCTTCAATGCGGGACGATACCGCTCGATGAAGGCTTCGACTTGTTCCGCGAAGGTCTTTTTCACCTTCCGCATTATGGTAGCTGCCTCGGAAGAAACGCCTTTCTTCTGTTTGCGAACGACTGATTTTCTTGATTTGAGCACGTTGCCCTTCATGGCGTCATGATAACGCAGCGCCTAAGTGAAAACAACGCACGGTGAAGACTTTGCACTTACACCTTTCCTAACCGCACCGGGCCGTAGGTCTGGCGGGCTTGGCGAAGCTCCTCGATGTGGCGGCGGAGGGAGGGGCCGAACTTGGAACGCAATAGTTCATCCTGGTAGGGTGCCATATTGCGCGCGACTGCGGTGATCGCGTCCGCCAGTTGCCCAACCAGCCGCCGACCTGAACCTGTCAACCAACCCAGGTGATGGTCGGCGTAATGCAAATCCTGTAGCGAGTAGCGGACCGATTCCACTTCTTCCAGGCAGCGGAACCGGGCGCGAAGGACCTCCTCTTTTGTCAGGTCTCCCCTGGCATTTTCCATCGCCGCACGTCCCTCTCGCCTCACCCTCCCCACTTTTCCCCTTGCGCTTGGCCTCTCTCCCCTTGCCCCCCAAGCCGACAGCCGCTCGAACAGCATCGCTCCCATCGTGAAGGTGAATGTGGCGTGGAGAATACCCCGCAGCGGGCGCAGGCTCCGCCGCCAGGGTGAATAGAAAATCTCGCGATTCTGGTCGCCTCGATAGAGGATCGATTTCCGCAAGAGGAGGTTCAGATGATGGTGGCTGTTCTCGTGGAGCAAGTCGTCGATCAAATCCAGGTCGTCACGGTCGAAGCAATTGATGAACGAGAGCCCGGGCCGGTGGCGATAGCTGAAACTGACGACGCCTCGAGCACGCAGCGGAATGATGTGCGAGGTGAGCAGCGAGAGCAACTGACCGCCTAACGGCCATGCTTTCTCGATCGTGCGTACAGCAGTTTGGATTCGTTGCGCAACCCCGACGGGAGTGAGCTGCACTCGTATCGGCTCTCGATCCTTCCCATAGACGAGTGTGGGACCGACTGTGAATAGGCCGGATTGCGACCCTGTGGCCACTATTGGTGGATGAGCCTGCCAATGCCATGACACATCATCGCCCTTCACGTCGCACAAAGGCAGGAGATGCTCCCGAGCAGGCACGCGAACCCACATGCCTTGCGGTCGCACAATGAGCTCACCAGATCGAGACAAGGAGCGCATGGCACGATGGACCGAAGGTGGCGCAGTTATATAGTCGCCGCTCGTGCCGACGGCGATCGCGCCTGCCGGCTCCGCCCGTTCGAAGTTCGGCTTGAGACTGATGACGCTCGACCAGGATTTTCCCGCGACCGTTTCGACCCAGTGACACGTGACTCCGAGATCGAGGAAGAACGCCTCTTGGCAGATCTCCTGTGCGAGTCGGGCGCACAGGTGCGCCAAGCGTCGCTTCAACCCCGACGGATCAGGACGTCGCTGCGGAAACAACTCGTCCAAGTAGCTGTGCTCGTAGAGTCGCTCCTCACATTCGGCCAACAACTGGCTTGCAAACTCTCGAGGCTCCGACTCAACGTCGAACTGGCGCTGGACGTCGAGGAAGTACACAAGGTCGTTCAGCGCCTCCACCCACCCAACCACCTTCCATCCGGAAAAGGTCTCCGGCGGCAACTCCTCCCCAAGACGCCTGAACAATGAGACTGGTAGGCTGTAACGGGCAGCAGCGCGAGCGTATGTATGATCAAGTTCAGCGCAGAGGTCCATCAACAGTCCTTGCATGGACCGACGTAATTCCCTCAGCAATTGTTCAAGCGACACAAGACTGAAATAATCCATCCAGCCTGCCTTTTGCTTGACCCGGAACGAGATTGGCCCGGACTTTAGACCGTACGGGAGTTCGAAACAAGATCTTACCAATCCTTGGCATTCACAGCTGGGCGGAGGTGAATTGTGACAGCACAATCCTCACCGAAGATTTTCGTCCGGCAGACATAGAGTGAGCTGCAGGACGACGGTACATTCGGCAGCGTCTTTTCTAGTCACTTCGGTTCCCGATCTCAGGAGAAGCCGGGAAGCAAGAAGTGACATCGATGCTAGGCGGGAAGCTGTGTGATCTCTATCGAGGAGAAGTGGAGGCGGCTTTGAAATAGATTACAGGTGCGCCTCGGATCGACTATGAAGGCTTGAGCGGGCGCGCCATCCTGACGACCGATCCAACCAGGGCCGAACTCGACACAATAAAAAATCGGCGGTCAATGCCGTGAAAGGTGATGGCTGGCATTGCACTGCCGACATTCTTTAGGAGCCACCTGCGCGGACCGACACGCAGCGGCCTACTCGTCACCCCGCTTATGCCGCAGCGGGCTGGGGTGTGTCTACTGGAACTTCTTGCGCCGGGACTCTGCCACCGACCGACTGCTGAGCCATCCGGTGCTTGAGAATCAGCGGATCAACCACGTTTCCACAAGACACGCACCGCCAACCCTTCATCCACATTGGCTGGCTGCTTTCCTTGATATCCAGAAAGTTATCCGAGACCATCAGTCCGTTGCAACGTGAACACCGCATGGGAGCCTCCTTTTCCTGAACGACTTGCGGATTCACCGGCGTTCTGTTGCACTATGTCCGGCTCTCCGCTATGCATTCGAGAAAGGAAGCAACGAGGGTGCCGCCTCCCGGCTTGCTTCGAGGCTCTCCCGACAATCCGCTTGACAAGAATGTGATTGGTCCAATCTGCTGAAAAATGTTAGCTTGCGGCTGATGACCATCGGTGGGAATCCGCACCCTCCAGCTCGGCATCAAGCTCGCGGCAATAATGACCAGTTCGGGGCCGTATGGTTTCCCCTCGAATGGGGGATAAGCTAGGAACAAATCATGGCACTATCAGCAACAGAAATTGCGCTGGTCATCAGCGAAGTGGCGCCGCTGCTGACTGGAGGGTGGATTCAGAAGATTTCTCAACCTCTGCCTCGCACCATCGTTCTGGAAACCCGTCGTCCTGGGAAAACCTTGCGCTTGTTGGTATCTGCAGCACCTGAGACCGCCCGGCTCCATCTGGTTACAGGTTCCCTTCCGAGCCCACCCAGCCCACCGGCCTTCTGTCAGTTTCTTCGTGCCCGTATTCAGGGCGCTCGATTTGAATCGATCTCGCAGGTGGACAACGATCGGATTGTCAGGCTGTCGCTGTACGCTGCGGAAGGCCCCTGCACGTTGGTCGCGGAGCTGATCGGGAAGAACGCCGATATTCTGTTCGTGGATCGAGAGGAAAAAGTAGCGGCCACTCTCAGCGGTAACAAGGATCGAATCGGGCAGCCGTACCAGCGACCTGCGGCAGGCCGGCAGCACCAGGCGAAATCAGGATCATCGGCGCAGGAAGACACACAGCCGATCTCCTCCGGCAGCCAGTCCGAGATGATCGAAGTGCGATACCGGCTGCTGGATGAACAGGTGGCGCGTGAGCAGCAGCGGCAGGCCCGCCTCATCTCGCTGAGGAAGACCCTCAAGAAAGAGGGCCGGCGACTCGAGGCCCTGGAGCAGGACCACGAGAAGGCGATGAGATACAGGGGCTACGCTCGCTTTGGGGAACTCATCAAAGCCAATCTTGGTCAGATCGCCAAAGGTCAGTCGGTCCTGACCACGGTGGATTATTTCGATGAAACTTTGCCGGAGGTGACGATTCCGCTCGATCCGACAAAGTCTCCTCAAGGCAATATGGATGACTATTTCAAGAAACACCGAAAGTACCTGACGGCGGAGCGGACGCTGCGCCCACGGATCGACGAAGCCAAGAGAGAGATCGCTCGACTGCGACAAGAGCTTCAAGCTGTCCAAGATGGGAACTGGCAACCGCCGGCGGCAAAACCGACGTCAACTGAACGGTCAACATCTCTCCGAGGTCCAGGACAACGACGGGTGCAACACCGCGGGCCATTCCGACGCTTCACGTCATCGGATGGATTTCCGATTTTTGTCGGAAGGAACGCACGAGAAAACGACGAGCTGACGTTCGGTCTCGCAAAGAGCGATGATCTGTGGCTGCACGCGAGGGGAACGCCGGGTTCGCATGTTGTCGTGCGATTGGCCAAGGGGGTAGACCCTCCGCCTGAAACACTTCGAGACGCCGCGACCCTGGCCCTGCTCTATAGCGATCTCAAGAAGAGCGGGAAGGGCGAGATTATCTATACAAGACGCAAGTGGGTGAAGAAGGCGAAGGGGCAGGCGGCCGGAGCCGTGCTCGTGACGCAAGAGAAGTCATTGCATGTGAGCCTCGATAAACAACGGCTGGAAGCGCTCAAGACTCGATCAGCCATGGAGCAAGAAAGAGAACATTCCGGCGTAGCTTTCCTAAGAAGCTCTCGCCGTGCTACAGTGCCCACATATGGGCACCGCTCCACGAAGGCTTGACCACTTTCGAGTCATCCACAAGCTGCTGGGCTGCAACGGCTTACATGAGTTCGAGCGCGAGTTGAGCGGAGAGCTGCGCGAACTCTTGCCGTGCGATCTCATCGGCTTCTACCTCTATAGCGAAACGGCAAAGGCCTTTGCTCCCGTCTCTGATCTCCTGACCAATCCCGACTCCCCCGGCTTCGTGATCGGACAACTTCCGGCAAAGGGAACGATGAAAGAAGCCGTCATCGAACGAGGCCGAGCAATCCTGGAAAACAATCTGGCCGCCTCATCCTGGGCTGAAGCGGTTGTTCTCAAGAAGCAACCTTACCAAAACGCCTCCGTCATCGCCGCGCCGCTGACCAACGCGACGCCGGCCGACGACCGACGTTCGCGCACGATCGCGATCATGGCCGCCATTGTCGTTGACAGGGCCGATGCCTTCAGTGAAGAGGATCGGCTGTTCCTCGAACACCTCGGCGTCCATCTGGGACCGGTCCTGCAGAGCGTCTTGGCCTCCGAAGAGCGGGACGCGCTCATGGAGATCAACAGCCGGGTCGTGGTCGGTACCATGACGATCGACCAGCTCATGCCGGCGATCCGGGACATTCTCCGCCGCGTCATCCGTCATGATATGACCGGGCTCGTGCGAGTCGTCCAAATGCCGCATGGCCCTTGGTTCGACATCGTCTATCGCGAGGGCGTCGATATCGACCTTGCTCAGCTCCGCCGGTTCCCATTCGAGCGCATGGCGCCGGCCGAGATCATCGCAACCGGAAAACCGCTCCTGATCACCGGCTACAATCACGACCGGTTCCCCGAGCGATCCTACATCGAATCGGTCGGCATCCTGTCGTGCATGCTCTGTCCGTTGATTGTCCAAGGAGCCCCGTATGGATTTCTGGCCATCGGAAGCAAGAGGCGGAACGCATTTTCAGAACGCGATCTCCGTTTAGCGGAACAAATCGGCTTTCACCTCTCACAGGCCATCGCCAACCTGACCGCCTACGAAGAGATCCGGTCGCTAAAGGAACAATTGGAACGCGAAAACGTCTACCTTCGGGAAGAAATCGGCGCCTCAGTGGATTTCAAGGAACTGGTCGGCGACAGTCCGTCCTTGCAGAAGACGCTGAAAGCCATCGAAAAAGTCGCCCCTACGGACTCGACCGTGCTGATTCTCGGAGAGACGGGCACAGGAAAAGAGCTCGTCGCCCGAGCGATTCATCAGCTCTCGCCACGAAAAAATAAACCGCTCATCAGAGTGAACTGCGCTGCCCTGCCGCCGACGCTGATTGAGTCCGAATTGTTTGGCCATGAGAAAGGCGCCTTCACGAATGCCACTGCCCGGAAGGTCGGACGCTTCGAGCTGGCCAACGGCGGAACGATTTTCTTGGATGAGGTCGGCGAAATTCCGCTCGAGCTCCAGGCCAAGCTCCTCCGCGTGATCGAGGCCCAGGAGTTGGAGCGACTTGGGGGCACGCAGACCATCAGGCTGAATGTGCGCGTCCTGGCCGCCACCAACATCGACCTGGAGCAGGCCGTGAAGACCGGGACTTTTCGGGCCGACCTGTTCTACCGCCTGAAAGTCTTTCCGATCCGCATGCCGCCGTTGCGGGAACGGCTCGAAGACGTTCCGGCATTGGCCCGCCATTTCGTCAAGAAGTACTGTGCGCGACACCACAAGCATGTGACCCGCGTCAGCGTCGCGACGTTGAAGGCCTTGGCCGCCTATTCTTGGCCGGGCAACGTGCGGGAGCTCGAACATCTCATCGAGCGGGCGGTGATCTTGACACAGGGCCCCATCCTCACCATCGACGAATTGGAGCCCGACGCCCAAGGGAGACGCGACGCACAGGCCCCTCGCACGCTTGCCGAAGCAGAGCGAGCCCACATATTGGACACGCTCCATCAGACAAACTGGGTGTTGGCCGGTCGTTACGGGGCGGCAGTGCGTCTGGGAATGAAGCGATCCACTCTCCAGCACCGCATGAAGAAGCTCGGCATCCATCGTCCTCGAACCATGAAACGCGGCGCGTAAGCAAGACTGTTCCTCATCAGTCAAAGAAAAAACTGCCCGCATATTGGCATCTCGGCGGGTGATTGCCCGTAGCTCGGCACTTCTTTTTTCCAGATCCTCATAACAGACGCCCGCGTCGATTCCCTTCTCTCCCCCATTTTCCACAGTCTTCCATGCTCACTATTGAATGACTGCCCAGATGGCATCATCTCTGCTCTAGTCAAACAGCATGGAGCAGGACAAGCCGAACGTGACTCCAGATTCGGTCAGCCGCGCCATCCAGGATTATCTGGCCGAGCGCCACTCGAAGATTCTCGCTTCAGGGGACCGGTCGCCGGACGGACACCGGTTCACTTGGTGCGGGGATGTATTGGAATTCCTCATCGAAGGGTTAGTGGAGCGATTCGCTGATCGAGGCATTACCTTTACGAAACCGTTCCCGGGTCCCTTTCGCCTCATGGACGAAGACCAGGGAGCCGACGGCCGACACGTGCGCCGCTTCTGGACGGTCGCGCTCAGTCACGGTTGTCCCATCGCCAAGCTCTGCACCTTGTTCTTTCACCGCCACGATCAGGTCACCCTGCCGCAGCCGCCCCAAGTCGTGGGATTTCCCCCGGATCATCAGGAGACGCCGGAGGCCGCTTAATGAACTATGTCGCGCTGAAGATGCTGTTCGGCGACCGGGCCAAGTACCTCATGCTGCTCTGCGGCTTGACTTTCGCGGTCATGCTCATCGTGCAGCAGGGATCGATCTTCTGGGGTCTCATGGTCTGGTCCCAATCCGCTATCAGCAACGTGAACGTCCCCATTTGGGTGACCGATCCCAACATCGCGCAGGTGGAAGAGGTCAAACCGATTGCAGACACTGCCGTTGATCGGGTCCGCAGCGTGTCGGGGGTGGAATGGGCCGTGCCCCTTTACAAGGGGTTGCTGCGGGCGCGACTGGCAAACGGGGAATACCATCAGATCGCGCTGGTGGGGCTGGAACCAGCCACCCTGATCGGGCGCCCCGCCCACGTCATCGAAGGACGCATCGAGGATCTCCGCACGCCGGACGCGATCGTCGTGGACCAATGGGCCGTGGAACGCATGGGCGGTCCGAATGTCATCAAGGTGGGGGCTGTGTTCGAGCTGAACGATCAACGGGCTCGCATCGTGGCGATCGCCAAGACTCAGAAGAGCTTCCAAAATATCCCCGTCGTGTATACGACCTACGAGCGTGCGCTGCGCTACGTCCCGCGAGAGCGTCGGACCATGTCCTATGTCCTTGCGAAGGCGAGAGATGGAGTCGCGACCGAGGAGGTCACCCGCCGCATCCGCAACCAAACCGGACTGGGGGCCTTCACCGGGGAAGAGTTCGGCTGGAAGACGATTGGGTGGGTTCTCAAGAACACGGGCATTGGAATTAATTTCGGCACGACGATCGTGTTGGGGTTCATCGTCGGGATGGCGATCGCAGGCCAGACCTTCTATCTCTTCACGGTCGAAAACCTGAGGCAGTTCGGCGCGTTGAAGGCCATGGGCACCTCCACGTTCACGCTCGCACGGATGATCCTGCTGCAAGCCTTCACGGTCGGACTCACGGGATACGGAGTCGGCGTCGGGCTCGCCACGCTGTTTGGATTTCTGACCGCGCGGGAAGGAGCGCTGCCGTTCGTGGAGACCTGGCCCTTGCTCGTCATCGTGCTCATGGCCTTACTGTCGATCTGCATGTTCTCGGCCATCATCAGTATCGTCAAGCTGGCGCGGCTCGAGCCGGCCATCGTGTTCAGGTAAACGCCATGGAATCGCAGCCCTCAGCCGCGGCAGTACGGGTCCGCGGCGTGGTCAAATCCTTCGGTGCAGGGGACACGAAGGTCACGGTGCTCAAGGGGATCGACCTCGATGTCCATCTCGGCGAGTTGCTCCTGCTGGTCGGCGAATCAGGCGGCGGGAAGACCACGCTGCTATCGGTCATTGCCGGCATCCTGGAATTTGACGAAGGAGACATCGATGTCCTCGGGATCCCTCTCGTCGCGATGCCTTCCGGTCAGCGCACACGGTTCCGGGGCCAAACCATGGGATTCATCTACCAACAATTCAATCTGCTGCCCGCCCTGACGGCAGCCGAGAACGTGGCCGTTCCGTTGCTCATCCAAGGAATCCCCCGAGGACAAGCTCTCAGACGGGCACGGGCGATATTGGAGCGCGTGGGGCTCGCGGACCGGACGGAGTTTCTGCCGAGGAACCTGTCCGGCGGGCAACAGCAACGAGTCGCCATCGCGCGCGCGCTCGTGAACGAGCCGCGGCTCCTCATTTGCGACGAACCGACCGCAATGCTCGATGGGCCCACCGGGCAGAAGATCATGGAGATTATTCGGGAAGTCGGTCGCGCGCCGGATCGCTGCGTCGTTGTCGTCACCCATGACAGCCGCATCTTTCACTTCGGCGACCGGATGGCGGAGCTGACGGACGGACGGATCGTCGGCGTTCATCCTATAGTCAAGGAAGGCACCGCATGATCGTCGTCAAGCGGATCAGCCTCTGGCTCGCCGTGGCCGGCGTGCTGTTTACGACCTGGAGTCTGTTGGCCGCCACCAAGAACGAGCCGATGCCCTCGCCGGTGGTGGATCCGCCGCGGTCCCCGTATGAGCACACCGTGGCCGCGTCCGGGATCATCGAAGCGGTCAATGAGAACGTCCGCATCGGTCCGCCCGTCGCAGGATTGATCACCAAGGTTTTCGTGGCCGTCGGGGACCACGCGAAGGAAGGGGATCCACTGATTCAGATCGACGACCGCGACTTGCAGGCTCAGCTCCTGACGCGCGAAGCCGCCATCCCGCCGCTTCAGGCGCAGATCGAGGAACAGAACTATCGGATCGGTGACCTCGAAACCCAGCTCAAGCGGTTGCAAGCCATCCACGATCAGCGTGCGGTCAGCGAAGATGATTTGAAACGCACTTGGTACGCCCTCGAAATGGCGAAGCGGGCGCACCTCCGCCACCAGGCCAATCTCAAGCAAGCGCAAGCTCAGAGGGATGAAACGAAAATGCTCCTCGACCGCCTCACGATCAAGGCTCCACGGGCCGGCACGGTCCTCCAGGTGAACGTCCGCGCTGGCGAGTATGCGATCCCCGGCTCGGCAGAGCCGCTGATGCTCTTGGGGGACACGCAACAGCTTCAAGTGAGGGCCGACGTCGACGAAGTGAACGCTCCCCTGGTTGCGCGGAACGCGACAGGGATCGCCTACTTGAAAGGACGAACCGATTACCGGATTCCGCTCTCCTTCGTCCGGATCGAGCCCTATGTGGTGCCGAAGAAATCGTTGACGGGCGAGAACACCGAACGGGTGGATACGCGCGTGCTGCAGATCATCTATCGGTTCGATCCCCCCGGATTCCCCGTGTATACGGGGCAGCAAGTGGATGTCTTCATTCAACGAGACGAGGCAAAGGATTCGACCCCATGACCGCTCGTCCGGCCGGACCGATATTGGTAGCCGTCACTTGTACCTGGCTGCTTGCCGCCTGCGTGCAAGGGACTGATTATAAGCGTCCTGAGATTCCGGTCCCTTCGGGCTGGAACCAGTTCATGAAGGACGAGGCCGCTCCCGGCCTTCCGGTCTCCACGAATCGGTTGCCGGAGACGGAATGGTGGAACGCGTTTCAGAACGACGAGCTGACGAATCTCATCGAACAGGCGCTGCAACAGAACCACGATGTTCGACGCGCCGTGTCGCGCGTCATCGAAGGCCGGGCCGCGGTCATCTCTGCGGGAGCGAGCCTGTATCCCCAGGTCAACTTGCAGAGCAGCTACAGCCGGACTGAAATCTCGAAAAACACTCTCGCCGGTCTGGGCTTGGCATCGTTGAGCCGGCCGGGGCCGCAAACGTTCGCCACGCCGGGAATCGGCTTCGATCTGTGGAACGCCGGCGCAGATCTTCGATGGGAGCTCGACCTCTGGGGACGAATCCGGCGCGGCAGGGAGGCGGCCTCCGCGGAGGCCGATGGGATCGAGCAGGATGCACGAGCCGTCGCCCTGACGTTGATCGGGGATGTCGGCCAGGCGTATTTCCGTGTCCGCGAACTCGATGAACAAATCGAAATAGCGGAGCGAAACCTGGCACTGCGGCGAGAGACGCTGGACATCATCCGCAAACGCGCGTCGGTCGGCTTGGCGTCCGATCTGGATGTCAAACGGACCGAAGTACTCGTGGCGGAGACGGCGGGACAGATTCCCGACCTCCGTCGCCTCCGAACGGTCGAGCTCCACCGCCTGGAGGTGCTCGTCGGGGCGACACCTGGGACGCTGACCCTGGCCTTTAAGCCGATCAGATCCGTGGTCGTCCAGCCGGAAATTCCGGTCGGGTTGCCGTCTCAATTGCTCGAGCGACGGCCGGACATTCTCCAGGCAGAGGCGACATTGATCGCCGCCAACGCCCGCATCGGTCAGGCTCGCGCCTATTTCTTCCCCGCTCTCTCGATCACGGGGCAGGGCGGCTTACAGACCGTGGAATTTTCCAACTGGTTCGATTCAAACAGCGCCAACTACAGCATCGGCCCCTCGGTGACCTTGCCGATTTTCTTGGGTGGCGCGAACGTGGCGCGTCTCGACGCGGCACAATCGAAGTACGAGCAACTGTTGGAAAGCTACCATCAGACGATCCTGCTGGCCTTCCGCGAGGTGGCCGATCTGTTGGTGTCGATCAAGGAACGCACCGAGCAACTGACTCGCCAGCGGGAGCAGGTCCAGGCAGCCAAGACGGCCGTGGACCTGGCCGAAGTCCGCTACCGGAAGGGACTGGTGAACTACCTGGATGTGCTGGATGCGCAGCGAACCGTCTTGGCCGCCGAAACGCAGCTCGTCCAGACGGAGCGAGCCAGACTGACGGACATGATCAGTCTCTTCAAGGCCCTCGGCGGCGGCTGGGCCAACACTTAATGCCCTACCAACTCTTTCTTCTTAGCTGAGAACGCACCCCCATCACTTCAGTCCTCTTGCCAAGGGGAGAGACAAGGGTGAGGGGAGGATCAGTGATCTTGGCGCATCAAGCTGGAATATGCCGAAGTTACCGGTTTTTAGGTTTTCGTAGCCAATAGACCAGAACCGCGTTGTAATAGGGTCGAACCGACCCTATGACTGACGCGACCAGCGACACACAGACAGGCACCACAGTGCTTGTCGTCGACGACGACACAGCGGTCTTAGGCCTCTGCAAGGCCATCCTCGAGTCGCAAGGTTTTACCGTCCTCCAAGCCAGGGGCAGCTCAGAAGCGCTAAAGCTTTGCGCTGAACACCAGGCCCGTATCGATCTCATTGTCAGCGATCTCCTCCTCCCGGTCCCGGAATTTCAAGTCGCCAAGAGTACGAGCCCCTATCCGCGCGTGCGAGGGCATGAGCTGATTCAGCTCGCGCTAGAGATGAAGAAAGAAATCCGCGCCCTCGCCACTTCGGGGTGGAGTCCGGAAGTCCTTGCCGTAAACGGCATTCGCGCGGAGCATCTTCCGTTTCTGTCCAAACCCTTCGGACCTAAGGAGCTGATCGACAAGGTTCGAGACGTGCTCGCCGCGCCACCCTTGGTCTACACTGAAAAGAAGCCACCGGCCACCAAGGCAGAGGGGGACCCCGACTGGTTCGGATAAAGTCCCGCCAAGAACACGAAGGGGGCCGGCGGTAGATAACCGCCGGCCCCCTTTTTTTTTCATTCAACGCCTGTTCTATTTCCTTAGAACCGGTCGCGCCGCCCACCACGGCCGCTATTGAAGCCGCCACGGCCTCCGCCGCCGGAGCGGGGTTCTTGTGGACGCGCCTCGTTCACTGTCAGCGTTCGGCCGCCGAACTCGGAGCCGTTCAAAGCCCCGATGGCCGTCTGCGCTTCCTGATCCGATGCCATTTCTACAAACCCAAACCCACGGGACTGTCCCGTGAACTTGTCCGTGATGATCCGCGCCGAGGCCACGGAGCCGTGCTGCGCGAACAAATCACTCAATTGCTGCTCGGTCGCCGAATAGGGCAACCCACCGACATAAATCTTCGAACCCATGAGGGGTTCCTCCTTTGAAATGATGATATTGTCTTGGTCACGAGGAAAGAGCGGGAGGACAGGGCCGAAGACGCATGGTGAAGCGCTCAGGGCTCGCTTCCGATCAGATTCCCGGGCTAAGGCAACATCGAGTTATGGGCCTTGTTTCCATCTGAGCTTCACCGCCAGGCCCCATGCGGTGAACTGACTGCACCCTACCACACGCCCGAGCGAACTGCAAGCACTCGCACCGTTTCTCGGCTCATCCGACTGCGCGTCAAAAACCTGTTCGATTCCACTTACCTATTACCTAAGCCATCGATTTTCTCAGACCTTGAGCGTATGCTTTTACTCGACTCAAAAAACATTTTGTCCAGAAGCGGGTGGAACACTAGGACGTCCTGGCAACCACGACAGTTCTGAATCACACATGCTAACGGTGATTATTGGAGCAGGAGCTTCTTATGATTCAGATCCTTCCTATCCTCCCGGGCAGAGCGATGATGAAAATGCTCGGCTACCTTTGGCCGATCAACTTTTTGCCGACAGGCCTATTTTCTCGACAGCGCTGAAGCGTTTTCCCCTTGGCCACGCCATTATTCCTTATCTGCGGAATCGAGCAAATAACATTTCCGTTGAACAAGTGCTGGAGAATCTCCAGGAGGAATCTCAAGCTCGTCCTCTGCTCCACAAACAGTTAGCCGCCGTGCGCTTCTATCTCCACTTAACGCTATGGGAATGTGAGCGCCGTTGGAAGGAGGTTACGAAGCATATAACGAGCAATTATCCTGGATCCGGCGCCATTCAACTATGCAAAGTAGTCGGTCGGCTGTCCGGTTGTGGCGATTCCCGAATCCGTTGTCCGGAACGAAAGCTAACGAAACGTTAGCTTTCGTTCCCAAGGCTCAAGTGGTCTTCTTTCCTGTTGTCGGAACACTGACGTGGATTGCATCGTCCTTCTTGGCGCCGGATCCAGGATTATAGGACCCTTCTTGATCAGTTGAACACCATCGGTCATTGTACGATCGAGTCTGTCTTGTGACTTTCAACTACGATACGCTGCTGGACTCTGAATTCCCCTCGGTGACCAGGCAGATAGAAACCATGTCCGATCATGTTTCCGATGAAAATTACAAGTTAATCAAAGTACACGGTACCATAAATTGGGCAAGAGAAGTGAGGACGCCGCTCGATGGTTTGCACTCGAAAAATACTTGGCAAGTCGGACAAGAGTTGATAGAGCGAGCAGACTCTCTTGATGTCTCGGGAAACTACCGCATTCTGACCACCCATCCGACAGAGTTATTGCCTGAGCCGCGCATTCCTATATTTCCTGCGCTCGCTATACCGGTTCAAAGGAAGCAGACGTTTGAGTGTCCAGCAGATCATATAGAGCTGCTACGTGAATGCATTGCTCAGACGACCAAGCTCTTGATCATTGGATGGCGGGCAACAGAATACCATTTTATGGAGTTGCTCAAGATGATTAGATTGGGTACTCGTGGTCTAGTTGTAGCGGGAGGAAAGGCTAATGCGGAGGAGATCATAGATCGTCTTAATCGTGAAGGGGTGCAGGCAAACTGGTTTCACACAGAAGGAGGATTTACCGATTTTGCAGCACAACGAGTAGCAGACAAATTTCTCCGATGAAGTCGGCACCGATGATGAGGGAAAGTTTTACAATCTTGGCAAAGTTTGAGAGCACTTCGTCTCCGTCTTCCAATCGCGTCTCCACCTTTTTCCCTATCAGGTGTGCAGGGATTCAATGCGACCTTTGCCGGAGAAGCGGGGCACCCACCGAGACTCAGCCGGGAAGGACAGCGGAAACTGACCGAGTCCGCGAGGGAATTTCCGAAGGTTTCCGCTCGGTGAAATCCGGAAGGGTCGCGCCAGGTAGGCACGGGAACGATTGAATCCCCGCGCACCTGACTGCTCTTACACCCGTACTCGCACCAGCAATCCTCTGTCTCTCCGAATCGCAGCCATCCAACAAAACCAAGTTGATCCGAGGAGTTGATACTCGATGGTCCGGAGAAGATCTAAGAGGTGGGGTTCCCGACAAGCACAAGGCCGGTTTCTGAAGCAGTTTGAACGATGCCAAACTCCTGGCGCTTCCGTTCATACTCGTCAGGGGTGTAACAGAGAAGGTCTACCCCAAAGGAAAGCCCCAGTGCTTCCAGCACGCGAACCGGTCTCTCCAGCCAAGGAACATTGCGAAACGCGTCGGACACGATCATCAGATCGAGGTCGCTGGTGACGAGCCCTTCTCCGCGTGCCCGCGAGCCAAACACCAGGACCTTCGTCGGCTTGAATATCGCGATCATTTTGGGAAGGAATTCTTCGCGAAATTGTTCTACTCGGGTGTCTGTTCTCGTAGCCACGCGATTATCGCTTCTCCTGAAGCGACCTTTGCTTCACCGGTTTCCCGATCGTACACCTCATACGGCACGCCGTTCGCCGCATCGGGATAGCGCGCCGTGGTGTAATCGCTCGTGAGGGAAACAAGATGCTTCCGGAGGTGTTTAGGAACGCCCAGCGCGTCACCCAATTCCGTCAGCGAATGAGTATGCGGTGGCGCTTCCTTCTTCTTGATGATCCACCATGCCTTGAGATATTTCTCCACGGCCTGCTCGGCGAGAAAGGCTGCCACCTCATACGCCTCAAAGCCCACATTTTTGGCGGCGTGTTCAAGATGCCGTTCGGCTTGCTTGACTAGCCGTTGCGCTTCGATTCGCATAAAAACCGCGCCGACCTTACCAGGGTTCAGAGAGGATGGCAAAAGCGCTTTGTCCGCTTTGCTCTTCCTGTTGCAGAGGGCCCAAGTGCATCTCACACGCGTTCATCACAGTTGAATCGTGATGCGTCCGTTGCCAAGTAGGCGCGCCATATTCTCCCACGTCTCCTCCACCCACCCCACCACTTTGGTGCGAGCGGGTGTGTCGGGGTTCAGAGCGGACTTCGCCGGAGGAGCGAGAAGCCCGACACACCCCCGCTCGCCCGTCTACTCGCCAACCCTCACCAACAACCCCCGCTCTCTACAAATCGCAAACATCCAGTGAAAGCCCGCGATCACGAGCGCGAGATAGACGAGATTGAGCCCTGAGGCCCAGGCCAGGTTAATGAGCGGAAGGACGTTCGCGGTGAGCACGCCGCGCATGCCTTCGAATACGTGCGCGGCGGGGTTCAACCACGCGATGGCTTTCAACCAGACCGGCAGCACGTCCATCGGATAGAACACACAGGAGATCGGCTGGAAGAGGAACACCATGCTCCAGGCCAAGACCTCGGCTTCTTGGCCGAACCGCATGATGAGCGACGTGGTGAAGACCCCGATGATCCAGCCCGTGATCACCAGGTTGATCACAAAGGGAATCAACCACAGCCCGATCAACAGGACGTTGTAGTCGTAGAAAATCCAGGCGCAGGCCGCCATGACGATCGACACCATCGTGACCTTGAACAGACTCATCGCCCCGGTCGCGGCGAGAAACTCGCTCGGCTTCAGCGGACTGCCGAACAGGTTCATGAGGTTGCGCGCCCAGATTTCCTCCAGGAAGGAGATCGTGATGCCCTGCTGGGACCGGAAGAGGACATCCCACAAAATCAACGCGCCGAGAAAGAACGTGACCGCGCCGGGGATCTGCCCCTGATACTTCATCAGATACATGGTGATGAAGCCCCAGATCACCAGATCCAGGAACGGCCAATAGAAAATCTCCATCAGCCTCGGCAGACTCCGCCGGTAGAGATACAGATGCCTCATCACCAACGCATGAATCCGATGGAGCTTCATCTTGCCTTGCTCTTCCTACCCACTCTCCCCCTGTCAGGCTGAGTCATCTACGGGCCTTGGGATGGGTCCACTTGCGCCCGTCACGACCCATTGCATCGCCTGAGCAATGGGTCCCCCGGCACATCGTCCACCGACAGCAATAATCTAATGGTCAGATGTGCAGGGTGCGGGAGCAGGGACCCATTCCAAGGCCCGTTATCTTACTTTTCCCTTGCCAACTTCAAAAACACCTCTTCTAAATCCGCCTGCCCGAACCGCTTCACAATTTCCTGCGCCGTCCCTTCCGCCACAATCCTCCCCCGCTGTAGAAAAATAATCCGGTCCGACATTTCCTCCATCTCCCGCATGTTGTGGGAGGTGTAGAGCATGCTCAGCCCGCCGGTCCGCCGCTCTTCCTTCAGCAGGGCGCGTACCTTGTGCGCGATGTCGGGGTCGAGGCTGGCCGTCGGCTCATCCAGAAACAATACCCTTGGTTCGGTGAGAAAGGCCTTCGCCAACGTGAGCCGGGTCATCTGCCCGGATGACAACTTCCTCGTCAACTTGCCGCGAAAGTCCTCCATCTCCAGCTTCTTCACAAGGTCGTCGATGCGCCGAGGGATGTTCGCGATGCCGTAGAGCCTGGCCACCACCCAGAGATTTTCCTCCACCGTCAGCGACCAGGGCATCGAGATGTACGTGGAGGAGAAGTTCACCTGTTGCAGGATTGTTTCCCGGTGCGTCGCCAGGTCCAACCCGAACATCCGGATCGATCCGGCCGTGGGCGTGATCAACCCCAGCAACATCTGGATCGTCGTGGTCTTGCCGGCGCCGTTCGGCCCAAGGAGTCCGAGAATCTCGCCCGGCTTGATGTCGAAGGAAATGTCGTCGACCGCCGTAAAGTCGCCGAAGCGCTTGGTCAGGTCGCGGACTTGGACGACGGGATTAGACATGAAAGCGTTCAGCCGTCAGGGATCGGGTTTCAGCTTCACGCAGACAACCGATGGTCGATGACTCTCACCTGAATAGCAGCTCCGAGACCTTTTCAGGGATATGACACGTCTCGCACTTGTTGCTCAAGACTCTCCCTTCGTGCTCGGCCTTGCCGTCGTGGCACCGGAAGCAGTCGGCCAGGGCCCTCGTCCGCAGGTAGGAACCTTCCGGGTGGTCCGGATACCAGGGCTTGTCGTCCGCCTTGAGATGGCCGCGCGGAATGACGATGGGATATCCTTTGATCGGCTTTTCATGCACGATGCCGGAGTGGCACGTCGTGCAGCCTTCCCCCTGCCCGCGTTTAGCGAAGGCCTCCATATGCTTGCGATGGCTCATCACGAGCCCCACGTCTTTCACCGGCGGCGGCAGGTCGCGCGGCGCCACTTCCGACACCCGCAGAATCTGCCGGTGGCAGCTCAGACAGACCTCCGAATGGACCTTGGCCTTCAAGTTGTGGGAATCGGCCGGCGCATTGAACAGGTAGATCGCGACATCCTTGGTCCCGGCCCACGCCTTGTCATGGAGCCATCCTCCGATCCCGGGACGCACATGGCAGTCGACGCAAGTGACCTCTTTATGGGACGACTTGACCCAACTGTCGTAGGACGGTTTGATCGTGTGACAGGACGCGCAGAACTTCGGATGACTGGTGAGAGGAATGATCACGCCACCGAGGAGGACGGCTCCAGCGATCACCGCCCCGATCACGACCGCCGGACTCTTACGCATCGTCCCGTTTGCGCTTCGGGAAATGACGCATGACGATGGCCGCCACGGCGGGAATATCGTCCGGATGGAGGATGGGAACCTGGAAATTGACCGGTTGGTTGGAAACCACGGCCAGCAGGCCATCGGTGGAGAAGGGCACCTCGCCGACCTGGTCGCGAACGACCACGATCTTTGGATAGCCCTCGCTCTTCCAGCCTTCGGCGATGATCAGGTCGTAGGTATGATCGAGGAAACGATCCCGCACTTCTTCCACCTTGATCGCCTCGGACACGTCGGCGAACATCGCCAGGCTGCCTTTCGACATGACGATGACGCTGCTCGCGCCGGCCCGCTTGTGGCGCCAACTGTCCTTGCCTTCCGTGTCGAGATCGAACCCATGGCCGGCATGCTTGATGGTGGCCACTCGGTAGCCCGCCCGCACCAACTCGGGGATCAGCCGCTCGATCAGCGTCGTCTTCCCGCTGTTGGATCGCCCCACGAAACAGAGGATGGGTACGGCCATGAAGTCATTGGTCAATTGTCAATAGTCATTGGATAGCAGGAGTACATATACCGTACCCTATTGACCCAATGACCATTGACCATTGACTTCCTTTCTAGCAACAGGACAGTCGATGACTTGCGGCGGGCTGATGTTCGGCGTGGCTGGTCCACGCCTGTCCACTGAGGAGCTGCACCGTCACGTGATCGCCCGGATTCAACCGTTCGACCTCTTCCGGCACGTCGATCAGACAATTCGCTTTCACCATCGAGGTCAGGATGCCGGACCCTTGATCGCCGGTCGTTCGCACTTTGAACACGCCCTCTTCGCGCGTGAGAATGCCGCGCAGAAAATGGCGCCGGTCGGGCTTCTTGGAGAATTTCTCTTGAAACACGGCCTGCACGACGGGGCGGCCGTAGCTGCGATGACCGCCCATCTTGAGCATGGCCGGCCGCACCAACTGCTCGAAGGTCACCATGGACGAGACGGGATTACCGGGGAGTCCGAAGGCGAGCTTGCCCTGAATCTTGCCGAACGCCAGCGGCTGCCCGGGCCGGATCGCCAGCTTCCAGAAATTCATCTCCGCACCCAAGTCATTGAACACGGCTTTGGTGAAATCGTATTCTCCCATCGAGACCCCGCCGGACAGGACCAGAATATCCGCGTTGAGCCCGTGGGAGATCTTCTCCTTGAGGACGGTGGGATTATCTTTCGCGATCCCCAGCAGAATCGGCACGCCGCCGGCATCCTGCACCGCCGCGGCGATCCCGTAACTGTTCGAGTTGATGATCTTCTCCTCGCTGAAGCGCTCGTCCAAGTCCGCCAGCTCATCGCCCGTGGAGAGGATCGCCACACGCGGCCGCTGATAGACGACCACGAAGGACTTGGCGAGAATGGCCAGCATGCCGGCTTCGCCGGGCCTGATCTGCGTGCCCTTGGCGATGATGCAGTCGCCCTTCTTGGCGTCTTCGCCCTGCGGACGAATGTTCGCGCCCTTCTGCTCCGGTTTGAACACGCGCACGGTGTCGGCGGTCGACTCGGTGTCCTCCACCTTCAACACCGTATCGGCCCCCTTCGGCACCGGGGCGCCCGTCATGATGCGGATGGCCTGGCCCGGTCCGACCGTGCGGGTGGGCATCTTGCCGGCCGGCACGTCTTCGATGATCGTGAGCGTGACCGGCTTCTGGATGGGGTGGTCTTGCTTGATATCCTCCCAGCGCACGGCGAACCCGTCCATCGCGCTGTTGTCCCAGGGAGGATTATCGCGCTCCGCGACGACGTCCTCGCCCAACACGCGGCTCAGCGCGTCGAGGATGGGAATCTTTTCCAAGCCCAGCGGCGTGGTCGCATCGAGCACGATCTTCTGGGCTTCGTGTAATGAAGTGAGACCTTGCATTCTAGCCCCTAAGCAAGCAGCGAATAGCGAACAGCTAGCAGCCAAATGGTCAGAACGCCATGTTTTTTCTCCATTCCCATGGCTACTCGCTATTATCTGTTCGCTGTTGGCTTTTTGGCCGTCGCCACTTTCAGCAGCGACCCGCTCTTTTTACAGAACGCTTCTACTTTGTTGGCGATCTCATGGAACGCTTCGGCGGTCGGCGTGTCGGAGTAGAACATCGCGAAGGGTTCGCCAGCGTCGCACTGCGTGACCACCTCGGGATCGAGCGGAATGCGACCCAAGAACGGGACTCCCATGTCATGCGCGGAGGCCTCGCCACCGCCCTTCCTGAACACCTCGATGTGCTTGTGGCAATGCGGACAATCGAGCCCGCTCATGTTCTCGATGATGCCGACGATCGGCACCTCACTATCCTTGCAGAAACTCACCGACTTCCGGGAGTCGAGCAACGCCACCTCCTGCGGAGTGGTGACGATGACCGCACCACTCACGTTGCCGAGCAAGTCGATCGTGGTGACCGACTCATTGCCCGTTCCCGGCGGCAAGTCGATCAGCAGGAAATTCAGGTCCTGCCATTCGACGCCTCCCAGGAGCTGGTTGATGAATTCGTACTTATAAGCATCGCGCCAGATGATCGGGTCATCCGAGTTCTGCAGCAAGAAGGACATCGAGGCGATTTTGAGGTTGTACGCCTGGAACGGGATGATGCCGCCCGAGGTGCTGATCTTGAGCTTCTGCCCTTCTCCGCCCACCATCTTGGGGATGTTCGGCCCATGGATATCCATGTCACAAATGCCGACGTGCCAGCCCTTGAGCGCGAGGCTCACCGCCAGGTTGGTGGTGACCGTGCTCTTCCCCACCCCACCCTTGTTGCTCATGACGAGCACCTTGTACTCGATGTGCTCCATCCGCTTGGCAATCAGCCAGCGGCTGTGGCCTTCTTTGTCCTTCTGGCAGGTTTCGTTCTCGTCGCAGATGGCGCAGGCCCACATGTACGTGCAGGCGTCGCCGTTGCCGCCGTGAGATTGGAGAATGTTGAGTTCCTTGCCCATTAATCGGCTCCTCGTTCCGGCTTATCGACGCCGCCCGCCGGCCGGCACGCCTACATACTCACTTTCGCCTACCGGCATGGGCTTCGCCACGGGCGACACCGCGGCTTTCCCCTTCTCCGGCGCAACCGTCGGTTCTTCCCGTTTTTCCGCAGCCTGTGCGCGCCGTTTGTTGAAGACTCCGGCGCTCACGATGCCCACTTCGTAAAACACGTACATCGGCAACGCCATCAGACACTGATTGAAAGGGTCCGGTGTCGGCGTGAGGATGGCCGCCACGATGAAGGCACCGAGGAAGGCCCACTTCCGATATCGCTTGAGAAAAGGTGCGTCCACCCAACCGAGCTTCGCCATCAGCGTAATCGCCAGCGGCACCTCGAAGATGAGCCCGAACACGAGCAGGAACCACAAGGCGAAGCCCACGTATTGGGCGATCGAGAGTTGGGGGATGAAGCCGGCGTTCACGCCGTAGGAGATTAGAAAGTTTAGCGCAAAGGGCAGCACGAACAGGAAGGAAAACGTTACGCCGGCATAGAAGGCCGCGGTACTCAACAGCACGAAGGGCCCGACGAATCGCCGTTCGTGCACATGCAGGCCCGGGACGACGAATTGCCAGATCTCCCATAAGATGTACGGAGTCGCTAGCACGAGCGCGAACAGGCCGGCGACTTTCACGTTTTGCCATAAGGCTTCGGCAGGCGCGAGGAACACGAACGGCACGGTGGGGAGGTCCGTCGGCACCCAGCTCAAGGATGCGGGAACGAATTGATTCTGCAGCGGGACTCGCAGCCATTTGACCAGAGTGTCCGCGTAGAAAAACGTGCCGACGAAGACCACGGCGGTCACGATGACCGCCCGGGTGAGCCGGACCTGGAGCTCCACCAGGTGCTCCATGACCGGCATCTTCTTGTCTTCCAGCGGCTTGAAGATGGAGTCTTGCAGCCACTGGTTGAAGGACTTCAGGCCGTCAGCCATGGGAATGTGGTGCGACGGTGAACTGGTGATGTGGCGAGGTTTCGATCAACTTCACTAAATCACCAAATCACACCTCACCCTTTCTTATTTCGGGTTCACCGCCACGAACAAGTTGTTGCCCTGTCGGCTGAGCAGGAGGACGGCCATTTCATCTTTCTTCACCTTCGCCGCCGCTTTCTGATAGTCATCCAGGTTCTTCACCACCTCGTGGTTCACTTCTTGGATCACATCCCCCCGCTGAAGCCCCGCTTCCTCGGCCGACGATCCGGCTGCCACGGCGCTGATCACCACGCCGGTGGTCTTCGAAGGGATGTTGAGTTGGCTCATGATGGCGGCATCCAGGGCCTGGACTTTCAAGGCCGCGAGGACATTATCCGGCGGCTTGATGGTTTCACCCGGGGCCGACGGAGCCGGCTCGCGGCGGGCCAGCACTTCGTCCGACGGCCGTTCCGCCACCTTGACACGCAAGGTTTGCTCCTTTCCGTCGCGCAAGACTTTGATCTCGGCATCCTTGCCCACCGTCGTGCGCGCGACCAGATTCCGGAGCTGACTGACGCTCTGAACTTCCTTGCCGTTGAACGCGATCACGACGTCGCCCCGCTTGAGACCCGCCTGGAACGACGGACCGTTCTCGTTCACGTCGCTGATCAGCACCCCTTTGCGCTGATCCGGCAATTTGAAGGACTTGGCCAAGGCCGGCGTGATTTCCTGAATCGCCACGCCCATCCAACCGCGGATCACCCTTCCAGACTTGGTCAGACTTTCGACGACGTCCAAGGCGATGCTGCTGGGGATGGCGAACCCGATTCCTTCAGAACCGCCGGTCCGCGAGAAGATCGCGGTGTTGATCCCGATCAGCTCGCCGTTCATGTTGACCAACGCCCCTCCCGAATTGCCGGGGTTGATGGCGGCGTCCGTTTGGATGAAATCTTCATAGTCCGCAATTCCGACATTGCCTCGGCCCAAGGCGCTGATGATGCCCATGGTCACCGTGGAGCTCAACCCAAAGGGGCTCCCGATCGCCAACACGACGTCACCGACTTGGAGCTTCTCGTAGTCCGCCCACTGGACGGAAGGGAGATCCTTGGCCTCGATTTTGATGACCGCCAGATCGGTCTTCGGATCGGTGCCGATGATCTTCGCGGGGAATTCGCGGCGATCACTGAGGGTCACCGTAATTTGTGTCCCTCCGTCCACGACATGGTTATTCGTCACAATATAGCCATTCGTATCCAAGATCACGCCCGACCCGGCGCTCTGGTCAGGACGTCCATGAGGTCCGGGCGGAACCGGGGGACCCCCAGGCGGAGGTTCCATACCGGGCGGCTCTTCCCCGGGAGGGCCACCACCCGGAGGACCACCGAACGGGCCAGGCGGCAAGGGTTGGCGCCCTTCTCGGCGCCCGCCACCTCCGGTCACCGCGATGTTGACCACCGCCGGGGTGACCTTCTTCACGATGTCGGAAAACCCTTGAACGAAAGCAGGCGGTACCCCAGCAGCCTGCACTGAGGCATCTTGCAATACCTGGCAGGCAAAGAGCGAAAGGGCGACTGCAGCGGCGAGGATATACCCAACGACAGGCATCACGGTGCGATCCTGCATGGACAAAACCTCCAAACTAAAAAGGAGTCTTCTTTCAAGCACCCTTGGTTGGACGGTGGATTCTACACTATTCGCGGTGGGACCTTCAAAGAGTAAAAAACCTCTTCGGGAAAAAATGTCGCCTAAACCAAGGGCTTCGGAAGCCTACGAGCGCAGCCCGTGATCTGAAATTGGCCTAGCTTCGAGCAGCCTCCAATTCAGCCTGTCTCTTCTGAAGCCAGGCGTCCTGGAGGTTCAGCACCAACCTCCTCGCTGCCAAATTCATCGCCACGTAGCGGAGCGTTACAGGGGCTCCCTCGAAGCTGGGAGGCCAGATCCGGCGCTCTGGATCCTGTGGACGAAGATAGATGACCGGGTACCACTGATTGATCCCCGGCGCAGCCGGCCTATCCAACGTCGCCCACCCTCTGCCTTCGGAACGGAGGATCGTCCGCCCTCCCTTCGCGTCGAGAAGGGCGATTTCAACGAGCGAATAGTTGTCCCGTCGATATCCGGGCTGCGCGTGAGTGACCCATCCCAGAAAGACCGTCACCGGATATTCCTGTTCCGTGCTGGAAAGCACCGCAACGAGGAGGTAGTCCACACCGTGGGTCTTGCCCAGCTCGACCCACGATCCGATCTCTCCGCTCGGCTTCAATCCCTCCGATGGGATGATTTTGTCGATCGCGATCGGCAACCCGCGCGAAATCTCCTCCCTGAGCTTCTCCGTCACCTTGGTCACCGCATCTTCGGGTAAGACCGGCGCCGCGTCGGGCGCCGACGCATCGGACAGGACGACGAGTCCGGCTCGGAGCGGCCACTGCTGCGGGATACGCGTATCCGGCTGAACACTCGCGGCTTCCGCGCCGAGATACTGACCGAGCCGACCGGGCGGAGCGGCCGCACAGGCTGTTGCCAACCCTGACACAAGGAGAAGGATCCCTACCATGACTCGTCGTCCCATAGGCACCTCCGGGATATCGTGCCTGAACCCGCCTTCATCCGTTGTCATTACGTTCGCTCCCCGATGACGGCTCTGTCAAGCGGAGTCGATGCTTGCATTCGCGGACCGACTTCGTTAGGGTGGCCCCGGATTCTACACGCGTTGGGACGGCTCCCCCGAAGAGGCGCTGCATGACCGACTCTCCAGTCCTGTCCGTCGTCATTCCCGCATTCAACGAAGAACAGCGGCTGGGTCGCTTCCTCGAACAGGCGACGGATTATCTCGATCGACGCGGCCAGCGATATGAGATCCTCGTCGTGGACGACGGCAGCACCGACGGAACTGCGGCCTTGGTGGAGGCGATCCGTTCACGACACCCAGCCGTCAACCTCCTCCGACTGCCCTGCAATAGTGGGAAAGGAGCCGCCGTCCGCCACGGCATGCGGGTCGCATCCGGCCAATTGCAACTGTTCGCCGACGCGGACGGGGCCACCTCCATGAGCGAGCTGGTCCGCTTGGAGCAAGCCATCGCCCGTGGGGCGGACCTGGCGATCGGCTCGCGTACACTGGCTTGCCATGATCCTCGCTACCGGGTCGATGCCCGCTGGCACCGCAGCGTCCTTGGGAGCATTTTCAATCGCCTGGTCGCTTTGCTCGGAGTCGGCGACATCGCCGACACACAGTGCGGGTTCAAGTTGTTTACACGGAAGGCCGCCCAAGACTTGTTCTCCGTCTCCCGCCTCGACGGATACGGCATCGACCTGGAGTTGCTCTACGTGGCGCAGCGTCGCGGGTATCGGATTACCGAGGTGCCGATCAATTGGGCGGACCAGGCCGGTTCAAAAGTACGCGTGCTTCGGGACGGATTCCGCATGTTGCGTGATCTGTGGGGAGTTCGCCGGGATCATGCTCGAGGCAAGTACGAGCTGAGATCCTTCTCCAAGACCGTGTCCGCGCCAGCCTTGGGCCACAAACGCTCCGCCACGCACTGATTTTCGTCGCTCATCGTTGTGCGCGATCTCAAACCGAGCGGCGAGGATCATCGCGGGTTATGATCTCACGAAGATCCGCACCTTCCGATCCTCGTACACCGTCCGCCAGAGACCGTGGGAAGCGAGCGCGACGCTGAGCGGAGTCTGCCGGCTGACGATGGCCCAGTCCACGTCATACTTATCCAGCACGGCGAGGGCCGGCGGATTCCCGTTATTCAGCGCGATATAGTCCTCAAAGATCTTCCGCTCGCCGAGGCGCCAGCCCGGCATGCGGCCGTCGATGAAAATCTTGTCCTCGGGCAGCCACCATTCCAGAAACCCGCCGTGTCCATAGTCGTTGTAGAGCTTCGAACCGACGTGATCGCGGTGGCTCTTGAGCCACTCGACCGCTTCGATCGGGGCCTCGGTCTCGCGAAAATATCCGGCGGGGTCGAGCCCGCACTTCACGATGCGCTGGAGATGGTCGCCGCCCATGACCACCATCCAGAGGGCCACGCCGGCGCTGAGCGACAACCAGCCGAGCTTGGCAGCAAGTCCGATGCGCGCCGCCGCCGCGAGCGCCCGAGCCAGCAACAACTCGACAAGGTCCGCACACAGGGGGAGACTCACGATCAGCAACAAGGGGATGTTCCGCAGGTGGCGTAGCGCAAACCCGAGAAAGACCAGCGCCACGATCCAACGCACCGGTTCCACCTTTCGATAGCCCCATGCGGCCGCGAGGGCGAGCACGGATAGATAGAGAAGGACGTTCCTGCCGGCGAGCGTCGCGAATGATACGGGCTGCCATTCCTGTAACGTGGCCAACATGAAGCGGTCGGTGAGGGACTCGAAGATTTCGCCGTGGAGGCGCCAGCCGTACGGATTCACGAGTGTTGCGCCGGCGGCGAGACCCGCGCAGAGCATCAGCCTGCGCAGGTGCGGCGCGCCCATGATCGGCTCCGTGATACGGGGCTCGAGCGAGGGTCTCCGCACGAGCGAGAGGCGGACAAGCACGCTGGCAGCGATCCAGAGTGCCAGGAGAAACAGACCGGCCGTAAATCCGCCGTGAAGATTGCCCCAGAGGAGAAACAGCGCCGGAAGCCCCCACAGCAACCATTCGCGTCCGGCCCTGGCCCGTTCGCAGATCCAGAGTACAGAGGCCAGTCCCGCGATCGACAGGAGTTGCGTCCGTGCCCCTAGAAAGGGCAGCGCTACGTGCAAGACAGTCACTGTCGCGATCAGCCGCGCCGCAATCGAAGCCTTCGAGACGCTGCCCGCGATGAGGAAGGCGCCGAGAGTCACCCCCGCGAAGAACAACATCACCATGAGCGGGCCGATGCGGTCGAATCCTCGATAGAGACCGGCGAGTAGCACGTCGCTCAACCACGCGTGTTCGACCCAGGGCCAATCGGGCATCGTATGCGAATAGGGATCGGTGGCGGGCAGCGTGAGGTTGTGATCCAGTAGATCAAGGCCGGTGCGGAGATGCCAGCCGAAGTCCGGTTCGACCAGAGGTTGCAGGGCCAGGTTCAGGGCGAAGAAGAGAAGCAGACCCTCGAACGCCGGGAACCGGACGTCTGAAGCGCGGGGTGAGGAGTGAGGGGACGTGGGCGGACAGGCCGCTTCTCGCTGTGAAGCCCCACGGCTCACGTTTCACGCGTGACGGCCGTCGCGCGCCGCACCAGCAAGTTGCCGAGGACCAATCGGTCCACCTGCGTCCGCCGGAAGCAAGCCACGGCGTCTTCCGGCGTACAGACCATCGGTTCATTCACGTTGAAGGACGTGTTCAGCAACACGGGCACTCCGGTATGCCGGTGAAAGGCCGTGAGCAACGCATGGAATTTCGGATTCGCCTCCGGCGCCACGGTCTGGACCCGCGCGGTCCCATCCACGTGGGTCACGGCGGGAATAATCCCTTTGGCCGATGGTTTCACCGGTACGGCAAAAGACATGAACGGAGACGGGGCGGACAAGTCGAAATACTCGCGCGCCTCCTCCGCCAGCACGGAAGGCGCAAAGGGTCTGAACGGTTGACGCAGCTTGACCCTGGCATTGATCAGGGCACGCATATCTTCACGGCGCGGATCGGCCAACAGGCTTCGATTGCCCAGCGCCCGCGGTCCCCATTCCATGCGCCCCTGAAACCAGAACACGAGCCTCCCCTGGGCCAGGTCCGCCGCGACCCGCTCGCACAACACTTCATCAGGCAGCTCTTCCCAGGCCAGGCCGGCTCGCGTCAGCACTGCTCGGCACTCATCCCGTTCGAACTGGGGCCCGAGATACACCGACGGCATCGCGGGACGCGCGGACGAGACCCCGCGGCGGCAGCCCCACCACAGGGCGGCGCCCAACGCGGTCCCCGCATCACCTGACGCCGGATGGACGTAGACTTCCTGGAAGGGCAGCTCGCGCAACAGCCGGCTGTTGGCGACGCAATTGAACCCGACCCCGCCCGCGATGCAGAGTCGATCGGCCTTCGTGATCTCATGGAGGTATCGGCCGACATGCAGCAGCGCTTCTTCGAGGACGAGCTGCGCGCTGGCGGCGATGTCGCGATGGCGCGAGGTCAGGTCTTCATGCGGCCGTCGGGCGTGACCGAACAGCCGGACCATGTCGCGGCTGAAGAGACCGACGCGAGCGAGATGATAGTCCAGGATTCCGGTGTTGAGCCGGAACCGTCCGTTCGGCTCGAGCCGCAGCAGATGCTCTCGCATGATGCCGGCAAACGAGGGGGCGCCGTAAGCGGCCAAGCCCATGACCACGTACTCGTCGCAGTCGGGCCGAAACCCGAGAAAGGATGTCATGGCCGCGTAGAACTGGCCGAGCGAGTGCGGCAGGGGAATCCGATCAAGCACAGAGATGTTGCGCCCCTCGGCCGAGCCCAATAGTGCAGTGTGCGCTTCCGAGGCGCCGTCCACGACCAGGAGAGCAGCTCGCTCGAACGGCGAAGTGAGGTAGGCGCTGGCTGCGTGGCAGAGATGATGGTCCAGGTACACGGGCCGAACGCCCCCTCTGCCCACGCGGCGGCGGAGATGGCCCGACAGCCAGGCCAGTTCCGCCCATTCGTGCATGAGCCGCTCGACGACCCGGCGGCTCTTGACGCGAAAGAAATCCGCCGAGCGGAGCATAGACGCCCCCGCCAACATGCCACGCCGGCCGACGACCCAATATTTCCAGGGCACCGCGATGGCATCGAGAGCTGCAAGCTCGACCCCCGCCTCGCGCAGGCAATAGCGGATGGCGTGGACCGGCAGCCCGTTCACATGCTTGATCCGCACGAAGCGCTCTTCCTCCGCAGCCGCCAGGACCTGCCCGTCCTTCACGATGGCAGCCGCCGCGTCGCGGAGATTGGAGAGCCCCAACACCAACATCGACGTCCTCCCGGTCCGTTGCCGTCCTTCCCGGATCCGTCGGGGACCCGTAGCATACCCAAGCATCCCATCCCCCGCAAGTTCACGTTGGCGCTGTTGCTTTCCCCCAGGAGTTTCGGTACGGTGGGGGCGCCGGTGTCGGCCGCGACTTGTGGCACCACACGTCACCGGTCCTGTGATGAACAACTTCGCATCGCCTACGCCCGCTCGGAGGACTGCGCTCGGCGGAGTCGCATTGTGTCTCATCGTCGCCCTGACCGGAGGATGTGATTCGCTCAGAAACCCCCTCAAGCGTCCGCCCTTGCCCGATCTCGGCCCTCGGCTACCGATCTCGGTGAAATTAGACCTCGATCCGTCGCTCACATCGGCCACTTTCCAATACATCGATTCTTGCAACGGACCGCACGAAGTGGCTTTGGGGAAAGAGCTCGAAGCGGTGCTGATCGATGCGGCCGCCCAGAACTTCAACGCCGTCACGGTGGGGAATGCCCCAGCGACGGCCCCAGTCGATTCAGAGATCCTCATCGGTTTGACGCGGTCCGGCGTGAAATTGCAGACGGACAACATCTACGACCGCGTTCCCGCCGAGCTGTCGTTGGAAGCCAACGTCCTCTTCAAGGATGCAACGGGCAAGGTGCTCGAAGAACGGACACTGACCGTCCAGCAGCGCGAACGTCTGATCTTGGAACCCACCCAGCACCGGTGTGATTTCGGCAACATGGCCGAGTTCGTGTACGACTCGGCGCTGAACCTCGCGGTGCAGTTCGTGCGCGCCGTTCGCGTGCGTTACGACTTAGGCCAGATTGCGACTGCGCCGCCCTCGGTGCCCCCTGCAGGACAGGCCCCGCTCCAGTCGGCGACCCCGTCGCCGAACCAAACGCAGGCGGGCGGCCTTCCGGCTCCGTCGGTGGGGGCGCGTCCGCCGACCGCTTCAGTCGTCTCGTTCCGCACGACGATTCTCGATGAAAACGGCAACCACGTCCTGGAGGGGGGAGAACGAGTCAAGGTCCGGATCGACGTCGTGAACACGTCGGCGCAGCCGGTTCAAGGGCTTACCGCCACCTTGACCGGCTCGCCGGATCTGCTGACCAACTTTCCCGCGACGACGCTTCCCGTCGGGACTCTAAGACCGGGCGAGTCCAGGTCGCTGGAGTTTGCGGCGACGCTGCCGCAGCCCGTGCAAAGCCATCACGCCGACCTCCAGGTGGCGCTATCCGACGGAGCGGGCAATCCCGTGGCTTCTCCCCAGACGCTCGCGGTCTCCGTTGGAGCGGGAGGCGTGAAAGCCGAGGATGTCGACGTGATTCCCGTGGCTCCTCCTGACTTTCGCCGTCCCCATACCTTCTTGGTGTCGATCGGGCTGAGCGCGTATCGCGATCAACAGATCCGAGCCAGAAAATTCGCCTCGTCGGATGCGGAAATGATCGCGTCCTACTTCAAGTCGCTGGGAGGAGTTCCGGCGGCCAACGTACGACTGCTGCAGGACCGGAAGGCTCTGCGTCCGGATATCGAGGAAGCATTCCTGGACTGGCTGCCGAGTCGCGTGACGCCCGACTCCGTCGTCGTCGTGTATTTCGCGGGGCAAGCCGCGGTCACGCCGACCGGCGAGACGTTTCTCGTGCCGTACGACGGAACCCTCTCGTCGACGGGGCGACTCTATCCGATGAAAGAGCTCGAGACGACGCTCGCCCGGTTGAAGGTCCGGCAAGTACTGTTCTTCTTCGACGGTTCGGTATCGCGACAGGCCGGGAACGGGGCCGGGAAGCCGCCCCGATGGGAGACTCAGGCAGGGCCCTTCGTCCGGCTGATCGGGACGGGCGGGCTCGGCGGCGGCTACGAATCAGACAAATTGCGTCACGGCATGTTTACCTATTACGTGCTGCGGGGACTCCGAGGAGAAGCAGATACGTCCCATGATGGAGAGGTCTCGCTCGGCGAACTTGCCGCGTTTGTGACCAAGAAGGTCCCCGCCGCCGCAAAGTCCGGCTTCAACCAAGATCAGCGGCCGGTCGTCGTTCCGCCCCTTCGCGCGAGCGACAAGGCTTCTAGCCTTGTGCTGACCCGTCCACCTTCCATCCAAGCCATAGCAGCTCCATAAAATAGGACCCCTGCCGCCTCTTCTCGAAAATAAAGAGGGCGGAGGGTTTCTTTCCCCTCCGCCCTCGCGGAACAGGTGTTGGCTATGAGTTAGTCGCCCTTGCAGAAGGTCCGCTCGTAGTTGATGATCGTCCAGGCTTCTTCTTCGTTGATCGCCGCCGGAATCAGGGACACCATCCCGGTGCCCGCGCTGCCGTTCTTGATCACCCAGAAGAGCTCGCCGTCCTTCCGCTTCTTGTGGAACTTGCAGTTCGTGAAGTTCCGTGGGCTCGGATTGAGAATCGCACCCGCGGGTCCATCACCTTTCCCTTCCTTCCCGTGGCAGTTGAAACAGGTGCCCTTCCCCTCGAACAGCGCCTTACCCTTGGCGATGTTCTCCGGAGTCGCGGGAACCGGATTCTTCATGGCCTTCGCGTCGGCGATCTGATCCGGCGGAACGCGCGGCTTGAGCGGATCGCGCTCCTCCGCGCCTGCCACCGTGGCAGACACGAACAACAAGGCTGCTACCAAACCTACAGACTTAGCCAGATACCCCATCACTTTCCTCCTTTTGTATTGAAAATGCCGCTGCGACTTGCCCGACCCTCGGCACGGGCCACCGACCGTCAAGAAAATTTCCATGAAGCCGGCAAAAACGGCGGGACTATAGCAATGGCCGTCCAAAATTGTCAAGGGAACGGCCGCGCATTCGTGAGTCCCTGACCGGGCTACGCGATACCGGACCGAGGGTGGGGTCTCCACCGTCTCCTCTGAGCAACGCATCGACTCAAAGGCCGTGCCAGTTCAGGCGGCTGATGAACCCCTCGATTCATCTGAGATTGCGCGGAGCCACCCTCCCGGCGAGATCGTTTCGCAGCTTCCTCGTGTCACTATTGCGCCCCATGGTCTTTCCACCTTGCCCCATTCGAGAACTAAGAATCCGTCACGTGAAGGCAAGCCGTGTCCAAAATCCCTTCTCTCATAGGGACGGAGGAAATGAGTGATCTCTTCGGGGCGAGGGTGAACGAAGAAGTCGCTATCGTTTCAAGACGACGTCGCGGGCCACTTTCCCGCTGGGGCCGAACGGCTTTTGCGGCTTGCCGTTCAGCAAGGCCTTGACTCCTCCGGCGTTCCCCAGAGTCAAGGTAAATTGGTCTTGAGCTATCCATCGAGTCTTTTCACCAGGTCGCAGCAAGGCCTCTTGCGGACTCCCTCCGTCCACTTGCACCACGACCCAACTCAGTTCCGTGGCCTCGAGATCGAGGGTCATCGGACCCTCCGCGCCCGGGCCTCCGTCAAGGTTCAGCCCATCGAGCGGGCCTCCCGCTCCCGCGGAAGACACGACGGACGTGGAGGCCTCGCCGCCGGACTTCTCCGGCTTTTTTGCCGTCGGCGAAGACTCCGCGCTTTTGGCTTCCGACGCTGGCTCCGCCGGTGTTTTGGAAGCTTCGCCCGTTTTCGCGGCCGGAGTTTCAGAGGTCGTCTCGCCGCCGTCGACCTTCACGACTTCGCGCGTGTCCTTGGCGGGCGTGCTCTTCTTGGCCGCGGCAGGAGCCGGCTCCACGGGCGCCCGCCGGACCACCACTGCGGATTGCTCGCGGCCCAACAACACGATGAGGGTGACGATCGCGATCGCAATGGCGACCCCCACGGCCTTGCGATTCGCCTGGCGCCGCCGCTCTTCTTCCGCCTCCCGTACCCTCAGCCGTTCACGCTCCTCTTGTTTTTCGTAGAACGCGCCGGCCGACTGGATGAAGCGATGAATCGCGTCTTCCTCGTCCAAGCCTAACGAGCGGGCGTAGGACCGGACGAACCCGCGGGCGAATACCTGGTCCGGCAGCTTGGCAAAGTTTCCCTCTTCGAGGGCGCGGACAAAATCCGTTCGGATTCGTGTCTTCGACGCGACTTCCTCGACGGTGAGCCCCTTCATCTCCCGCACTTGTCGGAAAAATTCACCGATCGATTCCATCCCACATCCCCACTACGGTTTCAGGCGGGTCATCAGGTCCTTGGCCTCTTTAGTGAACTGGCCGTCACGGTCCAATTCGACCGCCTTGGCCAGTACCTCACGGGCCTGCGAATCAAGCCCCAGTTTGTGATACACCTGCCCCAGCTCGAGGTGCACCTGCGCGGGCGGCACGCTGAGCGGATACACCAGGAGCGCGTCTTCATAGGCTTTCCTCGCCCCCTGCAGATCACCCTGGTGCACCAACGCCATGCCGAGGTGAAATTGCGCCACATCCGGGGTGACATACTGCGGATTCTCCAAGGCTCGACGGTAGGCTTTAATGCCTTCGTCCCATCGCTGCTGGAGGACGAGGACATGTCCAAGATAGGTATGGGCCTCGGAGTAGTCCGACTTGACCCGCAGCGCCTCGCGGAACTCCCGCTCGGACTCCCGTAACTTGCCCTGCGTCGCGTAGAGGTGCCCCAAGGCGTAATGCGCCTCCTTGTTGTTCGGATTCTCCTGGATCGCTTTCTGGAAGGAGACGAACGCCTTTTGCGGGTCGGAGGTCAAGAACGACAAGCCTTCCTGATAGTGGCCGGAGGATTTTTGAATCCGCTCTTCGGAGACGCACCCGACAATGATGATGACCGCGAAGAGAGCGAGGCCCGCGCACAGACCCCTAGCCGGTCCCGATCCGAAACGACTCTGGCCGCAACCACGTGAACACATCATGCCAGATCCTCGAAATGCGTCAGCCGCTTGAACGCCCTGAAGCGCTCTTGAATCTCTTTGTAATCCAGGATACGCAGCCGGTCAAGGCTAAAGGCTTCCACCGTAAAGGACGCCATCACGCTGCCGAAAATGATCGCTTGCCGGAACGCGTCCTGTGACCGATTGCCGGTCGCCGCCAGGTATCCGAGGAATCCTCCCGCAAACGTGTCGCCCGCGCCCGTCGGGTCACGCACTTCCTCGAGCGGGAAGGCCGGCGCCCCGAAGATCTGCTGGCCGGTGAACATCAGGACGCCGTATTCTCCCCGCTTGACGATCAGATGCTTGGGCCCACGGGCCAGGATGGTCCTCGCGACCTTGACCAGATTCGGGTTCTCCCCCAAAGCTCTCGCCTCCCCGTCGTTGATGATCAAGATGTCGATGTGTTCGAGCACCTTCCAAAGGGCCTCGCGCTTGCCGTTGATCCAAAAATTCATCGTGTCACAGGCGACCACCGCGGGCCGCTTGACCTGCTGCAAGACCTCCAACTGCAACTCGGGATCGATGTTTCCCAAGAACACCACGTCGGGGGACTTGTAATGGGCAGGAATCTTTGGACGAAAGCTCTCGAACACGTTCAACCTGGTCTCCAAGGTATGCGCTTCGTTGAGCTGATGCGTATACTCCCCTTTCCACCGGAACGTGCGGCCCTGGCGCCGATCGAGACCGGTCAGATCGACCCCTCGGCTCTTGAGGAAGGTGACATGTTGTTCCGGAAAATCCTCACCGACCACCGCGATTAAATCGACCGAAGTGAAGTAACTGGCCGCGATGGAGAAATAGGTGGCCGATCCTCCGAGCACCTCGTTCACTTCACCGAACGGCGTCTTGACCGCGTCCAAGGCGACGGATCCGACCACCAATAACTTGCCCATCCGCTAACCTCCTCCCCTCTGCGTGGCCCTCAGCCGCGCCAGCAAGAGCCGCAAGCGCCGCCGCGCGGCCGCCGGGATTTCGGCCAGGGGCGTGATCACCGAATTCTGGAGTGCCTCTCCACAGAGGCAGGGCGCGGCGTCGACCGTCGCCGGGACGGCGCGCCGCAAGATCCGCTTGGCCAGCGCCACGTTGCTGCGAAGGGTCGAGAGGACGGCGTCCACGGTCACCGCCTCTTCCGTTTCATGCCAGCAATCGTAGTCGGTGGCCAGCGCCACCGTGGCATAACAGAGCTCCGCCTCCCGCGCGAGCTTCGCTTCCGGCATGTTGGTCATGCCGATCACGTCCACTTCCCAGCTCCGATAGAGACACGACTCCGCACGGGTCGAGAATTGAGGCCCTTCGATGCAGAGATAGATTCCGCCGACATGGACCCCGGTTCCCTGCTCACTCGCCGCTTTGGCCACCACTGTCTGCAGGCTCCGGCAGACAGGATCGGCAAAGCCGACGTGCGCGACCGCCCCGCCCTCGAAGAAGGTCGAGGCCCGTCGCTTGGTCAGATCGATGAACTGGCTCGGGAGGACGACATCCCCGGGCTTGATCGCCTCCTTCATGCTGCCGACGGCGCTGACGGAGATAATCCTCCGGACACCCAACTCCTTCAGTGCATAGATGTTCGCCCGGTAGTTGACCTCGCCGGGACTGAGTCGATGACCGCGCCCGTGCCTGGAGAGAAAGGCGACGGGGAATCCGTCCAACTCGCCGGTGACGATCGCATCGGACGGCGCTCCAAACGGGGTGTTGGACCGGACTTCCCTGACCCGGCGCAGGCCTTCGATCTCGTAAAGCCCGCTGCCGCCGATGATCGCGACGGTCGCGTACCCCGTCACCCGGTGTCGACGGTTCTTCATCGGCCCTCCACGACAACCTGGGCCGAATGGGAATCCGCGAGGTGCGCGAGAAAGTCCTCCGCGCGACGCGCGATTCGTTCCGCGACGGTCGTCGCCGACTCATGCTCTTGAATCGACATCCACTCGACGTGCGGCTCCTTTCGGAACCACGTCATCTGGCGCTTGGCGAACCGCTTGGTATCACGTTTCAACAACCGGACTGCTTCCTCCAGTCCGTACTCACCTGCCAGCAACCCGGCGACTTGCCGGTATCCCAGCCCCTTCATGGCCGCGCTCTCGCGCGAATACCCTTGCGCCAAGAGTCGCCGCGTCTCTTCGACCAACCCCCTCGCAAATAGATGCTCCACCCGCACCTCGATTCTCCGGTAGAGCGCCCCCCGTTCACGCGTGAGCCCCACGATCAACGACGTAAAGGTGTCATCCCCGAAGCGATGATGGTCCTGAATTTCCGACAACCGCTTCCCGCTGCGCTGGTAGATCTCCAGCGCCCGAAGGATCTTGGGTTCGTCGTTGGGATGGATGCGCTTCGCCGTCGCCGGATCCACTCTCTGAAGCTCCTGATACATGAACGCCCGGCCCTGCCGTCGCGCTTGTTCGATCAGTCTCGCCCGGGTCGGCAAGTCCGTCTCAGGAACGTCACAGAGGCCGCGCACGAGCGCCCGCACATAGAGTCCTGTCCCGCCCACGACCAACGGCACTCTTTTCTCCCCGTACAATCGCTCGATCTCCACGAGTGCGTGACGGCGGAAGGCTCCCGCGTTGAACGGCTGATCCGGTTCGGCCAGGTCGATCAGCCGGTGCGGGACGCCACCGCGGCTTTCAACCGGAGGCTTGTCCGTGCCGACATCCAACCCCCGAAAGACCTGCCGCGAATCGGCCGTGAGGATCTCCGTGCCGAGGGTCTGCGCGAGCGCGAGTGCGATCTCGCTCTTTCCGACTGCGGTGGGCCCCACCACGAGCAGCAGTGGACGCGCCGCAACCTGGGCTTCGCTGAGTCTCGTCATAGTGACACCACGACATTCGTCAGCCGGCCGTCATGCCCGTCCAAAGAGCCGCGCCAACTCGTCCGCCGGGAACCGAAGCGCCACCCGTCGCCCGTGCGGGCAGGTCATGATCGAGCCTTCCTCGACCCAATCCCCCACGAGCTGCTTGATTTCCGGCAGCGCCATCCCACGGCCCGCGCGGACCGCGCCATGACAGGCGAGCGTCGCGACGATCCTTTTCACGCGTTCGTCGAACGACGGCGTGCTGGACCACTGGCTCAGATCATCCAGCAGATCCTCGACGAAGCCCCGCAGATCAGGCTTACCCAGCGCGGCGGGCATCGCCCGGACGAGAAAGGTCGACGGTCCGAACGGCTCAATGACGACTCCCATTCGTTCGAGGTCCGCCAGAGATTGCGCCAACACGAGGGCCTGGTGATCGGTCAGCTCGATCGTTTCCGGTAGGAGGAGCGGTTGCACCTGAATCGTCCCCTGTTGCCAGGCCCGCCACAAACGTTGGAACAAGACCCGTTCATGGGCGGTGTGCTGATCGACGATCCGCAGTTCGCAACCGACCTGCGCCAGGAGAAAGGTGCGGTCCACCTGACCGAACGGGATCACGTCGCGATCCTCTCCGGACGCATAGACCTGGGCTGGTTCACCGACACAGCCGCCCTCCGACTGACCTCCAAGAGAGAGTTGCCCGCCCGCGGGAGCAAGGCTCGCAGATATCGCCTGCCGAGGAGGGCTCAGGGAGCCGGGCGAGTCGTGACGAAACGCCTCCAGGACCTGATCAAGCGAGGCACGCAGTCGATGGGGCGCCCCGTGGGGCGGAGTTGAGACGGCGCCGGCTCCGGCGGCAGGTTGCGGATGGCCGCTTAAGACGTCCCGGACCGCCTGATGCACGAATCGATGAACTCGGTCTTGATCGAGGAACCGCACCTCGCGCTTGGTCGGATGCACATTCACGTCGACTCGTGCACCGTCGATCTCGAGAAAGAGGACGAAGGTCGGGTACCGGGCTTTCGCCACGAACTGAGCATAGGCGTCCGTAACGGCATGCATCAGGAGGGGACTCCGGACCGGTCGCCGGTTCACGAAGAGGTCCTGGGGCTGACGCGAAGCCTTGGCATGGACGGGGTCGATCACGAACCCTGTCAGCGACAGCCCCTCTCGCTCGGCGCGCACTTCCCTGGCGCGATCCAAAAAGTTGCTCCGGTACACTTGGAGCAGGCGCGCCCGTTCCGAAGACACACCGGCATGGTGGAACACTTCCTGGCCGTTGCGAAGGAGACGGAACCCGACCGAAGGCCGGGCGAGGCTTGCTTGCTGGACGGTATGGGCGATGTGACCGAATTCCGTGGTCGGCGCCCGCAGGAACTTCTTCCGCGCCGGAGTGTTATGGAAAAGGTCCGCGACCTCGATCTTCGTCCCGGGCGTGACCGCCGCATCCTCGATCGACTCCACGCGCCCCTCGACCAGCCTGAGCTTGGTGCCGACCGCTTCCTGGCGCGTGGCAGTCAGCACTGTTACCCGAGAGACCGCGGCTATACTCGGCAGCGCTTCGCCCCGAAACCCCATCGTCTGCAAAGACCAGAGATCCAGGTCGGAGCGGGCTTTGCTCGTCGCATGACGCTCGAAGGCGCGCGGCGCGTCTGCACGGGACATACCCTCGCCGTCGTCCGTCACGCGGATGAGACCAGACCCTCCGTCTTTGATTTCGATCGTCACCAGAGACGCGCCGGCGTCGAGGCTATTCTCGATGAGCTCCTTCACGACCGACGCCGGCCGCTCGATGACCTCGCCCGCTGCGACCCGGGCGATGACGTCGGCCGGCAGCAGATGAATTTTCCCCTCAAGGGCTGCGAGCGTCACCGTATCAGGCTCCAGACACAGTGGGAGATGCGGCTGGACTCAGCCGGCGGATGGTCGGCGAGGAGGCGGTTGATCATCGGACCTCGGCCAGCTTGGCCTTGGCCAATTTCGCTTCGTCGGAGGTTGAAAACTCTTCGATCACGCGTTTCAGATACTTACGCGCCTTCGCCCCGTCTCCGGTTTCGGCTGCGGACAGACCGAGCTTGAACAAGGCGGAGGGAACTTTTTCATTGCCAGGGTATTCGTTCACGACATGCTCGAACGCCTGACTCGCCCTCACGTAATCTTTCATATTGTAGTAGGACTCTCCGAGCCAGTATTGCGCGTTCGGGGTCAGGGACGTCGTCGGAAAATCCTTGATGAACCGTTGAAATCCGTTGACCGCCAATTCGTATTTGCCGTTCAAGTAGTCGTTGTACGCCAGGTTGAAGGCCGATGTCGGTGTGATCGCCGGTACGCCGGGAATCACCGGCGGTTCGGGCTGACCCGCCGGCTTCGTGGGCTTGGCCGGCCGGGAGGTTTCAGCAGCAGGGGGCTCCGGCTTCGGCGCCGGCGGCTCTCCGAGTCTAGCCAGGCGCGCTTCCAGCTTTTCTTCCAACTTTTGCATTCGGCCCAATAACTCCTCATACCGCTGTTTGGATACGTCCGCGTCTTTCGCTTTCTCCAGCGAATCCATTCGACGTTGCAAGGCCTCTTGGCGCTTTTGTTCTTGGTCCTGCGTCTTCGCGATCACGGCCATTTGCTCGCGCAACTCGAGGAAATCGGCATGCTTCGCACAGCCGCCGAGCGCCGAGCCCATCACCGCCATGCCGATCACACCGAGCAGTCCGCGCGCGATCGTCATCGGGTCCTTTCCAGCTGCGTGAGCTTGTCGGATGCCTTCCCCGCTTCCGCACTCTTGGGATAGAGCGTGATGACGCGCTTGAACGCCGTCGACGCCTGCTTCCGGTCCTTGAGGGCCAGGTAGGCAAAGCCCTTTTTCAGGATGGCCGCCGGCACCTTGTCGCTCTGCGGATACTCGCGCTCCACACGCGTGTACGAGTCGATGGCGTGCTTATAATCCTTTTGGCCGTAGTAGCTCTCGCCCAACCAGTAACGGGCATTCGGCGCCAAGTCCGAGCCGGGGTAGTCCTCGAGAAATTTGGCGAATCCTTCCCGCGCCTCCTCCAATTTGCCGTCCTTGAAATTCGCCAGGACCTGTTCATAGACCTCTTTATCTGTTCTCTCCTTTGCCGTCGCGGTCGGACCGGCGGAGGAGTCGCCCTCGGCCGTCTTCGGCTCACTCGGGGGAGTCGGTTCATGGTCGTCGGCCGAGGAAGCCGAGGCGTCGGGTTGCGTCGCGCCATCGGTCGTCGGAACGACGGCTGAGCGCGACGCCGGTTTCGTCCCGCTCTGACGCTGCTGTGCTTTGACCGAATCGCGAATCTGATCCAGATTCTTCGAGAGACCCTCGATGAGGCGGTCCTGCTCATCCATCCGAGTCATAAACTTCCCGCCGGCCGTCTCCAGCGCCTTCGCGACGGACGTCACGCTCTTATTCAGCTCCGTGATGTGGCCCATCAGGACCTTGTTGACTTCATTGATATGGGCCGTCGCCGCCTTGGTGTCCGCGTCGACTTTGGCCGACAGGGCATCGATCCGTTTCGCGGAAGCGGCCGCGTCTTGCTCGAACGCGGCACGCAGCTGTTTGAGGCTCTGTTCGTCCTGGCTCAGCCTCTCGTTGACCGCGCTTAGACCCAGCTTGAAATCCGCGAGCGCGACGGTCAACTTCATGACCTGCTCCTGAACGGACTTGGACTGCGTCTCAATCTGGTGGGACAGCGAACCCGCTTTGAGCTCGCCGGCCCGCATCGCCTTCTGATGTTCGTCGAGACGGGCATCGATTTTCTGGACCAACGACTCGACTGATTTCTGGAGGATCTCCAGCCTCGCCGAAACTTTTCCGACCTCCCCCGTCACTCGGCCGAGCTCCCCCGTCATTTCCGCCTTGACCCGCTCGCGTTCGGTCTTGAGCAGGTTGTCCTGAGTTTTGATCAAGCTGTCCTGCTCGACGAGCGTCTTCTCCGCCCAACCCAATCGCTTCTCGATCTCGGCGGTCCGCTTGTCGAGACCGGCGGTGCGCGACTTCAGGTCTTCCTGGGTATGAGAGAGGACTTCGGCTTGCCTGGCCGCGACCTCGATCTTTCCCTCCAGCTTCGGCAACTCCTGCTCCCTGAGATTCGCGAGTTCTTGGTTCTGCCGCGCACGTGTCTTGGTCAACTCTTCTTGCGATTGCTTGATCTCCTTCTGGAGATCCTTCTTCGCTTGGCGCAGATCGGCTTCCTGCGCGACGCATCCGGCCAACCACGCTCCGATCAACCACACCAGGGCAGGAAGCAGGTATCGACATGCCGGTCTTGATCGACTCATCGTTCCTTCCGGCCTCCTGCTCATGCGCGGCGATTGCCCTCGAAGGCTCATTTGGACCGGACCACGATGTGACCGCGCCGGTTCTGCTGATAGCACGATTCCGCATGGTCCCTGCAGAACGGTCTCTCCTTCCCGTAGGACACGACGGAGAGCCGATTGGCGGCCACGCCCAGCTCGACCAAGTAGTTTCTGACGGCCTTGGCGCGTTTTTCGCCGAGCACGAGGTTGTAGGCCTGGGTCCCGCGCTCGTCGCAATGGCCCTCGATTTTGACGTTCGCGCTCCCATTCGCCTTTATCCAGTCGGCATCCGATATCAGAGCTTGCCGACCGTCTTCGGTGATCGTCCAACTGTCGAAGGCGAAGAAGACGTCTTTCAAACCCGCGGCCGCGGTCGCCGCTTGCTCGCGCCGCATTTCCTCGATGTGACGCGCTGCGCTGCCGGGTTCGGCTTTGGCCACCACGGTGCCTCCGCTACCGAGTCGCTCCCCGGCCGGACTCTTGCCTTCTGCAACCGAGTCCAGCCCTCGAAGCCCCTCGGTCGCTGGCTCCTGTCCACGTTGGCTATGGCTCGCTATCGTGGTGTCGGGGAAGCTCGGACTTACGCCTCCAACCCCGCCGCCCGGCGTTCCGCTGCCTGCCATTCCGCCGCCTGGCGTACCGCTGCCGCCGGTATCACCCGCTCTCGTATCGCCGCCTCCGATCCCACCGCCGGCCTTGGCGGCGCCTGCTTCCGAAGAGCGGACGTCGCCGCCGGACTGGACCGTCTTCTTCGAGCAACCGAACCCACCGACTATCAGAAATCCGGCTACCGCCGCGACCGCGATGGCAGCCAGAGGTGACCGACCATTCCTTGCCTGAATTGTTTGCATAGCCCTTCCTCCCTCAGGTTAATCGCCCGTGATGCCAATCCCTAAGACGCCAGATCATACAGTAAATGGAACGGTTCAGGAAGCAGGGGACCATGCAGGCGCGCTGTTATGGGTGCCGACGAAGGTCAAGCGTTCCAGATCCTTTCCATCGGCGTTGATCATGTAAATCTGGCTCTTCCCGTCCGCGGTCGAGCTGAAGACCACGTGCCTGCCGTCAGGCGACCACGAGGGGGAATCGTCGACCCCGGGCCCGCTCGTGAGCTGGACCCGCTTCTGGCCGTCGGGAGTGATCAGACAAAGCTTGTATTCCTTTTTCTGAGTCCGACACACATAGGCGATCCAGTTTCCGCGAGGCGACCAGGCCGGAGCGGCGTTGTAATCCCCCTCAAAGGTCAATCGCCGCACGTTCGACCCATCCGCTCCCATCAGATAGAGCTGAGGGGCCCCGCCTCGATCGGAGGTAAAGACCAGCTCGCGTCCCGTCGTTGACCAGGAGGGAGACAAATCGCCGCCGGCGTTGACGGTCAACCGTTGGAACTTCTTGCTGCGGGTGTCCAACGTATAGATCTCCGAATTACCGTCCTGACTGGTCGCGAAGGCCAGAAAGTTGCCGTCAGGCGAGAAGGCCGGGGTGATATTGAGACCGGGAAGAGCGACCAACGTCCATCGTTTCCCCGTCGCCAACTCGATCATGTCGATGTCCTGCGTGTTCCTATTCCGGTAAGCGGTAAAGACCAGAAACCTGCGATCCGGCGACCAGCGCGGCATGAGATTCAGGAAGCCGTCAGCCGTGATCTGCTTCGGCTCATACCCGTCGTAATCCATCACGAAGAGTTCCCGGGCCGCTCCCTGTTCGGAGACATAGGCGATCTTGGTTCGAGCGATGCCGGGTTCGCCAGTGTAGCGGAAAACCAGTTCGTCGGCAAAACGGTGCGCCATGAGCCTGACGACCGTGGACGAGCCGACGTAACGCTTTCCTCCGACCACGTCGTCGTTCCCCGCGTCGTACACAAAGCCGTCCATGACGACTTCAGCGTCCTTGTCCCCTTCTTTAAAACCGGCTTTGCCCCACACGACCACCGACACGCCGTTGTCGGCCGCCTGTTTCAAGATGGCTTTCTCGGGCGGAGCCACATCCGCGACTTTGATGCCAAGGCTGGGCAGATCCATGAGAGAGAACACGAGCGAACGCCTGAGGTCGGCCTTCAGCACCTGCTCAATGCGACCCCCGTGCTGAACAGGCCCTGCGCCGTTCTGGAAATGCCACACGGCGATCGGGATTTTTTGGAAATCCGGCCTCGTCGCTTCAAGAAAGACGTCCGTCGCCCGGGAGTCTACGATCACACCCACTCCCCCCAGGACGGAGATGCACGAGAAGAAAATGAGCAGACGACGCATGGATCTCATCCGGCTACCCGTCCGACGGCAAAGGTAAAATGAGCGTCGAAGTGAGGTTCCTTGACATCCTGCGGAAATGGCGGCAACTGCCCCGTCCGCAACACTGCCCGCTTGCCGGCCAGGTCATAATATTCGTTTCCAGACGACTCCTCGACCATCACGCCGCTGATGGCGCCGTCTCGGTGGAGGCGGAAGCGAATCGTCACGGTCAGCGCGCGCGCCGAGATGTCCACGGGGGGGGCGTCCCAATTGCTGCTGATGAGTTGTTGCACCCGCGCTAAGTATGCGCTGGCCCCTGACTTCATCCCCGGAACCTGCAGTGCCACATCGGGGGTTCTGGTCGCAGGGATCTTGGCCGTGACCGCGGGCGGCTTCATTTCTTTGGGCGGCTCCACGGGCTTGGGCGAAACTTGCGGCGCAAGCTTCTTGAGCTCTTGGTCCAGTTCTCGTTTCAACTCTTCCGTCAACGACGACCTCGACTCTGTCATCTTCGAAACCGGCGGTTCATCCACTTGCACCTGGGGCAGTGGACTTAGCTCCGGCACTTGCAGCTTTTTCAAGATCGATTCCAGGTTGGGCCGAGGTTTCTCGGGCGACAATTTGGGCTTCGGCTCGATCGAGGTCGCCTCGGCGACCTTTTGGGACGGACTCAGCTCCCCGATCCGAGGAGCCTCCGGCGGCAATGCGAGGTCCCGCAGAACGTCTCGCATGATGTCGCTGGAGGGCTTGCGTGGGATCGGGGCCTCCGCTTTCGGAGCCGACGCTTGTTCGATGGCCGGTGCCTGAGGGACCGGGCGAGGCGGCGGCAGGTTCGCGCTCTCACGTTCCACCGGTCGAGCCACCGGCTCCGGAGGCGGCGCCGGCTTCGTGATCGACTGGGGTCGGACCGGTTGGGTCTCCGGCGGCGCGCTTTTTCTCTCAGGCTCGACCGGTCGTGGAACGGGAGGAAGGCTCACCAGGGAAACCTCGATCGAGCGGAGTGGCATTTCTCCTCTTGTCGGCAATCGAACCAGAACAACCAAGGCCACAAGGGCCACGTGCATCGCCAGCGACCAGGTTGCCGTTCGCCGCAGGGACGGGAATCCCGGGTCCTTCACCCGGCCGATGACATCAAAGATGGTTGTGTTGGAATGGGCGTACGAAACCATGGAGCGAATTACGGGACGATACGGCATCCGCAATGAGACAGGACCGCATTCGCCAGACCGAGGTGTGTTAGCCCTTCTTCGGTAACACCGCGTTCAAGGCCTTGACGCCGACGCGCTCCGGGGCAGCCGGGTCCGTCACCATGCCCAACTTGTCGATCCCGGCGCGTTTGACTTCGTCCATCACCTGGACCACGAGGCCATACGGTACCTCACGATCCGCGCGAAGATAGACGGATACATCCGCGTGCTCAGCTTTCAACGCCCGCAATCGCCGTTCGAGCTGGATGAGACTCACCTGATCTTTGTCCAGGTAGAGGCGTTGGTCTTTCTCGATCGTCACGACGGTTCGCGCTTCCGGCTTGATCGTATTCGTGGCCGAGGTCGGCAACTTAATGTCGATGCCTCGATATAACATAGGTGCTGTGACCATGAAGATCACAAGCAGGACCAATACCACATCCACGAGGGGAATGACGTTGATCTCGGCCAAGAACCGACGGCGTCGCGAGTCGAGCATCATGTCGGGATCCCTACGGTCGGAACAGCGTGCCGAGCCTGCACGGCCTTGAGGAGTTCCACCACGAAGGCTTCCACTCGGAACACGGCGCGACGGATACGGATCAAGAAATAATTGTAGGCAATCACGGCGGGAATGGCCGTGAACAGCCCCGCTGCCGTTGCCACCAGCGCCTCCGACACGCCCGGCGCCACAGCCGCGATGCTGGCGGTTCCCTGAAGTCCGATCTCTCGGAACGAATCGATGATGCCGAGCACGGTGCCCAGAAGCCCGATGAAGGGCGTGATGTTCCCGGTGGTGGCCAGCACGGGCAAATAGCTCTCGAGCTGGGCGATTTGATCCTGCACGAGAAACCCGACCGTCCGCTCAAGGTAAGGACGATCGAGGACCTGGGTTTCTTCCAGCGGTGACGAAGGCTTCTGCAACACCCGCCCATCGCCCAAGGCGGACGGCACCCGCAGCATCACACCCTGGAAGACTCTCGCCGTGGGGCTGCCGGGCATGCGGCGAGCGTCACGCAGCAGATCCTCCAGGTCCTTGGATTTCGCGAACAATCCGATGAACCTCTGGTCCTGTCGGTCGGCGCTTCGAAAGACCTTCCATTTGTAGAAAATGACGGTCCACGACAGCACCGAGAACAAGAAAAGGACCCCGAGGACCATGTAGGAAACCACGCCGAGCGAACCTGCCACTCCGAATAGCCCCGATTGCAGGATCATGCGCTTAGACCTATGCCTCCTCTGGAAGGACGGAATTGAGTCACCATGCGATGCAGGAGAAAATGGCGGGGCCGACGGGATTTGAACCCGCGACCTCCAGATTGACAATCTGGCGTCCTAAACCAAGCTGAACGACGGCCCCGCGAAGTTAACGGATGTAGCAGCTTAGGGATCGAGATGTTGGTTTGGATGTTCTATAGCCTCAAACAACCATCAGCACCAGTACACAAACGAGACCCTCGTGGGGTCCTATGCTGGTAGGCGGAACAGGGGTCGAACCTGTGACCTCTGCCTTGTAAGGGCAGCGCTCTCCCGGCTGAGCTATCCGCCTGATTTTATTAGCGCAAAGAATCGATGAATACGGAGGGATGCTATCAACTCGTTCGTACCTTGTCAACAGAATCACGGAGTTGTTTCGACGAGACGACACGTCCCCGATGACGCGTGAAGCCCTGCCCGCCCATCGAGGCGAGGCTACGTGGGGATCGTCCCTTCCTGGGAAAGTATTTCTCGTGTATCTGCTTGAGCCGTTCCCCTCCGACGTGCGTGTAGACTTGCGTCGTCGCAATATCCGCATGCCCGAGCAGCACCTGGACGGACCGTAAATCCGCGCCACGGTCCAAGAGATGAGTGGCGAAGGAGTGCCGGAGCATATGGGGAGAAATCGCTCCTTTGAGGCCGACGCTCCGCGCGCGTTCACGCAGCACGGTCCAGAAATTTTGCCGCGTCATAGGAGCCCCACGGCGCGTGACGAAGAGAAAGGGCGAGGCACGACGGGACAAGAGGGATCCCCGCGCTGAGTCAAGGTACCGACTGACAAGCCGCCTCGCCATCTCACCCAACGGCACCAGACGTTGTTTGGATCCCTTGCCGCAGGTCGTCACGTAGCCCTCATTCAAATGGAGGTCGGTCAGCTTCAACGAGACCAACTCGGACACACGCAGGCCGGTCGCGTACGACAACTCGATCATGGCCGCATTCCTCAGTCGCTCGGGCGCATCCGACTCGGGCTGCTCCAAGAGGGCCATGACCGCCGCCTGCGACAAGGCTTTCGGCAGCCTGATTCCCCGACGGGGTTGGACGATCCCGGCGAGAGGATCGCCTTGAACCAAGCGCTCCCGGCGCAAGAAGCGATAGAATCCGCGCAGCGCCGCGAGGCAGCGGGCCACCGACGGCGGCGCGAGCTTCGTGCTCGTCAGCGACTCGACGAACCGTGCAACGTCCCGGCGGTCGACTCGACTCGGATCATGGAGGCCCTGCCGCAGCGCGAACGCGCAAAACTTCCCGATGTCCCGTCGATAGGCCTCAAGCGTGTTCATCGACAGCCCAGCCTCAACGCGCAGATGGTTCCAGTACCTGTCCGTCAAGCCCTCCCACCGTGATCCCTCAGCAGGTTCGGCTCCGTGGCGGTCGAGTGAACGCGAAGACATGCGCGGCTCCAAGGAAGATCGTCGCCGGTGCGCGCGTAACCTACCGAGACTATAGCGGGCCCGATCGAACGACGCAATGAATCTGTGGCATGGCGCACCCTTTACCTTGACACCCCTCCACCCCTCTCCTATAGTGAGAGTGCTGCGAGAGGCTGTCGCGTTGGTGAGGTCCCAAGCCACGCCCCATTGTCGCGAGCGATGCAATGGGCGCTCCGAACGTCGCCGCCAACCCCGGTCAATTAGCGAAAAGTCGGGTGAGCTCGCGACGAAGTGATCCATCCCGCGTAGTTGTCGATGCCCTTAGCTTCATTGTGGCGCCAACGAGTCGGAGCGTGTTGCACGGTCGCCTTGTGCCTGTTCTTCTTCCTCTGCCCGCTCACGTCTGCAGCCCCGCCCGCCAAGCCCGCAAGCGGCGAGCGCAAGGCGTTCGTCGACGATGGATCGGGCCATCCCGTCATCGAACAGGCGAAACGTTCGATTGAGGCGCAGGAGCCGGACCAGGCGATCCCGGTGCTCAAGCGTTTTCTCGGGGGCACTCCGCCGCCTGAATCGATCGACGACGCCTACTATCTCTTGGGAGCGGCCTTCTACGGCACCAGGGAATATGGGGACGCGGTGAAGAATCTGACGCAACTGCTCCACGACTATCCTGAATCTGAACTGGTTGATCGCGCCAAACTGCTGCTGGCCAAGTCGCATGCGGGCATGGGGAATATCGACCTGGCGTTACCCCTGTTGGCACAAGTCAAAGGTCTCACTCAACAAGAAGACGTCAAGCTCGAAGCACTCAAGCTCACCGGCGACTACTACCTCCAGAAGAAGGATTACTTGCGGGTCATTCGGATGTGGGTCGAGGAGATGGGCCTGGCTCACGACGAGCAAGCTCAAGAGGCTCGGACGCGCATCGCCGAGCTGATCAACGGACAGTCGGATCAGAAGACGCTCCAGCGCATCCGCGACGCCTATCCGAGCTCTTACCCGGGCGACCTCGCCCTGATACGGCTCATCGAGTTGCACCAGACTCGCGGGGAGGATCACCTGCTCGAACGGGACATTCGCCAATTTCTCGACCACTTCCCGTCCCACGACTACGCGGCAAAAGCGGCCGACATGTTGGCCTCGGTGAAAGTGAAGCTGAAGGCCCAGGAGCATGTCCTGGCCGCCATGTTCCCGCTCTCGGGAAAGCTCGGGCCGTTTGGAACGGAAGTGCTTAACGGCATCCAGCTCGCCTTAGAAAAACACAAGGAAATTCCCGGAGCCGGCCCCGTGGGGCTGATCGTCAAGGATACCGAAGTCGACCAGGCCGGGTTCTTGACCGAATTGTCCGACCTTCTGACTGAGCACCGACCGCTCGCCGTCATCGGCCCTTTGCTGTCCAAGAATCTTCCCGTGATGGCGGAGATGGCGGAAAAGACCAAGACCCCCGTGATCACACCGGCCGCCATGTTCCCGAACGTTCGGCGGTTGGGCGGCTATCTCTTCAGCACCGCGCTCACGTACAACCTGCAAGCCAAGCGGATCGCCGATTTCGCGATGGGAGAACAGGGCTATCGCCGCTTCGTCATCTTGCATCCCGACACAACGTACGGCCGCGAGCTTGCCAAGTTGTTCGCGCGCGAGGTCCGGCAGAGCAACGGGGAGATCATTGCGATCGAAGCGTACCAGGAAGGCGACACGGATTTTGGCCCGATCATCAAACGCGTGAAGGATGCCGATCTCAAAAAATATGGGACTCAGGTCCGGCTGGACAACTCGGTGGCCCCCCTGAATCTGAGAGATCGGGCAACGCGCCGGATGCTTTATACGCCCGGCTTCGACGCGATCTTTCTCCCGGGCCGCCACCGGGAGGTCAACCTGATCGCCCCGCAACTGGCCTTTCACGATGTGGCGGTTCCGCTGATCGGGAGCAACGGATGGAACCATCAGGAGTTGGGCCGAGTGGCGGATCGGACTCTGGACGGCAGCACGTTCGTGGACGGATTCTTCGTTGACAGTCCCAACGCAAACGTGCAGGATTTCGTGGACCGTTACCAGCGGCGGTACCAAGCGACCCCGTCCCTCTTCGCAGCTCAGGGTTATGACGCCGCTGGGTTGGTGTTGGAGGCTCTGCGTCGGGGAGCCACTACAGGAGAAGCGGTGCGCGACTTTCTTACCAGCCAGCACGGCCTCCCGACCTTGACCGGGCCGGCCAGTTTCGGACCGGACGGCACGTTGAATCGGCGTGTCCTGCTGCTCCAGATCAAGCGTGGCAAGCTCGTCGAACTCGATTGACAGCGCATGTACCCATGAGCTCACTCCCGCAGATCCTGTACAAGCTTTCGTACATGGGACTTCCTTTGCTCTTCGCCATGGTCCTCCATGAGTATGCACACGGGTGGATGGCGGAGCGGGCCGGGGATTCGACCGCACGCAGACAAGGCCGGCTGACCCTGAACCCGCTGGCCCACGTCGATCCCGTCGGCACGATCCTGTTGCCCTTGATGTGTTTGCTGCTGCCCGGCGGTTTCTTCCTGGGTTGGGCCAAACCGGTGCCGGTCGATCCGGGTGCGTTTCGCAACCCGCGGCGAGACATGGCGCTGGTGGCGGCGGCAGGACCGGGATTGAATTTGATCCTGGCCATCCTGAGCGCGATGCTCTATGCCCTCCTCGCGAACATCCTGGAAGGGTACCGAGCATCTCCCGCGGATTCCGATTTCCACAGCGCGCTCGTCGTCATGCTTCTGGTGCCGATCGCACTGATGGCGCAATTTTCCGTGATCGTCAACGTGCTCCTCATGCTGTTCAACTTGATCCCGATTCCGCCGCTGGACGGAGGCCGGATCCTCGCGAGCTTGCTACCGGCCAAGCAAGCCTGGGCTCTGGCGCGTCTGGAGCCGTATGGGATGTTGATCGTCATGGCGCTGATCCTGTTCGACCCGCAACTCGGCATCATCCATTCCATCACCGGCACCTTGACGCACGATGTGGCGACGCGCCTCTTGTCGACGGCGGTCGGGCTCGGAAACGGAGCGGGGGAATGACTCAGGCTCGAAAACGCGCGTTGAGCGGCATGCAGCCCAGCGGGTTGCTTCACCTGGGCAACTGGTTGGGCGCCCTCGAAAATTGGAAGGCGCTGCAGGAACAGTACGAGTGCTTCTTCTTCGTGGCGGATTGGCACGCGCTCTCGACCAACTACGCCGACACGAGCCGCATCAAGGAATTCTCGCGGGCGTTGTTGGTGGATTGGCTCGCCGCCGGCATCGATCCCGCTCGCTCGATCGTGTTCGTCCAATCCCGGGTGCCCGATCACGCGGTCCTGCACCTGCTGTTCTCGATGATCATCCCGATCTCTTGGCTCGAGCGCAATCCGACCTACAAGGAGAAACAGGAAGAGCTGAAAGAACGCGACCTGAGCACCTATGGCTTCCTCGGGTATCCGGTCCTGCAGGCCGCCGACATCTTGATCTACAAGCCGGACCTCGTGCCGGTGGGCAAAGACCAGTTGCCGCATCTCGAGCTGACCCGCGAGTTGGCCCGACGGTTCAACAGCCTCTACCGTCCCGTCTTTCCCGAGCCCATGGAGCACCTCACGAAGTTTCCGAAGGTGCTCGGAACGGACGGTCGCAAGATGAGCAAGAGCTACGGGAACACGATCAACCTGTCGGACCCGGAACCCGTCGTGCGCCAGAAACTCAAAACCATGGTCACGGACCCCGCGCGGGCCCGGCGGACTGATCCCGGCAATCCCGACGTCTGTCCGGTCTACGACTTTCACAAGATCTTTTCAGCCCAGCCGGTCATCGAGCAGGTCAATCGCGAGTGCCGGACCGCCGCCATCGGCTGCATCGAGTGCAAGAAGATGGTGGCCGACCACCTCGTGGATCGGATGGCGCCCATGTGGGAGGCCAGAGAGAAGCTGACGACGCAGCCCGCCATGTTGGACGAGATCGTCGCCGAGGGCAGCCGTCGAGCGAGCGCGGTGTCTCACCAAACGGTGGAAGAGGTCAGAGACGCGATGAAGCTCTAACCAAGGGGGGATGGTGAACACACTACGGAGAACGCTGACGTTCACGCCGCAGAGCTTGGCGGCTCTTATCCTGTGGAGCGGGTGCGCTACAAACATGAACGGTGATCATCAGTCCGTCACGATCTTTACCACTCCGCCAGAGGCTAACGTGACGGTCGACGAACGCGTCCACCTGACATCGCCCGGGACCGTCTCGCTCAGCCGGAAGGCGGATCACACGGCGTACATCGAGAAAGAGGGCTACGAGCCGGAGACGCTGAACATCGGGCGGACGTGGTCCTGGTGGGTCCTCGGAGATGCTTGGTGCTTGTTCTTCTTCCCCAAGTGCTACAACACGGATGTCGAGAGTGGGGGCTACTACGTCTTCGATGATGAGATCCGTGTCACCTTGACTCCGCGATCACGACCGGAACCGGGGATCTTCCCCCTCAATCCATAGCTGTGCGCACACCACCCCTCCCTCGCCATCTTGCGGCTTGGCTCGTCCGCCTCGCCCTGTTCGGTCTCGTCTTGAGCCCGTCGACAAGTCTCGCAGCCGACCCCCCCTGCGACATCTACCCCCCGGGGAAACAGTCCACCTGCGTCGCAATCTGGAAACAGCTCAACGACGAGGGCGCCAAGGAGATCGCCGAGTTCGGGTTGGCCCAGCAGAAACGGCGCGACGACGGCAAGATGACGCCCGAGCAACACCTGAGCGAGAACATGGCCTTTATCAAGCAGGCTACTCAGAAGCGGCTACGGCGGCTCCACGAGCGGATGGCCAAGGAATAACGACATGCGCCGTTAGCGCAGAGCGAGCAGCTGAGAGCTTTGCGCTACGCGCTTCAGCTATTCGATGCGTGCCGACCTCTTATAATGTCTGCGGCTTGGGTTCTTGTGGCACCTTACCGGCCGATTCCAACAGATCTCGCCCCACGATGATCGGCGCCTTGAAATGAATCGCCAGCGCGATTGAGTCCGATGAACGGCTGTCGAACACTTTGACCTCGTCCCTGTACGCCACCGTGAGCGCCCCGTAATACGTGCCTTCCTTCAGCGTGATCACGGTCTGTGTGACTCTGGCGCCGAAGGTCTGCAAGATGGTGTGCATAAGGTCATGCGACAAGGGGCGCGCCGTTTTCTCGCCGCTGAGCGCCCCGTGAATGGAGCTCGCCACGGTAAAATCGACGAAGATCGGGATGGCCTTGCCCTCCGCTTTCAGCAACACCACCGGACCATGATCGGACATGCGCACCTGCACATCCTGTATCGTCACCATCGATGAGGGAGGCGGCCCGGATTTCTGTGGCTCGGTCTTACCGGGCGAAGCCGCGAGCAGCGCCGTACTCCAGGCGAGAACACCGCATATCCTCCAGACTCCGAGCTGTTTCATAGAGGCCTCCCTTGATGTGACATCGGCGGAGGGTTAGCTCCTCACAAACGGATTCGTCTCCCGTTCCCAACCGATCTGAGTCTCCGGCCCATGACCGGTCACGACTCGGGTCTCTTCGTCAAGGCTGTACAGCCGTTCGCGGATCGATCGTTCGATCTCATCGAAATCGCCGCCCCACAGGTCGGTGCGCCCGATGCCTCCGCGGAACAGGGTGTCACCGGCCAGGACCAGTCGCTCCGAGGGAAAATGAAAACTCATGGACCCCGGCGTATGGCCGGGCGTGTGGACCGCCCGGGCTTCGAGACCCCCGACAAGGAGCTTCTCTTCATCTTTGAGCCAATAGTCCGGCAACGGCACAGGCACAAAGGGCACGCCGAACAGCCGGCACTGCACGTCCAGTATCTTCCAGAGCTCCAGATCGTCTTCATGAAGGCACAACGTGGCGCCGGTGGCTTTCTTCATTTCGCCGGACGCAAGGAAGTGGTCGAAGTGCGCGTGCGTATGCAGGATCCGCGTCACGCGCAGGCCGAGCGTTTCCACCTCGCGCAAGATCCGCTCGTGCGCGCCCCCCGGGTCGACCACGATGGCCTCCTTTGTCGACGGATCACCGATGATGGAGCAATTGCACCCCAGCGGCGGCACGGCAAAGGTCCGGCGGATCAGGCGGAGATCCGCAGCCTGCTCGTCGCTCACGGCAGCTCCAATCCCGGCACGTCCAATCTCGCCACCCATATGACTTCGGTGTCGAATACCTGCCACTGATCGCCGCGGAGAATGAGCCACACGAGGAACCCCGCGCCCGTGCCGTCGGGTCGGTTGTTCGCCACGTAGGCCAGCGCCTGGTCATGCCTGGCCGTGAAGGCCACACGGGAGAAGGCCAGCCGATCGACCACCGGATGTGCGTCCTGGACCGGATGGGATTCGCGGACCAGAAGCGCCGACCAGAATGCCTCCGGTTCCTCGAGACCCTCGGCCGATACAAAACGATAGGATACGCCGAAGTTGAAGCGGGATTCCATCCGCGACGGCCGCTGATTCTTGAGGACGAAATCGCGCACAAGATCCCGCTGCAGCCTTCCCTCAAAGTACGCGCCTTCAAGAAAGAAGGCTTCGGTCGAAGGCCCGTCGGCTTCCGGATGCAGGCGCACGGTCGTCGCTCGCTCGATCTTGACGAGTCTCGTCACAGACGTCAGAAACTTGGCTCGGACGATCACATCGAAAATGACATATTCCTCCGTCGAAATCGGCTGGAGTTCTAGGTCCGAAACCGTTGTTCCCGCCAAAACCAGCGGAGCGAAGGCAAGCACACAGGCGAGCATTGCAGCCTGACGACCACTCCTCCTGTTGCGGAACCGATGCATCGTCTCAGGAAAGCATAAGCGCGGAGATCGAGCACCGTCAACGGGCCTCCGCTCGACCGGTCGGTCGAAGCGATTTGAATTCGCCGTCCGTTCCCCATAGAATCCGCCCGACGAGAACGGCCCACTCCTCCACCCGTGAAGAGGTCCCCGTGACGCCGATCAGTTCTGTGTCGATCTCCCTCTGTGTCCTGGTCTCGATGTTAACCGGATGCGGGCCGGACGAATCTCCGCTGAGAGCCGAGAACACCAATCTGAAACAACAGCTCGCCAAGCAGGAGGCGGTCTTGAGCACCTTGCAGGAAGGCAGCAAGGTCATGCAGCAACAAATCGACTTGCTGAACCAGGAACTCCGGGACGCGAAGAAGGAACGGGAGAAAGCGCAGGCGGAGGTGAAAGCGGCCTCGGAGAGGCTGGAAGCCCAGCTCGCCCAGACGCGAAAGCTCACCGCGGAGGTCCAGCGAACCTCGGCCGCACAAGCCGCTCAAAGCCTTCGCGTGGAAGACAAGGGAGCGCAGGTGGAAGACCTGCCGCGTCCGCTGCCGGCTGTCGGGAAGGCGGTCGAGGCGTCGCTCGCCAAGCACGGGTACGTCATCAAGGTCAGCGTGACCACCGACCAGAAGGCCGTCTACGTCACCGAACGAAAAGTCTCAGCCCCCGGCTCGCTGGAGGTCTCGGGCTTTCGCAATCAGTATCTGATCTCCTTGCAAACGCTCCCCTCGAAGGCGACCCGCTTGAGCGTGAAAGCCGACTTCGAAAAAATGGCGCATGGAAACAAAATCCTTGCGGCGTCGCCGGAGGAGGCCGCAGAAATTGAGCGACGCCTCATCGCCGACATTTCGAGGTCGTTGGACTCGGCGGGAAAGTTGTGACGTTACCTCGACCCTTCGACCCGTTTCATGCTCTCGCCTACCTCTTCGCCGTCGCGTTCAGCGTCGGGGCCGCGCCGGCAGGGTCGGTTCCGGATCGCGCGAAGGAGCTGCCGGCCCACCTTTCTGCCATAGCGCAATCCGGCCACCCGGCCCCAACGGTGTCGATCCCCGCAGGCTGGTTCTTGATGGGAACCAATCGGATCGACGACGACCCCTACGGACTGAGCACCCAGTATGACGACACGGAGCTCCCCCAGCGACACATCTGGCTTGATGGCTACGAGATCGATCGCGATGAGGTGAGCCTGGGAGAATTTCTCGCTTTCCTCGAGCAACACGGTCACCGCGCCTCGGAGGAGCTAGAGCGGCTCATCTGGCACTTGATCACCGTCCACTATATGCCGGATGCGGTCTTGGCGAGCTGGCCGGCGCTGTACGTGACATGGGTGGAGGCTTCGGAGTTTTGCCGCACGCGAGGCAAGCGGCTCCCCACTGAAGCCGAATGGGAAAAGGCCGCACGTGGGACCAACGGCCGTCTCTTCCCCTGGGGTCACACGGCTCCCTCACCGGGCTTGGCCGTTTTCGGGCAGTACCATGTCCACGAGATTCCGCTTGTCGCAGCCGTGAACGGAGGCGAAGAAGGCAAGAGCCCGTACGGTCTCCATCACGTGGCCGGCAACGTAGCCGAGTGGGTGAACGATTGGTTTCTGTTCGACTACTACGCGATCATGCCCGAGCGAAACCCGCCCGGCCCGACCGCCGGGCGCTATAGGAGTGTTCGCGGCGGCTCTTGGAAAAGCAAACCGATGATGCTGCGGACCGCAACGCGTAGCGGCGCCCCGCCCGACCAACGCTCGGCCACCATCGGCTTCCGCTGCGCGAAGTCGCCAGGATAGAAGCAGTGCCAGTCACCTGTCGCGCACTGTATGGTTCGTGCGGGGAATCAGCTTCGCGTGGCGACGTCGCAACCGCCGGCAATCGCCCTCTACTCTGTTGATCTCTTAACCTTCGTCCTCAATCCTCACTGTCTCAGTCCGCCCCTCATCCCTCACCACTGAGGCCACCTCGATGCATCAACCCGCCTTTTCTTTGACGGCCTGCCGGTTAGCCGATAGGATTTTCATCCATGAGCCAGCCCGCCGCGAAATCCATTATCATGCGCCGTTCTGCTCTGAGGCATGTGGCTGCCATTGTCGCACCATGCTTGATTCCCATGGCGGCGGGTTGCGCTGGACCAACCAGCCATCAAGCCCGGTCGACGATGGGTCAGGCTCGGCTCTGCTGTATGGCTGAACCTTCCTCAGCGCGACAGGATGCAATCGCGCGGACGGCAGCCAGGCTTGTCGGTGCTCGAGCCGTCACGAGCCACAGTCGACGCGTTTCCTACGACTGCGCCGGTGTGACGCGAGCGATCTATTTAGCTCTGGGGATCGATTTGTATGGAGGCGATCATCCCGATCCCCGCGCCAACGGAGTCCGTCTGATTTACGACCACGTGCGCCGATACGGCCGGCTCCACCAGGGTCCGACGGTGCGCCGCGGCGACCTGGTCTTCTTCGACAATACCTGGGACGTCAACGGCGACGGCCTGATCAACGACCGGCTGACGCACGTCGGGATCGTCGAACGCATCGAAAACGACGGGACGGTCGTGTTCATCAGCCGTGTCGCCGAGGCGATCGAGCGGTACCGGATGAACCTGAGGCAACCCCACGTGCACCGAGCGAGTGACGGCCGCATCCTCAACGACTACATGCGGCGGAAGCATCGGCGCGACGGACAGGAAACGGCTTACCTGACCGGAGAGCTCTTCACGGCCTTCGGCACCAGGATCACATCCTAACAGGCTCCGTTCTCTGCGCCTGCGCGCAATAGTACGCGACCCCTCCAGAGAACTTTCGGCTCAAGCACAGATCGGCCACGACGAGGCACTCCAACCCGAAGGGTAAATAGCCCGCATACCCGAGCAGCGGCATTTCAAACAGATGAAACCGCTGCACGAACGGCACGGCGTATCGCCAATGAGCCAGGCTCTTCCAGTTCCAGAGCTCCCAAAAGACACCGCAGATCAGGGCCGCCAGCGCCGCTTGCCAGACGACTCGCCAGTCGCCTTTCCCGAAGTCGGCAAGGATCGTCTCCTGTTCCAGCCCGACCTGCAACGCCGTGATCACCAAGAGAGGCGCGATCCAGACCAACGGAAACAGATAGTTCGGCCACAGGCCGAGCCCGGCCAAGCCTGCGCTCGAGAGCAAGAGAACGACCCAGCCGGCCCGCGGGACTTGGGCCAGTCGAACAGGCCGATAACGCTCCAGGCCGGCGCTGAGTCGCGGGAAGGACGTCATGAGCTCCATTGTCCCGATCACTGCGGGGAGGACCGTGGAGAAGGGGATGGTCGCGCGGAGGAAATACTCCAGCGGCGACAACTCGTCCACCCCGACGTAGTACCAATTCTGCACGAAGCGATTGAGATATTCGAAGAACCACCAGAAGACCGCGCTGAGCGGGAAGAGCGAGAGAAAGTAGCGGCGTCTGTGGAGCATCATGCAGCGGCCGGTCCGCGCGAACGTCCAGCCGTTTACCACGACAATGTACCCAAGCCAGAGCGGCGTGAAGGTATGCGCCTGCATGGGCGCCATCCAGGGAAATCGGACCCAGGCAAGCACCCACCAGACCGCCGTCCAAAGAACGCCGCCCCAGCCCCACCAGGGGTAGGACGCAAGGCCGTGTTGAGTGTTGAGAGTTGAGTGCCAAGTTGCGGCACTGGAACGTTGAAAGCTGACGGGTGATGCCTGATGGGCGATGGTCTGAGTCGTCGGACCAGAGCGCCAGACGTGCAAGATCAAGGGGCCCACGGCCCCCACGATAGCGATCGCAAGCGCGATGAACACCGGCCAGGAGAACGGTTCGTGTTCGACGTACCGAGTGCGCGGGGGAAATTCCAGGTATCGACCGAGCGGTTGACCGGCGAGCACCACCCCCAACAAGGGCAATCCCAGCAGCAACACCAGAGTCAGCGCGAACGGGATCCGCGGATGCCTCACCGTTTCTTTCGCCCCTCCAGTAACCGCCTCAGGGTTCGAGCATTGGCAACGGCATGCCCTTGCGCGTCGTTGTTGAAGTAGACGTACACGTCGCGCCCCTCGCGCACATGCCGCTTGATTTTCCTGGCCTCTTCGTCCAACTCGGCCTCGCTATACGACGAAGCGAACAGCTTGGTCCGCCCGTGAAACCGCAGGTAGGTGAACTCGGCGGTCAGCACATCCCTCCGCGGATAGCACGGAGAATCCGCGATACACAAGGCGGCGTCATGACGGCTCAAGAGCCGATAGATGGCGTCCGTGAACCATGACTCGTGGCGGAACTCGAAGACAAGCCGCAAGGGGGGCGACTTCGGCGCCGCCGCCCGCGCCATTTCGAGAAAGGCTTCGAGGCGGACGGGCTCGCAACGAAATGAGGGCGGGAGTTGGAGCAGGGTGGGACCGAGGTGCGGACCGAGCGACCGGGCGTTCGTTCGGAACATCCGCCACGCCTCGTCTACGTCCAGCAGCTTCTTCGTGTGCGTGATGAGACGACTGGCTTTGACGGCAAAGATAAAGCCCTCCGGCACCTGCCCCGCCCATTTGGCGTACGTCTCCGGTCTCGGCAGGTGATAAAAGGAGTAGTTGACTTCGGTGGTCGAAAATTGGCCGGAATAGAATTCAAGATAGCCCTGACTCGGCAGGTCCTCCGGATAGAAGATCCCTTTCCAACTCGGGTAAGTCCAGCCGGACGTGCCGATGTGCAGACGCGCCATCGCTCCTCACTTCTTCCGCGACATGAGAGCGGCGTTGTACACGCAAGATCAAGGCCAGACTCTTACACGCGCCCTTCGTCGAGTTCGATCACGTCAACCCAGGTCGCCACAGGTGGAAGAGAACTGACCGGGACTCCTCGCTTCGTGGCAACTTCTTGCAGCCGTCTTTGGAAACGTTGGCGCGCTCCATCGTCTTTCGGTGCAGACTCGAGCAGATTCCGAGTGAAGAGACGAATCTCAGCCTCGGTCACTTGTTTCCCATT